>JAZJZL010000017.1:0-14075 GCA_040389845.1 Bacteroidota bacterium
TGTCGTAAAAAACTTGTTACAATACTTGACAAAAATTTGCTTAAATGAGAAAAAACAGGCTTATATTAAGTGTCAAATTAACATTTTTTAAAAAATAAGTATGATAAATTTAAGATATTTTATTATTTTTCAAATAATTATGAGAATCATAATTGTAATTTTTAATTTTTTTTCAAAAAAAAACTAAAAATCTGTCACGTTTTGATTTTACAAGCGTCTATTATGATTTTTTTACCAAAAAATCACACATCATATTCCAAATAAAACTAATTACGTAAATATTTTGCCAAAATTCAAAAATTTAACAAAATATTATTAGCAATAACTATATAATAATTAAAAATGAACACCATAAAATTAATTTATCTATTTTTTCTTAAGTAAAATTGAATTACAATTCGCCATCAGAAAATTATTACGAAAAATCAAGTTAAATCTAAGGCTGATAAAAGATAAATGTGATATTTATTTAAATATATCATTCACATTATAATCAGAGAGTTAACTATAAATTTTATAAATAATATGAATAAATGATAAGTGCCGTCTGCATATTGTATTTCGCATTATTTATTTTGATTTTTGACGAAATCATTCACTCATGCAAATCAAATTCTTTTGCCCTAAGTGGGGCTCTGATAATATAACCTGGGATAACTTCTGCGCTAAAGTAAAGGCCGCGGGTTTTGACGGCGTTGAAACACCGGTCCCCTTCGATGCAGATGAGTGCCATGAAATTGCCGATGCATTAAAAAAATACGAATTGCTGCTTATCGGCCAATATTATCAGTCGTTCGAAAAGGATTTGGAACTACAAAAGCAGAGCTACAAAAAACACCTGGAAAGCATTGGCAGGCTAAAGCCAATCTTTATCGATTCACAAACCGGTAAAGATTATTTTACCTCCGCGCAAAACAGCGAGTTATTTAAACTGGCAACCGAATTTACAGAACAGACCGGTATAGTGGTAGCCCATGAAACCCATCGCAACAAAGCATTATTTGCAGCTCATGTTGCCAAACAACTGCTGGATGAAAACCAGGAGATAGTTATCACCGCCGATTTTTCGCACTGGTGTAATGTATCGGAAAGTTTACTGGAAGACCAGGAAGAAGCTGTTGACGCTGCCATAAGCCGAACGCTGCATATCCACGCCCGTGTTGGTCATGCTGAATCAGCCCAGGTAAACGACCCGCGTGCACCGGAATGGGCCACCGAAGTGCAAGCGCACCTCAACTGGTGGGATAAAATTGTACAACACCGCTTAAAAAGCGGCACTCAGCTAACAACCATCACCCCTGAGTTTGGCCCCGCGCCTTATATGCCGGCCTTACCTTACACTAAAATGCCGGTTGCCAGCCAGTGGGACATCAATGTGTATATGATGAATTTGCTGAAGGAACGTTATAAAAACATAGCCTGATTATTCTCCTTTAAAATCATTTTCCAAATCACTGAAAGGCAAAACACCAGAGTGCATGGCGTAAAACTTGTCCACGGTAATTTTCCGTGTTTTTATAGAATGATAAACCTCCCACGCAATTTGGGGGTTCCAGTATTTGCCTTGCTGATCTTTATGCTGATAAAGATCGCTGGCGTACACTATTTTATGGTGAGGGAAGTACACCATCATCTGCCTGTCACCCGTTTCGGTTTTATAGGCATACATCACAAGCCGGTTATCACCTGTTCCCAACGCTAAGGTATCGGTTACACCATTCAGGCTGTATGTGAGTTTTACAATGCCCGCCAGCTTATCAGGACTGGTGATGTAGGAAGATTTCAACAGTTTATCGAGGATAGCCCGGTTACGCACCGGGTGATAAATTTTAATACCGGGAATAGCCGCGAATGCCCTTAACCCGCCAATATGCAGCCATGCATCGCTGGTACTTATCAGCGCCTTTATTTTCTTACCAGGGAAGAGTTTCTTTGCTTTTTCAATAGTAGCCTCACCAAATGCAGATGAATAAGAGCTTTCTATCACCACAATGCCATCAGGCTGTTCTATAACCGTGCTTCGACAATAGCCGGGCAGCATCCAGATTCCCGGAACAAGCTGCGTGGCCTTATCCAATTGTGTAGCAAGCTGCGTTTCGGTGTTTTTGGCGAGCGCCTTATCCTGTTCAATAACGGCGGGAGGTATTTTTAATGAATCAGTCGCCGCAGAAGAATTAACCTGCCATTTATTTATCAAAAAACTGCTAAGGTACCAGCCGTTAAAATAGGTATCCTGCTGCAAAGGGTAATGCAGCCCCTTATCCAACAGCATCCAGAATGAATAAATCACCGTTTTACGAACATCGCCCCAGATAGCCGAAAACCCTTCGTTATATGGCCTGGTCACTTCAACGGCGGTAAGCAAATCAGTTTCCTGGTTTAAAAACAACCGCACGGGGAAACGCCCATAAGTAAAAGCCAGTATGCTATGCTGGGCTTTTTGGTAAACGGTGTCTTTCACAAAGCGTAAATCAGGTGCGGCCAGCGCTTTGGTCAATACCAACTCAGGTGCAAGGTTTAGCTCGTCGTTCAATAAATCACCCTGGAGTGTTGGTGTAATCTTATCGCCGATCTTTATAGCGTTGAATTGGCCGTTGCAAAGCAGCGTATATTCATTCCCAAAATCATAGTTCAATTCCTTTAACCGTACGGCAAAAGTATTTTCAGAAAGATTTTTCAGGATGTGTCTTGAAACTTGTACTGGTATCGATGGCCCTTCCGGCCTTTCCGATTGGTCGACCAGGTTGGCATATCCATAGCCATCGAAAGAGAACGTGTTTACCTTTTTCCAGGCATCGCCGCCCGTGGCAAGTATCGATTTCTCCAGTATTTTTTTTGCAGCGGAGTTATTAGTGTTTTGAGCATCGCAATGTAAAACAATTATGATAAACAGCAGGGAAAGGGACTTAAATTTCATTTTTTATTTTAAAGCTATTTCATCCGGCGCTTACCTTAAAAGAATTTCAACCGGGAGCGGTATTTTTTAAATGATGTGCCCATCGGCTTAAATGAGTGAGATTGATTACCCGATAATCTTGAAATGAGAATATTTATTAGCTTAGGCAATTATTCAATACCCCGATGCCGGAATTTATATCTAAGCTGCAGCACAAGTATTACGAAAAAGGTGAATACACCGATGAAAAAGCGAGAGACCTTAACGAGACCATCGAACTGATAAAAAGCTTTCCCTGGGATAACGAGCGTGGCTCGGATGTTCAATTAACAGGGCCATCAATTACTATAAAAGACGAGTACGGCAACTATTTAAAAGTAGCACTATTTTTCAATGGTAAATATTGCCTGTATTATTTAGACAGTGACGGCCATCTGTATGAATACCATACATCGGAATTAGATGAAGCGTGCAACATCGTTACGCAATTTTTCGACGGCCGGGTACCGTTGCAAAGTTTCGAAAAACATTTATTTAGCAGCGGCGCAAAAAGTCATTTCGAAACCCGGAGTTTTGAGTACCGGATAAATAGAACTACTGCTTTTTTCACAATATTGTTTTGGGCCGTGTTTTCGACGGTTTATCTTGCTTTCTCTATAGTTTGTTGCTTTACAAGCGGGCCGATGCGGGTGGTTGGCATCTTTTCATTACTTTTTTGTGTGCTGCTTTGCCAGCGGCTCTACTTTACATTCTGGATGTATTTAAAAGCAAAAAATATGTTTATAAATATCAGGAGTGGCGGCGAGAGTTTTACCTGCGGCACCGATGACGATTTTAAAACCTATCATAAAAAAGATGTAGCGAGCCTAACCGTTTATGGGGGCGGGCGGTCCTCCCGGCTTGTGGGAATTTCCGAGATAGTTTTCGCTGATAATAGCGCTTTAGTTGTCCCCGAAATGCTAATTGGACGTTATGACCTGATAGCAAAATTTTGTGATATAAAAATTGACTACGCTAAAGGATACTTCGCCGTACATAAAGCCATAAAGCGGTTTATCGCCAAATAATATTCTGTTTACCCCCTCTATTTTCAAAAAAATAAAATTTTCTATTGACAATATCATTTTTACCTGTACATTTACATCGCAAACAAAAAGAAATGAAATTTAACAGCGCATATTTTTACGGTTACTACTTTTACTTTACCAGTAAGAGCCGGGACTAATATGCACTAACAAACATATAAGAAACTGAAAAGTCCCGGCCCGAAAGAGCCGGGACTTTTTGCTTTAACATATTTATGAAACAAGACAAACCAAGAGTTGCAATACAAGGGATACGCGCTTCCTTCCATGAAGAGGCCGCATTTAAATATTTTGGTGAAAATATTGAGACCATTGAATGCAACTCGTTTAAGCAGACTTTCGAGGCGCTAAAAAACAAAAATGCCGACTACGTGGTGATGGCTATTGAAAACAGCATAGCCGGTAGTATCTTGCCAAATTACTCGCTGCTGCTTAGCTATGGTTTTCCTGTTATTGGTGAAATTTACCTGCCCATACAGTTGCACCTGATGGCTTTACCAGGCGTAAAATTCGAGGATATTAAATATGTGACCTCCCACCCTATCGCCATCCGCCAGTGTATCGACTTTATTGATGAGTACCCGCAACTGAACATTGTGGAAAGCAACGACACCGCCGCATGCGCTAAACGGATCCACGATGAGCAACTAACCGACACCGTGGCTATAGCCAACTCTTTAGCTGCAAAGCTTTACGGATTGGACGTACTGGAACGCCGCATCGAATCGAACAAAAAGAACTTCACCCGTTTTTTGATACTTACCCATCATGAAAACGCGCCAAAAAAGAACCATAATAAGGCATCACTATGTTTCCAGGTGAGCAACACGGTAGGCGCGCTTGCCAAAGTGCTGAACATTTTTGCAGAGCAGGAACTGAATATGAGCAAAATTCAAAGCATGCCGGTATTAGGCAAGCGCCACGAATACAACTTTTATGTAGACGTGGAGTGGAACGATACCAAACAATATGATACCGCTATCCGGCAGATTCTGAAATACACACAAAACTTCAACATACTGGGCGAATACGAGCGCCATGATGATGAAGGCAGCCTGCCAAAAGAGGTAGCAACCGAACGGGTACCGAGGAAGTATATTAAAATGAAGAAGATGAGCTAAGGGGAGTCCGAAAGTCGGGAAAGTCCGGAAGTCCGAAAGACGAAAGGATGTCGGAGGTTTGACAGTCAGAAATCCGAAGAATTATAAATATTAAAAGAGCCAAAAAACAAATTAAAATAATCAAAAAAATCTTTCGGACTTTCCGACTTTCGGACTTCCGGACTAACAACAAAAAATCATGAAACTGAATTTAAACATACAGCCATTAGAATCCTGGATTAAAACGGGCAGCGAACCATTATTAATTGCAGGACCATGCAGCGCCGAAACTGAAGACCAGTTGGTAGCCACTGCACATTTATTAGCAAAAACCGGTCGTGTATCTGCCTTACGTGCAGGTATCTGGAAACCACGTACCCGTCCGGGCGAGTTTGAGGGCATTGGCAGCATCGGCCTGGAATGGCTGAAACGCGCTAAAGCGGAAACCGGTTTACCAACCGCTGTTGAGGTTGCCAATGCAAAACACGTTGAAGAAGCTTTGGCTGCCGGCGTTGATATTCTTTGGGTTGGCGCGCGTTCAACCGTTAACCCTTTCACCGTTCAGGAAATTGCTGACGCATTACGCGGCGTTGACGTACCGGTAATGGTTAAAAACCCGGTAAACCCTGATTTATCTTTATGGATTGGCGCTTTAGAGCGTATAAACAATGCGGGTATCACTAAGCTGGCTGCTATTCACCGCGGCTTTTCATCGCACGAAAAAAGCGCTTTCCGCAACGAGCCGATGTGGGATTTGGCCATCAGCCTTAAAACACTGGCGCCTGATTTGCCTTTAATTAATGACCCAAGCCACATTACCGGAAACCGCGACCTGATTGGCTACATTTCGCAAAAAGCACTTGACCTGGATATGCAGGGCCTGATGATAGAAAGCCACATTGACCCTACTGTTGCCTGGACTGACGCTAAGCAACAGGTAACTCCTGATGCTTTGGTTGACATTATCAAACACCTTACCCTGCGTAAACCTGAGATCCGCAATGCTGATGTGAAGGACAAACTGCAGGAATTGCGTAACCAAATCGATAAAATAGACGACCTGGTTATCCAGAAAATGGCTGAGCGTATGAAAATTGTTGAGCAGATTGGTAACTACAAAAAAGATAACAACATCACCATTTTGCAGGTTAACCGTTGGGACGATATCCTGCAAAAACGCACCAGCTATGCCAAAGCCCTTAAATTAAGCACTGAGTTTACCGAGAAATTGCTGGAATTAATCCACGCCGAATCTATCCGTAAACAAACCGAGATAATGAACAAGGACGAAGCTGGCCAGGCTGCAGAGAAATTAACGCACGCGTAATAATTATTAGCGTGTTGCAGTAGAGACGCAACGAACCTCGTTTCTACGGGGAACATTGTCGGACTAACGGAAAATGCGCCGTAGGTGCAAAATATTGGTAGAAATAATAAAGGACAGGATTGCGTGCCGTAGGTACGCAACCTATCCCTCTAACAATTGCAAGCGGTGTTTCGTACCTACGGCACGAAATGCGCGGTGGCTTTTTCGCTACCAATATTTGACCCCGATGGGGTCACGTAGCAAAGGGTAATTGCGTACACTGCAGTGCCAAAAATTAAAATGAAATCTTGTAGACACGCGATACCTCGCGTTTCTAAACAAATTACTAATGAAACATAACATCATCCTTACCAAAAGCGATAAATCTGCAAAAGGCACGGTGCACCTCACCGGTTCAAAAAGCGAATGTAATCGAGCCCTTATTATCGAGGCGTTAAGCAATGGTAAGGTTAAAGTGGATAATATCTCGGACGCTGCTGACGCGGTTTTGCTGGCAGGCATCCTGCGGGCGGATAAACATTTAGCCGTTAGCGGACACGATGATTCGGAAATCGAAATTCCGGCTACCGAAATCAACATCGGTCCTGCAGGCACTGCCATGCGCTTTTTAACGGCCTATTTAACCCTGCAGGACGAAGAAGTGATATTAACCGGCAGTGCCCGTATGAAGGAGCGCCCGATAGGTATTTTGGTAGATGCCCTGCGCGAAATCGGCGCCCGGATAAATTATGTTGAAAAAGAGGACTTCCCTCCTATCAATATAAAGGGCGGTTTGGTGCAGCAATCAAACAAGGTTACCATACAGGGAGATATCAGCAGCCAGTATATTACAGCGCTATTGCTTATTGCAGCCCGTTTGCCTTTGGGTTTGGAATTGCATATAGCGGGCGATTTAACATCCAAGCCCTATGTAGAGATGACACTGGCCATGCTGCAAAGCGCAGGCATACAGCATACATGGAGTGACAACGTCATCGCGATAGCAAAACAGGAATTTGCTGAAACCTCTATCCATGTAGAACCGGATTGGAGCGCCGCATCCTACTGGTACGCTATAGCAGCTTTGGCTGATGAGGCGGAGCTATTTTTACCAGGCCTAACGCAGTATAGCTTACAAGGCGACAGCGTTATAACTGAGATAATGGCCAACTTCGGTATCACCTCGCAGTTTAAGGATGGCGGTGTATACTTACAAAAAGAAGTTAAGCCGGTTGTCCGCAAGATATTCGATATGAAGGAATGCCCTGACCTAGCCCAAACCGTTATCGTGGTTTGTGCAGCATTAGGCCATGAGGCTACCTTTACCGGGCTTGAAACGCTGAAAATAAAAGAAACCGACCGAATTGCCGCATTGCAAAACGAGTTGGCAAAGATCGGCGTAAAGCTGATTGAAAAAGGCCAGGTTTATAAGCTTGATTGCAGGGAAAAACAGATCCCCAGCCGTATATTTGTAAACACCTACCACGACCACCGCATGGCTATGGCCTTTGCCCCACTGGCGCTGGTAGTGCCCGAAATTGAATTTGAGGATGCTGATGTGGTAGAGAAATCGTACCCGGCATTTTGGAAAGATTTGGAGGAAATCGGGTTTGTGGGAGAGGTGAAAGGATAAGGTAAAAGGCGCCCCCCGGCAAGACTTACGAAGTTTACTTGCAAACGTGCTATTAAACTTCGTAAGTCTGAACACGCAAAATCAGTGTAATCGGTGAAATCATTCTCCAATCGGTGAAATCACAAAAAACAATCAACTACCAATCGGTGAAATCATTCTCCAATCGGTGAAATCACAAAAAAATGGCAGGTAACTCATTCGGACAATTATTCAGAATAACAACTTTTGGCGAATCGCATGGCGAGGCTATCGGCGTAATTATTGACGGTTGCCCGGCGCAATTGGAAATTGATTTAGATTATATACAGGGCGAACTGGATAAACGCAAACCGGGCCAATCTAAAATCACCACGCAACGCAAAGAAAGCGATACCGTAAAAATTTTGTCGGGCGTGTTTGAGGGGCAAACTACAGGTACGCCTATTGCTATGCTGATACCGAATGAAGACCAGCGATCTAAAGATTACACGCATAATGTAGACGTTTTCCGTCCATCGCATGCGGATTACACCTATCAAACTAAATACGGCATCCGCGACCACCGCGGCGGCGGCCGCTCGTCAGCCCGTGAGACTGCGGCACGTGTGGCTGCCGGGGCAATCGCCAAATTGCTATTAAAAACGCAGGGCATTGAAATAGTTGCTCACGTAAGCAGCGTCGGTAAAATTGATGCCCCTAACGTAGAAATAAAAAGCGCGCAGGAGTTTATAGACGAGCGCGAGAAAAACATCGTCCGCTGTGCTGACCCTGCTACCGCGGAAGAAATGATTGAATTTATCGACTCGGTTCGCAAAGATGGCGACACCGTGGGCGGTAAGGTAAGCTGCCATATACTGAACTGCCCGGTAGGCCTTGGTGAACCTGTTTTTGACAAATTACATGCCGATTTAGGTAAGGCTATGCTGAGCATAAACGCTGTACACGGCTTTGAATATGGCTCCGGTTTTGCAGGCAGCGAGATGCGCGGGACTGAACATAACGATGTGTTTATAAAAAATGAAGCCGGCAAAGTAAAAACGCTTACCAACTATTCCGGAGGCATCCAGGGCGGTTTAAGCAACGGTATGCCGATTGATTTTAAGGTAGCCTTTAAACCTGTCGCCACCATTATGCACAACCAGGCGACGATTGACTCCCAAGGCAATGCCGCCGAAATATCCGGCAAAGGCCGCCATGACCCTTGCGTGGTGCCCCGTGCAGTCCCGATTGTGGAAGCGATGGCTGCGCTGGTGGTTGCTGACCATTGGTTGAGGAACAGGAATGCGGTAATGCCGCCGGTTTTACCTTATTAGGCTAAGCAGATTTGACAACTCTTTGAGAGTTGTCAAATCTAAACCCGCCAAATTTTGCTAATTTTGTTAGATAATTGTATTTCCCATTAAATGTCTAACATAAGCATCGTAGAGAAAAAATGGATTGAGAATTTTGGCAAATCGCCTTTGGTTGACGGAGAAGGTGTCAATGGCGATTTTGCATTCCAATTCTTCTACGGTAAATCGGAAGAAAGCACCTGCCCGGAGAGTTTCCTGTTTGATTTTAACAGCTATTATAATCTTCATTCATCGTTAGATATCCAGCCTGTGTTGAAAACATGCTGCGAGTACCTGGGCTTTATTGGTATACAATTAAATGGCGACCGGTTAAAGGAATTCATTAAAGGCAATCCCAATGAGTATAAAAACTTTGTAAATAAGTGCTACTACATCCTGAAAACTATTGCCCGCTACGGCAAAACGCTCACGCTGGCAAATCCTTTTAAAGATATCTTCCGCGAGATAGACTTTTTGCTGCGCATTGAATGCGGGGAAATACAATTAAAGATTTTTGACGAACCCTTATACCTGCCCGACCTTTACAGGAGGTTCACCAATTTTCCGGAGGGATACGAGAAGAATGTAATTGTGGCACAACTGTTCGGGAAGCTGGAGGACAGCAGAGAAAGTTTTTACATTACGGGTAAAGCAGGTACCGGGAAATCCACCTTTATACAATACTTTGCCAGGCGAACACGCAAAAAGTTGTTGATGTGCGCCTTTACCGGCATAGCGGCAATCAACGTGGGCGGGCAAACCATACACTCGTTTTTCAGGTTCCCCCTTAAGCCGCTGATGCCCGAAGATGATGAGATCACAAAGTTTGACACGTGGTCAAAAAAATATAAACTGATACAGGAAATCGATACTATCATTATTGATGAAGTATCTATGCTGCGTGCTGATATTGTTGAAGCTATCGATTACTCATTGAGGATTAACGGCGGCGATCCAAACAAGGTGTTTGGCGGTAAGCAGATAATTTTTGTGGGGGATATTTTCCAGCTGCCGCCGGTGGCCAATTTAAGCGAGACGTTAGAAAACATGCTCTTTACTGAAGAGTACAAAAGCCCCTACTTTTTTGACTCTCTTGCTTATCGAAAACTGAATCCTACTTATTTCGAGTTTAAAATTTCCTACAGGCAGGGATCGGATCTGAAATTTGTTGAACTACTGGATAAAATAAGGGTTTGTGACACCGACCCGGAAACAATTGGCGCATTAAACATGCGGGTCAATCCGTTATATGTTCCTAAAAACGACGAGTTTGTTATCACGCTGGCATCGAACAATATGATAGCCTTTAACGAAAACTCCCGTCGCCTTTACGAGCTACCCTACACCTCGTTCAAGTTTGAGGCGGTGATTGAAAACGAATTCAAGCAGGATAAATATCCAACCGACAGGGTTTTAGAGCTTAAGAAGTATGCCCAGGTTATTTTCATTAAAAATGATTCCGGCGGCAGGTGGGTCAACGGCACCATTGCCAAAATAGATTTTATTGCAGATGACTTTATAGAAGTCCGTTTACAGGACGGCAGCATCCATAAGCTGGAACCGGCCACCTGGGAAAACCGCGTATTTCAATACGATAAATTTAAACGGCGTATCGTCTCGGAAACCAAAGGCAAATTTACTCAATATCCTATCAAGCTCGCCTGGGCGGTAACCATCCACAAAAGCCAGGGTCTTACTTTCGATAAAACAATCATTGATACGGGCACCGGCACATTTGTAAACGGGCAGCTATACACCGCACTCAGCCGCTGCCGTACGTTAGCAGGCATCACCTTAAAACGCGACATCAAACGGGAAGATATTATTTTAGACCAGCGCATTATCAACTTCCATGAAAGGGAGCATCTGATAAATTCGATTGATTTTGAGGTAAGTGATTAGCCGTGCCAGACTTACGAAGTTTTAAAAACTTCGTAAGTCTAATTATCTCCCTCAAAACATTTTTCCATCCGCACACCCGCACATTTGCACATCCGCACATTATCTTTGTCCCGCTATGCTGGCCTCCTTTATTCAATTATATAAAAATGCCTACACCGGTCTTTCGCGCAACAGCTGGTACCTGAGCGCGGTAATGCTCATTAACCGTAGCGGCACAATGGTGGTGCCCTTTATGAGCATTTATTGTATAAAACAGCTGCATTTTACTATCGTACAGGCAGGTATAGTGATGACCATGTTTGGTATAGGCTCTATAAGCGGCGCTTTCGTCGGTGGCAAGCTGACGGATAAAATCGGCTTTTACGATTTGCAGGTTGGGGCTCTTTTAAGTGGTGGCGTACTGTTTATTATGCTTGGTTATCAGCATACTTTCCTTACCGTATGCCTGGTTACATTCATTTTAAGCTTTTGCAATGAATCGTTCCGACCGGCAAACTCCACAGCGATTGCGCATTACAGCACACCCGAAAATAAAACACGTTCCTACTCGCTTAACAGGCTGGCCATAAATCTGGGCTGGGCGTTTGGAGCGGGCTTTGGCGGGTTTATAGCGTCTGTCAATTACCACCTGCTGTTTTGGGTTGACGGTATCACCAATATCCTGGCTGCACTGTTATTATTAAAATTGATGCCGAGGGCGAGCGTGATAAACACCATCAAAAAAATAGAAGAAAGAATCCAAAAAATATCACCCTACAAAGACGGTCCCTACCTCTTTTTTACCCTGTTCTCTGCTTTATTTGGCATGTGCTTTTTCCAGTTCTTTATTATGGAACCTGTTTTTTATAAACTGAACTGGCATTTTAGCGAACGTTTCATCGGCTTTCTGATGGCGCTCAACGGCGTACTGATTGTGGCGGTGGAGATGCTGTTGGTACATAACCTGGAAGGGAAAAAGCACGGTTTGATTTACGTAGTGTCAGGTGTATTACTGGGCGCTGTCTGTTTTGTATTGTTGATTTATTTGCCCGGAAGCATCGCAGCCGCGCTAATTGTTGTTATACTAATAACCTTTAGCGAAATGTTAAGCATGCCGTTTTTAAATACATTTTGGATAAGCCGGAGCAATGAATATAACCGGGGAGAATATGCAGCGTTGTACACCATGTCGTGGTCGGCAGCGCAGATTTGTGCGCCGGTGCTTGGCGGCGTGATAATAGCGTATGGCGGGTTTAACTTGTTGTGGTGGGCTTTGTGCGGGTTAAGTTTGGTGGCGGGGGTGGGATATTGGATACTGTATAGATATATCTCTCAAAATCCTGGCTCGTAGAGATACGAGGAAATCATTTTCCGTCATCCTCCTAAGTCAAATTCCTATCTCTAAACCAAACCTCATCCGGCTTTATCTCAATATTATCCATCAGGTTGACCAGCTCAATTGGGTCACCAGAGCTTAATACCAATTCGCGGTTGGTAGGTTTCAGGTATCTTTGCTCAACCATCAAATCCATTTGCTGCAACAGTAAGTCATAGAAACCATTTACGTTGAGAATACCTACCGGATGACTGTGCAGACCCAACTGCAGCCAGGTTAATACTTCGAAAAATTCTTCCAAAGTTCCGAAACCGCCTGGTAGCATGATGATTCCATCGCAAAGGTCGTTCATCAGTTGTTTGCGCTGATGCATATTATCAACAATGTGCAGCTCGGTCAAACCCGTATGGCCGACTTCTTTATCCATCAAAAATTGCGGGATAATCCCGATGGCTTTACCGCCGCGGCTTAAAACAGCATCAGCCAGCAGGCCCATCACACCTACCCTGCCGCCGCCGAAAACCAACGTAATCCCACGGCTTACCATCACTTCGGCCAGTTGTTCAATAGCTTCGGCCAACGCTTTATCGCCATTAAAGTTGGCTCCGCAAAAAACGCAAATCGCTTTCATAATAAGTAGTGCTTTTGTAGGGGCGAAGGTCGTAAAAAGTATGTTATGGATTAAAGTTTACCGTATTATTTTGTTAAAATTGTTAACCCGATTATATCCACCTGGTATTGGCAACACAGGTTGCCTTAAATCATTTATGATGAAAAAAGTTATACTCTTAGCATTGCTTGTCTTAGCAGGCCGTTATTCGTTTGCGCAGGAAGCCACCGAAAATTACCGTCAGTTTTTAAAAGATGGCTGGAATATGCAATCTGCAGTTACCGATGTCACTCTTGGGGGCAAAATCTCAACAACAGATTTTAACGCCGCCAGCTGGTATAAAGTCAGCGTCCCTACCACCGTTATTGCCGGCTTACTGGCTAATAAGGTATATGATTTCGACCCGTTTTTTGGCCGCAATTTCGAAAAGCTGAATGACAGCCGGCTGGACAAACCCTGGTGGTTCCGCAAAGAATTTAAGCTACCTGCAGCCGAAAACGGTAAAAACGTTGTGCTGAAATTACAAGGCATAAATTACAAAGCCAATGTTTGGTTCAACGGCAAGCTAATTGCCGACTCGACGCAGGTAATGGGGCCATTCCGTATTATCGAGCTGGATATCACCAAAAACATAAATTATACCGGCGACAACGTATTAGCCGTCGAGGTTAAACGCCCCTTCGACCCCAATAAGCGCGGCGGCGACCTGGCTATAGATTATGCCGACTGGATACATTATCCGCCCGATTTTAATAATGGTATCATCAATAATGTCGAGATAAAAACCTTCCACAAAGTTGGTGTTGAATATCCGCTGGTAACAACCAAGTTTGATTTACCATCGCTGGCAGTCGCTCACCTGGAAGTTGACGCCATGGCCGTTAACTATACCGATAAGCCACAGGATGCCACAGTTAG
>JAZJZL010000018.1:0-4803 GCA_040389845.1 Bacteroidota bacterium
CTTCGGCAGCGTTGTTTGCAGGATTCACCCTGGTGTTGCTTATGGCATTCGCCAAAAGGCCCGATAAAAGCTCAAATCTATTCCTGTCTTTAGCATTAGGGACAATCGTATTAAAAGCAGGGGGCCTTTCTTCGCTCCTGCTACCGGCGCTAGGGCCGCTCCTGTATTTTTACGTGCGGCAAATAACCTGTCCGGACCGCAAATTCCAGCGGAAAGATACACTGCATTTTTGCCTGCTGATTGTGGTATCCTGGATACCACCCCAGTTGGTCCTGGTGCAGGTCATCATCTATTTATACCTATCGCATCAGCTGATACAGGGCTTTTATAGCCGGCTGCAACCCGTGCTGATGGACAGGCCCCGTTTTGCTTTCAGGTGGTTGGAGAAAATATTGATCGTGCTCGGCTTATTTTGCGTGTTGTCGGCAGTAAGTGATATTTTTTATTTTGCAATTGCCTTTGCGCTGATTGGGTTGGCCGCAAAAGTGGTACTGAACCCCGATGGCGAAGTTAGGCTGGCGATGCCGGTGGCTGACCGGTCGGATGAAAGGGAAAAGGGCCGAAGGTTAAAAGAGGCCGTAGCGGCAAATCGCCTTTATGCAGATGCAGAATTGACATTGACAACCCTGGCCGTAAAGCTGAACGTGCATCCGCATGATTTGTCGCGGATCATTAACGTCGGTCTGAACAAAAACTTCAATGATTTTGTGAACGAATTCCGGGTTCGTGAAGTCGCCCGGAAGATGCAGGACCCTGCCTTCGACAGATTAACACTGCTGGGTATCGCCTATGAGTGTGGATTTAATTCCCAACGGACTTTCAACCGTGTCTTTAAAGAGATAGCCGGTAAAACCCCGGCAGAATACAAGAACAGCCTGAAAAATGAGTTGCCAAATGATAAGTTGGCCACTCTGCCACGTTTACGACCTGTAATATTGCGTTCAGAAAGCCCGCTGGATTGGGCTGCTGGAAAATTAAATCGCAATTATATGTTTAGAAATTATTTTAAAACCTCGTTCAGAAACCTGCTGCAGAATAAGGTCTATTCCTTCATCAATATTGCAGGTTTAAGCATTGGCCTGGCCTGTGCAATGCTCATTATGCTGTATGTGCAGGATGAAGTGAGCTATGACCGCTTTCATAAAAATATCGGCCAAATTTACCGCATCGATAAGCAAATAACCAGGGATGACGGAAGCGTCTCGAACGGCAGCTATACCGGTTATTTCCCCGGCCCCCGTTTTGCCGCAAAAATACCCGAGATACAAAGTTTTGTCCGCTACCAGCCGGCACAGGCAGACATTAAAACAGGCGCCGATGTTCATTCGCAGGCTGTTTATTTGACCGATGCTAACTTTTTCGCGGTGTTTAGCTTTCCTTTACTAAGCGGCAATGCCGCGTCAGTTTTAGCTCAGCCCAATTCGGCGGTAATTACCGAGGACATGGCTAAAAAGTATTTTGGCACCCCGGATGCTGTCGGTAAAACGATATCAATAAAAGAAGACAGTATTTTTAAGCCCTACGCTATAACCGGGGTCGCAAAAAATTGCCCACAAAATTCATCCATCAAATTCGAGGTTCTGCTGCCGCTGAAAGTTTCAGCTGTAGACGAAAGCAATAACAGCAATTGGTTCAACTCTTTTCTCAGCACATTTGTAGTGCTTTCGCCCGGCGCAAATATGAAAGCTGTTCACAGCAAAATGGACAAGGTATTTGAATCGGACGCAAGTGAGGCAATCAGCCAAATCAAAAACAAATATCATGTAAAAAGTATTGGCCAATCGTACATGCTGGAGCCATTTACCGGAATTCATTTAGGTAAGCTGGTGCCGGATGGAGACGATATCCTTCGCGATAAAAGCAACCCTGAATTTTCTTATATTCTTTCGGCCATTGCAATTTTTATCCTGCTTATAGCCTGTATAAATTTTGTTAACCTAACCGTAGCACGCTCGGTAAAACGTGCAAAGGAAATTGGCATACGCAAAGTAATTGGCGGCACCAGCAAACAATTGCGCATACAATTTTTAAGCGAGTCGTTTATTCTTTGCCTGGTCGCCTTCATTGTAGCGTTGGTTATTGTAATAATGATATTGCCTGTATTCAGCCACCTGGCAAACAAAGTGCTTTTCCTATCGTACCTGTTTAATGTAAAGCTGATAAGTTATTATGTGGCGCTTTTTATCGTCACAAGTTTATTGGCGGGTTTTTATCCTTCGATAGTTTTGTCGAACTACAACCCTGTGCAGGCGTTATACAGCCGCTTTAACCTCGCCGGAAAAAATTATTTACAGAAGGCATTGGTGATATTTCAGTTTGCGCTGGCATCTTTTTTAATCATCGGTTCTATCGCCATTTTTTTGCAGTTCAATTATTTAACCACACAGAGCCTGGGTTATAACGATAGCAATTTAATTACAGTGGATAAATCCCCCCTAAGCCGGAATGAAGCAAGCCTGTTTAAGCAGGAATTAATGAAGAATCCAAATATCGCCGACGCCGCTCCAAAGAATGGCGGAAACAATAACAACACGGTAAAAGTAAGCGGCGATAAACAGGTAAACATCGCTATTGAAACCGTCGATGCATCTTATTTACCCCTGCTTAAAGTACCGGTAATTGCAGGCAGAAATTTCTCGGCTGAATATCCGTCAGACGTAATGCATTCAGTTTTGGTGAATGAAGCCTTTGTAAACGAAGCTGGCTGGAAACACCCTGTAGGCGAGCAAATAAAAACGTTTGACAATGAAACTTACACAGTTATAGGCGTTACAAAGGATTATCATTACAAACCTTTAACTGAAAAAATAGGGCCGCAATTTTTTACTATGAACCCTGCAAGCGGCTATGGAACAATGTTCATAAAAATAAGGCCCGGTACCGAAACGGCAAGCCTGCAATACATAGCAAAAGTATTTAAAGGTTTGTTCCCGTTAACTCCGTTCGCTTATACCTTTAAACAGGAACAAAACGAACTAAGCTATGCCACTGAAGCCAGGTGGAAAAAGATTATCCTGTTCAGCGCCATACTTACCATTTTTATTTCGTGTATAGGTCTATTCGGATTATCCGTACTAGCTGTTGAAAAACGTATCAAAGAAATAGGCGTGCGCAAAGTGCTCGGCGCTTCGGCAAGCAGCATTGTTAGCATCCTGTCTACCGATTTTTTAAAGCTGATATTTATCTCGCTGGCTATATCCGTACCGCTTGCATGGCTGGCAACCAGCAAGTGGCTACAGAATTATCCCTACCGGATAACGTTGAGCTGGTGGCTGTTTTTATCGGGCGGCGTATTGGTAATATTAATTGCATTAATCACCATCAGCTTTCAATCGATAAAAGCTGCCATTGCGAACCCGGTAAAGAGCTTGAGATCGGAATAAAACAGTTGCAGGGCTGTTTTACAATTCCGGTAAATGCTTTATACAGGGCTTGCATAGAAAAGCCGATAGCGTACAATTTGGGATATTATAAGGCAGATAGTTTTGTTTACCCGGTGGAAAGCTCAAGATAATGATGTACTTATCGCTGTTTGCCAACCGAAAATAATCACAGCCGCTTTACTAAAGTAAAGCGGCTGTTTTGTATCTTTTTTACTATGGATCCAATGGATCTAAAGGGTCCATATGCAAACTTTCATAAACCGGGTAAAAAACGACATCGTGGTTCGAGATGCTTTTTTTTCCTTTATAAGGTAAATAACCCAGTTCTTTCGCGTTCCTGTTATCAAAAGCATCCTTCATCACCATGTCATGCTGGCTTTTGCTGGTGATAAACAGCGAAGGCTTGTCGGTTGGTATGCCATAACGGATAATTAACCTGTCGGCATTCCTGAAATTGGTTGTGGTATGGCGCGCGTGGGGGTCAATAATGATCGCATCGGCGGGGATACCGAATTTTTTCATCAGATATTTCTTCATCTCTACCGCTTCGCAATACGGCCCGCGGAACGGATAACAGTAACCGCCGCTGGTAATGATGAAAGGAGCCATGCCCTTAAGGTAGCGCATTGCAGCCGCATCGCAATGGATTTTATTGTCAGGGCTTATGGGCGTGGTATACAGTTCCGGCCCGTTACCCGGAATTACAATAGCTGCGTAGGGGTACTTAGTCCATTGCGTTGTTTTAATTTTAGCAACTGCCGCTTTATTGTCACTTTGTTCCATCGGTTCAAAACGTGCCGGTTCATCGCGGTCGTTGGCATCCATTAAATGCATCGCGACAGCAAGCGATGGCTGATAAAACAACTTCATGCCGTCGCTTTGTTCGTCAAGCAGTGCAAACATATCCTTCATCACCGTGCGGTAATAGCGACCGGAAACTACATAGCTGGCCGTATCTATCCGCGGATAGCGCATTTTCTTCCCTAAGCCAAACTGGTCGACAATGTAATTTATGCCGTAAATATATTGTCCCCAGGCTTTTAAAAGCAGTTCGGCGTTGCTTAGTCCTGCAAAACGCATATAATAGCCTGACGGGCGTAAATGCGCGTTTATCATCTGGTCGAACGCTGCCTGGTGGCTCTTATATAATAATCCGATATTTTCGGTCAGCTTTACAGAGTCATCCTTACTGTATTTAAAACCACCGGCTAACGACAGCGGGTGCGAACAGGTATCAGTAGCATGGCTTTTAAGCAGCGTCAACCGCTCAGCAAAAAATTGTTTAAAATAAGCGTCGCTTTCCATTGCCGATTTAACGGCAGGCGTGTGGTCGATAACAGTCAGCAGGTAAAAGTTTTTGTCGGCCACCAGGTTATCTGAATGCAGAAAACGGTAGTTCTTATTAAACCCGGTTTGTGCC
>JAZJZL010000018.1:4818-15285 GCA_040389845.1 Bacteroidota bacterium
TAACAGCAATGCCATAAACAACAGGGGTTGATTCTTTATTATTCTCATATAAATTGTTTTTTATTTTAAAAGAGGAAGCTGAGAGACAGCTTCCTCTAAAATCAGGCGAAAAGAAATATTAATAGCCAGAGTTCTGGTACATTTTTACCGGATCCAACTTGGTTTCATTAAACGGAATAGGATAATATCTATCCTTGGTTGTAAAGTTCGACAACAGCGCTGAACCGAAGTTAGCCTGGCTTTTACCACGGAAATAAGCTACCAACTCATCAGTAGTGAAAGTGCGCAGTAAGTCAAACCAGCGGTGATGCTCAAAGGCCAGCTCTACGCGGCGTTCATGCAATATGGCCAACTTAAGCGTTGGATAGTTAGCGCTATAAGTGGGGTCAACTGACGACACTTCGTAGGTTGGTACGCCTGCTCTTGCGCGCACCATATCCAAATATTGAATAGCCGCCGCATTATTACCCAGGTACATATTGGTTTCGGCCAGCATCAGTATAACATCCGCATAGCGCATCAATATCCAGTCGTTACCGCCGTAACCGTTTTTACCGGCGCCGGAGCTTACATCCCTGAATTTGGTTACATACCAATCTTTTACAGTAGGTGCCGCAGCGTACTTAATTGAAAACGCCATACGCGGATCGCCGGCTTCATAATCGTTCACCAGGTCGTGTGTTACATTATCGCCAACACCTGTGGATGCTTTTTGTGAATTGGTAGTCTCGCCTATAGCCTGGCTGTTGGCAGCAATAGCCGAGCTGTAAACGGGGTCGCCCTGTATATTTACAATCTGCCAGATAAGTTCGGGGCAGGTTGACTTTTTGGTTACGTCAAATACATCGCTATAGGGTATATCGCTCAGGTTTACAAATGTTTTAGCGTTGTATGCTTTGGTAAGATAAGTTAAGGCGTTGTTCAGGTTATCGTTTTTACCGGCAGCATCCAATGTTGTAGCCATTGTAAGGTACACCTGCCCTAACAATGTGTTTACAGCAGCCAGTGATACGCGGCCAATTACCCCTGCCGATTGTGTGGCAGGCAATGGGCTATTAGCGGCGTCTTTTAAATCAGCCACTATCTGGGCGTATACAACATCCTGTTTGGTACGGAAGGTGTTTGCAGCGATATCGCCGGTGCTGGTTAATTGCTTAGTCACCAGCGGAACATCACCCCATTCGCGCACCAGGTGGAAGTAGATCAGCGCACGGATAAACTCTGCTTCGGCCTTATACTTCTGCTTGTTTGCCTGGTTAGCAAAAGTAACCCTATCTATGTTTGACAGTACGATATTACAGTTTGATACTATGCCGTACATAGCCAGCCAGTGCGTATACAAATAGCTGTTGGTAGGTATCAGCGAGAAATTGCTGAATGCAAAAGGCTCGCCTGCGTTCGACTGGTTATCATTTGTACCGGTATCGTCAGAGCGTTGGTCTGTCCACAAATCACTGGTTTCCCCAATGGAGTTACCGCTTCTTAACAATTGGTAACAGCCGTTAACTGCCAGTAATACATCGTTTTCAGTTTTAAAGGAGTTGGCGATGGTGTTGGCATCCGGATCGTTTTGCTGTAAAAAGTCCTTTTTGCATGAGCCCAGTGTAAATATTACCGCCAGGCATAATAGCTTAAATCTTATATTCTTCATTTGCTTCAGAATTATTATTAATTAAAAAGTTGCTTTAATACCCAGGTTGTATGAACGTACCAAAGGATAAACGCCATAATCAATACCGGGAGCAAGGTTAGCACCCTGCGAGCCGCTGTAGGTATAGGCATAATTAACTTCGGGGTTATAACCTTTGTATTTAGTAATGGTGAAAGCATTATTAACCGAACCATACACCTTAAGCGCTGTTAGGCCCAGGTTACGTTCGATAAATGACGATTTGATATTATAGCCCAACGTTAAGTTTGTAGCCCGAAGGAATGAGCCGTCCTGTAAATAGAAGGTCGACAGCCTGGTGCTGTTACTTTGGGTGCTGCCGCGTGATGCGCGATACGCAGAACCATTGCCCGGATTGGCGGCATTACGATAGCGGCCTGCAACATCTGCATATTGGTTGCCCGAGCCTTCCATGTTGTACAGGTAATAGTCCTGCCCGTCAAGCACCTGGTTGCCGTATGAACCGGCGAACGACGAGTTGAAATAGAAGTCTTTATAGCTTGCGTTTATAGAAAAGCCATAAGTAAACTTGGGATACGGGTTGCCGATTATGCCGGCGTCTTTGCTATTAATTATACCGTCGCCGTTCAAATCCTTAAAGTAAAGATCGCCTGCCTGCAAAGGCGTGGTTGAAAAAGTAGAGATTGGCGGCCCTACAGGTTTATAGCCTGCCGGGTAAGAGTGGGTGGTATTATTATAATTAGCACGGTCGGTAGCAATGTTGGCCAGGTCGGCAGCCGTTACCATTCCACCAACCTTGTAGCCGTAAAACATACCTATTGGCTGGCCGGTTTGCGTTATGCTGGTTAAGTATGAGCGTTCTGCGCCATTGGTTATCAGGGTATTGTTTCCGCTGAGGCCTAACACCTTATTGCGGTTGATAGATATATTGCCGCTGATATTTAAATTGAAATCTTTGCTCGCAATCACTTTAGCATCAACCTGTATATCAAAACCTTTGTTGCTTACTTTTGAACCCGATCCTAAGTTGGTAAGGATGGTTGAGCTACCCGAAACGGCTGATACGGGCTCGTTAAATAATAAATTGTACGACTTGCTGAGATAGTAATTGGCAATAATGAACAGCCGCCCTTTTAATAAACCGAAGTCGGCGCCAAAGTTATATTGCGAAGTTGATTCCCAACCCAGGTCAACATCCTTTATATTGCCGGCGGTTAGCGCCGACGATAAAGATCCGGAACCAAACACAACATTTTGCGGCGAGCCATAAACACGCTGTGTATTATAGTTACCAATGTTGTTATTACCGCTCAAACCCCAGCTGGCACGCAGCTTAACGGTCGATTGGTCGCCAAGCCAGCTATGATAAAACTTTTCGTCAGAAAGGTTCCAGCCGGCTGAAACAGAAGGAAAAGATGCGTAACGGTGGCTGGCGCCAAACCGGGAAGAACCATCTGTACGGAATGAACCCGAGAGGAAATACCGGCTATCGAAGTTATAATTTACCCGGGCCAGGTATGATAACAAGGTATAAGTTTGGTCGCCTGTTGCCTGCACACCTTCCGGCGGGCTGCTGGTTATCAGCGTGATCTGGCTTGGTGCAGCGCCTGTTATGTTTGGCACATTATCGTTTTGGAAGCCGGTTCCCTGTACGGTAAGCACGTTATTAACCGTTTTTTGCGCAGTATAACCCGCTACAGCATCGAAGTGGTTTTTACCCAGCTGTTTGGTATAATTCAGCGTAAACTCACCTAATTGGTCACGGTAATCAATTGTTTGCCTGATGGCTTTTGCTGCCGCTATGGACTGGGAAGAATAAGGAGGGTTAGCTCCATTACTTATGCTGGTGGGCAGGTAATAATTATAATTCTCGGCATAGGTTTGCATACCCAGGCTGGTATTGAACGTAAAGCCGTTAAAAATTTTATAGTTGGCGTGTACGTTGTAAGTAGCCCTGTCGCCTACGCGGGTTATTTTAATCAGTTCCGCAGTGGCGATGGGGTTCTCGATGGATTGGTAACCGTATGCCGTTGATTGCGCAGCTGCTAAGTTTGTGGCAATGCTGCCATCCGCATTATATGCCGGGAAAAATGGCATATAAATCAATGCCCCGAAAGCAGGGCTGTGGTCCCAGCGGCCGTCCTGGGTTTCCTGGTTAGTATTTTGGGTGAATGATAAATTAGCCCCAACCTTAAGCCTTGTCCCGATAGTACCATCTATATTAGCCCGCAGGTTAATTTTTTGCTGACCGGTACCCAGCATTATACCTGGTTGATCCTGGTAACCGGCGCTTAAATAATAAGCCGTACCGTTTGAATTGCCGGTAAACGACAGGTTGTGACTTTGCAGCAGCGCATTGCGGTATAATTCGTTTTGCCAGTCGGTATTTATCGTTTGGTGGATTAGCGTTTGCGATGAAAAGTCGTACAACGAAGCAGGAATGCTCACCGACGCGGCGTTACCCACGTTCGCAATACGGGTGGCGTTCGGATCTGAGTACATGGCATCGTTCCAGGTATGACCGGTGGTTACCCAAAGGTCATGGTACGAGTCATTGCGGCCATCAATTACCAATTGCGCAAATTGGTCGGAATTTAAAAGATTGACTTTTTTAGCCAGTTGATTTATACCGGTCTGAAAGTCATATTCAAATTTACCTTTTGTATTTTGTTTGGAGCCATGTTTGGTGGTGATAAGCACTACACCGCCTGCGGCTCTTGAACCATAAATAGCGGCCGATGCAGCATCCTTCAGTATATCGATAGATTCGATATCTTCAGGATTGATGAACAGATCGTTACCAGCGGCGTAACCGTCGATTACATATAACGGATCGGAGCTGGCGTTGATTGAGCCCACACCGCGCACGCTTATTTTTGTACCCTGGTAAGGCGCACCGGTAATTTGCGATACCTGTACACCCGCTACCTTTCCAACCAATGCCTGCCCTACCGTCGGTGCCGATAAGTTCAGCTCGTTTGATTTTACACTCGCAACAGCACCTGTAAAATCGCTTTTGCGCACAGTTTGATAACCGATTGCAACAACCTCATTAAGGATGTTGGCCGCGGGCTTTAATTTGATATTAATTTCCGTTTGGGCGCCAACAACTACTTCCTGCGTAGCGTATCCCACAAACGAAAAAACCAAAGTCGCGCCCTGCTCCACCGATAAGGCATATGTTCCGTTGCCATCGGTGGCGGTTCCTTTGTGCGATACTTTTTCATAAACGCTTACACCCGGCAGCGGCAGGTCCTTTTCATCAACCACTGTACCGGTTATCCTAACCTGCACGGGCTGAACCACTACGGCAGGCTTTGGCGTCACAGGCGCCTTTTCAACCTTTATAAGCACATGGTATTCATCCACCTGGCTTATTGTGCCTTTGTAGTCCTTTAATAATTGCTGTAAAACCTGGCTAACCGTTTTGTTAACAATGTGCAGGGAAATATGCTTATTCACATCAACGGTATTGTCATACCCGATAATAAATGATGTTTTATTTTCAATGATATTAAACACGGCCTTTATCGACAGGTCTTCTGCCATAATGGTAATACGTGTGTTATTAATGGTTTGGCCATCCGTCGCCGAAGCCGGAATGATAAAAGAGAATAGTAACAATGTGGTTAAAATCAGCGGGAATATCCCGGCTGCTAACCGCTTTAATAAGGAACTTGAATGCCTGATTCGATAAAAATTTTGCATTTTTGATTAAATTTTAATGATTGCGTAATCGTTTAAATTGCGGGCGCCTGATTTTGCGCTTCCATGCAGGGGATGCTGATACAGTCCCTGCTTTGGGTGAGTGAATTTTTACTTCATGCTTTTGCCGGGTTTTAAATTAATTTGGATTGAGCTGCTGGTTATTTGGTAATTCATTCCCGATAATTTTTCGAGAACTTTCAGGACGTTGGAAACGGGTTCATTGTTAAAGCTTACCGTGTAGCGGCGGCTATCCGTATGGCCATTAAGATTAACCGTTACGCCGTACCATCTTTCGAGGGTGTTGGCAATTTCGCCGAACGAAGCATTGTCAAATCGTAGCTGATTCTTTCTCCAGGCAGATATTTCGCTGGATTCTGTAGTGTTTAAAATAGCCAGCCGGTTGTCCTTATTGTATATAAGCTGTTGGTTTGGAATAATAGATTTCGGGAATATTGTTTTGCCGGGGCCTGCTTCTTTTACATTAACCTCGCCGGTTTCAACAGAAACTTCAATTTGGTTTTCTTCTGCATAAGCCTTTACGTCAAACGAGGTGCCTATATCAGTTATAAGAAGGCTGCCCGATTGAATCATAAAAGGCTTTTCAGGGTCGTGCTGCACCATAAAAAAAGCTTCGCCCGATAGTGCTATTACCCTGTTTTTAACGCCGAAGCCGGGTAAAATACGGAGTGATGAACCTGAATTAAGATATACTATCGAGCCATCAGGCAATGCAAATTGCTTCTTAACGCCCTTTGGCGCCGCAATAAGCGCATAATTAACCGGGGCTGTTTTTGGTTTCCTGAAATTTTTGTACAAAATAACTGCGCCAACGCCTGCAAGAAGCACTGCTGCCACCTGCAACCAGCGCATATATACGACACGGTTTCTGCCTGCATTAAGTTCAATTGTGCCGGCTATTTCCCGGTCCATCTGCACAAATAAGTCAGGGTGCTGTTCTTTATTAAATTCCTGTTGTTGCCGGCTATCGAAAGATGCGAACCAATCTTCAACCAGCTGCCTTTCTTCGCTGCTGGCATTGCCTGCCTGGTAACGTTCAAATAGTTCCTTAATTCTGCTGTCCACTAATGGTGTTTTAGTATAGCTCGCGCAGCAGGGCCGAATGTCCTTTAAGCGAATGTTAACAATGTGTTACTTTTAACACAACCGGCTTGGGATTACAAAAACAGGTACTGAAAGTAAACCAGGAGTAGCATCATTAATTCGGGATACGTATTACGAAGATTCGATTTTAATCGCTTTAGGGCTTCTGAAACATTGTTGCGTACAGTTTTTTCGGAGATTTTCAGGATACCCGCAATTTCCGCATTCCTGCGCCCTTCGTTCCTGCTTAAGTTATAGCAGTTGCGCATGGTTTCGGGCAATTGGTCAACAGCACTTATAACGGTCTCGTCAAGCTCACGGGCCAGCCTGTGTTCCTCGGCCGAGTGCTCCAATTCAGAGAGGCGCTCAAGCAGGTAGCCCTCGCCTTTTAACCTTATATTTTTTTTCCGGTAGGCCGATACCACCTGGTTGCGGCTTAAAACATACAGGTAAGTTTTAAAGTCGCGCAAGCCGGTAAACTGCTCCCGGGCAGCCCATAAATTGATGAAGATATCCTGTGTTACATCCTTGGCATCGTCACGGTCGTCAAGCCTGGCTGCAACAACCGAATACACAAAGGCTTTGTGCCGGTCGTAAAGTTCATGAAAAGCACCAGCATCACCATCACTGCACTTTCTCAACAGCAATTGTTCTGATAAATTTTGATATACCATATTGCCCGGACGATTGATACGGCAAATCTATCAGGCTAATGCTTCCCGGCTATTAAACTTATATTAACAAACGGATACTTTTACCGGCTATAAATTACCAGCCTATGTGCATGTAATTAACGTTATTTTTACGGGACGAGGTAACGGCAACACCATTATCCAGGCCTGCAAATGCAAAGCCCTCCAGTTCGTCTGCACGCGCATTAACGCTAATTTCTTTAATAACCTCCATCTTTCCTGAATCCATCGACTTTTCAAAATCTACATAAGTAAAGCGCCATTTTCGGCCTTCAACCTGGTTTTGTATCAGCACAATAATGCCTTTTTCATTCATCCAATAAAGGTTTTGCACCCAGGGAGTACAGGTAAACTTTTTATACAATACGCCGGGCTCACTTGTTTTTGAACAATGGCTCAAGCGTTCAGGATCATATAGCCTTACTTCGTTGCCATGGTTTCCGTAATCAGCAGTCGCCACATACCACTTGTTATGATACCTTACATATTCAGGCCGGGTGCCTTGTATGCAGGCGTCATCTTCAATAGTTTTCAGCAGGTTGCCGTCAAGCGTTCCGGTTTTCCATAAACCATTCCAGTTTACACAATAAATAAATGCTTTCCACGCAGTTTCCCCTTTTGCCGGTTTAACAGAATTCCCCATAAATACAGGCATATCACCGTGATAAGCGATTCCCGTGGGATGATTAATTATATTTTTTCCGTCGATGGTGAGCTTGCATTGCTTATTGTCGTATACAAGCGTATCGCTATTAAACGAAAATTGCCTGATTATTCCCACCTCCCTATCACCGTACAAAAATGCTTTCCCATTGCGGATGGATACGCCCTGGCAGGCGCCTAATGAATCTACCGTTGATTCCTTTATAATATTCATGCTGATATCCACCTTAAACAGGAATGATATTACACCGGCAAATAGAAATATGGCAATAACTTTCATTTATTTTTTCCTGGTAAACTGTAAGTAATTTATTAGCAAGGATTTTAAGACATACTATCCCGCAAATTGAATTGTTACATATTGTTTTAATATTAAGTGACCGTTATCTTATGCATAAGCAATTCAGTAATGAAAAATTAAGACCCATCCTTTTTTGTTAATATGGCACACCTCAGAGATCAGAAAAAGTCGGATTTGTATAAAATTTTTATTTAAGTAAGTGCGAATTACATTTTTGCAAGCCCTGAACAGTGATTTACTATACTAATGCGTTTAATTTTTTATACTGCCCGGGGGTAAGACTTGTAACGTTTTTGAAGATTTTTGAGAAATGAGGTAAATTCTCAAACCCTGTCTTTTCCGCTATTGCGCTAAAAGATAATGCAGTGGTGGCAATTAAATACTGTGCCCGTTCAATCCGCTTTTCGTGCAAATATGCCAGCGGCCTTTGGCCAGTATATTTAAAAAACAATCTTGAAAAATAATCCTGGTGCAAATTCGCCCTGCCGGCTAAATAATTTACGGTTAAATTTTCACTCAGATTTAACTGAATGTATCTTGTGGCATCTAAAATTTTGGAAGGAACAGGATCATCATTGCTGCCTTTAAACTGTCGTGAGTTTAAGAACCGGGATATCAATTGCAGGATTATACCCTGGGTTTCAAAAAAGACAGAATCACTCACGGTGTAATTTAAATCCTGGTATCCCTTGTAATATGCGTTCTTTTCATACACGGTTGGGTTGTCTGAACGATTAATTCCCCGACCAGGATTTATGTTCATTAGCTTTCTGATGTTTGCTACATCTGTTTCAGATGCGCTGACTTTTACAACCTTTCTATTGTTCTCAAAAATTGATATCCCGTCCGCAGATTCTTCAAAAAAATGAAGGAAATATTGGCTGAGGTATAAATCGCAGGATAGGTGGCACAACGTAAAACTTGGAATTATATATAAAAATCCTTCCTCAAGCTTAATTTTCTCCTGCTTTGTTGAGATAAGCCCTTCTCCTTCATCAATGTAATAGATCCGGAAATAAGGACTAATCACATTTGGATAGTTCCACTTCTCACTCAGTTTAACGTAGTCTACGTGTAACAAAGAAAAATTATAGCCAAGTAATCTTTTATTCATAAGCTGAGCTGCTAAGTTCGGAAAAAGTCGGATTTATATAAAACAATGTCTATTTAATACAATGATTAACGTAAGGTTGGCGAATAAATTTGTTCTTAGCCAATTTCACCTATTATTAAGTATGAGATATGAATACGTCATTTCCAAAAAATGTTGCTGTAACCGGAGTTGCCAAAACCGGGTTCGCCTTTATGCTGGTAACTACCTTATTCTTTTTATGGGGCTTTTCGAATAATTTGAATCCCATACTAATTCCTCATTTAAAAAAATCGTTTACGTTAACAACTACGCAATCAACGTTAGTTGATTCTGCTGTCTATATAGCATATTTCCTAATGGCTCTGCCTGCGGGCTATGTAATGAAAAGGTTCGGGTACAAGATTGGTATCATAACAGGGCTAATATTTTTTTCAATCGGTGCATTTTTATTTATCCCCGCCGCTAACACTCAATCGTATATATTTTTTCTTTTCGCGTTGTTTGTAATTGCCTGCGGTTTAGGGTTTCTCGAAACCGCTGCTAATCCGTATGCGGCGGCATTAGGGCCTCCGGAAACAAGTACGCAAAGATTAAATCTCGCCCAATCATTTAATGGCTTGGCTGCGGCACTAGCGCCGGTTATAGGCGCCAGAGTGATCCTAACCAGGGGTTATTCTGAATTACAACTCCATGCAATGTCACCTAACGCGAAGCGAATTGCGCTGGCATCAGAAGCGTCATCAGTTAAAACCCCTTATTTTATACTGGGCAGCGTCCTCATATTAATTGCGATCTCCTTTGCACTAACCAATTTACCCAAGATTCAACACAAAGAAACGGGGATAAAAAGGAGTCAAAACATTCTGCACGCATTTAAACATAAACACCTTGCATGGTCTGTAATTGCACAATTTTTTTATGTGGGTGCACAAGTTTGTGTTTTCAGCCTATTTGTGCTATACGCTACAAAATCTGCAGGCATTAGTGAAATGAAAGCTGCTTATTATTTAGGCGCCTGCGGTATAGCCTTTCTAATTGGCCGTTTTCTTGGCACTTTCCTTATGCAATATATAAAACCGAATAAACTGCTTGCTATTTACGCCGCTATCAACGTCCTGCTATGTATCATAGCAATAACTACCCACGGAATGATAACAATCTATGCGGTCATCGCCATTTGTTTTTTTATGTCAATTATGTTCCCAACCATTTTTGCCCTGGGAATAACTGATCTTGGTGGCGATACTGAATATGGCAGCAGTCTGTTAATCATGTCTAT
>JAZJZL010000019.1:0-29547 GCA_040389845.1 Bacteroidota bacterium
CCCAATGATGGCACCAGGGCGATACCATGAACACCGGGCGTATTTGGAACATAGCCTACCGAATCGCCAGTTACAGCATCAAGCACGTTTACCTGGCTGCCATGTGATACGTACAATCTCTTCGTAGCGCCATCGGCGGTGATATAATCCCACCCGCCGGAGCTGGCTATTTTATGGTTTTTAATTACGTGGAAACCTGTTTTTTGCTGCGCTTTAGCCGAAAAGGCAACGGATAACGCTATGCCGGGTATCAGCACAGCCATAGTTATTTTTTTCATCGGGGTTAATTTAAATTTTAACCAAGCTAACGAATAAATCTGTCTGAAATCTGTAGTCCGGCTGGATTTCAAAATTACCTGCATTGTGGAAAACAGGGTTAACACAACTTAACACATTTTAAAATTTTTTTATATTAAAATATTAACAATCAAGCACTTAAAAAATATAGAGAAAATATAATTTATTAACATTTTAAGTAACTATACATACTTTGGTATGTCTTTTGCTAGAGCCTCGACCCGGCTTTTTCGGCAATCCCGGGCATATCATTTTGCAAGGCTATCAGCAACTCGTCAGCAGCATTTTCACAAAGCGGCAATAGCTTTTTTGGAACCATAAACGGAATGCCTGCTATCTGCGAGCCCGACAATTGCGAAAGTGCACTTTCTGTGGTTTCGAATACTTTTTCGCCCTTTTTATTGAATAGCGAAATAGTTGCACTGGCTTTAACTTTCACCAGCGCCATCTTTGGGCCAACGCCCCTCCTGTCCAGCTCAAACTTGACGAATACTTTCATAATGCCATCGCAAGCCGGAAATAAGGTCAACATATTTTTCTCGTTATCGTTCTTCTTTTGGTCTGGCAAGGCCTGGTAACCCGGCACCGGCAGGTTAGTTTTAAAACTCAGTATATCATTCACGTTGCCATTATCCGCCATAAACTGCCGGTATTCCCTGTTAGCAAGTACCTGCTTCTCAGGTAATAACTGGAACGGAAATTTATCTACGTCATTTTTAAAAAACTGCGCCCTGAAGCTTTTTAAGATTGGCAGGATACGCCAGGCGGTATCGTCAGCCAGTTTTGCTGAATTCAACAGGTCCTGCTCTGAGGGTTTATCAACGAAACCTACTTGTTTAACCGTGTAGAACGAAACCAGCGCAACCTTTTTATCCTGCGCGAAGCTCTGAAGGGCAAACAAAACCACGTATGTTACTAAAAGTATCTTCTTCATTTTTTTGACGGCAATTTTTATAAATCTTCTATGATCTTATCAATAGACTTGAACCTGGCAGACTGGTTTAACCACTGTTAACAAAGAAACCACGAAGGCCGCGCCGATATAGAAAATATTATAAACCACTATTCTCATTTCTCCGCGATCGCCTTGCCTCCTCCGTATCTCCGTGGTTATATCTGATCCATACAAGTCCGCATAGCATCTTTTTGCGTTCTGTAGTTACAAAAATCAAGCCTTAATTTACAAGCGTTTTGTTTTTCAGCTCATCATAATAAGCTTTCATCACAAACCAGGCTTTCTTCTTCTCGCCCTTGTCTGACAGGAGGCCTTTGCGGTTCCACCCTTTCTGAAACGTTTGCTGCATCCTCACCGGCGATTTAAAATCAACCAACACCCAGGGACATACTCCCTGCAAAAACGGGATAGTCTTAAACATTTTTATCTGGCTGTTATAAATGTTCTCCACGTAAGTCTCACTCCAGGCGCTTGCTTTAACAGCGGTATCTATTTTATTATTGTAAACCGACTCGCCGCCAAACTCCGACATCACCAAAGGCTTGTTCAACTTCGAAATCCATTCAACTTTGTCTGCTTGCCCCGGCCAATCCGTGTACCAACCCATATATTCATTTACACCAATTACATCCACATATCGCATAACCGAATCTTTCAGCTCCATCTTTCCATCGTGAAAGCTAACGTTGTTAAAGGCGGCAGTTACCAGCCGCGTTGGGTCTAAAGCTTTAGCCGTTTTCGCCAGCGAGACAAGCGTCCTGTCGCGGTCCTTAGATGGCCCGGTTTCGTTGGCTACGCTCCAAAGGATAACACTACAGCGGTTTTTATCGCGGTTTATCACTTCTCTCAGCATCAACTCAGCCTTGCCTCTAACTGCCGAATCCGGGAAATCTATCCCCTGGTAAACCGGTATTTCTTCCCATACCAATAAGCCCTTTTCTTCAGCCTGTTTTATTTCGTATTCGCTGTGCGGATAATGCACTAACCTCACAAAATTACAGCCCAACTCCTTTGCCCAACCTATTAACTGCTTCGCGTCAGCCTCCGAATAAGCCCTTGCAGCCCGCTGCGGTATCTCTTCGTGAATATTTACTCCCCGCAAAAAAATTGGCTGTCCGTTCAGTAAAATTTGTGTCCCGCGGGTTTTGATGGTGCGAAAGCCGATCCTGTCGGTAATATTTTCGTTTTCAAGGCTTAGCCTAACGTCATACAGCTTAGGATCTTCGGGCGTCCATAGCTGTATGTCCCGTTTAAAATTCACGACCGCATATCCCTTATCATCGGTTGTTATCTTTTCGTTAATTTTCAACCCGGGAATACTAATTACCACTGGCGCAGCTTTGTTATCGCTTAATTTAACATAGCCTGTAATTTTAGTTTTGTCTGCCGTGTCAAGCTGTATTTTGTAGTCCTGTATAAACAGCTTTACAGTTTTTATCAAATGAACATCGCGTGTAATGCCGCCATAATTAAACCAATCGAACCCAAAACCGGGAATGCCGTTTTTAACGCGGGCGCTGTTCACCCTCAACAACACAGCATTTTCGCCGGGTTTAACCAGGTTGGTTATTTCAAACTGGAAGGGCGTAAAGCCGCCCTCATGCCGGCCTAACTTTTTGCCGTTTAAAAACACATCGGCAATATAATTTGCAGCGCCGAAGTGTATGAACAGACGATGGCTCTCGTCGGGTGTGCAGGTGAAAGTCTTTTTATACCACACTGTGCTTTCATACCATTTCAATTCAGGCATTTGCGAATTAAAATCTCCGGGAACATTCAGCGTATTGTCGTCATCAAAAGAATATTCTAAAAAATCGTTTTTACCGGTAGGTTTGGTGTCTTTATAAATTCCCCGCCAGCCGATGCCGGAATCAAAGGGGTCGATAATGGTTTGCCATTTGCCGTTTAGCAAAGTGGTGTTGCGGCCATAAACATTTATCATGGCCGATTGAGCGCTGGCTGGTTGCAGATAAAACGTGGCTGCGAACAGGCTGCAAATAATATACTTCAATTTCATAGGCGATTTGATTTTAGAACTGATTATCCGTCATCCATTTTGCGATGAAGTTTTTGTAAACACCCAAACCTCCTATACTATTGCGGATACCGTATCCGTGTCCTCCGGCGGGATATAGATGCATCTCGGCAGGCACCTTTGATTTTTTAAGGGCCAGGTAATAGTACAAGGCATTATCAACATCAATAGGGTCGTCTTCTGTCTGGAAGATAAATGTTGGCGGCGTCATAACCGTTACCTGTATTTCATCGGCCAGCTTTCCCGGCTGCTTCTCGTCAACCAGGTATGCCGGATAAGCCAATATCGTAAAATCAGGGCGGCAACTCTTGTCATCGGCGGCATCAACATACGCGTAAGCTCTTTTTTTAAAGCTATTGCTAACCAGCGCCGAAAGGTGCCCTCCCGCCGAGAAACCCATAATGCCGATATGGTCCGGTTTAATGCTCAACTTAGCTGCGTTGTATCGAACTATACCTAAGGCCCGCTGTGCATCCTGCAAAGGCAGTTCGTACCGTAATTTTCCGGGCAGCGGCGGTACGCGGTATTTCAGCAAAACGGCTGTTACCCCTATCGAATTAAACCATTCGCAGATTTCCGTCCCCTCCAAATCCATTGCTAAAATATAATAGCCGCCGCCGGGACAAACAACAACAGCCGTACCGTTCGGATTTTTTGGTTTGAATATTTTTATAGTTGGATTGGTTATATCACCCAGGCGAATAACATCTTTGCCTACAACCTTATCATCGGTGGGTTTGGTAACATCATGCTCAACCAATTTATGTCCATCGGCGGTGTCGGTTAATCTATCTTTTGGCCATAAATTTATTTCGACAGGATTTTGAGCGTTGGCTATAATGGTCATGAGGCAGAACAGGGCTAACAAGCATTTCTTCATTGCTTTAAAAGTACAGTTATAAAATCACTTTTAACGAAAATAATGATGTATTCATTTTCCTTAAAAAGTTCAAAAAAAGTACCCCTGTGTCAACATATAGTCACTTTTATGATACAAATGATTAAATCATCCGGGGGCAAAAACAATGATTTCCGACCTTTGTTATCTGCTTACCAATTGTAAAAAATTATGTCACAAAGAATTTTAATCGTAGAGGATGACAACGATATTCTCGGCCTGTTAAAAGACCTTTTTGAAGACGAAGGCTACGAAGTGGCTGCCCTTAATTACACCGAATCTATCATTAAAAGCATCAAGCAACATGAGCCTGATTTGGTGCTGCTTGATTTCCTGCTGGCGGGCATTAACGGCGGCGAGCTTTGCCACGAAATTAAAATCAATCCCGAAACATCACACCTGCCGGTTATCATGGCCTCGGCATTTCCGCGCGTGCTGGATTCATTAGGGAACTATGGCTCCGATGCGTTTTTAGTTAAGCCGTTTGATATTGAGGTGGTGCTGCGTACCGTGAGGGATTGTTTGGAGAACCGGATGATTCATGCGTAACGGCATCTGTCTCCTCGGCCGTTTTCGCGATGGGTATTACCCATCGCTGACAGATGTAACCCTTACCAGGGTATTAAAATTGGGTTCTATCTGAGATTTCTTTCCCTGAAAGGGATACATCCGTCAGCGCAGGGCGTCGCCCTGCGTCACCAGGACAGGTTCGAACACGCAATACCTGCGACCTGTGCTAATCGAATAAAATCCCACTACAACCCATCTAATTTTATCCCCGCGCCCTTAATATTTTGCAGCAGGGCGGCCATCAGCCTTAACCTTGTATCCTCGTATCCATGTGCATTTACCCAAACATTGGTCAATACAGTATAACCATCTTTCTCAAGCAACGAAACGCCTATACGCCGCGTGGGTTCGGCAAGAATACTTTCTTCTTTATCGATAGTGTCATTTATTACCTGGGTTAGCTGGTTCAGGTCCACCGCATTACCAAATTTGTAAACGAAATCCAGCCGTCGTTTACCCTCCCGACTGATATTGATGATAACCTCGTTGGATAATTTGCTATTGGGAACAATAACCGTACGGTTATCAAACGTTCGCACTATGGTATAGAAAATCTGTATAGATGTTACCGTTCCTTCCAGGCCCTGGGTAATAATATTATCGTTAACCACAAAAGGTTTCAGCAACAATATAAGCACGCCGCTGGCAAAGTTCTGCAAGGTTCCGGAAAGGGCTAAACCTGCCGCGACGCCGAATGCGCCAACCAGCGCAGTAAAAATGGTGAGCTGGAAACCCATCAGCTGGATGACGCAAAATATCAGCAGCAAACGCAGAATTATAGATACAACGCTCACCAAAAATGGCTTCAGCGTTGGGTCCACGTTCTTTTTCTCCATGTTTCCATGTGACCATTTGCCGAAAAGCCTGATGAGCCACAGACCGACAATTAATATGATTATACCCAGTAGAATTTTTGGGCCGCTGGTCAGCAGCCAATGGTAAAAATGATTGATTAGAGAATTTATATCGAAATGCATAAGTATCTGCTTTAATTTCCTTAGAAAATACGTGTATATCGTAAATTGTTTGAATAACCTTATATTAGAACGAATGATAAATCAACCATCATGACCGGTTCCCTGCCCTATGTGCTCCTGCTTTTAGCTATCGGGATTGGCCTGATAGTGCTGCTGACCACCCGGTACAAAGCGCCTGCATTTTTTGCCCTGCTTGCGGCTTGCCTGGTAGTCGGGCTGGGTATCGGTTTGCCTTTAGGCGATGTAATAACTATTGTTAAAGATGGTTTTGGGAATATCATGAAGTCGTTGGGCTTAATTATTGTGTTGGGCACCGCGCTCGGTGTAATACTGGAATATACAGGAAGCACAACGGTAATGGCCACCTGGCTGCTTAAAAAGCTTGGAAACAAGCGTGCGCCCTTAGCCATAAGCATCACCGGCTTTATCGTTGGGATGCCTATATTTTGCGATTCGGGATATATAGTGTTAAGCGGATTAAACCGGTCGATGGCTAAACGAACGGGTATCCCGGTGGTAATTATGTCGGTTTCGCTGGGCACGGGTTTATATGCCGTGCATTGCCTTATACCACCGCATCCGGGCGCTTCGGCAGCAGCCGCCACTATCGGCGTTGATTTTGGCAAGCTGATTTTAACAGGCATAGCTGTTGCGTTGCCGGGAATGATAGCCGGTAATTTTTGGGCAAAATATGCAGGCCGCAAATTTGCCGCCCCGGTAACAGACGACGAGTTAGAAATAAGGGAAGCTGCAACCGGACCATCGCTCATTAAGGCATGCCTGCCGGTGTTTGTGCCGATAATTTTAATCGGCATAAAATCCTTTTTGACCGCCGGGCAACACGCTTACCCCGGCTGGCTAGAATTTCTACTAACCCTGGGCGACCCGGTAATGGCGTTATTAATAGGCGTATTGCTGGCATTCAATTGCAAACGCGGCTGGCAAAAAAACGAGCTGGGCAAACTATTGCAGGAAGCCACGGAAAAAGCGGGCGGTATTTTGGTGATTATTGGTATGGGCGGAGCCTTTGGCGCAATCCTTACCGCTGCTAAAATCGGTGAGCATTTTAGCCACGCCATTGCATTAGGCAGCATGGGCATCTTCTTCCCTTTCTTACTGGCCTCGGTTTTAAAAACAGCACAAGGTTCATCAACGGTAGCCATCATTACTGCTGCATCAATTGTACTGCCGCTGCTGCCGACTTTAGGATTAGATACTGAAAACGGCAAGCTGCTTTGCGTACTGGCTATGGGTGCAGGCTCCATGATGATATCACACGCAAACGATGCCTACTTTTGGGTAATCGCCAAATTCTCCGGGCTGGAAATGAAAACGATGCTCCGCGTTTATTCAACGGCTACTATTTTTATGGGTGTGATTACTTTGGCGATGGTTTATATTTTATCCTTATTGACGTGATATGCACATACTGATAGCCCCGAATGCTTTTAAAAATAGCCTTGATGCTGAACAGGCTGCCCTGGCAATAGCAGAAGGCCTAAAGCAAAGCAAATTGGAATGCACCGCTCAACTCTTCCCTATTGCTGATGGCGGCGACGGTACGGGCAGCCTTATCCTAAAAAGCTGTAACGGCACGGTTTTAACGAGAGAAGTTACCGACCCTTTAGGCCGCAAAATAACCGCTAAATTTGGTCTGATAGAAAACAATACGACTGCCGTAATCGAAATGGCGGATGCCTCTGGTTTGCGGCTATTGAAAAAAGATAAACTAAACCCGTTGAAAGCAACCTCGTACGGCACCGGCGAGCTGATAAAATTCGCTTTGGATGAAGGCGTAAGCCGTATAATAATCGCCATGGGCGGTTCCGCAACTGTTGATGGTGGCTGCGGAATATTGAACGCTTTAGGGATTGTATTTCGCGATGCAGATGAAAATGCCTTGCCCGCAAATCCCGGAGCGCTGATGAACATGGTAAGCATCGATGCATCGGGATTGGATAAACGCATATTCCACTGCGAAATAGTGATATTGTGCGATGTAAACAACAGGCTATTGGGGCCGGATGGTGCGGTGGCGGTATTCGGCCCTCAAAAAGGCGCATCTGCCGAAGAACTGCCGGTGTTAGAGAATTTTCTAAAACAATTTGCCGAAATATCCCAGGCACAAACCGGCAAGGATATGGCAATCATCAAACACGGCGGGGCAGCCGGCGGTGCTACGGCAGGGCTCCATACCTGGCTAAACGCAAAACTGGTAAATGGCATCGAATACTTTTTAAAGCTGACGCAGTTTACGGAAGTTCTGCAACACGCCGACCTGGTTATTACCGGCGAAGGCAGCATAGACAGGCAAACACTGCAGGGCAAGGGGCCTTACGGGGTAGCCTTACAGGCCAGGCAAAAAGCGATCCTGGTTATCGGTATCGCCGGCAAAGTACCTTTGACGCAGGATGATGATCTGGCAGAATACTTCGATGCCTTAGTATCGATAAATAACGAGCCATGCGACATGCAGACCGCTATGGCCAATACAGAAACGAACTTAATACGTACTGCCGTTATGTTGGGAAATGTTTTGGCTCTTGAAGACAACGTCCGTATGTTTCGCCGGGAATAAAGACAAATTGGGGCCTGTTTACTTCTTAATCTTACCGGTCTCCTTATAAGCAAGTGTATAACCTGCCTTTTCGTCGGTTTGCTGCTTGCCGGTTTTTTCGTCAAACTTCAATGGCTTTTGTACCAGCAAATTCCCCTTTAATAAAAATTTCAGCGGTATGCTATCCCGCATGCCTTCCTGCATAAAGCTCCAAACGGCGTGTATGCTGTCATCTTTAATAACACCTTCCAAAGTGCCGGTACGTTTATCTTTCTCATAGGGCAGCCAAATCATCTGGCCGGTTACCTTTTTGTTTTTGATCGCCAGCTCAATGGTGGTAGTGTCTTTATTGTTTTTGCCTTCAGTTAGTAAAAAGCAGCGTGAGGTATCTGTAGCGTTCGCATTGTTTTTTACCAGCGTAGTGTCGGTAGGTTGGGCGCCATCCTTATTTTCGGTTTTAGGGCCGCCCGGTGAGCAGGCCGCCATAAATATTGCTGCGGCGGAAATGATATTCAAATATTTCATATTGATAATTACATTTTAACGCGCAAAAAGTTTGTTGGGAGGCACGGATATTAAAAAGCCCGGCTGGAAGATCTCCAGCCGGGTCATATCCGATCAATATTGTTTATGAAGAACCCTTATTTGTAGCTGGCATCGTTCCAGCGCAATTCGTTTCGTAACTGGTCTAAACGGGTATCCTTACCGATGCGGACGAACTCCAATCCCGCCATATCGGCAAAATCCTGCACGTGTTCGGCGGTTAGGTTTTGGCTGTAAACGGTATGATGCGCACCGCCGGCATAAATCCAGGCAGCGCAGCCGGTTTTCATATCCGGGTATGGTTTCCAGAGTACACGCGCAACAGGCAGTTTTGGTAAATCGTTTTGTGGCTCAACTGCTTCCACCTCGTTAACCAATAAGCGGAAACGGTTACCCATATCTACCAGCGAGGCGTTTAGCGCCTGTCCTCCGGCCACGTTGAATACCAAACGCGCAGGATCGGCTTTGCCGCCGATGCCAAGGGGATGCACCTCTAATGCTGCTTTACCATTTGCTAATGAAGCGTCAATTTCCAGCATGTGAGAGCCTAATACCAGTTGATTATTAGGGTCGAAGTGGTAGGTATAATCTTCCATAAAGGCGTTGCCACCCGCTAAGCCGGCGCCCATTACCTTAAATGCACGAACCAGGGCTGCAGTTTTCCAGTCGCCTTCGCCTGCGAAGCCATAGCCTGCCGCCATTAAACGCTGTGCGGCAATGCCTGGCAACTGTATCATGCCGTGCAGGTCTTCGAATGTATCAGTAAAGCCTTTAAAGCCACCGTCTTCCAAAAATTTCTTAAGCCCAAGCTCAATTTTTGCCGCGTCAAATACGGATTGATGCCTTGCGCCGCCTTTTTTAAGGTCGGTGGCCATGGTGTAAGTATTCTCGTATTCAGTAACGAGGGTATTAACTTCGCTATCGCTAATACCGTCTATTATCTTAACCAAATCACCAACACCATAAGTATTTACGCAATAGCCGAATTTTAATTCCGCTTCAACTTTATCGCCTTCGGTTACTGCAACATAGCGCATATTGTCGCCAATACGGGCGAACTTTGCGCCTTGCCAGTCGTGCCAGCCGGCCGCTGCGCGTGCCCAGGCATTTATTTGGCCTAACACTTCAGGGTCTTGCCAGTGGCCCACCACCACCTTACGATTTTTGCGCATCCGCGATACGATGAAGCCAAACTCCCGGTCGCCGTGGGCGCTTTGGTTCAGGTTCATAAAATCCATATCGATTGAGTTCCATGGGATATCGCGGTTAAACTGTGTGTGCAGGTGCAGCATCGGCTTTTGCAGAATGCTCAGCCCGCGTATCCACATTTTGGCCGGAGAGAAGGTGTGCATCCAGGTGATAATGCCGATACAGCTAGCTGTAGTATTAGCGTCCTGCAGGGTAGCATAAATTTCTTCCGGGGTTTTTACAACCGGCTTGTAAACAATACGTACGGGTGTCCCCGCCGCGCTATCAAGCCCGGCTGCTATCTGCTGTGAATGTTCAGCTACCAGCTTTAAAGTTTCTTCCCCATACAGATGCTGACTACCGGTTATAAACCATACCTCAAATGCTTTTAAATCAATCATGTTGTTTAATTAGTGAATTATTGATTTAGTGAATTAGTGATTGAAAACACCAACCCTCTTTTACTTAAATTTTTACTACCTACTGCTACTTTTTCAATCTGTTAACTGCCAACTTCAAACTGCCAGTTGGCTACTCCTGTCCGTAATACGAATCCGGTCCGTGTTTGCGCTCGAAGTGTTTTTTAATCAGCGAATCTTTTAGTCGCGGAGCATTTTTATTTATTTGCTCGGTTAAGTAGGCCATTTGCGCAACAGACTCCAGCACAGCGCTGTTATACACTGCTTTTTCCGCGGTTTTGCCCCAGGTAAAGGGTGCGTGGTTGCCCACTAAAACCATTTCGGTTTCTTTATAATCCAACCCGGCCTGTTCAAAATGATTAATAATCTGGAAACCGGTTTGGTACTCGTAATCTCCGGCTATCATTTCATCATCCATCGGCGGGGCGCAGGGAATGTCGGCTGTTAAATGGTCGGCATGGGTGGTTCCGAATATCGGTATGCACCGCTGCGACTGAGCCCAGGCCGTAGCATAAGTAGAATGCGTATGCACAATGCCGTTAATGCCATCCCAATGCTTATACAGCACGGCGTGAGTTTTTGTGTCTGATGATGGTCTTAAATCACCTTCTATAATATTACCATCAAAATCGACAATCACCATTTTTTCCGGTGATAATTCATCATAAGGTACGCCGCTTGGCTTTATGGCAAATACGCCTAACCCGCGGTCGGCCGCGCTTACGTTACCGAAGGTAAACAGCACCAGACCCAGTTTGGGTAGCTGCATGTTTGCAGCATAGGCGCTTTGTTTTATATGGTGGTATTTGGTCATTTCTTCATTTTTCTTTTATAGCTATAGATTTTAAACCTCGCGTGTTCGAAACATCCATTTGTCTGCCGTTTTGCGATGGGTGTTACCCATCGCATCGCCCTACGTCACCATGACAATATTTGCAATATGGCGGCGTATCACATTAATTAACGTCTCTCAATAAAACCGCCTAATGCCACGTACTGCTTATACCTTTTCGAATACAATTCGCCATTTGCCGCATTTGGAAAATACTCTGCATCAAACCCGCGTCCCATAGCCTGCATGGCGTCCTCCACAGTTGGGTAAATACCTGCCACTACTGCGGCAAACATAGCAGCGCCGAGCGCGCATGTATGCTCAAACTGGTGTATGCGGATTGGCATCCCCAAAACATCGGCCATCATCTGCATAATGTATGGCGATTTTTTCGCCACGCCGCCTATGCCTATCAGTCCTTTAACCGGGATACCTTCATCAACAAATCGGTCTACAATACTTTTTGCACCAAAACAGGTAGCCTCTGCCAGTGCGCGGAATACCCGCGGTGCATCGCTGCCAAGACCAAGGCCGGTTATGGCGCCGGTCAGGGTTTGGTCTGCATCCGGCGTGCGACGGCCGTTTAGCCAGTCTATTGCCAACTCACTGTCTTCATCAATCGGTAACAACGCTGCCTGCCTGCTTAGTTCAGGAATTATTTTGGCAGCTAATTCCTCTTTTAAGGCTTCAGCTGTTTTTGTGTCGATAATGGTTGATGACGACAATGCGTTCAAAGGCCAGGCCAGCAAATTCTTAAACCATGCATAAGTATCGCCAAAAGCTGACTGTCCTGCTTCCAGGCCAACCATGCCGGGGATTACCGAACCATTTACCTGCCCGCAAATGCCGCGGATGAGTTTGCCATCCATCTCGGCCGTAGGTGCAACCAATATGTCGCAGGTTGAGGTGCCCATTACTTTGCTCAAGTGATAAGGCTCTATCTGACCGCCTACAGCGCCCATGTGCGCATCAAAGGCGCCAACACCAACTAAAACGTCTGTTGATAAGCCTAATCTTTCGGCCCATTCGGGACTTAAATTTCCTGCGGGTTCGTCCGAAGTATAGGTATCCGTAAATAACCTCGATGTGAAGCCTTTTAAAAGCGGGTCAAGCGATGAAAAGAAATCATCAGGCGGCAGGCCGTCAAATTCTTCCGCCCAAAGGGCTTTGTGCCCCGCGGAACAACGTCCGCGTTTAATTTGTGCCGCATCCGTTCCACCGGTTAATAAAAAGGGAATCCAGTCGCAATGTTCCACCCATGAGTAGCAGGCTTTGGCAACAGCCTCATCTGTCCGAAGAGTGCGCAGCAATTTCGCCCAAAACCATTCCGATGAATAAATGCCACCTACATATTTTAAATAATTGGTATCGAATTTTGTGGCATGCTCATTTATCTGCGCCGCTTCTTCAACGCCGGTATGGTCTTTCCACAACACAAACATGGCATGTGGGTTCTCTTCAAAACCGGGGGTTAAAGCCAACGGCGTGCCTGTTTTGTCGACAGCAACCGGGGTCGAGCCCGTGGTATCTACCGCCAGGCCTTTAACTGCCTTAGCCGCATCCGGTCCGGCTTTTTGCAGACAGTTTTTTATAGTCGCCTCAAGGCCTTCCACATAGTCAAGCGGGTGTTGCCTGAACTGATTTTCAGCCGCATTGCAATACAAGCCTTTTTGCCAGCGGGGATAATAGAATACAGAAGTTGCTACTTCTTCGCCGTTGCGCGCATTGATTAATACAGAGCGAACGGAATCGGTGCCGTAGTCCACCCCAATCACAAATTGGTCTGCCATAACTGGTTTATAAATTCGTGTCTAAATAACACTTATTTTTTATCATTTACAATACTCGGAAATTAATAATTGTAAATTATTATTGAACTTTAAAGCAGTAGTGTATCCGGATTCGGTATAAAATTTAAGAACGCCTGGAACTTGGCGTAATAGTTTTGCCTGTTTAGCTGGTAATAATAAGCACCACGTTTGGAGCCGGCCTTATCTTTTTCAGATAATTTTATCAATAAGCCCGTTGCCAAAACCCTTTTGCTGAAATTCCTTTTGTCTATAGTAGTGTTAAAGACATTTTCGTACAGTATCTGCAATTGTGGGATAGTAAATTTGTCCGGCAGCAACTCGAACAATATTGGATGAAGGGCAGCCTTGTACCTGATGCGCCGCTTGGCAGCTTCAACCATATCCTGGTGATCGAAAATAAGCTTCGGTATGCGTTTTAGCTGAAACCATTCGGCATGGTAATCATTATTCAGCTGCTTTTCGTACTTATGTATGTCTATCAGTGCAAAATAGGCTGTCGAAATGGTACGCTCTATAGGGTCGCGACTGGTGTCGCCAAAGGTGTGCAACTGTTCAAGGTAAACGCCGTCGAGGCCGGTTAGTTCCTTTAATATGCGGTTTGAGGCCTGGTCAAGACTTTCGTCCTGCAGCACAAACCCGCCCATCAGACTCCAATTTCCTTTTTCCGGCTGAAAGCCGCGCTGTATGAGCAGGATTTTTAAGCTTTCTCCGTCAAAACCAAATATTATACAATCAACAGCTAATAAATGACGGGTCTGCTTGGAATATTTGTGCATTTGAAGAAACAGATTTTATTTAAGTTAAAGCAAATGTAACAGATAGTTTAACAATAAAGAAATAGGACAGCTTGTGTTAAAAAAATACTAACATATGATGTCTTTCAAGGGAATAGCGCCTAAGCCAGTTTGGAAAATCTTCTATTTTTTTAGTGTTGATTTTACAATTAATAATGTTACTTTTCTCGCACAGTATAACTAAATTTGGTGTGCGGATATCTTCCGGCCCCAGAAAACCAATTATAAATGTCTTTAAAAAATTATTTTTTTTGCTACGCGATGCTTGCTTTATCAATATGGAGCAGCACGGGCGCGGCACAAACAAATTCAAAAACATACTATTTAAATAGCCGCGCCGGTAATAACAATAACCCGGGAACAGCAACCAAACCTTTTAAATCCATTGCCAAAATAAACGCGCTTAAGTTAGCAGCTGGTGAGCGCGTATTATTTTGTGCCGGCCAGGTTTTTGAAGGGACACTTCAATTAGAAAACATTAACGCTACGGCAAAAAATCCGGTTGTAATTGCTTCCTACGGTACAGGAATGGCGATGATCAACTCCCGCGATAGTGCAGGCATCGTGCTTGAAAAATGCGGTGGCATTAGGATACGGCATTTAAAGCTGATGGGTTCGGGGCGTAAAACCGGCAACACCAAAGATGGCGTGGCTATCAGGCATAGCAATAATATAGAGGCAGATGATTTAAATATCTCCGGCTTTCAAAAATCAGGTTTATTAATCTACTCTTCGCAGTATGTAATAGCCAATAAAATATCTGCACATGATAACGGTTCAGCAGGCATTACGGTCGAGGCACCATATCAAACTCGTGAAAGTATGCGTATCAGCATATTAAACTGCCGGGCCGAAAATAACCCTGGCGACCCAACTAATCTTACTAATCACAGCGGCAACGGCATAGTTGTCGGCGATTGTAAAAATGTTTTGATTGACCATTGCACCGCCACCAACAATGGCTGGGATATGCCCCGTATAGGTAATGGCCCGGTAGGGATATGGGCTTATGAGGCAGACAGCGTGATTATTCAGCATTGCCTGTCGTACAAAAACAAAACTTCTAAGGGTGGAGCTGATGGCGGCGGCTTTGATTTTGACGGCGGGGTAACCAATTCCATCATTCAATACTGTATGTCGTACGGTAACCAGGGCAGCGGGTATTGCATTTTTCAGTATTGGGGCGCCAGTGCCTGGTATAACAACGTAATCAGGTTTAATATCAGCGAGAATGACGGCACGGTATCCGATTCGCAGGCGGGTTTATATGTATGGAACGTAGCCGAAAGCAGCAAAGATTTTCACGATTGCGATGTATATGGCAATATCATTTATAACGATAAGGTGTCGGCATTTTGCTGGTCGAAAACGAGTGATAGCCATGGGATGCGGTTTTATAACAACGTATTTGTAGGCCGCGATTCGTTGATGTGGGGTAAGGATAAGGTAGGAGAAGCCCAATACCACGATAACAATTGGTGGAGTATTAATAAAAAATTCTATATCGACGGTATTACCAATATCAATACCTGGGCAAAACAAACAGGTAAAGAGCAGCGCAACGGAAAAGTAGTGGGGCTGAACATCAACCCTCAATTTAAAAAGGCGGGAGCAGCTAAGTTAATCTCGGCGTCGCAATTAAAATATTTCACCAATTACCAGCTGCCGGCAAACTCGCCGTTGCGAAGTAAGCCCGTTTACAATAGCAGGTACGGTATCAAAAACATCAAATTTGACTGATAAATTTTACTAAACAATGAAGCAAACTCTCATCGCACTATTTTTCGTCCTGGTAACCAACTCAGGCTTTGGCCAAATAAAATTCGACCACATCCTTTACGGTGCCGCCTATTATTACGAATACATGCCCTATGAGCGCCTTGACAAGGACGTTAAAATGATGCAGGACTGCGGTATAAATGTAGTGCGGGTGGCCGAATCTACGTGGGCGGTTTGGGAGCCGCAGGACGGTGTATTTGATTTCTCTAAACTCGACCGGGTTTTAGAGGCTATGAATAAAGCAGGTATAAAGGTTATCGTGGGCACGCCGACTTATGCCATACCCAACTGGCTGGCTAAAGAACATCCGGAGGTATTGGCAACTACGCCATCAGGCAAAAATAAATACGGGCCAAGGCAAAATATGGACATAGCAAGCCCCGTTTTCAGGTTTTATGCAGAGCGTGTTATCCGGAAAATGATGGAGCATGTAAAAGGCAATCCGGCGGTTATCGGTTTCCAGGCAGATAACGAAACCAAGCACTATAATACCAGCGGAGATACGGTTAACCGGATGTTTGTAAGCTATTTAAAAGCTAAATTCGGAACTACTGACAGCCTTAACCGTGCATTCGGCCTTAATTACTGGAGCAATACGGTAAATAACTGGGCGGATTTTCCCTCCACGGATGCTAATATAAATGCCAGCCTGGGTACTGAGTTTTCAAAATTTCAGCGCAAGCTGGTGACCGATTACCTGGCCTGGCAGGTTGCCATCATAAAAGAATATAAGCGCCCCGACCAGTTTGTTACGCATAATTTCGATTTGGGCTGGCGCGGTTATTCATACGGTATACAGCCAGATGTGGACCATTTTGCGGCGGCGGCAGCCTTCGATGTTGCCGGCATAGATATTTATCACCCCACTGCCGACAGGCTTACCGGCAGGGAGATCTCATTTGGCGGCGATTTAACCCGATCAATGAAACAAGCCAACTATTTGGTAATGGAAACACAGGCACAAAGCCTGGCCGGGCGACAGGAAATACCCTTTCCGGGGCAATTAAGGTTGCAGGCGTTTAGTCATTTAGCATCGGGTGCTAATATGGTTGAATACTGGCCATGGCACTCTATCCATAACGCCGCCGAAACTTACTGGAAAGGCATTTTGAGCCATGATATGGAGCCGAACGAAACTTACGGCGAAGTAAAGCAGGTAGCCGGGGAGTTTAAAAAAGCAGGCAGCCATCTTATCAATCTAAAAATAAAAAACAAAGTTGCACTGTTGTTTAGCAATGAATCGCTTACGGCGTTAAACTGGTTCCCGATAAGCGATAAATTAAATTATAACGAGGTGCTGCGCAGCATGTACGATGCTTTGTATAACATGAATGTGGGCGTCGATTTGATAAATCCGTCAAGCAAAAATTTTGAAAACTACAGCTTAATTGTGGTGCCACCGTTGTACACCGTGAGCGATAGCCTGCTTAACCGGCTGAATAAATTCGTGGAAAATGGCGGCCATATCGTTTATGCATTTAAAAGTGGTTTCAGTAATGAGAATACACAGGTACGGTCGTCACGGGCGCCGGGATTGTTGAGGAAAGCCGCCGGGTTTAGTTACCAGCAATTTACCAATATAGTTAAGCTTCCGCTAAAGGGCGACCCGTTCAAGTCGGGCGCAGCCAATTATGTGTCTGACTGGGCGGAACTGTTAATCCCCGAAACCTGCAAAGTGCTGGCTTATTACGACCATCCTTATTGGGGCAAATATGCCGCCATAACACAAAATAATTATGGTAAAGGTTCGGTAACTTATTTTGGGACCATGCCATCGGCGCAAATAATGCAAAAGCTTTTGGCTGATGAAGTAAAAAATGCAGGCCTGTTAACGGATGACCAGCAGCTGGCGTTTCCTGTAATCACAAAAAACGGCGTCAATGAATTTAATAAACAGGTACATTATTATTTTAATTATTCGGGCGAAGCCAAAAGCCTGGTTTACAAACATGCGGCGGCAACAGATTTGTTAAGCGGCAAAAAAATAAAGGCAGGTGAGTCTTTAACGCTTGCCCCGTGGAATTTTATAGTAGTTGAAGAAGACCAAAATAAATAGCGTATGAGATATTTACTTTTTATGGTAGCCGTCTGTGCTTCGATATTTTTAAAGGCCGACGTGTTCGCACAGGCAACAGGTACAAGCGTTGAAGGCAATATTTATGATATAGATGAAAAACCGGTAAACGCGCACAGCGCCGGAATAATGTACCATAACGGCGTTTATTATCTTTTCGGCGAGATAAAGAAAGGCAAAACCTGGCTGGTACCTAAGCAAAGCTGGGAGGATTACCGCGTACCGGCGGGCGGCATTTCCTGCTATTCCTCAACCGATTTAAAACATTGGAAATACCGCGGCGTAGCATTAGCGCCGGTAAAGGGAAAACCTGACAGTGATATAGATACCGGTAGGGTTATCGAGCGGCCAAAGGTTATCTATAACGCCAAAACCAAACAATTTGTGATGTGGATGCACATCGACAAAAAAGATTATTCTTACTCGCAATCCGGTTTGGCGGTGAGCAACACGCCGCAGGGACCTTATAAATATATAGGCAGCGTAAAGCCAAATGGTAACATGGCGCGGGACATGACCTTGTTTAAGGACGATAACGATAAAGCCTATCTCATTTATTCATCCGAAGAAAATAAGACGATGCAGGTTTGCCTTTTGAGCGACGATTACCTACACCCCACCAAAACATTCAGCCGGATATTGGTTGACCAGCGCAGGGAGGCCCCGGCATTGTTTAAGAATAACGGGAAGTATTATTTGATAACCTCATATTGCAGCGGCTGGTCGCCAAACGCAGCTACTTACGCGGTGGCGGATAAAGTTTTAGGGCCTTATACCGTGGTGGGCAACCCGTGTACCGGTGCGGGAGCGAATACTACATTTGAATCGCAAAGCACGTATGTAATACCGGTTAAAGGAAAAGACAATTACCTGTTTATGGCCGACAGGTGGAACAAAACCGACCTGGAAAAATCTGATTACCTGTGGCTGCCGCTTACCGTAATTAACGGCAAAGTAGAGATAAAGAAATGAGGAGAAAAGCGGGAATAGCGGCTTTTGTTGTGATGCTGTTTTGCGTTATGGAAGTGACTGCGCAAACGAACCCTGGCTTTGAAAAAGGATTGACGGGCTGGATAAAGACGGGCAAATCTGCCGCCGTTAGCGTTAATGATAATGCGCATGGCGGCAAAGCTTGTGCAAAATTAAGCGCCGGGCCTGCAGGTATTATGCAGCGCATAAAAGTGGGGCAGCTTTCTGTTTTGTCGTTCAATTGCTTTGTTTCGGTTAGCGATACCACCACCAAAGCCACTGCATTTGTTCGTTTTTTTGATGAAGATGCAAAGCTGTTGCTGACTTATAAAAGTGCGCCGGTTAATTCAATTAAATACACATCAACCGGTAACTACACCGAAACGCCCGCCAATACCAGCTATATGGAAATTGGCGTGGAACATACTTCCGGTAACGGAAGTGTTTATGTCGATGATTTTACCATCGACATAAATGTGGGGAAACCCAAGGTAAAACATGCAACCACGGCTAACCTTAACCAGTATATGCGCCCGTTCTGGAAATCGGATACCATTTATAACGAAACGGTGCTGCTATTTTCCAAAGATGGGAAACCGGCGGATGGAAAGCTGCTTTATATGCCGTCGAAAATATTATCGGTTAAAAACTTCGCTTTAACCATCACTTTCAAACAAGGCGTCGACTATACTATTGATGGAAATGTAATTACTATGTTGCAGGGTTCAAAAATGCCGTTCCGTGCCGATACCTCCTTCGATACCAAAAAGGATTTGGCCTGGTATAATCTGCAATCGCAATGGGTGGTGGTAACTTATACCCATACCGATAAATGGGACGGGCCTGCGCCTGTTTATAAAGGCGATAAAATGCCGCGCGTGCTGGCTAAATTGAAAAGAAAAAAAGCTGTAAAAATTGTCGCGCTGGGCATGAGCATTACCCGCGGCATGGATGTAAGCAGCTATGACACCGTCGCCCCCTATATGCCGACTTACGTCGACCTGTTTGCCCGGCAATTGAAAAAAGCCTATAACTATGGCAATATTACAATGTATAACGCCGGTCTGCCGGGTGCAGTTGTTGATTGGGGTGCACAGTATTGCGATAAATACATTACTCCGCTACGGCCTGATTTGATTATCCTCGATTTCGGGATGAACGATTTTTGGCGATATACACCCGAACAGTTTAAAGGGTTTATAGAGACGATTATCAAAAGAGAGAGAGCAGGATGCCCGAATGCGGAGTTCTTACTAATTTCGAATATGAAGTTCGACCCGGACTATGTTTTGGATTCGGACAGGTATAAAGGCTTTTATGTGGGAAACCTGCAAGGGTACAGCGAGGTGTTGAAGCAGATGGAAGGGGAAGGCATTATCAATCTGGATATGACAGAGATAAGCGATGCTATTTATCGCCATAAAAAAGCAAAGGATTGCATTGTGAACCCGCTGCACCCTAATGACTATATGGCGAGATGGTATGCGCAGGGGTTGGCGGCATTGCTGATTAAGTAGTTTTTATACCCGTGGCTGTGTCTCCACAGCCACTTTCGGGATGATATAGGGTGACGACATGGGGGTAAATAGCTGTGGAGACGCAGCCACAGGTGCGCGGCGCTAAGCTTCATGAGCACGAAGCCTAGGGTTGCAACTTAATCGACCAACTTAAAACTAACTATAACCTGATGAGAAAACTTACACTCTTAGCGCTATTTGGGCTGTCGGCCCAGGTGTGTACGGCGCAACTATCGCTTAAAGTTGACTGGGCTAAAACTGTAATGACATCAAAATCGACTGCTACACTCCAGGTGGTTGGTAACCCTCAACTGCGGCGCGGCGCCAATATGCACGACGGTTCGTTCGCTGCTTTGAAAGATTTGAAAGCGGATTTTGTGCGCTATGTGCCCTGGTTTCCGTACCCTAAGCTTGCAGTTGCAGAACTGGAACCGCCAACTGCAACCACCACCTCCTGGGATTTTAGCCTAATAGACCCGATGACAATCGATTTCCTGGATGCTACCCAGGGGCACACCATTATCATGAACTTTAGTACTATCCCGCAATGGATGTTTAAAACCAGCACGAAGGTTGCTTATCCGGCCGACCCTAACGAAGTTGGCTGGAATTACGCCGGCGGCACCGAGTTACGCGACCCGACGATGAAGGAGCTTACCGGCTATTACAAACGCCTGGTAAGCTGGTACACCAAAGGCGGTTTTACGGATGAACTGGGTAAATACCATAAATCAGGCTATCATTATCAAATACCTTATTGGGAGGTTTTAAACGAGCCAGACCTGGAACATAACTTTACGCCGGAACATTATACCAAAGTGTATGATGCTATGTATACCGCCATGCACCAGGTTTCGCCGACTACAAAGTTTGTCGGTCTTGGGCTGGCGTTTGAGCATCCGGACTGGTTTGAATATTTTTTAAATCCAAAGCATCATAAACCGGGCATTCCGTTGGACATCATATCCTACCATTGCTATGCCAATGCCAACGACGGGCAAAAGTTTGATGCTTATGAATACACTTTGTTTGATAAGGCTGATAACTTTTTAGACAAGGTGGCTTTTATTGAAAGTATCCGCAAACGCTTATCGCCAAAAACAAAAACGGATATCAATGAGCTGGGCACCTTCGTAAGCAATGCTATGCGTGGTCAGCCCATCAGCCAGGAATATTGGAATTTGTCGGCGTCGGTTTATGCTTATTTCTTTATCGAGTTGACCAAACAGGGAATAGATTATATCGGCGAATCGCAGCTGGTGGGTTTCCCGACGCAATATCCTGACGTGAGCATGATTAACTATACCAACAGCAAGCCCAACGCACGTTTTTGGGTATTGAAGCTGATTAAAGATAATATTCACGCCGGGGATAAATTAGCCGGCACCGGCATTGATGGCAACGGCGATGGCGACATACATGCCCAGGCTTTTACCAATGGCAAAACCAAAATGGTGCTGGTGCTTAATAAACGCAATAAGTCGGCTACATTAAAGCTGCCTGCTGGTTTTGCCGGCGCGAAGGTGAGCACCATAGATGCTGCCTCGGGCGATAACGCCGCTATTGTAAGCACGGTTACCGGTGATTCTATCGGGTTGAAGCCATTTGCGGTGAGTTTGATAGAGTTAAAGTAAATAAGGGAAGGATTTGTAGGAGACGGGATGCTCCCAGTCCCCCGCGTGCAAGATGGTGGCTAAGTGTACTATCTTGCATGTTTACCGCCTGTCCTGCTTTCTGACTACATTTTTACTTTCCGGACTTTACTGAATTCCGGACTTCCCGACTTTTTCCTATTTTTGACTTCGATGTTAACATACACTACCCATACGCTCGAAAAGCTGGAATTGCTGCTTAAGTCTGCCGGCTATCGCGTGCGGTACGAAAAAGGAAACTTTAAGACCGGGGCATGCTTACTGCTAAACAGCAAAATGGTGATAGTGAATAAATTTTCGGGGCTTGAAAGCAAGATACTCGCTATAAGTGAGCTGGCGCGCGACCTGGAAATGGATTATAACCTGCTTGATGATAAGCAAATTGCTTTTCATCAGCAGCTACAACAAACAAAGCTGGAACTGTGACGATAACTTTTTTAGGAACCGGGACTTCGCAGGGTGTGCCTGTAATTGCCTGCGATTGCGAGGTTTGCACTTCGGATGACCTGCGGGATAATCGGTTGCGTACTTCCATTTTGATTGAGGGCAAGGAAAAGGTGATTGTGGTTGATTCCGGACCGGATTTCAGGCAGCAGATGCTGCGCGCCCATGTGCAGCGGCTGGATGCTATCGTTTTCACCCATGAGCATAAAGACCATATCGCAGGTCTTGATGATATCCGTGCATTCAACTACAAACAGCAAAGTGCCATCGATGTATATGCCGACGAGCGTGTACAGCTGGCATTAAAACGGGAATTCTATTACATTTTCGCTGAATTTAAGTATCCGGGTATACCACAGCTTAACCTGCACACTATCGGCGCAGAACCTTTTAATATTGGCGATATTAATTTCGTGCCGGTGGAGGTTCTACATTATAAATTGCCGGTATTAGGCTTCAGGCTGAATGATTTTACCTATATCACTGATGCAAAAACGGTATCGGAGCAGGAAAAAGAAAAGATAAAAGGCACACGCATACTGGTTATCAACGCCCTGCAAAAGCAGGAGCATATCTCGCATTTTACATTTGAAGAGGCTATTGCCTTTGCGCAGGAAATCGGCGCCGAAACTACTTACTTAACCCATATCAGCCACCGGCTTGGCAAGCATGCTGATGTTTCGAAGGAATTGCCTCCGGGAATTGAGCTGGCTTACGACGGCTTAAAATTACAAGTTGCGGACTAACCTGTCATCGTCGTACAACTAAAACGAATTTTTCTTCCCAAACGAAATAAAGCGCTTATCTTCGTTCGAAATATTTTTACCTATAATGAAACAACTAGCGTACGTAAGCACTGCGGTGCGGCTAATGACCGATAATGAGTTGATAGATATTTTAAAGGTGGCCCGTAGCCGGAATGCTGAAAATGACGTTACCGGCGTATTGCTCTATAGCGATGGGACATTTATACAAGTACTTGAGGGCGGGGCAGACAGAGTTGACCAGGTATTCGAATCCATCTCGAATGACAAGCGGCATAAAAACCTTATCAAATTAGTCGACAGCAATCTCGATAAAAAACACTTCCCTGACTGGAATATGGGTTTCGCTGCTGTGGATAAAGATAAAGCCCGCGAAATCACCGGTTTTTTAAGCTCGACAGGAGAAATTCTGGACGATGAATCGGGTAATATGCTGGCAAGCATCCTGAAAACATTCATCGCTACGAATAACTTGCTGATAGAAAATTAAGCTTATAATTCCACGTAGCTCACCCTATCGATAGAGCCACTGTAAAGACCAAGGTGGCCGGTGTTATGCAGGTCTATCCTGCCGCGGATTTTCATCTTTTTGTTGCTTATCAACACAAACTCGCCATTAGTGGGTTCAAATAAACCTGTGCGCGTACCTTTAAGATAGAGTGGGCAATCCTGGCTGAAGTTTATCCAGAGGGCGTGCTTGTTGGAATGGTCGGTAAAAAGGCTGTCATTAAAAAGAGCGGATTGTTCTTTTGATTCCTGGTAGGTGCCTGAAACCTCAACGTACTGACCGTCGTACTTTTTAATATTGTTTATCAGTTTGCTGAAGTCGACTTTTTTAAAACGGATGCCGGCATCGCAATTGCTGTCGTAAACCATTTTATTGTTTTTACATCCCGGCAGTGCAGCCGACATCAAACAAAAAATAGCTATTTGCCTGTAAAGTATAATACAAGAATGTTTTGCACAGGCAGATGCCATAACTATACGTTTATTATACCTTTTGTGTCGATTACCTTTCTATGACAATATAAAAATCAAAAAGTTTAATCCTATTTTTTAATATTTGCATATTTCCGCATTCTGTTTTGCAATAACCAGCAAATCCGGCTATTAAAAGTAAACTTTACATTAAATTGAACTACCATAAATCTATGAAAAAACAAATTCTATTGGTGCTGCTCCTTATATCCGGTATCAGCTTAAAAGCACAGCAAAAGGTAATTGAATTATATAACGGTGCTGCGCCGGGTTCGGAAAGCTGGACTTATAACGAAAAGGAAACCCCTTCCCCCTATCGTGCCGCTTATAATGTGTCGCATCCAACTTTAACCGCATACCTGCCGGATCCGGCCATAGCAACCGGTACCGGTGTTATTATCTGCCCCGGTGGTGGCTTCTACATCTTAAGCATGGATGCAGAGGGCGTCGACGTGGCAAAGTGGCTTAATCAAAAAGGAATCGCTGCTTTTGTTTTAAAATATCGCCTGGCACAGTCGCAAACAGATAAACCTATAGAAGTGTTGGCAGCAAAAATGTTCCGGCCCGATTTTCCGGATATGATGAAACCCATCATTCCGCTTGCTGTTGCCGACGGCAGAACAGCTATTAAATATGTTAGGAACCATGCCGCTGAATTTGGTATATCGCCATCGCGTGTCGGCATTATGGGTTTTTCCGCCGGAGGAACTGTAAGCGCTTCTACAGCTTTTAATTATACAACCGAAACACGCCCGGATTTTGTAGCGCCCATTTATCCTTATATGCCATCGGAATTGATAAAAACTGTTCCTGCAGATGCCCCGCCGATGTTTCTTTGCGTTGCCTCTGATGACCAGTTTAGCCTGGTTCCGCATAGCCAGGAACTTTATACTAAATGGCAGGAGAATAAACATATCGCCGAGCTGCACATCTATGAAAAAGGTGGCCATGGCTTCGGTATGCACAAACAAAACATCCCTACCGATACGTGGATTGACCGCCTGGGCGACTGGCTCGATCAACAGGGCTTACTAAAACCAATCGACCCAAAAGCTACAGCAAATATCGCCCAGCGCAAATATGACTATGAGCACCGCTACGATGGTTTGTTAAAAGATTGGGCCAATATTAAACGCTTTGAAGCCGATAACGCCAAATTGCCTGCACCAGTGGCCGGAGAAAACAGGATAGTATATATGGGCGATTCTATCACCGATTTCTGGATATACAGCGACAGCACTTTTTTCGCAACTCACCCTTACGTCGACCGCGGCATTAGCGGCCAAACTACCGGGCAGATGCTGGTACGTTTCCGCGAGGACGTTATCAACCTGAAACCAAAGGTAGTGGTGATATTGGCAGGCATTAATGATATTGCAGAAAACAACGGTCCATCCAAACTGGAAGATGTGATGGGTAACCTGGCTTCTATGGCCGAATTGGCAAAAGCTGCTAACATTAAAGTAGTGCTTTCATCCGTATTGCCTGCCAATGCTTTCCCATGGCGGCCTGCCATTAAGCCGGCTGAAAAAGTGAAAGCGCTTAACGCGATGATTAAAGCCTATGCCGAAAAAAATCATTTTGTTTACCTGGATTATTATACGCCAATGGTTAACGATAAGGGCGGTCTGTCGCCAAACCTGGCTAAGGATGGCGTACACCCAACCTTGGAGGGCTATAAAATGATGGAGCCGATGGCAGTAAAGGCGATTGAAGCGGCGATAAAAAACAAGCAATAAAAACTTTGTCATTGCTGTAACGAAGCAACCTCGTCGCCACGCATAATGGATCATGGATATCGACGAGGTTGCTTCGCTCGTCCCTCGTTCGCAATGAGAGAAGTTAATAACAAACAATAAACTAAAAATACTATGGCATATATAATGGTAGATGTAGAAACCGACGGCCCTATACCCGGAGATTATTCAATGATTTCCTTCGGGGCGGTGTTGGTTAATGAAGGGCTTGACAAAACGTTTTATGGCAAAATAAAACCGATAACAGATAGTTTCATCCCCGAAGCGCTGGCTGTATCCGGCCATTTGCGGGAGGAAGTTCTTGAATTTGACGATCCTAAAAAAGTAATGACTGAATTTGCTGAATGGATAAAAGCCGTATGTAAAGACAGGCCGATATTCATCAGCGATAATAACGGGTTCGACTGGATGTTTATCTGCTGGTATTTTCACCACTTTACCGGCGATAACCCTTTCGGGCACAGTTCCTACAATTTAGGCAGCTTATACAAAGGAATGGAAAAGGATACCTTTAAAAACTTTAAGCACCTGCGCCAAACCGAGCACACGCATAACCCGGTTGATGATGCAAAAGGTAATGCGGAAGCTTTGTTGACGATGAAGAAAACTATGGGGTTAAAGATAAAGTTGTAAAAATCGTCATTGCGAGTCGGGCCGCTTGCGGCCTGCTTCGAAGCAATCTCTGCGCTATACCGCACTGAAGCAAAAAGCACATGGTTTCCTGTACGCCAGCATCCCGGAAACCATTGACGTTAAAGGTCCGGTACCGTTCTGCGCAGTGATTGCTTCGAAGCCGACTACAAGTAGTCGGCCTCGCAATGACGAAAGTCGCTACCGAGCCAGCTGCTTCTCCAGCTTCCTGTGCGTCACTTCCCTTGCTTTATTTTTCTTTGGTTTTTTTCGTTTACCCCACCAAATAATGAAGCCTGTTATAGGTAAGCTGGCGCAAATCAGGCTGGCCGAAAATGCGATGATTTTACCGGTAATACCTAATACCTGCCCCACGTGAATATCGTAATTCATATCATTCAGCTTCATACCTGGGCTTTTCTTTGTATGGGGCAGCGTTTTCAGAAGGTTTCCGGTGTATTTGTCAAAAGTGTACTCGTCGCTTTTATAAAAGTGCAGGGCTTCGGCATAAGCGGTAACGCCTACTATTCCGGCAGCTGCGTCATCCACATAAATCAAAAACATTTCGGCTTTTGGTGACTGAGCCTGCGCCGCAGCAAAAGCCCTGTCCATCACCGGCTGACCGGTAATGATTTTCGATTTCAATAAAGAATCCGATTTAGGGACGATTTTTTCCGCTGCATAGTTACCACCGAGGTTCGCTGTTTTATACAGCCCTTCCCGAACCCAGTCGAAAGAAATGGATAGCCCTGTGATAGCCAGTATAATGGTAATACTGGTAGCATAAAACCCGAGCACGTTATGCAGGTCGTAATTTACCCTGCGCCAGCGGCCGTTCCATTTTATTGTAAAGCTGCGTTTACGGTCGCTTTTGCGTTTTGGCCACCACAATATAATGCCGGTTATCATTATCGCCACAAAAATGATGATGGATATACCGACTACCATCCCTCCTATTTTAGCTGGCAACAGCAAATACAAATGGATAAACTCTACTACCACAAAGAAGTTGGTCGATGGGTTTTCTGTATGAGTTATCACGCCTGTATAAGGATTCATGAAAACATACCGCAAACCTTCTTTCGGATGACTTACAATCACCATCGCCGGGCGGTCTTTTCCGTAATAATAAATATAATTGATAGTTGCCCCGGCATGCTGTTTTAGCGCTGCTTGCTTTAATGTGGATGGGGCAATAAAAGGCTTATTTTGTATTTCCACTTTGCGGTAATCGCACAACGCATCCTGTATCTCATCCTGGAAACAAAACAGGCAACCTGTAATACTCACAATAAACACCACCAGCCCGGTGATAAAACCGAGCCAGCGATGTAAAAAAAGTATGGTCTTTTTTGTTTTGGTCATACTATAGCTTGTAAGTGGCGCTTAACACAAACTGGCGCAATTGCTGCGGATTGACGGTGGTATAACCCGTATAATATTCTTTATTCCCAATGTTATTTACACTTAAACCAAGGTGATATTTAGGCTTATCATAAAACACCGAGCCGTTGAATAGAGTGTATGATGGCAGCGAGAACGTGCCCTGGCTTACGCTGTTGATGATTTTGTTATCGCTGGCGTAGTTACCGCCCAGGCCCAGGCCTAAACCTTTGGCTGCACCATCAAGCAAACGATAGCTTACATAAACATTGGCCAGGTATGGCGAACCGGCAGTTACCGGGCGCAGGCCTAATACATCAGGGTCGCCTTTGGTATATTTTGAATCGTTGTAAGCAAAGCCCGTAACGATATTGACTGCCGGTATAGGGTTAGCAACAACTTCGGCCTCGAAACCTTTGCTGGTTTGGGTACCATCCTGCATTTGCGCAAATACAGGCGAGTTTGGCACAGCACGCAATACGTTAGTAAGGTTGATGCGATAATAGCTCAGCGTACCGTTAATTTTTCCATTCAGGAACGCCATTTTAACACCGCCTTCAATTTGGTTGGCATTCTGCAGTTTAGCGACTACCGATTGGTTGTTCTCATTGGTATAAAAACCCGGATTCACAAAACCGTTCTGATAGTTGGTGAATAACGAAATTACATCTTTAACCGGCTGATAAATTAAACCGAATTTTGGTGCAAAGGCTGTTTGGCTGAACGGCTTGCTGGTTTGTATATCATCTAAATTGTAAGAGCCGCTGTTTTTAAAGTGGTCGACACGGACACCGGCAGACGCAATCAACTGGTCGGTAATATTTAACACGTCAGAAGCGTAGGCGCTGTAGGTATCGGTTTTGTAGATGTAAGGATAAGTATTGCTGGTGCCAAGCGTTTTCGATGCATAGGCTGAATCCACTTTCAATTTATTGAACGCGCCATAATCAAACGCAGGATTGTTGATAGGCGCTACGCCGTAGTCGTTATCGAAATATATCTGGCGGGAGTTTTGATGCTGATAGTCCAGACCGAGTACAATACGGTTACGCATGCTGCCGATGCGGAAATCGCCGTTGATGTTTTCCTGTATTTCGATGGTGTTCAGCTTACTGTGGCTGGTGGACTGATCGTGACGCAGAATGTAATTATTGTTGCCGGCAATATCAGGCGCGCCAAAAGCCCCTGCAACGGCATCGGTAACCAGGTAATAGTAAGGGCTTGGGCCGTTAGAATAACTGTTTGATGAAGAAAAAATAGTCTGCGAAGTAAAGCTATCCGATATTTTATATTTGGCCTGCGCAAAGTAATTTATGCTGCGCGAATATTGCGAGATATCGTCGTTCGAGTAAGCGTTACGGTAGTTGATGTTTAAATCGCTAACCTTGCTTACCCCCATATCCTTCGGGCTGGACCAGAAGAAAAAGAAAGGCTTGGCCGAATTGCGTCCAAAAAACATCTCCGCCTGCGCCAGGAATGATAACCTTTCGCTGGCTTTTATTGACAGGCTTGGCGCCAGTGCAAAATTGCGGGTTAAGCCATAGTTCTGGAAGCTGCCCTGGTAGTTATAAGCCGAATTTAAACGGAACAATACACTTTTGTCTTTGGTAAGCGGTGTGTTAAAATCAAGGCTGGTGCGGCTCAAATCATAGTTACCTACCGCCTGGCCAATTTCGATACCCAATGTATCATAAGGCTTTTTAGTTACCCGGTTTACTAACCCA
>JAZJZL010000020.1:0-22587 GCA_040389845.1 Bacteroidota bacterium
TAAAGCAGTTAACTTTTTGATAAGCAGTTCTATATTTATCGGCTTCGATATATAGTCGTCCATCCCTGCGTTAAAACAGTTCTCTTTGTCTTCGCTGAGCGCGTTAGCAGTCATCGCTACGATGAGCGGGTATGCGCCATGTTTTTCTCGTATGGTGCGGGTAGCCTCAAGCCCATCAATATTTGGCATTTGTATATCCATCAGTATCACGTCGTAATAGCTTATGCCCAACATATCCAAAACTTCCGCGCCGTCATTTGCCAAATCAGCCTGGAAGCCCAGCTTGCTCAATATTCGCAAAATAAGTTTTTGATTCATCGGGTTGTCCTCTGCTACAAGCAGCCGCATAGGACATGTTAAAGCGAACGTTTCAGACAAAAGCGTCTTTTTATGCTCAGCATGTACCGGACCTTTTTTTATATCCATAGTTATAACCTCGTACAACTGCTGCTGCTTAACGGGCTTGGTTAATACAGAAGTAAACAGATAAGGATATTCTTTTTTTGCTTCATTACCTATAGAGCTTAACAGAATAATGGGAAGATCACCTCTAACGGCTTTAATACGTTTACTTAACTGTACTCCATCCATATCGGGCATTTGCATATCGGTTATAACCAGGTCTATATCAGTAGCCGCCGCCAAAATTTCAATCGCATCCTTGCCGGAATTAACCGCAACAGGCTCCATATTCCATTTTTTCAGCTGTATTTTAAGTATTCTTAAATTTGTTTCATTGTCATCAACTACCAGTACCTTTTTTCCTGCGCAGGCATTTCCGTAATCCAGGAGTTTTTGGCCTTTTGCCTCGTCACCCTTTTCGCATGAAATGGTAAAGCTAAATGTACTGCCCTTACCCGGCTCACTTTTAACCTTAATTCCGCCGCCCATTAGTTTAACCAAACGCTCGCAAATTACCAGGCCCAGTCCCGTTCCGCCGTACTTACGCGTAACGGAAGAATCAAGCTGGTTAAACGGTTTAAAAAGATTATCGAGTTGCTCTTTCGGTATGCCTATGCCGGTATCCCGTATTTCGAAGCACAATTGCAATTTCTCGTCAGTAATTTTGTCTGCCGTAACCATAATAAACACTTCTCCTTTATGGGTAAATTTTAGGGCATTGCCAATCAAATTGTTCAATACCTGTCGCAAACGCATACTGTCAGCAACCAAACTTGCAGGGATAGCATCTTCAATTTGATAAATCAAATCAATGCCTGCATCAGCGGCCTTTGAGCCGAATAATTGCAAGACATCTTCAATGCATTTCCTGAGGTCAAAGTCATGGGGGTCTATCTCCAGGTTACCTGATTCTATCTTCGAATAATCGAGAATATCGTTAATTACAATCAATAATGTCTCACCACTGTTTAATATCGCCTCGGTGTACTCGCGCTGTTCAGCATCCAGGTTTGTTTCCCCAAGTATTGACGCCATACCCAGGACGCCATTCATTGGCGTGCGTATCTCATGGCTCATAGTTGCAAGAAAAGCACTTTTTGCCTGGTTAGCCCGCTCCGCTTCTGTCATAGCTTTTTCGGCCGCTAACCGGGCATCGTGCTCCTGTATTTTTTGATTGACAAGCTTGGAGTTAAGTAATTCTAAAGATTCTGTCTTTTCTTGCAACTCATCAGCTTGCTGCTTCATTTCCTCCGATTGAGCCCTTAATTCCTCTGACTGATTTTGCAGCTCTTCCTTTTGACTTTGTAACTCCCGCTTTTGCGATTGCAGGGCTTCAGTTTGTAATTGCAATTTTTCATTCAGTAATTCAAGACGATTTTTTTGATCGCTTATTTCTAATGTTCTCGCCTTAACCTGGTTTTCAAGCGCCGCCCGTTGCTTTTTTATGAAGCTAATCCTGTAAAGGTATAATGAAAGTATAATGCCGGTGATCAGAAATATTGCCAGCGTACGGAACCACCAGGTCATCCAATACGGCGGAACGATAACTATCACGAGCCGGGTCTCTTTGTTGCTCCAAACACCATCATTGTTGGCCGCCTTAACCCTGAAGGTATAAGTGCCCGGGTTTAAATTTGTGTAAGTAGCTTTGCGCTGGCTACCAACATATTGCCATTCGGTATCAAATCCGTCAAGCCGGTATGCATATTTATTATTTTCCGGAATAGTAAAGCCCAGCGCGGCGAATTCAATTGTAAAAACAGATTGAGAGCGGTTTAATATTATGCTGTTGGTGGTAGAAACATTTTGTTTTAATGGAGAACCGGGCTGACCTATTTTAACAAATTTATTAAAAAGCTCAAAGCCGGTAATAACAACAGGTGGCTTATTTTTGTTAAACGACAGCTTTTGCGGGTTGATAATTGTGTAACCATTAATTCCTCCAAACGCTATACCACCATTTGCTAATTTCGCACCTGCGCCCATATTAAACTCCAGGCATTTTAAACCATTTTGCATTCCAAAGTTTTTATATGCTTTGGTTGAAGGGTTGTAACGAACAATACCTTGCAATGTACTTAACCATATTAACCCGGACGAATCGGCCGCCATGTAATTAATGGTATTATTTATCAACCCGTCCCGCTCTGTAAATGACGTAAATTTGTGTGTTTTTGAATTGTAGAGATTCAAGCCGCCCTCCATAGTACCCACCCACATTCCGTTTTTGTCTTCTAAAAACGCACTGATTACATTGTTTGTTAAATCACTGTTTTTGTTGTTTAAACGTGTAAACTTTTTAGTAGTGCGATTAAAGATGCTGATGCCGTTGGAATACCCCCCAATCCATATATTTCCGTCCTTATCTTCATAAAGAGCCTGGATGGTATTATCTGCTATACTAGCGGGGTCTGCGGGCTTATTCAGATAATGGACCAGTTTTTTTGTTTGAACGTTTAGTACATTCAACCCTCCCGCATCGGTGGCAATCCAGATATTTCCCTTGGAGTCTTCCAGCAGTGCATAAATTGAATTGGACGACAAGCTGTCGTCTCCGCCGCCTTTTAAAAAGTGCGTAAAATGCCCGGTTTGGGGGTCCAAGCAATCCAGCCCGTTTGAATAAGTTCCAACCCACACTTTACCGGTTTTCCGGCTTACCATACCGCAAGAGGTATAGTTACTTAAAAGTGAATTTTTAATTTTGGGATCATGCCTGTAAACTACGTGGATGTTCTTAAACTTGTTTGAGTATAACATACCTGCGTCGGTAAACACATATAAACCCTTATACTTATCTTCCGCCAGCGCTCTGACAATGTTTTTTGTAGTTGGGTTATGGTTTACCGCGGCCTGGAACGAGGGGAATATAGTTAAGTTTGTATCGTATTTTGTAACGCCCTCGCTGGATGTTCCAATCCAAAGGATGCCGTCCCTGTCTTCTAATAACGAGTATATGCCATCATCAGGCATAAGATTTTCTCCGTTGGTAGTGTCATTTAACGGGATTAACTGTTTTTTCGCGGCATCAAAATACTGCAGGCTGGTGTTGGTACCCAGCCAAAACCTATTTCCCGCCGTTGCGGTAATTTTGTAAACCGGGTTTACACCGCCAGCCGAATTTTTATCACCGTCAATAGCGTAATAATGGAAGGTTTTATCCGTCTGATTAATTAGACACAGACCATTATAAGTGCCTGCCCAAATGTTATTATACTCGTCTGCGGAGATGGTGTTAATGATGTTATAGTCATCATTACTCAAGCCCTTTTTGTCGATAAACCGGGTACATTTTCCTGTTTTTCGGTCAAAAAGATTTAGTCCTTTTGCCGTGCCTATCCAAAAGTTATGGTTATTGTCCTCAAATAAGGAATAAATTAATGAATTACTGAGGCTGGTCGTATCTTTCGGCGTATTAAAATAGCGGATAAATGTTCCTGTTTTCTTATTGAACAGATTCAGACCGTTTGATGTGCCAACCCAGAGGTTGCCGCTATGGTCGCTGAGTATAGCATTAACGTTATCATTGCTGAGGGAATGAGCGTTTAAACTGTCATGTTTAAAATTGGTAAAGGAATCGTGGTCACGGTCATACCTGCTCAGGCCGCCAAGGCGGGTGCCAACCCACATGGCACCGTCAGCATCTTCACCCAAAGCCATTATATTATTGGCCGGCAAGCTGTTGACATTGTCGCTTACATGGCGATATATCACCATCTTGATGCCATCAAACTTATTTAAACGGTCTTGTGTGCCAAACCACATAAAGCCATACCTGTCTTTAAAAACAGCTTGCACACTATTTTGAGAAAGGCCGCTTGCGTTACTTAAAGTAGTTGTATTAAGCGTTAATTTCTGAGGCTGGGCCCAACCCGGAATGGATAGCAGGAAAAAAATTAAGACAAGTCCAAATTTCATTTATAGTAATATCATCGCGACACATTTATACGCAACGATATTATTATTTGTTTAAATAACTAGTTGTTTTTTATAAATAACTTACTTAAAAATTAAAAGCCAGCGATTGTCCATGTTCTCGGCGATAGCTCAGTTCAGCAGCATCTCGATATGCGGGATATCATCCTCCAAGTACATTTCCCCCTGCTGAATAAACCCCAGGGAGCTATAAAAATCTTCCAGGTAAAGTTGTGCACCAATACGTATCGGTTGCTTGCCAAATAGATCATAACAAGCTTCGATAGATTGCTCCATCAGCTTGCGCCCCAGACCCTTACCCCTGTACGCGGGGTTAGTAATTACACGACCGATAGAAATTTCGCTAAATGATATACCGCCGGGCACCAGGCGTGTATACGCGGCAAGCTGGTTATCTTCGAAAATCATCAGGTGGTGGCAATGCTTGTCCTTATCGTCCATATCCTGGTAAAGGCATTGCTGCTCGAGTACGAAGATGGCACTGCGGAGCTTAAGTATTTCGTAAAGCTGATGGACGGTAAGTTCGTTAAAGGCTTTTAGCATAACGGAGACGCTTATAGTTAAGCGGCTACAAAAATATCATTATTGTTATTCTGTTTACTATTGGTTCCGGTATCAAACTTTTTAAACCATAATTCCCAGGAAATAATCAGCCAGGCCACAATGCATGGCCAGGCTTTCATGCCATACATGCCGATATAATCATGCCGGATAGGGCCTGGCATAACATCGCTCAAGCCCAAGCCGGTTAATACCAGCAAAAATACAATGAGTACGATTCGGGCAATAGTAAAAGGCTTCTCTTTCATCAACAGCCATAAGAAAACACCCGTAACCGGTAGAATATAAGTGGGACTTTCGCCGCCGGAGCTGAATATCACCACCATTATGAGCAGCGTTGCCAGCACCTGCAGCCTAAATTGCAAAGACTTATATTGACTGAATCGCAGCATCGGTACCGCAAAAACTATCATACCGAATATGTAAAAAGGCATATCGGAGATATTGGGGTTATGCGTAAAATCGCGTACCACACCCATAATGCAAATATCCTGGGAGCGCGAATCCAGCCGGTGGTTCAGTATGTTTTTTCCCGCCACTGCCGGCAACCAGCGGTGATAAGCATCTATCAGAAAGTCGGTTCCGCAGAATAGCACGGGCAGCACCAGCAAAACAGCGGCCCATAAAACTGTGCTTACTATAAATTTTGTTTTGTGTTTGGAAAACATAAAGAATGCCAGGCCGACGATAGGATACAATTTCATCATGGTGCCAGCCACGATAAGCAGCGTGGCCCAAATGTCTTTTTCCTTCTCAATCAGCAAAAAGGCGCCCATTATAAACGCCACCATCATTGGATTGAACTGCTCTGAATAGCCTGAGTTGGCAAACTCGATGGCGCAAAACAGCAGCAGCATTTTTTTCCGGCTGATGTTAAGCGGCAGGTAGCTAACTGCAATTAAGTAGGCGGCGGCATTGGCCAGTTCCCACAAAAGCAGCCCGATAGCCTTTGGCGGCAGTGCAAACGGCGCAAAAAACACCGGGAACAGCGGGCCGTAGTAATACATATCGTCATGCTCCGCCGGGTATGATCCGTATAAATTTAAATGATGTATGAGGTGGTAGTATGATGCCCTGAAAATAAGGAAGTTGTTTTGGTTGTGGCCCATTATTTTCAGCAACCAGCAGGCGACGGCAACAAAGAAATATAAAATCCAGATTTTTTTATCGCCGGTTAACCGGGAGAATATACCGCTCATAATGCTTTGCCGGGGTTAAAAGATGCTGGGATAATTCTGAGCGCGCATTTTACCGTCATATACCGGTAAAGGTACAAATAATTGAATTACGATAATATCGGCGATGGAATTCGCTAACTTGCGACCATTCCATATTTTTGAATGCAGCCAGTATCTGAAAAGCCCAATCTACATCCACGCAACCTGCATAGGGAGCGTTATAACTTCCCTTTGTTGATTAAAAGCAACCCGGCTTTGAGGCCATTTGTATCGCAAAATCAATTTAAAGACCAATCGATAGATTTTACCAATCCGGCAGCTGTAAAGGAACTTAACAAGGCATTGTTGAAACACTTTTATAAAGTGGACCAATGGGATATACCGGAAGGCTATCTTTGTCCGCCAATACCGGGCCGCGCAGATTACATCCATTACCTGGCCGACCTGCTTGCCGAAAATAACAATGGTTTAGTGCCAACCGGGAACAAAGTAAAAATACTGGATATCGGTACCGGGGCAAACCTCGTTTATCCGCTGATAGGCAACAGTGTTTATACCTGGAATTTTGTGGGTACAGAAGTTGACCTTGTAGCCCTGTCATCTGCAAAAAATATTATAGCGCTCAATAGCCCGCTTAAAGGCAAAATTGAAGTGCGGCGGCAGGCCTCAAAGCACAATATATTTACCGGTGTAATTAACAAGGGCGAAGTGTTTGACGCCAGCATTTGTAATCCGCCTTTCCATTCCTCGGCACTGGAAGCAAAAGAAGCGACCACCACAAAATGGCGAAAGCTTGGCGTTAGCCCCAAAACGCAGCTGAATTTCGGCGGGCAAAAAACCGAATTATGGTACCCCGGCGGCGAGGCGGCTTTTATAACTGCCATGATTAACCAAAGCGCCGTTATCCCTGAAAACTGCAAATGGTTTACTACCCTTATATCTAAAAAGGAAACCCTGCCAGTGGTACAGCGGGTATTGGAGAAAGTACGGGCGACGGATGTTAGAATCATCAATATGTCGCAGGGGCAAAAGGTAAGCAGGATTTTGGCGTGGAGATATTAATTGACTGATTGAGAGAAAGCACTAAATTAGTTAGCCCATCAACGTCTTTATATTTTATGAAATTCCTGGTAACAACCATTGTACTGTTTAGCACAACATTGTGTTTGGCACAAAAACAAAACATTTACTTTTTAAAAAATGATGGCCGATATGTAGAGGTGCGCGACAGCGCCGATTATATACGGATAATACGGGAACCGGATTCAGCCTCGACATTATATAATGTGTTTGAATATTACATGAATGGTAAGCGGCGATTAATCGGTAAATCAATTACCGTTGACCCGCAGCGTTTTGAAGGCGAATGCATTACGTATTTTCCAAACGGTGTAAAAATGTCAATAGTGAATTACGTAAAGGGAGCACGTTCGGGGCCGGAGTATGACTTTTTCCCCAATGGGAAACCCTATTTGGTAAAGGAATTTGCAGCCGATGGGCAGCCCGACAGCTACTTTAAACAATATTATTTAAAAGCCTGTTATGATTCGGTTGGCACCGCGCTGGTTGAAAATGGGAATGGTTATGCAAAAATTTACGATGGCGATTTCAAAAATATTTTTGAGGAGGGCGGCATAAAAAATGGCAGGCACGATGGCGAGTGCAGGGGTTACGATAAAAAACGAAATGCAACATTTTCAGAAATTTACAGCAACGAAAAACTGGTTTCGGGTACTGCAAAATATGAAGACGGGAGCACGTCGGACTATACCGGCTCGCGTGCCCGGGCGCCGGAATTTGAAGGAGGGGTTGTCGCTTTTGGCCGGTATCTCGGCGATAATATCAAGTATCCGGATTTGGAACGGCGAAATGGTGTATCCGGCCGGGTAATTCTTTCTTTCGTGGTTGAAAAAGATGGTTCAGTTAGCGATGTTAAGGTTTCCAAATCCGTTAGTCAGGGGTTGGATAAGGAGGCCGTGAGGGTTATACAAAAATCGGCGCACTGGGTGCCGGGCACCGCTTATGGCAGGGCCGTAAGAGTAGCCTATAACGTTCCTGTTAATTTTAAGCTGACGAACTGATTTCAAACACCCCTTGGACCATTTACGTCGCGCTGCTGTGTAACGAAAGTTAGCCGGCTACTTATCAAAAATGCCGCCCGGATTATCCCGCAGCGGCAAATCAATCAACTTATTATTAAACGAAATTTTAGGTTTAGCTCGCCGCCCGGCTTAAGCTTATCAGGTTATTGTTATAATTATCGAGATATGCCTTGGGCGATTTACCGGTTACGTATTTAAACACCCGGTTAAAATTGGTTATGCTTTTAAAGCCGCATTTATAGGCCACCATATTTATACTCTCAAATTTGTGGGCAATCAATTTCTTACACGCTTCATTTATTCTTATCTCATTTAAAAACGAAATAAAGGTATGACCAGTGTGTTTTTTAAAGTAGCGACAAAAGGACTCTGGTGTCATGTAAGCAACTGTCGCCACATCTTCCAGCGTGATGGGTTCGCTATAGTGCTGCATAATGTAGTTGTATATGTTGCCGATACGGATACCCTCGTTTTCGGTGATGCCCGGCAAATTTCCATAGGTTGACAAAGGCTCCAGCCGTGTTTTGATATTGGTAAATGTTTTAAGCAGGCTCAGAAAATGTATCAGTTGGTCGGCGCCGGAAGCTTTGCTGAGCGCAATCATAATCTGCGATACCTTGTCGGTTATGCCGTGCGGCAATTTTATGCCCTGGTGATATTGCTGTATAAATATCAATCCCGGCTTTAATTCGGGAAGGTTAAATAGTGGAGCAAGGTCTCCGCCGGGGTTAAAGAAAATAGTAAGCGCCTCAATATGTTTTTTCGATTCCGGATTAAAGTATTCGGGATTGCTTTTAAACACATGCGGCAGGTTTGCCCCTATCATGAATATATCGCCCGGCGAATAGTCGTGCATATTATTGCCGGCTATGAGTGTGCCCTCGCCCTGTTGTATCCAGGTTATCTGTATTTCGTTATGCCGGTGCAGGTAAGGATAATGGTATGGCAGGCAAACTTTTTCTGCAATTATACTCCTGTCATGCGGAACGGGTATAGTAAATTGTAAAACTTTCATCCTGTATTTATTTAATTCCCTATGAATTTACATGAACTTAACTTAAATAACCAACATTTAACCGAAAGCGGGTAAAATATGGTTATCATAGGTTAATATACGAACAATATCCGCCTGCAATATTTCAATAAATGCGCATTTGCAAGGCGCAGCTGGCTTTACTAATAACTGTATAATTTACACGAAAAAAAACAACTATTGCCGGTAGTATTCTTATTTGGCATAATTACACTTTATTAATTGTCTAATTAACAATAATTAAAATTAACCATATATACAGGTGTTTTACGCAGAATCCGGCCACCCGTTTTACATATAATTATGTTTAAATACTTAACTATTAAATAAAACAGCCGCTCCCGATTATCGGAAGCGGCTGTTTAAAGATGCAGTTAAGCCTGCTTTTGTAATTATAGCCTATTGCACATCCCACCAAACCCTATCAGTTAGCTTGGCCGTTTGCTGCGGCTGCGGATTAGCCACAATTTCTGACTGAGAATATAGCACCCTGCGCGGAATATCCGACAAACCGAATTTAACCTTCGTTAACACCGGGAAGCCGGTACGGCGCCAATCGGTATAATTTTCCATCGACAGGAAATTTGCGGTGAATTTCTCTTCTATTATTAACTGTTCGGAATTGGCTGCGGTTAGCGCCCCCCGCGAAGCAAGGTAAGTATTCGCGTCGCCGTCTGATATGCCCATAGCGCTCATGTGCGATTTTACAGCGGCTGTGTACACAGGTTGTGCAGCGGCAAAGCCGGAGGTAACAAGCGTGGCTTCCGCCTTTAAAAATAAAGCTTCGGAGTAGTTTACAATGTAGTTATTCGCGTCTGCATTGCCATAAAGCGGACCAGCCAGCGAATACGATTCCAGGCTGCCGATATCTTCGGTACCGATTACCCTGCCATTGTAAAGGCCGGTTTCAGTTGCCGGCGCTATCATTTTGGGCAGGCGCGGGTCGTTCCTGGTTTTAAGCGCTTCCACAAACGTTGAAGCAAGCACCAGTGTAGAGCCGGGCAGGAAATTCTGCTGCCATGGGTTTTCGGCGCCGGCAGCTCCGCTGAAGCTCATCTTCAGGTCGTCGTCGTTACTTTCCATCCCGTTTTGCAGGGCGGTTAATGCCAGCTGGGCCTGCGCGGCAGCGGTATGACCCGGAGCTTTTGTTAAATGCATATAGTAACGGGCTTTTAGTGTATAAGCCAGCTTTTTCCACTTGGTCATGTCGCCATTGTAAAAATAATCATCGCCGCCGGGTGTGGCGGTAGCGTTTTTGGCGATGTCGGCAATGCCCTTATCCAATAGCTGTTGTAAAGCATCGTATACAGATTGCTGGCTATCGTACTTCGGCGTAAGGTTTACTATACCTGTGAAGGCTTGCGAATAAGGAATATCGCCCCAAACATCAGTGGCTGTACCCAATGTGAAGGCGGTCAGGATTTTTGCCACGGCCGCATAATTGGAGTTGCCATCGGCTTCGGCCTTTTTATTGAGCATAACCAGGTTATTCATTACCTGTACATAGTAATTGTACCAGTCGCCATCCATGTCCTGGTTAAACATCTGGTAGGTGCCAAAATTGGGGTTGGGCTGATTTAGCGCCGCTACCTGTAAATACTGCTGCACTACTGTAGCCAGGTTGCCGCCCCCGCCGCCGGTTATATCCTGCGAAATAGCGGCTTCTACCGGCGCCAGGATAAGGCCTTCTTTAACGTCAACCGGCCTGTTGGGGTCATGGTTTACGTCGATAAATTTTTTACAACCCGTAAAGCTTACCAGGATGCATATAATTGGTATGATATATTTTCTTTTCATAACATTATCGTATTAAATGTTTTTGTTATAAGGTGAACTTTACGCTGAAATCAACAGACTTTGACGTTGGGGTTGAGAATGAATAAATGCCCTGCGCCCCGTTTGATGAACCGAATGAGCTAACCTCGGGGTCGCCGCCGGTAAAGTGCGGTGCGTGTATCCAAAGGTTGTGGCCTGTTACGCTAAAGTTTGCCGACTTGAACGGACTTTTCGCCAGCCATGCCGGTTTAACCGTATAGCCTATGCTGATGTTGCGCAGCTTAACATAGCTTGCATCCTGTATTACGGACTCCAATATGCCTGAAAGCCTTTGATAGTACGCCTGGCCGTTTGTGCTCACCGTATTTGGCTGCCCTGTTGTAGCGTTTATGCCATCAAACACGCGCGGACCGCGGTTTTCAGTAACTTTAGGTGTGCCATAGAAATAGCCGTAGCCATCAACATTGTTTTGTATATCGCCACCTTTCCTTACGTCGAAAAAGAAGCTGAAGTTAAACTGCTTGTACCTGAAGTTACTGTTGATACCACCCAACCAGTCGGGGTTAAGGTTGCCAATGATACCCTGGGTATCGTCAGCCAGTGGAAGACCAGCGTCGTCAGTTAATATTTTTCCGGCGGCATTACGTGCGTAGCGGGTGCCAAAAATTACCCCATAAGGCTGGCCTACAATAATATTGGTAAAACCGTTGCCCAGCTGTTTGGTATCTTTATAAATTGATAGCACCTTATTGCGGATGCGGGTATAATTCAGCGTTAGGTCCCAACTGAAGTCCCTGGTTTTTACAGGGGAAGCGTTCAGCAAAATTTCGATGCCGGTATTGCGCATCACTGCCGAGTTTACGCTGGTTGCCGAGTAGCCGGTTGACGGCGCAATAGCTACTGACGGAATGATGCCATCGATGGTTTTCTTGTTAAAATACGATGCTTCGATGGTGATGCGGTTGTTAAAGAAACCGGCCTCGATGCCTGCTTCAAACTCGTTAATACGCTCATTCTTTAAATCGGCATTGCCCAATACATCAGATATTAAAAAGCCCGACTGCCCGGCATAAGGGAAGGTAAGGTTGCGGATAGTGGCGCTGTTATAGGCAGTTTGCAGGCTGTAAGGGCTGATGCTGCCATCGTTACCCACGGTACCGTATGACACACGTAATTTACCCAGGTTCATGACATTTTGCAGTTCCGGGCTAAAAAATTCGGAGAAGATGAAACTGCCCGCTACCGAACCATAAGGATAAAAGTTATGCGATGTAGCCAGTACCGAGTTACCATCGTACCTGCCGGTTAACGACAGCACCAGGAAACGCTTGTAGTCGATATTAGATTGGAAATAAAAACCAACTTTGCGTTGTAAATAATAGGCCTCTTTATAAGTTACAGTTGATGCCGAGCTCATGTTATATAAGCCCGGAACCGTTAAGCCTACACCATTGGCATAAGTATTTTCGGTGTAGTTTGACAGGATATTGTTACCCAGCAAAACATCGATATTAAAATCGCCCACCTTTTTATTGGCGCTCACCATAAAATCGTTATTAAACTGGCGATAGGTTTGGTTATTATCAACCAAACGGCCGTTAGGGTTTGATACTGACTGGGTTGATTCATGGTACCTGTCCATCTCGGTATAAACATCGGCGCCGAAACGCTCGGTAATGGTTAACCATGACAGTGGCTTATAATCGGCAGTAAAGGTTGGCAAAAAGCGGTTTATGCTGGCTTTGTTCTTGATATTGTCGAGCACCCAGTAAGGGTTGTTACGCGAGAAGCGGTACAGGCGCTGCGAGCCGTCGGCATTTAAATAAGGCAGCAGGTTGTATGATACCGGCGCGGTAAATATGGTCCACACCGGGCTTTCCAGTGCATAGCCTTCGGGCAGCCTGTCGTTTTGGGTGTTCGAATAGTTTAGCTGGAAGGTGGTATTCAGGTTCTTTAATACCTGCGCGCCGTATTTGGCAAATATGGTATTGCGCAAAAACGAAGTTGTAGGCACAGTTCCTTTCTGGTTAAGGTTTGAGTATGAAACCAAATAGGTTGATGCCGCACCGCCGCCGCCCACGCTAACGGTGTTATTATAAGTATGCCCTGTTTTGAAAAATAAATCCGACTGGTTATACACCTTGGCCGGCTGACCGTTTATCTTCAATGTATCCATAGCCGCGCCCCACGAGGTACTGGTTTTTTGGTTTACGCCGTCGAAATAAACACCGTTTGAGCCCTGTGAGTATTTGTTTTGTATCTGGGGCAGCAAAGGCTTCTCCGACGAGAAATCAGACGAGAAGCTAATCAGCGGCTTTTTATTCAAGGCCCCATTTTTTGTGGTGATGATGATAACGCCGTTAGCACCCTTTGAACCGTAAAGTGCCGTAGCCGCAGCACCTTTCAGGATGTTGATATTTGAGATAATAGATGGGTCGATATCCGCAATACGATTAGTACCGGGGCCAGAGTTAAGGTTGCCCGTTTCGGAATTATCCACCGGCACGCCGTCAATTACCATCAGCGCCTGGTTATCGCCGAAGAACGAAGACCCGCCGCGGATCACTATCCTGGCGGAGCTTCCCGGCGTACCCGATGAGCTGGTTACCTGTACACCCGCCGCCTGGCCCGCAATGGCGTTAACCAGGTTTGGCTCTTTTGATTGAACCAGCTGGTCGCCCTTAATTTCCTGGGTGCTGTAGGTTAATATCTTTTTCTCGCGTTTAATACCCAGCGCGGTAACCACCACTTCATCCAGCGCGGTGGCGTCGGTTGTGAGTGTAATGCTGATGGTAGTTTCGCTGGTTATCCGCACTTCTTTGGTCTGGTAACCAATTGCGCTTATAACGAGCGTGCCGGCACCGTTATAGGCGAGTGTAAACACGCCGTCGACGCTGCTGATGGAACCGGAGTTGGTGCCTTTCAGCCTTACCGATGCTCCCGGCACCGGCGCCCCCTTGTCGTCGGCTATCTTGCCGGTTAGTGTAATTGCCTGGGCTAAAGCACCGCTGCAAAACACAAAAACCGCAAGCAAAGGTAAAATGAGCCTTTTGAGTAAAAATTTTAGCTTCATAAAATGAGTTTTTGGGTTAGAAATTCAATAGTCGTACCTGACTTTCAGATATTGTAAATTTCTGTTTGCCCAAGCCCTGCTTTTATTTAGAATTTTGCCAATAGTTGACGGATATTAACATTGTTGTTACACAGGGGGTTCATAGTTGATGGATCATAGTTCATGGCCGCTGCGGAGGATGGGTGGCAAGCGGATGGGGGCAGACGGGGCTGAGCCGACGATTTATTTCCTTTCGCTTTTTATTTCATTTCTTCTTATCGTAATTTGCGCTATGCCGGTTTCGCAAAATATTAAGGTGGCTGTTGATGCTGTGGTTTTTGGATATACTTCAAAAGACGGCCTGGTGCTGCTGCTTATTAAGCGTAACATCGGGCCCTTTAAGGATGCCCGCAATGGTTCGCGCTGGCCGATATTCCGCAAATGATAACCGCGGGCATCATCAACGATGAACATACGGCGATGCTCAATTTCATCATCAATAAATACACTAAAAATTAATGTCATGAAAAAAGAGAACCTGGTATTACTGGCCGATGCCTATAAATACGCTCACCATAAATTATACTACCCCGGCACCACCCAAATTTACAGCTACCTGGAAAGCCGCGGCGGCATGTTCGACGAAACGGTGTTTTTTGGTCTGCAGTATTTTTTGAAGGAATACCTGCAGGGCAGGGCATTTACCCAGCAGGACCTTGACGAGGCCGAAGGCTTCCTGCTGCAGGTGTTCGGTCGCGATGATGTGTTCGATAAAAACAGGTTTCAATACATACTCGACAAATACGACGGGCGCCTGCCGGTGCGTATTAAAGCAGTAGCCGAAGGCACTGCCGTACCTGTACACAATGTGCTGATGACCATAGAAAACACCGACCCGGAATGTTTCTGGCTGACCAACTTCCTGGAGACTTTACTGATGCAGGTATGGTACCCATGCACCGTGGCCACGTTAAGCAACCAGGTTAAAAAGGTGGTAACACAATTTTATGCAGAAACCGCCACCGAAGGCGCCGAAGCAGGAATTGATTTTGTATTGAATGATTTCGGCTTTCGCGGGGTAAGCAGCGTGGAGAGTGCCAAACTAGGCGGTGCGGCCCACTTGCTCAACTTTAACGGCAGCGATAACCTGGCCGGCTCTGGCATGGCTATCAACTATTATAATGCACAAAAAGTGTACGGCCTTAGCATCCCGGCTACGGAACATAGCATTTGCACGCTGCTGGGCAAAGAGGGCGAACTGGAGGTATTCAGGCACGTGCTTCATACCTTCCCGGAAGGTATTGTGGCTTGCGTGTCTGACAGCTATAATATATTCAGGGCATGTGCCGATTATTGGGGCGAAGAGTTAAAAGCGGAGATTTTGAACCGCAAAGGCACGCTGGTAATCCGGCCTGACAGTGGCGACCCGGTTATGACCTTGCTTAAAATATTTGAAATACTGTTTCAGCAATTCGGCTATACGGTAAACGCTAAAGGCTATAAAGTTTTGCCGCAACAGGTACGCGTTATACAGGGCGATGGCGTAAATTATAACAGCATCATAAAGATTTACGAGGCATTAAAAACCAACGGCATCAGCGCAGAAAACCTGGTGCTGGGCATGGGCGGCGCGCTGCTGCAAAAGATAGACCGCGATACGCAGCGTTATGCGCTTAAATGCAGCCATGCCATAGTAAATGGAAAAGAGATAAACGTAGAAAAAAGCCCAACCGAAATGGATGCGCAGGGTAACATCACCGGCAGCTTCAAAAAAAGTAAATCGGGCCGGTTGAAGCTGGTTAAGGCCGATGGCAAATACCAGACCGTTAATGAAGACAGCAATACACTGCCCGACCATTTGATTACCGTATTTGAAAACGGGGAACTATTAAACGAAATTACCTTCGAACAGGCGCGGGCCAATATCAGCCATAATTAAATATGAAAAAACTACTGTTTTACACCACCGCTTATAAATACCTGGCCGACAAAATTTTGGCCCGGGGCAACTTCGAACCTGGCAGCGTAGCGGTAAGTACAGGGCAATTACAAAAAACGTTACTACTTTGTAATCCCGCCAAACTTGCCATACTCGCTATCAACCGGTTCCCAAAGTTCCACTTTGTTGTTTTCGGCATCCAGGATGTGCACAAACTTGCCATAACTCGCGGTTTCGATGGTGTCGGTTACTGTTACGCCATCGGATTTTAGCTGGCGCAGCAGGTCGACAAGGTTTTCCACGCGGTAGTTGATCATGAAATCCGCTTTGCCCGGCTCAAAATATTTGGAGGTTTCCTTAAACAAACTCCATTGCGTAAACCCTTTCTTCGTGGAATCCGCGCCCTGGTACCATTGGAAGCTGGTGCCATACTGGTTCACCTGCAGACCGAGTTCTTTGGCATACCATTCCCGCATTTTCTTCGGGTCTTTACATTTAAAAAAGATGCCACCGATGCCAGTGGCCTTTTTGGCCGGTGCTTTATGGAATGCAGGCAACGCTTTGGAAACGATAATGCCAAAAGCGAAGGCGACAATCAGGGAGAGGAGATATTGTGAGCGTTTCATGGTTTAATATATTGCTTTAAAACTTTACGTTCGATATTTTTATCCGGCCAAATTTCTACTTTATAAAAATCATTGCTTTCTTTTTCATCGCTATCATAGCCGGCCATATTACAAGAGTATATTCTTACACGATAGCGCCCCGGTTTTACTTTTAATTCTAACTCAACGCTGGAGTTCGGGCAATCAAGTATTTGCAAAATACCAGATTCGGCATCAACGCCAGCTTCCACTATATGGCCATATTTGCTATAATCAATTTCTGCTTCCTCTTTATCCAACACAAACAGTTCACCTTTAATATGCCCGTAGCTTTCCGTCCTCACAGCGAGGAAGTTTTTGAATGAAAAAAGCCTTTCGTTATAAGCGGACTCATTCCACATATCCCTGTCAGCCTCCGGTGTCATCGCTTTACCGCCATCGCTGGTAATGTAAAACTGGTTATAAAAGGTATGAAAGTCGAGCTTGTATTTCACGTTCTGGCTGTTACTGTGAAGAATTGGCGTTATAAAGGCAAATGCTTATTTAAAGTCATCGCGGTTGTTTAGATAAAACTATAACATTATTGGTTGCCATACAAGAATTATTAAATACACAAGGTGTAAGTTTAAGTTAACCCTAAAATATCCCCGCCTGAAAATCGTATTAGGAGACAGCCACGGAGTCTCCTGCCGCTAACCGGTATTGAATTTATGGCTTAACTTAAACCTATAAGATAACCTGTTATTTAAGAGGAGACTGGAAAAATTTAGTCAGGCTACCGGCGCTTAATCTCCTGGCATCAAGTCAATTGCAATTAAATTGCATTCATGGCACAATAATTAGTGTTAATTAATGTTAATGTTGCAGCCGTACTAAGGCTTTAGTTGTATATTTAGTGCGGTAAACCTGATTCATGAAATTCACACTTTTACTATTATCCGCCTGCTTTGTATTAACGTTTTCCGCCTTTGCGCAAAACCCTTATGCTGTTAAAGGCTCGGTTGCAGACTCGTCATCAAACAGCAAACTTGTAAACACCTCGATAAGTGTTTTAAACGCCAAAGATTCCACCCTGGTTAGCTATACAAGGGCAAATGCCCAGGGCGCATTTACGCTGCAGGGCCTTAAAAAGGGCAAGCTGATTTTATTGGTAAGCTATCCCGGCTATGCCGATTACGTTGAACACTTCAGCCTCGACTCCATTAAAACCACCCGCGACTTTGGCCACATTAACATGGTGCTAAAGTCAAAGCTGTTGCAGGAAGTGATCATCAAAAGCAGTCGCGCGGCAATGAAAATTAAGGGTGACACTACTGAGTTTGATGCGAAGGCTTTTAAAGTGCAACCTAATGCCAAAGTGGAGGACCTGCTGAAGCAGTTTCCCGGCATAACGGTGGATAAGGATGGGAAAATTACCGCCCAGGGCCAAACCGTTACCAAGGTACTGGTTGACGGAGAAGAGTTTTTTGGCGACGACCCTACCCTGGTTACCAAAAACCTGCGGGCCGATATGGTAGACAAGGTGCAGCTGTATGACAAAGCCAGCGACCAGGCGGCATTTACCGGTATTGACGATGGCAAAAAAGCAAAAACCTTAAACATACAGCTTAAAGCAGATAAGAAAAACGGCTATTTCGGCAAGGCTGAATTCGGCGTTGGCACCGATGGCTATTACTCCGGGCAGCTGTTATTTAATAAGTTTAAGGCTAAAGAAAAAATATCAGGCTACCTTGTGTTATCAAACACCGGTAAAACGGGCCTTGGCTGGCGCGAGGCTGATAAATACGGCAACTCGAGCCTGGAGGTGATGGATGATGGCGGGCTGATGTTTACCGGCGGCAACGACGGTTTGGACAATGGCTGGAACGGGCAATACAACGGGCAGGGTATCCCGCTGGCACGTTCGGGCGGCGTGCATTACGACAATAAGTTCAATAAAGATAAATCGTCTATCAACGTTAACTACAAAGCCGGCTCGTTAGAAGTTAAAGGCGAGAACACCAACCTGCAGCAAAACGCCCTGCCAACCGGAACGCAGTACACCGATGCCGGGCAGAACTATGATAATTTCATTTTCCGTCAAAAGCTGGATGCAACCTTCCAAACCAAGCTCGACACTTCATCGAACCTGAAAATAATGGTGGATGGCACCCTGAAGAACAACAAAACCAACAGCAACGGCATTACCCGCACCACCCGCGAAGACGGCTCGCTGCTGAACGACAACTACAGCAATTCCAGCAACCAGGCCCATTCGCAGCTGTTTAATGCCAGCGCGCTTTATACCCACAAGTTTAAAAAGAAAGGCCGCACCATTTCGGCGCTGATAAGCGAGGCTTACAGCAATACCGATTCAAAAGGCTTTTTAAAATCGGACGCGCATTTCTTTAACGCTAAGGGCGGATTGGACAGCCTGCAGCATATCGATCAATACAAACCCAATAGTATAAAAAGCAATATTTTAAATACCAACGTTACCTATACCGAACCGCTTTCAACGGCATCGTCGCTGATATTTAACTACGGGCTGGGGATTGATAACGGAACATCGGACAGGGAATCGTTCAATGCATCGTCGCCCGGAAATTATAACCTGCTTGTCGACTCGCTGAGCAACGATTTCAGACTGAAACAAGTATCCAACCAGGTAGGGGCGTTTTACAATTTCAAAAAGGGTAAAATCACCGTTAACTTCGGCACCAAGGTTACTGATGTAAGCTTTAATCAGCTTGACGAGGTTAGGGGCAACGAGTTTAAACGCCACTTTGTAAACTGGAACCCGCAGCTGCGGTTTCAGTACAGGCCATCGCAACAAAAGTCATTCAGCTTTAACTACCGGGGTTCGCCCACGCAGCCCACTATCGACCAGATACAGCCGGTTGCAGTAAATACCAACCCGTTGCTCATCCTCGCGGGCAACCAGGGGCTTAAGCCGTCGTTTAACAATGATATCTGGGTAGATTATAATTCGTACAAGGTGTTAAGCGGCATGTCGTTTTATATGTATGGCGATTATTCCTTCACCCAAAACCCAATTGTAAGCAACCAGGTAACCGATGCTGCCGGCAAAAGTACCATCCAGTATATCAACCTCGGCACCAAAGCACCGACAACGTTTTACCTGGATGCAAGCCTGAACCGTAAAATGGGGCACAGCGACTTTTACCTTGGCATCAGCGGCAATGTTAATGGCAATGTCTCGTTCAACCTATCCAACGGCGACCTTAACCAGACCAAATCAAACACGTATGGTGTAAGCCTGCGGCTGAGCGAATATGTGCAGAAAAAGTTTGATTTTAATTTCAGTTTCGGGCCTACTTATACCTTCAGCGGTTCGTCGCTGCAGCCGGATATTAATAACAACGGCAGGGGCTTTACCGGTCGTGGCGGGTTTACGGTGTTTCTGCCGGGCAAATTCCAAATTGCTTCAGACGCCGACTACCTTTACAGGGCCAAAACCCAGACTTTTGCCGACGATTTTCACCGTACGCTGCTGAATGCATCGCTCATCAAAACATTTTTTAAGGATGAGAATTTAAAATTCACCCTTTCCGGCAATGACCTGCTGAATCAGAATAAAGGCTTCGACCGGAATGTGCAGGGTAACTTTATCACCCAAAACACCTATACCACCATAAAAAGATATTTTATGCTCACCGTAACCTGGGACTTTAACAGCATGGGCGGCACGGCAGTAAAAAAATAAGCAATATGAAAATAACTACCCTCATCACCATAGCCTGCCTTATATTTTGCAGTAACCTGCTTTTTGCGCAAAACGAACATTTTACCGTACACGGCACCATAGAGTTTGAAAAAAGCATTAACATGTACGCCCTGATACAGAAGCAGATAAATACGGATAACGAGTCTTTTTTTACACCGATACTGGAATCGTACAAAAAAACGCAGCCGCAGTTTAAGAAGGTAAAGAGCACGCTAAGCTTCACAGATAACAAAACCCTGTATAAGCCAATTGAGGCTAACGAAAGCAACGATGGTTTTTTTAGCGATATGGCGATGGCCGGTCAGCCGAATATTATTTATACCGACCTGGACACCAAAACCAGCCAGACCCAGAAAAAGGTTTACGAAGAGCTTTTTATGGTGAAGGATACCACCCGCAAAATTACCTGGAAAATAACCGACGAGACCCGCGAAATTGCCGGCTACACCTGCCGCCGGGCCAATGCGCTGGTGATGGACAGCATTTACGTGGTGGCTTTTTACGCTATACAAATACCCGTTTCCGGCGGTCCGGAGTCATTTACCGGGCTGCCGGGCATGATACTAGGCGTGGCCATACCACACGAAAACATTACCTGGTTTGCCACCAAAGTAACCGACATAAGCATTGAGCCCAAAACCATGACGATGCCAAAAAAAGGCAAGCCGGTTACAGGTAAGCAACTCATTGAAACATTAACACAGCTCATGAAAAACTGGGGACCCTGGGCGCAGCTGCAGAAGAAAGCGCTGTTGTTGTGAGGTGGTTAATAGTTGATGGTTCATGGTTCATAGTAGCTGCGATGGTGGCTGTAAGAATTGGCGGGTATCGCTTCTTGTTTAATAAAAAAAGCAGCCCGCTTGTTTTGCAAGCGGGCTGCCTGGTTGTTATGCATGTTCTCTACCTGTCCTGCTGGCACGAAGCCTTTGCGCTGTAGGCCACCTCGTCATTCTCGCGCCTGAGAGGGTTTGCTTTCAGCGCCGCTATGGCCCGATGTGTTGGTAATCGTCATTTGCAGCGTTGGTGCGCAGGAGCAGGTGGTGTTTGCTTTCAGTTGCCCGTTTCAAGTCGTATATGGCTTCGGCATTAAACTGCTAACTGATTTTTATGGGGTTTCCCGCTGGTAGAAGCGGGGCCGCGCTTTCTGCTTATACGCCTGCAGGCCTTAAGCGCGGCCTGAGCTGAGGCCCTCGAAGGGCCGGTATCCGCGGCAATCGCTAACCCGGGTTTACGCTATATTAGCAGTAGAGGTATAAAATAAAAAGCAGCCTGCAATTTAAAACAGGCTGCTTAATTGGGGGCTTTTATGCCTGTAGTTACAGACTACAGGCATAAGCGTCCGTAGACGCCTACGGACAGCGGGCTTACTTTCTTGTTTGACGTTAATTGTTACTGTTGATTTATAATAAATTATATTAACAACATTTTTGATACACTACTCACATCTACCAAATGCTACCTCACATGCTATTGCTATATCTTCCTCTGACGCTGTCGATGGAATCGTGACATTTTTCTCATCGTCTGTCTCCGTGAATCCTTTGTCCGGCTTTTTAGCGGGCCGCATCGGCCTGAAAATTATCGTTTCCGATCCATCACGGATTGAAACCAATTTTGCGTTAGGAGGCTCCAATTCTTTTAAGGATTTTACACCTATCCTCTGGATAAATTGTTTGTTAAATTCTTTCCAGTTTTCAGGATCTTGAACAGGATGCAAATTGGTATACGAAATCGATGTTTTTATCGAGAATCCGACAATATGACGATCCACTTCACTCTCTCTTATAAGAATAACAGGTTCACTTGCAATCCTGAAGCCACTTACCGTTTTATTTGATCCAAATATTATGTATCTTTTATCTTTTAGCTTGTATATAGACACTACATTCATTTTAAGCATTATTTCATATATGATATAAACAGTTGCACTCCATTGTCTTGGGCATATTTCATAGCTGCACCAATTTGATTAAATTGTGCCGTAGAGTCCCCCTCTGGCGCGAGAATGACGGGCCGCCTGTGCGCAATGGCTTCTCGTGACGCCCAAGCCACTATGGTTTACATTACTTGCGGCTTAACCAATAGTATGTCTAACAAACCCTGCAACCCATAGTAATTACGCGCACTGCTGTATAAATAATATTCTGGACTTTCAACTATACCGGCAACTACAGGATTGTCGTGAATGTAGTCAAGTTTTTGATACAATATTTTAGCATCGAATAATTCTATCGGATGATTATCCTGTTGCCATAGCTGAAAGCCGGTATTTTGACTAT
>JAZJZL010000021.1:0-48901 GCA_040389845.1 Bacteroidota bacterium
ATTATTACGGGCGATAACGCACTGGTCGCTAAAAGCCTTGCCTTAACTATCGGCGTGTTAAACCCGCAAATATTAACCGGCTCCGCTATGCAAAAAATGAGCAATGCCGCGCTGATGCACCAGGCACCCTTGACCGATATTTTCGCTGAGGTTGAACCTAATCAGAAAGAACGGATTATAGTCCTGCTGAAAAAGGCGGGCAATGTTGTTGGCTTTATGGGGGATGGCATTAATGACGCGCCTGCATTGCATACGGCCGATGTAGGTATCTCGGTCGATACAGCAGTTGACGTAGCGAAAGAAGCCGCGGATATCGTATTGTTGGGCCGGGGGCTGGATGTACTGATAGATGGCATCATAGAAGGCCGCAAGACCTTTACAAATACCATGAAATATATTTTTATGGCCACCAGCGCCAACTTTGGCAATATGTTTAGTATGGCGGGCGCGTCCTTGTTCCTGTCCTTTTTGCCCTTATTACCCAAACAGATCCTGCTGACCAACCTGCTGACTGATTTCCCGGAAATGGCCATTGCTACTGACCGGGTTGATACTATCAATATCCAGTCGCCGCAGCGCTGGAATCTGGACTTTATCAAACGCTTTATGATCACTTTCGGCCTGCTAAGCTCAATGTTTGATTATCTCACCTTTGGGGTATTACTGTACATCTTTCACGCCAATGAACAAGTATTTCAAACAGGCTGGTTCATGGAATCCGTCCTTTCAGCTATCTTAATTGTCCTTGTCGTACGCACGCGGCTGCCCTTTTTTAAAAGTCTGCCCGGCAAATATCTGTCGCTGGCCACGTTAGGGGTTTTACTTTTGGTGCTATTTTTCCCGTTAACGCCCTTCATGAGCTGGTTCGGGTTTACAACGCTGCCCTTGATTTATTACGGCTGGACGTTCCTGATCATTATCGTTTACCTGGCCTGCGCAGAAATGGCTAAGCGCTGGTTTTATAAAAGAATGAACAACTGATTTTTTTAAATATATCATTCCGGGTAAACTAAATGACCAACAAGCCGAAGAAATATTAAAAACCAATTTGGCGGGCAGGCTCGGCTGCTATACCGATGCGCAACATTACCAACCATATCTTGGTCAACGGTATTTTACCTGATATAAACCCCTTTCAATTTTAGCGTCGAGGTGGTCGATGTCTTTATACTTAATTAACAGGCCCTCCTGCATTTCGCAGGTGTAATAAGTTACGTAAACGGGCAATGGTTTTGTTAATTGCAAATGCCTGAACCGGCTATTGCCAACAGCGTGACCAGGCAGTAACGAGGCTAATTTGCCCTTATCCTGCACTATGATAAAATTATTTACTGTCAACAGCTGTCCTTCAACCTGTGTCTTTAGCGTATTTTGTTTTCGGCGTAATATTGTTTCGCCGCCGCTGCTTGTTAAATCATTCAATGAAAAAGGCAAACTGCTCAAAACGCTTGTTTTTATTTTGAACCTGTAAACAGTATCGTCAGTGTAATAGCTTAATATTTTTGACGGTATATTGATTGCTATACAATTCTTAAGATTAACGTTCGGCCAGCGCATCCTTTCCAGGTTAACCGCCATCAGCCTGATTTCGCTTTCCGGCGTTTCATAGCAGTCCCCTGTGTAAAGGCCGGTAACCAGGTGCATTTTATATTGCAGGGATTTGTAGGATTGGGAAGTTGGCTGGGCAGCAATAATCGCGCTATAAAAATCCGTTTGCATAAGGGCATTTGTCAAAATATCCTCAGCCTTAAAACCTAACGACTTTCTTTTGTCTATTTTAGCCGCCGGCCATTCCGGGTTCACCCGGCCATAGTGCAGGTTATTTGCGAAAGCAATTACTGCATCTGTTAACAAAATATCATAAAGGGCTTTTTGGCTGCTATTTGTTTTGCCGGGCTGTTCAATAAGTTGGTGTAGTTTAGCGTATAATAACTGGTCAGGATGGTAATCTGAATGATTAAGGCCGTATTGTATTACGCAATCCAATAAAAGCATTGCATCCCAAACATGTGTCTTGACGGTATCTGGTGCAATCCATACAAGCTGAAACCCTGATTTTTTATAAAACCGCTCTACTGAATTTGGGTAATATAACTGATTACGGTGTGCGGCAAGTTGTGAACGTACACTAGTTGTATCTGCACCCATCAAATTTAAGGCATTTATCAGCAGTGATAAAAAAATACACCATTTTGTTAACCTTAGGACTTTTTGCATGATCTTATAATTATCCTGCAAAGCTCATTAATAGTTAAACCTTGTTTGATGACGAGGGTCACCACAAAAGCTGATGGTGAGCATTATCTTAAAAAAACGAACGATACCAGCAAAAAATGACCACCGTCATTTTTTCGCTTGAAATTAGTTACGCACTATCCCGTTTGCTTTGTTAACCTTTGCAGTTACACATCTTTTTACGCGCCAGTACACTTTTATGGAAAATGCAGCCCTGTTAGCCGCCATCATTCAAAATGCAATAGATGGAATAATTACCATTAATGAGCGTGGGCTTGTTGAGCTGATTAATCCTTCAGCCTGCAAGCTATTTGGCTATCAGCCGGATGAAGTTATCGGCAAAAATATATCTATGCTGATGCCGTCGCCTGATAAGGACCAGCATGATGCATACCTGGAGCGTTACCAGCGTACGGGGCAGGCGCGTATGATAGGCATAGGCCGCGAAGTAAAGGGCTGCCGCAAAGATGGCACTATTTTCCCGTTTCGCTTAGGATTGAGCGAGGTGCAATATTCCGGGCGAAAGATTTATACCGGCTTTATTCATGACCTGAGTAAAGAAAAAGAGGCTGAGGACCTCCTTAAAGACTACGCCCTTCACCTGGAAGAACTGGTGGAAGAACGCACTCATTCCCTGAATGAAAGCGTTCAGGCGCTGCAACAAGCCAAGGAGGACATAGGCGTTTCGCTGGAAAAAGAAAAAGAGCTGAGCTTGCTGAAAAGCCGTTTTGTGTCCATCGCGTCGCACGAGTTTCGTACGCCGCTAACATCAATCCAATTATCGGCTTCTCTAATAGAAAAATATGGAGAATCATTCCAAACGGCAAATATTGCGAAACATGTGGCAAAAATAAAGGCTGCGGTATTTAACCTAACTACTATCCTGAATGATTTTCTTTCTATTGAAAAGATCGAATCAGGGAAAGAAGAGCCTGTTTACAGCAATTTCAACCTGGTGAAATTTTCGGAAGAAATTACGCAGGAGATGCAGGTTATGGCTAAACAAGACCAAAACATTATTTATCACCATACAGGGCTGCAAAATTTGGTCCGGCTTGACCGCAACCTGCTGAAAAACTGCATAAGCAATTTAATTACGAATGCCATCAAATATTCCGGCGAAAATACCCTGATCGCTTTTAATACCACGATAAGCTCCGACAAGTGTGTTATCACTGTTAAAGATAACGGCATAGGTATCCCAGAGGCGGACCAAAAACACCTATTTGAAGCTTTTTTTCGGGCACACAATACCGGCACAATACCTGGCACAGGCCTTGGCTTAAATATAGTTGCGCGTTATACCGAACTGATGAATGGTACGATAGATTTTAAAAGCACGGTTAATAAGGGCACATTATTCACCATTACATTTCCAACAACATGAGCAAAAAAGTACTGATCATTGAAGATAACAATGACATTCGCGATAACATCCTTGAAATATTGGAATTGGCAAATTACGAGGTACAAGGCGCTAAAAACGGAAAAGAAGGAATCGACCTTGCGACGAAAAACGTGCCCGATATTATTTTGTGCGATATTATGATGCCGGAACTGGATGGTTATGGTGTGCTGTATATGCTGAACAAAAACCCCGAAACCAGCAATATCCCTTTCATCTTTTTAACCGCCAAGGCGGAGCGTGTCGACCTGCGAAAAGGTATGGAAATGGGCGCAGACGATTATCTTACCAAGCCGTTTGATGATATGGAGCTTTTAAACGCTATTGAAAGCAGGCTGAAGAAAAAAGAGATGCAACTGGCATTTTACAGCAAATCTCTCGACAGGCTAAATACGCTTGTGTCAAAAAACGATGGCCTGGCAGAACTAAAAAAAATTATTCATGAGCGCCGCACCAGGCAATTCAAAAAAAACCAGGTGATCTATTACGACGGTGACACCGGGAACGGCCTTTATCTTGTGGTTAGCGGAAGGGTAAAAACCATCAAGCTATCCGAAGATGGCCGGGAACTAATGACCGGTATGTTTATAGCTGATGACTATTTAGGGGTGAACGTTATCCTTGCGAATGAGCCTTATACGGATACTGCTACGGCAGTTGAAGACAGCGTATTATGCCTGATACCAAAGGAACAAATTGAACATCTTTTAAACCTTTACCCTGTAGTGGCCAAAGAGTTTATTAAGCTTTTAGCAAATAACATCCGCGACAAAGAAGATCAGCTGCTACAGTTGGCTTATCAATCGGTAAGAAAAAAATTAGCGGTGGCCCTTGTGCGCCTGCATAAACAGCAAAACGAGAAAGAACTTAACATCAAAATCAGTCGCGAAGACTTGGCTGCAATGGCCGGCATGGCAACAGAAACGGTGAGCCGCACCTTGTCTGATTTTAAGGATGAAGGGTTGATAGATAAGAAAGGGAGTATGATAACCTTATTGAATATCACCAGCCTTGCAAAAATGAAAAATTAAGGGTAAGAAAATGTTAGCAAAACTAAACGACAACCAGGTAGAAGAACTGCTGAAAAATCAGCTGATTGGCCGCATAGGCTGCCATGCAAACGACGTTACTTATGTAGTCCCCGTAAATTATTTTTACGACGGGACCTGTATTTATGCCCATTCCGCAAAAGGTATGAAGATAGATATGATGCGGAGCAACCCCGACGTATGCTTTGAAGTTGATGATATCAAATCAGTTATTAACTGGCAGAGCGTGATACTTTGGGGGAGGTTTGAAGAGATAGAAGACATTGATGAAAAGGTGGATGCGATGCAGAAGATAACCGATAGGATTGTTCCTTTTTTAACCGGTGATGACAGCCATCCTTCGCATGGCATCACTGCAAAAGCGAGTGATGTAGGCGATGAATTAGAATTGATTTTATATAAGATCGTAATTGCGAGAAAGACAGGACGTTTTGAAAGGCACAACAAGGTTGTAAGGCTTCTTTAACAATATGCCGGTGCATACGCAGTAACTATCACTTCATCGGTGAGCGCTTTTACGCCTGTTACGCTTCCCGCCGATTTTAATGCAGCTTCTTTTTGAAACGGCCGGTGCACTTCGCCCGATAGTGTAACATGTCCGCGTTGCACCATTACTTTTACCTGGTTAGCCGGAACAAAGAAGTTTAATTTTAATGCAGTTAATACCCTGCAGGTAATTTCCAGGTCAATTTTATCATCTGCGCTTCCCGGATTTATCTCAATCGCATCTACCCCAGTGCTTACACCTGCTACATTTTTTGCGATATCTTCAGCTCTCCATTTGCGGGCATAGCTGTCAACAGTGCCGGTGAGTATTATAACACCATCAATAGCTAATACAACAATTGTTGCTGCGTTTAACGGCGACTTAAAATTGATGGCATCCTGCACCCGCTTTTGTAATTCGTGGTTGCGGAATAATTGTTTCATCAGATCTATGCTTGTTTAATCGTCATTTTTGTGGGAAAACAAGCAGCGGAACAGGTATATGCCCGGCCATTTTCTGCGTCTGGCTTCCCCTGAAGAGGCTGTCAAAAAAGTTATGAGTGCGGTGCACCATCGCAAGCATATCAATCTGCCCGTGTTCGCACAGCCAATCAAGCCCCGAGGTGGTGTGGCCGCTTTTAACAGTGCGGTAATAGATATGTGGATAGTCAGCCTTGTTGGACAGGTCAGTAATAAACTCCTTAACCCAACGCTCAAATTCAGCCGTTTGCGCTTTTTCATCATGAATATGGGTAAGCAAAATATCAGCGTTTAGCGGGCGGGCCAACGCGATTAACCTGTAAATACATTTCAAATCTTCAACAGGGTTGGTAAAGTCGGTAGCGAATGCAATTTTCTTTACCTGTTTTATCGGCGCTGCCGGGGGCACCAGTAGTAAAGGGCTTGCAACCACATCGATCATTTGCCGGCTGTGATTACCCAACAATAAAGTGCTTAGTCCACTGCTCCCATGGGTGCCGATGATCACCAGGTCAATTTCCTGGCTGTCAACCATGTGGTTTACGAGGTCAATAACCGTTCCTGATCCGTTAAGGTAGCTGATAGCGGGTTTGTAGCCATCACCCTCGCTACCGGTTTCCAATTGATATTTAATGCGTTTAAGCTCGGTATTACTGTCTTGCAACAGGATGTCTGATTCTTCCATCGGCCAGGCAACCATACCGGCCTGCGGCATTTCTGCCGGGACAATTATCGCGTTGCACAAAATGATGTGAGCTTTTGCCTGCCTGGCCAGGTTGTAGCCATAAGTAGCAGCGTGCATAGCATTAGCCGAAAAATCGGTGGGGAACAGGAAGCGTTTCATTTTTTTATTGTTTAACCTTTTGGTAAAGGTGGTTAAAGTAAAGCGGCGAAATAATGATGCAGGTCATATTCACTATTGCTGATAAGCTATTTCCGGAGCTTATTAGCAGTAATTAAATTTAATGCGTTGTTTAGTGATTAAAATGCGATAGATGCTTCCAGCATTACGCCATGGAACTTACCACCGTTAAGTATGTTATCGGTTGGGTAGTTCTTATATGCCTGGCTTACATATTCGGCCTTCATCATGATGTTTTTGGTCATGAACCAGCCCAGTGAGCCTGCTTCACGGTTTACCGTTACGTCGCCAATACCTGCAAGCCCGGCTGTTACCGTGTTGTAACGGAAGCCAACCCAAAAGTTTTCTTTGTTTTCAGGGAACCGGTAGATCAGGTCACCGGCATATTGGGTTGCCTGGCGATTAACAGTTTCTGTTATAGCCCTGCCTTTGGCATTTTCAGCTGTGCCAAAAAACTCCAGCCCTTTATATTTAAAAAATAGGTTGGCCATAAAGGTATGTATCTCTTCGCCGAAGCCCGGATTCAGCCTTCCTGAAAATGCGCTATAATCAACAGCGTTGCTCAGCGTTGTGGCACTTGCTACAGCCTGGTTTTCAAATAAGTTAAAGTAATGTGACCCGGTCCTGTCGCCGCCCATCAATGTGCTGCTGTTAGCGCTGTTCACTGTGTAGAATGACCCGGATACCCTCAGCCTGAAATCGCTGGTCAGTTGTCTATCAAAACCTAATTTTCCAAGAAAAGCGGCATCATATTTATTCGCCTTTCCTGTTTTTGCGTCGATCTTTGAGCCAGCCACAACGGTTTCGTTCAGCTCGCCGTTAGTTATTCCGCCCATAGCAAATAAACCGGAACTGCAATGGTAGTAAAACTGCGCGCCCAGTTCTGTTGAAAACTCGTCCATAATGTAGTTTTCGACAAATGGATTGTAAATGGTATTCCCGCCATCGCTCCTGCGGTAATGCTGGTCTCCGTAGTCCACGTCATTCTGGCCAATTCTTATTGTCACGTTTTTCATGATGTTATCTACAAGATCGCTATGCAGAAAAAGCAGCCTGTCAAACTGAATGTAACCACCCTTTACCCAGGTATCCTCGTGGTGGCGTGAAGCCAGGTATTGGGTAATGTTCATACGGATACCGTCTGCCAGCTGAACGTCGACATTAAGGTTCGCCATGGGCAGCTGGAAAGCGTGCGTTATAGGTATCAGGCTGTTTACGTTGCCGGTAAAACCAGGCTTTGTTAATGGTATAGCTGTATTTGATTGCCCCAGCGCCTGGAATGTAAGCTCGAAGTTACCGCCGACCTTAACTTTTAGCCCGGTAAATTTAACCGTGTCCAGTTTCGAGGTTTCAAAAACATTGAGGCCCTTTTGACTATTCGGGCGGTAAAACTGTATGGTTTCCTGCGCTTTAACACTGGCAGAAATAAGACTTAGTCCCATTAGGCCAACTAAGCTGATTATGGTAAATATTTTAATTTTCATGATGGTATTGATTAATTTGTTTTTGTTAAAAGCTGGCTGTTTTTGTACACCAGGTTAAATTGAATAGTAAGGTCATTTTTAACCTTCATGGCGCCCAGCATAAAGCTTGGCGGCGAAATTTTGTAATCGGTTAATTGTAGTTTTTGCTCCCCGGTGCAGGTAATAGTATTGTCGGGATTAACTACTGCGGACACGTTTAGGACAACGGTTTGGGTGTAGCCGGTAATAGTTAGGTCACCTGTGGCTTTAATAACGTATTTATTTTTTTGAACCAGTGTCACTACCGCCGAAGTAAGCTTATAAGTAACCGTTGGGAACTTATCGGCCTTGATGGCTTTGTAAGTCCGGTTATCCATTGATTCATGTTCGCTTTTTAAGCTCTTAACATCTACAGAAAAGCTGAAAGAATGCAGCGATTTGAGTTGGTCGCCTTCAAATTTAAAATCGCCCTGGCTTATTAATCCTGTTGCGGTTTCGGTCCAGTCGTGCACATTGGATGATCCCAATACTTTTACGGTAACATCCTTGCCCGGCAATAATTTGTAGCTTGCCTGGGCCCGCAGGGTTTGCGGCATTACTATAAAAATGATTACGGCCAGGATAGTAATGGTAGCTGTAATTTGCTTGTTTAACTTTTTCATTTTCGTGGTTTTAGTGTATGCTCAAATGTGAGGTATATACACCGGGTAGAAAATGATGGTAGTGAGGGTTATTGATGATGCTTACCGGCATTTTAAATGATGAGCATCATTTAAAATGCCGGCTGTCCTGGTTTTTATTGGGCTGCACCCTGCATTTTTCGAACCTGTTATAAAAAGCAAGTTCAAGCATTTTCCGATGGGCGGGATGCGCAATTTCAATAAGTGCTTTTGCCCGTTGTTTAAGGCTTTTGCCAAAAAGGTTTACCAGACCATATTCAGTAACCACCCAGTGCACATGCCCGCGGGTGGTTACAACCCCGGCTCCTTCTTTTAAAAACGGGACTATGCGGCTGATGCCTTTAGTTGTTTGGGATGGTAAAGCAATAATGGGCATCCCACCATCGGATAACGAGGCGCCATGGATAAAATCCATCTGGCCGCCAATTCCTGAATACTGGTATGAACCAATAGAATCGGAACATACCTGGCCGGTAAGGTCAATTTCGATAGCGCTGTTTATGGCTGTTGCCCTGGGGTTTTGGCGGATAATGCTGGTATCGTTCACATAGTTTATTTCCATTACCCTTACCGCCGGGTTATCATTCACAAAATCGTACAGTTTACGGGTGCCGGCTATAAACGCTGTTACGGTATGGCGCGTATTTAACTTTTTTTGGCTGTTATTAATAACCCCTGCTTCAATAAGTGGAATTATTCCATCTGAGACCATTTCGGAATGTATGCCAAGGTTTTTATGATGGGTTAGATTTTTTAAAACCTGGTCGGGGATGCTGCCAATGCCCAGTTGCAGCGTGGCGCCGTCTGATACCAGGGACGCAACATTGTACCCTATTTTCTTCGTAACCTCGTTTATATCAAACGAGTAATCAAGTTCAGGCAATGCAGCCACATGCCAAACCATGGCATCAATTTTTTTGACATGAATAAAACCATCACCGTGGGTACGTGGCATTAGGGGGTTAACTTGTGCAATTACGTATGCTGCCGTTTCAACGGCCGCCCTGGCAATATCCACAGATGTCCCCAGCGAACAGAAGCCATGGTCATCCGGCGGTGAAACCTGCACCAGCGCCACATCTATGGGTAAAATATTTTTGCGGAACAGCTGCGGGATCTGGCTTAGAAAAATCGGCACATAGTCGCCGTCCTCACTATTAGCGACCGAGCGTGTAGCAGCGGAAACAAAAAGTGAATTAAAATAAAATGACTTTCGGTGTTCAGGCCTGTCGAAGTTAACATCGCCTAAAGTGGTGATGCTAACCAGTTCTACATTATTAAGTTCCGTGTGCCTGCGCTGTAAGGCTTCAACCAGGTGTACCGGTGTGGCGGCACTGCCGTGAATAAAAACCCTGTCGCCGGTTTTTACAAATTTTAAAGCCTCGTCGGCCGTTGTGTAGATGGGTTCGCTCATAGCTGGCTGATAAATACTTCGCATTCTGCTTTCATAACATCATCAGCAAAAAGGAACAACAGCTTCTTAACATCTTTAACGGCCTCAAAAAGCGCTTTCATTTCCAGTTCCAGTGCAGTAAATTGTTCTAACAGGTCAATGCCTATCCGTTTTTCCTTTTCATTAATAAGGTTTCCGATAAGCCTTAAAAGCTCATTGATCTTATTTTTCAGCAATGGAATGTTTGCCTCATACCGGGATAACGGCTTGTTAAAACTCTCAATTCTATTTAGCTGCTCATTGTTGAGGCCGGGCACTAAATAATTAGTGATCATTTTTTTTAAAAACCTAATTTCATCTTCTTCAAAATGAAGATCTGATAACCAATGTTTACTTTCCAGGTATAGCTCCTGTAATTCTTCTTCCAGCTGTGGGTCTTTTGTTACTGTTTTCATGATTAGTGTTTTTATGTGGCTTAAATTGATTTAGTCCATCGCTTTCATATTCAAATGAAATTCGACGCTTAACTTATCTCTTGTTTTTATCATCCCGCCTAATTTTCTGGGAGGGATAAGGTTAAAATCAGAAAAGTTGATATCCCGGGCGCCTCCTAAATGAATGATATTTTGAGCGTCTTCCGTTACCTGGTAATTCACTTCGAAACGCTTGCTAACGCCTGCAATTTCTATATTCACCATACCGGTGATAAATGCCGGATCGGCTTTCAATTCAGGTAGCTTGCTTAATGAAAGAAAAGTGATATGAAGTTGCGGAAACTGTTTTTCCTTCAGTGTTTTCCTTAGGTCGGCGGTCATTATGGAGTTATGGCAATCAAAGCTTTTTATATTCAGGCTGATGGTTCCGGATAGGGCAACTTCCTTTTCTCCCTTGCTCACGGTCAGCGTATCAGTGTGGCCATAAGAAGGTATATCGCACGCAAATTTGTTGATGTTGGTGGTGCCGTTTACGCAAAGGCTGCTGTTTTCATTAACCAGCCACCGTTTTTTTGGGCTTGCTTTATTTATATTAAAAGGCATAACAAAACTTGTGATTAAAAGAAAAACCGGGCATCCCCATAAAAAAAATCTGCAGCGCATGGCCTTAAGGATTAATTTTTGCGAACACTATCCCTGCAACAGTTGCCTGTAACAAGCCATAAATAAACCAGCTGAGCACCATTATTACGGTGATGTCTAAAGCGCTGAACGAAATCCACATCACCGGTAACAAAGCTATTATTGAATACACAAATCCAAATTCTAACCCTCTCAATATGAATGCTCCTTTGAACAATCCCTTAAACCTGTCCCAAAACCAGGAGAGCGCAAAGCTGAAGATAAAGGCATGCAGGTAAAAAAGCATGTCCCTGCTGCCATCCGAATTAAATAGCGGGTTATTATATTCGGTAAACAGCGCCGGGAAAAACTTCACCGCTAAAAAAAGCCCCCCGTAGCTGAGCACGAATAAAATACAGCCCGCTATTAATCCGGAAATCACTATCTTCTTCATCTAGCTTTCGATTAATACTTTTAAAGCTTTTTCCCTCGAGGCATGCTCAAATGTGTCATAGGCGTCAATCATCTGATCGAGTTTAAAACGATGGGTGATAAGCTTTTTGGGTTCGATTTTTTTGGATTGAACCGTTTTAAACAACATTGGCGTGCTTACCGTATCAACCAGCCGGGTGGTAATGGATATGTTGCGGTCCCAAAGTTTCTCAAGGTGCAGGCTTACGCTTTTTCCGTGTACGCCGATATTGGCAATATGGCCGCCTGCCGCAATAATTTCTTCGCATAGCTCAAATGTTGCCGGTACGCCAACGGCTTCAATTGCCGTATCTACCCCTTTGCCATCCGTAAGCTCCATGATTCTTATTATGGCATTTTCGCTGGCGCTGTTGATGGTATGTGTGGCACCAAAAGTTTTGGCAACTTCCAGGCGGTTATCATCCTGGTCAATCATTATAATTTCTGCGGGCGTATAAAACTGGGCGGTAAGTAAAGCTGCCATGCCTACCGGGCCTGCGCCTACTATAGCAATGGTATCGCCCGGTTTTACCTGGCCGTTTAAAACGCCGCATTCAAAACCGGTAGGTAAAATATCGCTTAACATTACAAGGGCTTCTTCGTCAGAACCGGCCGGGATAGGGTAGAGGCTGTTATCCGCATAAGGTATCCTTACATACTCAGCCTGCGTACCATCAATCATATAACCTAATATCCAGCCCCCCTTTTCGCAATGCGAATACATACCCTTTTTGCAATAGCTGCATTTACCGCACGAGGTTACACAGGATATAATTACATGATCGCCTTTTTTGAAGTTGCTTACCGCGCTTCCTGTTTCTTCAATAATGCCCACGCCTTCATGGCCTAATATCCTTCCGGCTGCTACTTCCGGCATGTCGCCTTTTATAATATGGAGGTCGGTACCGCAAATGGTTGTTTTAAGCACTTTTACAATGGCGTCTGTAGGTTCTATAACTACAGGGTTTGAATGTTCTTCCCAGGCTTTATTTCCGGGGGCGTAGTACACTAATGCTTTCATAGTTTTTTATTTATTAAATGGTACGGAACAAATGTATCCCGTGAAATCCCGGCAGGGAATGACAGGCATCACCCCCAAAAATGATTGCGGTCAAAATACAGGCATGGTCTTCATTGCCAGTGCACATGGAAAAACCAGCAAGGGTTTAACGGCCTGCCGGAGCAGCTTTTGCACCACGCTTTGTTTAAATATTTTTCTGAAAAAGGTGGGTTTACGATGAACCAGAACCAACAAGTCGATGTTGGCGTTCATCATCAGCGATTTGAGACTGCTTACAATACTCCTGTTTTGAATATTGCGATAAAGAATTTTGGGATAATTTATTTTAGAAGGTATTTGGGTAAAAAAATGCCTGACGGAACCGTCACTGTCTTTCTTAGCGGGGTCTACATGTGCTATTAAAATATCTGCGCCTGAATAGCTTGCCAGCCCTGATAATGACTGAAGCACACTAATGTCGGTATAGTTCATCGCGCTGGCGAAAGCAATTGTTTTGTAATGTTTATAACGCACCTGGTACGGAACAACCAAAATCGGGAACCTGGACTCATCGATAATTTCGAGGGCGTGGTTTCCGGATAGCAGCGTATTCAAGACACCTGCGTTGTGCGCGCTTATTACCGCCATCAATATTTGTCCGCCTTCCGCTATCTCATTAAGCTTATCGGCAATAAGCCCATCTTTACTGCATTGCACAATGGCTGGCCTGTACTTGTTTAGATTAACGTCTTTATCTAAAGAGTTTTTTAGCTCAGCTAATAATGCACCTAAATCATTAATGCTGTTTTCTTTGGCGGCACACATCTCCCACGATTCTGTGTTTGCAATTTGCTCATCCGCCGGTCGCTCATATATGTTACACAACAGCAAATCCGACACCGTTTGTTGTGCCAGTTCCAGGGCATAATGCGCAGTGTAAGCTGAGTTTATGGAAAAATCGGTTAGTACCAGTATAGTTTTCATGGAGATTTTAATTTGATGTAAAGCTGCTGGTTAAAACCCGGAAAAATAATGATGCGAATCAGCTTCATGCATGAACGATATCACTTTTGAAGCTTGATTTTAGAAGTATTTATCACAAGCGGGCGTATGTGCCTTACCGATATTTGTAAAGCACGGCAACTGGAAACCAACGATGACTACGAAGTATTTTGCAGACCGGATGAATTGGAACTAAAATTGTTGATGACACGATTAATGCCACACCTGAAATGTTCCGGTTTTCGGGCAGAAAATTGGATAAATTCTGCCGCAGTGAAAGAAACTACCGCACTTTAACGGTGCTGGGACCAAAATTAACTGAATTAGTAAGCCAGGGGTTGATGGTCAACGAAACGCAAAACCTTACCTACTATGTCTTCAACATCGAATGGTTTGCGGATATAATCGTTTGCATCGCATTCGGTAGCAATTAGTTCAATGTCGTTAGCTGTCGATAGAATGATCACCGGTACCGTAGCTAAACCGGCAACCTGCTTGATCTTCCGGCAAAGGCGATGGCCGGGCCTGCTATTGATAAACTCATCCAACAGGATCAAATCAGGTTCAAAAGGGATTATTTCAGACAGTTCATCAGGCTCTGGTATGCTCAGGGTTTCAAAGCCCTTCTCGTTTAAAATAAACTCGACAATATGCCTGATATCCTGGTCATTTTCGATAATCAACACTTTCTTCTTCATCCTATCCTTGGTTTGGTGTAAAGATAAGCTTTTAATAATCAAGGGATGACAGGTCAAAGTAATGTTATCAGTTTGGATTCAGGGCAACAGCCAGCACCCGTTTTAATTCTGCGATATCGAATGGTTTGGGAAGGTAAAAATCTGCTCCGGCCGATTTAGCCAATAGCTTAACATCAGCGTTTGCCGAAAAGTATATCACGGGGATATGTTGTAATTCGGGTGAATGTTTTAAAGTTTGCGTAGCCATAATACCGCCCGTGTCTGGGATCCAGTTATCCATCAGGATAATATTCGGCAGGATCCGGGTCAATTTTTCGACCGGGTCGTTGCAATCTGTAAAAGTGGTGACTTCCCAGCCGTCTCCTTCTAAAATGTAAGTACATATAGAAAGGATATCTTCATCGTCGTCAAAGATGACGATCTTTTTTTCCGTATTATTCATTTTGAGATATTAGCTAATACGGCTTTTTCCGTTATATCAGATGTGGAAGGGCTTTCAGGCTCGATCCATGAGGAAATAGAAAGTCGCCCCCGCATCCGGCGAACTTTCTACAGCTATTTGGCTACCATGGTAACGGAGGATCTCTGAGACGAGATAAAGCCCGATTCCAAAACCAGAAACCGTTTTGATCCTATCATCCTTGGAGCGATAGAACCGCTCGAACAACCGTTTCTGATCTTCCGCGCTGATCCCCACCCCTTCATCCTTTACAAAAACCTTCACCTTTTCTGCCAGTTTTTCGCAACCAATGGTAATTGTTCCGCCTTTTGGTGAATATTTGATGGCGTTGCTTAGCAAATTATTCAGGACTTGCCCGAGCTTGTCGCGGTCAGCCTCCAACCGGATATTTTCGCAATCAACCATCCTAATCGGGTGATTGGATGTCAGGAACGGGGCTTCCGAGGAAATCTCCTCAATGAGCGGATGCAGGTCGAACACGGTTTTATGCAATCCAATTTTTCCATCTTCTAACCGTGCGAGGTTTAAAAAGTCGTGGATCATGATCGTCATTTTATGTACCTGTGCCTCAGCGCGGCTTAGCGCATTCAACTGGAAAGCGCCGCCATCTTTTTTTGCTGCGGCTAATAATACCTGCAAATAAGCCTTCATGGAGGTGAGCGGGGTTTTTAATTCGTGGCTCACCATCGCTATGAAATCGTTTTTCCGCATCTCTTCCTGCTTTCGCTCAGTAATGTCGCGGGCTATCTTGGAGACACCTATTATATTCCCCTGGGCATCTTTGACGGGCGAGATCGTAAGCGAAACATTCAGTAAGTATCCGTTCTTTGCCATTCGGATTGTTTCAAAATGATCCATCCGCTTGCCCTGTCTTAAAAGGGTCAGGATTTGCGGTTCCTCGTCAAGGCGGTCCGGAGGGATCAGCTTAACGATTGATTCGCCGATCATTTCTTGCGCAGTGTAGCCGAACAAGCGCTCAGCCGAATCGTTCCAACTGGTTACAATACTATCAAAGTTTTTACTGATGATGGCATCATCAGATGAGGCTATGATAGCAGCCAGCATTGCACTTTTTTCTTCCGCAAGTTTCTGCTCCGTGATATCGATCACCGTGCCAATAAATCTTTCCGCTTGTCCGTCGCCGTTGTGGTACACTTTTCCCTGCGCCCTTACCCAGCGGTGGCTGTCGTCATCAAATCGAATGATGCGGAAGGTAAGATCATAATGGCCGTCGCCACCCGGTTCCATAGCGCGCGAAATCTCCTGCTGAACAAGTGCACTTTCTTCGTGATGAAGATGTTTAGCAAACGTGTCAAAATCGACTTGTTCGTTCAGTGGCAGCCCGTAAATTTTTTTGCATTGATCTGACCACGTGAGCCGTCCATTAATCGGATTATAATCCCAGGTACCTAAACCGGTAGATTCCATGGCCATCAGCAGGCGCGCTTCACTTTGTTCCAGGTCAATTAATACTGCAGCCATACGCTTTTCCTCCTCGAAAATAGCGGTCATATCCCGGGTGAAGCAACGGGTGTGGATGAACTCTCCGTTCTCGCGTTTGACATTGGAATTGATCAGCACATCTTTTACAGCGCCGTTTTTGCAGATTAATCTAGCGGGATAATTAATGATTGTTTCGTCGGCTCCTAATCGGCTTAAAATATCACTGACAACATGAACGTCTGAATGGAAACTTCCGATTGGCTGGCCAAGGTATTCCTCAATGGTATAACCCAGCATGTCCAGTTCTGCCTTATTGGCCCAAATGATGATTCCATTACCGTCTACCCAATGCAGGGGCATGGCGCCCTGCTCGATAAAATCAGTCAGGTCGGCCAAACGGAGTTCCAGCGCCTGTATTTTTTCGGTATCTGTCATAGATTATTAGCCTAAAAAACGGCTACGGGTAAGTGGATGGAAGCTTAAGCGAACTGCTGAATAGGAAATGTATAATGGTACAACAATAAAAAACGAAATTGTTTGACGGATATAAAAACGGCCGCTTCAAAAAGGGCGGCCGTTAACATCTTTCATCACGCGTATGGTCGGGCAGCGTAAACTAGCGCACAAAAAGCGCCGTAGCTTAATTCGCACTGCTATATTTTTAGTTTACTCTTTATAGTTTTCAATGATGTCGCTGGAACGCATTTTCGCCCGGCCGGGGTCTTCTCCTGCATCACGGAACGCCCTGCGCTGGCGCAGTAGGTCCCAATATTGGTCCAGTTCGGATTTGACGGTATGCAAATCTTTTACGTCATCATCTGTCAAGTCTGCCTTGCCATATAATAATTCTTCTTTTTCTGTTAGCTGCTTAATATGCAATAGTACAGATTGATCGGGTGTGTTCTTATCCATCTTGATAATTTTAGAAACTCAATTTTAGCTGCATTTTTCGTTAAGGAATTCAAGGAGATGTTGTTCGAGCAGATCGGTATTGTACTCGGAGTTCTCTCCATTGTTTGACAGTTCAATCTCATTGTCGTTTACAATGAGTGTGAATACAGTGCCCTCAATAATTTCCGGGAAGGAGACGTTAATCGTATCGTAAACATGCGCGTACTCAATGGCCAGGTTGGTATCCAGTTTGGTATCGATGTAGTTTCCGAATTCAGTTTTTAACAGATCAAATAGTTTTTCAGCGCCTATGGGCTGTATGTTTTTAATAGTATTCATTTATGTGTTGTTATTTTTAATATTAAATAGAATTGTTTTCATTAGCCGGCCATTGCCAGTCCAGGATTTCCGGCATGTCTTTACCATTTGTGCCGATATAATGTTTGTGTTCGATCAGCTTGTCAAGTAGTTGCTGTTTTAAATGCACGCCCTTGCTGCCGGTTTGCGGTAACCTGTCAATTACATCTATCGCCAGGTGAAAACGATCCATCTCGTTAAGCACGGTCATATCGAAAGACGTAGTGATCGTGCCCTCTTCTTTATAGCCACGAACATGCATATTCACATTGTTGGCCCGGTTATAAGTCAGTCGGTGTACCAGCCATGGGTAGCCGTGGAAGGCGAAGATTACCGGTTTGTTTGTTGTAAACAACTCGTTATAATCGTTGTCAGTCAACCCGTGCGTATGCTCCGTGCTTTTTTGGAGTTTGAACAGGTCGACCACGTTGATGACCCTGATCTTTAATTCTGCCAGATGTTCCCGCAGAATTGATACTGCTGCCAATATTTCTAAGGTTGGCACGTCTCCGCTACAGGCCATCACTACATCCGGCTCAGCATCCTGATCATTGCTCGCAAAATCCCAAATCCCGATTCCGCGGGTACAGTGCGCTATGGCCTGCTCCATATTGAGCCATTGCGGTGCAGGATGTTTACCGGCAATGATCACGTTTACATATTGTACGCTGCGGAGGCAATGGTCCATTACAGATAACAGGCAATTGGCGTCAGGCGGTAAGTAAACCCGCACGATGGTTGCTTTTTTATTCACCACATGGTCAATAAAGCCGGGGTCCTGGTGTGTAAAGCCGTTGTGATCCTGCCGCCAAACGGTCGAGGTCAACAAAATATTTAACGAGGCAATGTCACGTCTCCATGGTAATTCCGAACTCGTCTTTAACCATTTGGCATGCTGATTAAACATAGAATCGACTATATGGATAAAAGCTTCATAGCAATTAAACAAGCCGTGCCTGCCGGTGAGTAAGTAGCCTTCCAGCCAACCCTCACACTGGTGTTCGCTTAACATTTCCATTACGCGACCCTCAGCTGCCTGGAACTCATCAGTAGCGACAACAGGTCCTTCCCATTGACGGTTGGTCGCTTCGAAAACCAACTCTAACCTGTTAGAGGCCGTCTCATCTGGTCCAAAAATCCGGAAGTTCCGCTGCTTATCATTTGCTTTGATGATGTCCCGAAGAAAGCGGCCTGAAACATAGGTGTCACCTTCCCCCGCAGCGCCCGGCGCGGTAACGGCTGTCGCATAATTCCGAAAGTCCGGCAAGTGCAACTGCTTTAGCAATTGTCCACCGTTGGCGTGCGGATTGGCACCCATTCTATGTTCGCCTTTAGGGGCAAGTTCCTGTAGTTCTGCATGTAATGTTCCCTGCTCATCGAACAATTCTTCCGGGCGGTAGCTTTTCATCCACTCTTCCAATAGTTGTAAATGTTCAGGTGGGGCAGCGGCGGAAACGGCCAGCGGGATCTGGTGCGCACGAAAATTACCCTCAATTTTGTAGCCGTCCACTTCTTTTGGCCCGGTCCAGCCTTTTGGCGAACGTAGCACTATCATGGGCCAGCGTGGGCGATCATTCATCGTATTGCCTTTCGCGTCAGATTTAATCTGCTGAATATGCGTTATGACTTTTTCAAGCATATTAGCCATAGTCTCATGCATAATGGCAGGATCGTCGCCTTCCACAAAATAAGGCGTCCAGCCATAACCCATAAATAACTGTTCCAGTTCCTCATGACTGATCCGGGCGAGGACTGTTGGGTTTGAAATTTTATATCCGTTTAAATGCAAGATCGGCAGCACTACGCCATCAGTCAGTGGGTTCAGGAATTTATTGGAGTGCCAGGCAGTAGCGAGCGGGCCTGTCTCTGCTTCGCCATCGCCCACCACACATGCTGCGATGAGTTCCGGATTGTCCAGCACCGCGCCGAAAGCATGGCTTAAGGAATAGCCCAGTTCACCACCTTCATGGATAGAACCCGGTGTTTGCGGAGAAGCATGGCTGGAGATACCTCCGGGATAAGAGAACTGCGTAAATAGCTTTCTTAAACCTTCTTCGTCCTGTGTGATATCCGGGTATACCTCCGTATAGGTGCCTTCTAAATAGGTGGAAGCAACAACCGCAGGCCCGCCATGACCCGGACCTGATATATAGATCATATCCAGGTCAAAGCGGTTAATCACCCGATTCAGGTGCGTATAAATAAAATTCTGCCCGGGCGTGGTTCCCCAGTGCCCCAACAGCATACTTTTGACATGCTCCAGTTGTAATGGCTCTTTCAATAACGGGTTATGCCGCAGGTACAGCTGACCAACGGATAAATAGTTAGCAGCACGCCAGTAAGCATCAATTTTTTGCAACAGTTCGGCTGTCAGCGTTTCTGCTTCTGGATTAATCAGTAAGGTTTCCATATTGTTTCTTCAATTGTCAGTCGTTAAAGCACGCGTAATCAAGCGGGCCATCATCAGTGCTTCATTGGTGGGCATCACGCGGACACAAACATTGCCTGTAGATATGATGTCCGCATTGGTTAAATTCTTATCGTTATCCACTTCTATGCCCAGAAAGCCCAGGTTGTGACAAATCTGCTCGCGCACGCTTGGTAAGTCTTCGCCGATTCCTCCTGAGAAAACGAGTGTGTCGATGCCGCCTAAAACTGCAGCATATGCGCCGATATATTTACTGACCTGGTAGCAAAACAAATCGATCGCTTCAGCCGCGCGTTCATCCGTATCTCTTATTTTAAGCAGTTCGCGGATATCAGGGGAGGTTTCAGAAATACCCAGCAGGCCGGATTCATGGTTAATTAAATGGTTGAATTGTTCGGGGCCGAGGTTTTCCTGTTGCATGAGGTAAGCTGCCACACCAGGATCAAGGTCTCCGCTGCGGGTGCTCATCGGGATGCCGGCAGCTGGCGTAAAGCCCATGCTGGTATCTATGCTTTGCCCGTTTTTGACGGCGGCCAGGCTGGCACCACTGCCTAAGTGCGCAATGACTACCTTTTCATTTGCTGTATTATCTTTATTTAAAAGGTTCAATTGTTCGGTTAAGTACTGAAAGGAAATGCCATGAAAACCGTAGCGTAGTATGCCTCTCTGCTTGTACTTCCGGGGGATGGCTAGCGTTCGAGCAACCACGGGCATGGTTTGATGGAACATCGTATCAAAACAAGCCATGTGTGTCAGATCCGGAAATTTTTTCACGAACAGTTCAATTAACGCTATCTCGGACGGCATGTGTTCAGGATCATAACTGACCATCGATTTAAGCTCTTTTATTAAAGCCGGCGTGATCACCTCCGGCTTGGTGTGGCTCATACCGTATACTACCCGGTGCCCAACGGCTGTAATTTGATCAAAGCCCGGTTGTTTTATGAACCAATCTGCCAGATCTGTGCGCTGCTGCAAATCTTCCTGGCTGCCGGAAAATAACAAAGTTTCCTCCCTGTTATGTATGTGGTAAAGCGCGAACTTGACGCTGGATGAGCCTGCATTGATAGCTAACACAACACTTTCTGATGCCGGCATCTTTAACTGTTTTGATGGCGTGTGGGTAGTGATCCGTTCCCCGGCCTGATAATGGGGAAAAGGTAGTGCGGGTAACTGACAGTGCGTCGGACCGCTATAGGAATAAGCGTTGAACCCGCTTTATGTTTGCACCCGGGCGAATTATATGCTGAGCTTTATCGAGAAGCTGACTTTACCATTCCCCCCGGCGAACCAAGTCCGTTGACAACCCGGCAGCCTCTTTAGTTTCCTTGCGTGGAAAATCGGAAAAAACTACAACTATGGGATTACAGGCGGCTGGTCCAAGGTTCTGCATCTGCAAAATTCATGCACGCGATAATCTATGTTCGAAACCTTTTACTGAACGAGTGGATAGGGAGCAATTTTCCCCTATTCACTAAATAATTTATTTATTTTCAACGTAACTTGTTTTGTTCTAAACACCTTTGTAGACCAGCTTGGTGAAGAAGTCGCCCTTAATAACAAAACCACCCCATTGTGTATCATAGTCAGCCGTTGGCCTTGCCGCGATAATGTCATTGATTGATTTGCCTTGCTGTTTTAGTTTCGCAACCTTTCCTCTTACATCAATAAGCATATCCCTAAATGCTATCAGTTGCGCCCGATTTCCCACCGGTCCATGTCCCGGTATAACTATCGTGTTTTTAGTTGTCATACCAACGTTGCGCTCGGCGGCCCTGATAGCGCCATCGATGCTGCCACCTGTAGAATAATCACTAAAAGGATAGTAGCCGTTCCAAAAGGTATCGCCAACGTGAATAATGTCGGCATGCGGAAAGTAAACAGAAAGGTCGCAATCCGTGTGGGCGGGGGTATAATAGTTAATGTGTATAGCTTCGCCGTTGAATTGCAAGTTATGATGTGTTTTGACAATTATGGTAGGTAAGGCGCTTTTTGGCGCCGGCGGAAATGTGTAATTCCAATCTTCCACCCTAACCGAATTTGCCAAATGTTTGCGCGTATTCTCATGCGCGATGATAGTTGCCCCTACAGCATGCACCCATTCATTTCCGTCAGCATGGTCAAAATGCCAGTGTGTATTAACAAGGTATTTTAAGGGGTTATGACTAACGGAGAGAAGCGCCGCCGAAACATTCGGTTTTGAAACACCTATGCCTGCATCAACCATAAGCTTTCCTTCGGGGCCGTTAAAAACAGCGATGTTACCCCCGGACCCTTCAAGGATACTTATGTTGCCGCGCAGCTTAGTTATATTTATTTTAGCTGTTGCTGCAGCTTTCATTATGGTAATTACCGGGCTTTGTGCCTGGGCAAAAAGATCCTTGGGTGCCAATAGAATTCCGGCTGCTAATAAACTTGCAGAATTTATAAAACTTCTGCGGGTAATAGTTTGATTTTGATTGTTCATAATGCTGATTTTAATTTAAATGATACACCCAAAACAAAAAGCTAACCCAAAAGTAAGTATCTAATAATCAATTAATTAAATATAGTTTTATAAATTCGAGCCGACCAATGATCGTATTGCATGAAGGGAGTTTCTTTGGGAATGTGAGCGCTGTTAACCGCAATACAGGCTCCACCGTTTGTATAACTGATTATAAGCCAGGTGACCTGCAGGCGAATGCAATGCACTATCATGACCATGCCCAGATCTACAGTTTACCTTGCAGGCTTAAAATAGAATAGGCAAAAAGTAGCCAGTGAACGGATTTATGTACTTTGAACATGATTGGGAAAATTTACTTTTTTAAAGTTAGGATCAAAAAGAGAGTTAAAATAGAACAAAATTTGCCTTGGCTAAAATTTTTGCCTGTGACAAATTTCCTTTAACGCATTTATACTTGCGCCACCCAGGATGACTTCCGCCAGATCCAGCATTTGTTCCTTGATAAATGGCGGACAAAAGTATAACCCGTAACTGCGCATTCATGAGATGCAATATCCATGGCCCCCTGATCGGATGCTTGCCTAGCTAATTGGCTGATTACAGAAAGAGGTTTCACCCCCTAAAAACTTACTAATCGTTTCAAATCTCTGAGAAAAAAGTTCGAGATTTTGCCACTCAACCTACTTAAGGAAAAAAATATAATATTTGTTTTCTTTTTTTTACGCAGTTAATTAATTGAAAAATAATTAGTTGTGTCGTTAATTGGTGTTGTTCTAAATTTATTGTTTTCTTTTAGAATTAACGATTCGACCAATGACAACAATCGGTTTATCTGGCGATGCTTAGTGATATTGAAAAAGCACAGGGAGGTATGGTGCAATTGAGGTTGCTTTAGGTTTGAGACATTAATGGCTCTGTATGACTAAATAAAGTTTTGCTATTTGTCTATTTATTCCATAGAAATTATATATATTGTAATCGTAAATATATGCTGATGGAGCAAATGATAAACTCCGTGCTATATTGATATTTAATATGCTGTCAAAAAAAGCAAAATATTCCATCAAGGCGCTGATGTTTTTGGCGAGAAATACAGACAAGCCGCCATTGCCGGTTGCCCGAATTGCCGAATTGGAGAGGATCCCCAGGAAGTCGTTAGAGGCAGTTTTTACGGAATTAAAAAACGCAGGGTATATATTTAGTAAAAAAGGAGTAGCCGGTGGTTATGTGTTAAGCAAGCCGGCCGAAGAAATATTTTTGACCGGCGTCGTCAGGCTGGCGGACGGGCCGATAGCCCGGATATCCTGTGCCAGCGCTTATCATTATCGCAGCTGCGACGAATGCACAGATGAGGCAACATGCAGCATCAGGCGTGTTTATCTTAAAATACGCGAGGAGGAGCTGAAGATACTATCAGATACGAGTATTGCTGATATGGTTGCAAGCGAGCTGGTAGGCGACCACAATCTGCTGTTGGCAGATGCCTGATACCACGACTTTTATTTGATCTTCTGCCGGTGATTCAAGCCCCAGTCAACCAAAGTTTCAGTCACTGGAAAAACGGACAATCCGTATTCTGTAATGGCGTAATTAACGGTAACCGGTTTGGTATCCATAACTATTCTGGATACCAGTAGGTTGATTTCTAAATCCTGTAGTTCTTTGGAAAGCATCTTGGCGGAGATACCTTCAATTTCGCGCTGGATTTTCTTGAAAGTATTTTTTTCGCCGATGTGGTTATTTAAATGGCGCATAATTCGCAATTTCCATTTGCCGCCAAGTATTTCAAGACTGTCGCGAATAGCGGCGAGTTCCTGCTCGCAGGTTGCTTCGGGCTTATGAACGTTTTCCATAGCATTTACCGGTAGTTAACTAAAGGTAACTGGTTACCTTTAGTTAACCGATAACAAAAATAAACTATCTCCTCGTAATTTTGACCGGTATAAAAAAAGAAAAATTATATGAAGACGCTTGATTATTATGTGCTTGATGTATTTACCGGCCGCAAGTTTGAGGGAAACCAATTGGCGGTTGTATACACCAATGAGGAGCTTGAATTGGAGCAGTACCACAATATTGCAAAAGAGTTTGGATATTCTGAAACATCGTTTATCAGTTACCTGCCGGGCGATGAAGCATTGAAGGTACGTTCGTTTACCCCGGCAAAATTCGAAATTATCGGCGCCGGCCACAACCTGCTGGGCGCAGTTTGCCTGGCCCTGTTGCTAAAATGGGATATCTTCAAAGAGCAAAAAGGAGAGACATGGGTGCAAATGGCGGAGGAAAAAATACCCTTATCCATCAACGAAAAAAACGGCTTTCCCTACGTCGGTATGAAACAGCGGCCCGCTGACGTTATAAAAACGGTGCCGGCAGAAATAATTGCCGAAGCTACAGGATTAACCAGCGAAGAGCTCCAATTAAATGGCTGGGCGATCAATATCGTTAAAACCGAAGTTGGGCACCTGATGGTGCCTGTCAAAAATTTGGAGACGCTTGAACGTGCTGTATTGAATAAGACACTGTTGAAAAATGCCTCGCGACAATTTGGGTTTGAGGGCTGTTACCTGTTTACTACTGAACGGCCTAATCCTGATTACCTGGCCCGGGCGCGTTTCTTTAACCCAAGTATCGGAATTGATGAAGACCCTGCAACGGGAACTGCCGCAGGTCCGCTGGCGGGTTACCTGGAAAGCCTCGGTTTTATTCAAAAGGGTATTGACTACCAAATATTACAAGGCGAGCATGTTAACCAGCCCTCAATTATCCGTGTAAAAGTTGTTGAAGACGGGGTGTGGATAAGCGGCTCGTCAGTAATTGTAATGAAGGGAGAATTGTATTTATAATGATGAGCCAGCGGTTTAACTTTAATAAACTTTAGACAGATACGGGACCTGTTTTAAAACATTAAATAAATCAGCGCATTTCTTTATCCCGACATCCCCGTTCAACTTAAAATACCAAAACTCTTCCAAGTCGCCATCGTTCATCGTCATCTGGGTAAAGCCCTGGCTTTTATGCTCAGCAATCTCCCAGTTGGCGATGACCTTATAGTTAACGCGATTTTTATAGCTGAAGCTTGCCGTACGGTCTACTTCGAATAATGGAGTATCGTTGGTAGTTTCAGTTACCGGATAAGCTGCATACCGGCTAAACTTAAAAACCGTGTCTGCTTTATTTTGCGTGATGGCCCCTAAAATTACAGGGCGTTCGGCCGGCGGTAAAGCAGCTAATACATCTAAGGCCAGTATCGCCGCTGCCTTGTGCTCGCCGTGAGTGCCCGGCTCCGGTAAAAGCGTAAATACAAAGTCGTATCCCTTTTTCTTTAACAGCAGCTTTAAATGTTTTTTAACTACAATCGTGTTCCAGGTGGAATCTAACGGACCTTTTTCATCCAGGCCGTAATGTGCATCGGGTTGATCCTGGAAGTAATATTGCGAAACGCCAAGAATTTTGCCGGCGTTTGCCAGCTCTTTTTTGCGAATACGTGGAAGATTTGTTCGGCCCGCTTTTTCGTCTGTCAGGTCCACGCCGTAATACTGCTCGGCAAGCGTACAATATTTAAAGCCGGCCTCGCCGTTAGTAATCACGAATAAATCAACTGTACCGTGTTGCTCTTTAGCGATTTTATAAAGCGTAACTGAAAATGTGCTTTCGTCATCCGGATGCGCCATCACGACCAATACACGCGGCCCATGCGCCTGTTCCTGTGCAAACAGAACAGACAGATTCATCACCGTTAAGATAAAAAGGATAGTTAATCTGAACATATTTTATCTACGATTACGTTACGCAGCTACAGTTTGGTAAACGGAAGAAACAACCTCCGCTACATGATCTATTTCTTTGATGGTGTTAAATTTGCTGAATGAAAAACGTATGCTTTCGGTACCGGCAGCTACGCCTAATGCCTTTAAAACATGCGACGATGTACTGTACCCGCCTGATACAGCGATCTGTTGATCATCGAGATATTGCAGAAAGCCCCTGCTAATAATTGCCTCCGGCAGTTTAACACTTAGTACAGACGGAATGCTTTTTTCAGCAATGGCCGAATTGCCATTAAAAGTTACGCCCGGCAACAGTTCTGTCAAGCTGGTAATCAGCCGGTTTTTCAGGCCCTGAATGTGTCTGTGCTGAGCTTCCATTTGTTCATGAGCGATGCTAAAGGCCTTACTGAGCCCAATTATACCCGGAATATTGGCGGTCCCCGCGTTATGCAGGCCGGGTAGCAGTCTGGTACCCTTGCGGCAATACAAAACACCGATTCCTTTCGGACCATGAAATTTATGAGCGGACAGCGCAAGGAAATTAACGTTTAATGCGGCAAGATCATAGCGGTAACGCCCTGCGGTTTGCGCAGCATCGGTATGAAAAAGCGCCTGGTATTTTTTGCAAAGCCGCCCGATAGTTTCAATATCGTTAACGTTGCCAATCTCGTTGTTGGCATGCATAACTGATACGAAGTTGCGCGTGTTTGTCCTGAGCAGGTATTCTAAGTATTGCAGATCCAGGTTACCGCATTCGTCATACCGGATATGGCTGACCCTGATATCATGTTTGCGCTTTAAAGTATTCAGGGTTTGAATTACAGCCTGGTGCTCAAAAGGCGTAGTAATAATGTGGTCAATCAGCGAACAATTTACGGCTGATAAAATAGCAATGCTGTCGGCCTCTGCCGCTCCTGATGTGAAAATGATCTCTTCGGGCAATGCATTTAATAACTTCGCAATCCCAGCCCTGCTGATTTCAACCGCCGCTTTAGCATCGCGGCCATAACCATGATGGGCAGAAGGAATGCCATACTGATCAAGCAAGTAAGGGGTCATGGCGTTATACACTTCCCTGTCGAGCGGTGTTGTGGCGGCGTTGTCGAGGTATACTTTCATGCTTGTTTTATTATCTTTTTACCTAAGCCTACCGGGAAGGTGAGGGCTGTTGCCCCCACTATTCCCGCTAAGCATACAAACTATTTGAATACTTAAAAACAAATGTATATAAAATCGATAGATTTTATATACATTTAATGAAAAAGTTTTATATTTGAAACTCCGGGATACAATTGAGCCGGCGAATTAAAAAGGGAAAAAGGATTTAAATAATAGATATATGGCCTTATACGATACAATAATTGATTTTGAGCTTGCCGAAATAGTTGCGGAGCTTGAATTGCCGTTAAGAATAGTAAAGCCTTTAAAATCCTTAAAATCAGGCGATGGCCTGTATGATTTTAATTTGCAGAAAGACAATATTAACAAACAGCGTTTTGTGAAGAGTGCGGCAGTAAACAGTTCGGTGTTATTTAAACAACTGGCAGGGAAACCGCTGATACTTTTCTTTTATAGCGCGGCCTGGCAGGAGCGGGGCGTTCAATATCTAACACAATTAAATTCCATTAATTGCGAAATTGCAAAGCTTGGCGTAAACCTGCTGGTAGTAAGTCCGGATGAAGGCGGGCAACTGCTCGAGCAAACTATTTGGGATAACAGCCTGTACCTGAATTTCTATTCCGATCAGGAAAATATCCTTGCGCGAAAATTCGGCATTTATTCGGACGAAGACCCTGCCTGGGACAAATATTCAGGCATTGATGTAAATGTTCCCTTGTTATCTGTTTATATGCTGAATGCGGACAATCAAATTATTTTTGACCATATTGACCGAGATTTAGAGGGGCCTCTTCCCTCGTCGGGAATATTAGATGCGGTAAATTCGGAAGTGTCCCTGTCACAAAAACAAAAATCCGCTTAACAAATTAGACCATCAGCGAAATGAAGGAAGCACCGGATTGCCCTGTAGAGCACGTAAGCGTTAATGAAAACAAAACGAGGGTTGTCGCTTTGTTTGTACTGCTGATAGTAATAGCGTACCTGCTGACCGGTTACCTGTATTTAATTGCTTTTTTAGCGCTGGATTTTTTGTTGAGAGTAAGCAGGTTTGGAAAAGTCAGTCCCCTTGGCGTGCTGGCGGATGTTGTTATCTCCTTTTTCAATATCAGCAATAAGCCGACAGACAGGGCTCCGAAACGCTTTGCTGCCGGCACAGGATTGGTTTTCTCGTTGTTAATTATAGTATCGGCATTATTGCATTTAGATCTCGTTGCAATTATACTGACCATTGTACTGGCGTTTTTTGCTTTCCTTGAATCAGCCGCTGGTTTCTGTGCAGGTTGCTATGTATACGCTTTGCTTGGAAATTTGGGACTTATTTCGGTTAAGTGATCTCCACTGCATTCGGGATGCCAGTGAAAAACCAAAGAAAATCACAAGTTATAATATTATTATATATAATCTATAGATTAAGTAGAATATAATTATATATTTGCATCGATACAATTTAACTATTACAGTCAAGTACCCTGTAATACCTTAAATCCGACGCAGGCATGTCACAGTTGTAAACCCAATATGGGGCGAATCAAATCCCCTGGCGCTGTTTTGGAAAATTTGGGGGTTGATATTTATTTTAATTGAAAGAATGAAAAAAATTATACTCTTTATCTTATCTTCCTTTATATATACTATCAGCTATTCCCAAATAGAGGCGCCGGTAAAATGGTCGTATGCAGCAAAAAAGATTAGCGATTCAGAAGCGGTCATATTTATAAAAGCATCGATAGATAAGGGATGGCACATTTACTCCCAGCATATAAATGACGGCGGACCGGCTAAAACTTCCATTACATTTAAAACAGGTGATGCTTTTGCACTAAATGGCAGCACAATTGAACCCAAGCCGGCTAGCAAGTATGAAAAAACTTTCAGCATGAATGTAGCTTATTTTGAGAAGAACGTAATATTTCAGCAAAAAGTAAAACTTAAAAGCGGCAGAGCCTCTGTTATTGGGACCATTAATTATATGGCCTGTAACGATCATGAATGTTTACCGCCTGAGGATATTGAATTTACAATCGCAATAAAATAAAAAATAATAATACAAAGGGATCAATAGCCACCAATTGATCCGGGCCGGATATCAGGTTAAAACACACATCCGGGCAATACAAAAAAATGAGTCATGAGAAATTCGACATTATCTATTAACCTCTACGCTAAGATAGTAACACAGAATGGTGGCGCCCTTTTCTGTTGTTGCCATTGTAAATAAAGCGCTTACAGCTTCCGGGTATAATATTCTTTCAATCAGATTAACATCCTGGCTGTACTTTGTGCAATGCTTTTTGCTATGGTGGTAATTTAAGCGTGGGCCTGTACAGTCCAGGATGTCAATCAAATCTTTTTTATAAAAGTATAGAATCAATATAAATAAAAATATTCTACTAAATCTATAGATATACTTGTTTTATATAATTTTATTGTTACCTTTACAACATTCTAATTAACCCCACCATTAATTAGTTGATTTATTAAGAAGAAGGGAGAGGAAGTCTCGATGATCTTCTAGCAACTTTTCAGTAATTGAAATAAGTGCTAAACTTTTTCCCGGGATGTTTCCGGGAAGATAAATTAACTAGTATCATGAAAAAAAGTATCTATCAGTTCAAGTCAAGGTGCACATCGTTAGCCATGCGATGCTGTTGCTGCTGTAGCTAAACAGCCAATCCCGCCAAATAAAATTACAGGTTTTATTTAAATGACACCCGGCCATCCGTGTGAATGGGATTTCTACGTCAAAAATTTAACACACAATCATAAATCAATCAATATGAAAATTAAAAATTATCTATCAAAAGCAAGCTTCCTGTGCGTAGCTGTATTATTTAGCAGTGTGGTATTTGCCGGGGTAAAACCGCCGAAAACAAAATTCATAAAAGAAGGCGTTTGGCGGGGGGTATTTACGGTAAGTGAAACACAAGTACCGTTCAATTTCGAATTAAAGGGCAAAGATGCCGAACATGCAGTGTTTACATTGTTAAATGGTTCAAGGCGCGATAACTTCCATGTAAAGCTCCTGGGTAAAGATTCGGTATATATTAAAATGAATACCTACGACGCCGCGCTGGTTGCTAAAATTGAAGAAGACGGTAAAATAAGCGGCGAGTACCGCAGCCTGGTACCGGGTTTCAGGGGCAACTCATTACCTTTCACCGCTGAATATGGCAAAACCTATCGCTTTGTCGAACCAGGTAAAGACGTTGCGCCGGTTGCCGACCTGAGCGGCAAATGGGAGATAAAAAACTACAGTAAAGATGCCGTACCCGCATCAATAGCCATACTAAAACAAAACGGCAATAAAATTACGGGCGTAGTGATGACCGTAGTTGGCGATACCCGCGAGCTTGAAGGGACCGTGCAGGGTGATGAGTTTGCTTTAAGCGGGTTTACCGGCCCAAGCCCGTTTATAATCAAGGGGAAAATAAATACAGACGGCACCATCAGCGGCGAAGAAGGTTTCGGCATCTATAAAAACCTGAAGTTTGATGCTACTAAAAATGCCAATGTTGAATTGCCCGATCCTTATAAGCTTACTTTTTTAAAGGAAGGCTACAAAAAGCTTGATTTCTCTTTCCCGGGAATTGATGGTAAACAGATTTCATTAAGCGACGATAAATACAAAGGCAAAGTGGTTATAGTTGAGATTATAGGTACCTGGTGCCCAAATTGCACCGACCAAACCGTGTTCCTATCGCCATGGTTCAACAAAAATAAAGGCCGCGGGGTTGAGGCAATTGCTATCGGCTTTGAACAAAAAGACAGCCTGGCTTACGCAAAATATACACTGGGCAAACTAAAAGAAAAGTACGATATCAACTACGATATAGCATTTGGCGGCCTTGCTGATAAAAAGCTGGTTGCTCAAAAACTGCCCGCCCTTAATAAATTCATCGCATTCCCTACTACTATCATCATCGACCGTAAGGGGAATGTACGGGAAATATACACCGGGTACACAGGTACTGTTACAGGCAAGTATCACGAAGATTATGAAAAGAAATTCAACAAAGTGCTGGATGAATTAATAGCCGAGCCCGCCACTACCACAGCCGAAGTTGCAGACAAGGATACAAAACAAGGTAAATAAAAACACAACTATCAATAAATTAAAAATGAAAACAAACCACATAAGTAAAACATTCAAATGCCTGTCGATAGGCTTATTGTTAAGCGGGGCAGTTTTTGCCGCAGATAAAAATCCGCCGGTTAAGTTCATAAAGGAAGGCGTATGGCGCGGCGTATTTAACGTAAGTGAAACACAGGTGCCGTTCAATTTTGAATTGAAAGGCAAAGATGCCGAACATGCAGTATTTACGCTGATAAACGGCAGTCGCAGGGACAACTTCCATGTGAAGCAGGTAGGCAAAGATTCGGTGTTTATTAAAATGAATACATACGATGCCGCATTGGTAGCCAAAATTGAGGATGACGGCACCCTTAGTGGCGAATATCGCAGCCTGGTGCCGGGTTTCAGGGGTAATTCCCTGCCTTTTACTGCTGAGTATGGCAAAACCTATCGCTTTGTTGAGCCGGGTAAAGATGTTGCCCCAACCGCAAACCTTACCGGCAAATGGGAACTGAAAGTTTACTCGAAAGACCAGGTACCCAATAAGATTGCCGTTTTAAAACAGACGGGCAACAAGCTTACCGGCGTAATTATGCAGGTAACCGGCGATAGCCGTGAGCTGGAAGGAACTGTTCAGGGTGATGAGTTCGAGCTATCGGGCTTTACCGGCCCCAGTCCTAAAATTTACAAAGGTAAAATTAATCCTGACGGAACCATCAGCGGCGAAATTGCCTCGGGCGTTTACGACAATACCAAATTTGATGGCGTAAAGGACGAAAAGGCCGAATTGCCCGACCCATATAAGCTTACTTTCCTGAAAGAAGGTTACAAAAAATTGGATTTCACCTTCCCTGACCTTACCGGCAAACCTGTGTCGTTAACCGATAGCAAGTACAAAGGCAAAGTAGTGATAATTGAAGTTATTGGCACCTGGTGCCCTAATTGCACCGATCAGACCGTGTTTCTGTCGCCGTGGTTTAATAAAAACCATAACCGCGGTGTAGAAGCCATTGCACTTGGCTTTGAGCAAAAAGACAGCCTGAAATACGCACAATACACGCTGGGTAAGCTGAAGGAAAAATACAATATCCAGTATGATATTCTTTTCGGCGGATTAGCTGATAAAAAGCTGGTGTCGCAAAAGCTGCCTGCGTTAAATAAGTTTGTTGCCTTCCCTACAACTATTATAATTGACCGCAAGGGCGATGTAAGGGAAATTTACACAGGCTATACAGGTACCGTAACCGGCAAATACTACCAGGACTATGAGCAGAAGTTTAACAAGCTGCTCGACCAGCTGATTGCCGAGCCTGTACCAACAGAAACTGCAAGCGCTGACACCGATAATTCAAACACACAAAAAGGAAAATAATTAACAGGCCCGGCGGGGTGCGCTTTGCCGGGCCAATATTCATTTAAATAATTAACCTCAAAAAAATGACCAGATTAAACATAGCCGTATTGTTAACCGCAATAACTTCGTTAACCGCTTTTACACCGCCGCCGGCAAAAAACTCATCAATAAAAACGGTAAAGGCCAGGGTACTGGCCCTGGAGGTACCTGTTAAAAAATTAAAACCTCAGAGCTACAAGGTCGATAATGAAAGCAGCAAGCTCACCTGGCTGGCAAAAAAGGCCACGGGCGAACACAATGGTGAGGTAAAAGTTAGCAACGGCAATTTTGTGGTTGATAATAACACGCTTAAAAGCGGAAGCTTTGATATTGATTTAAATTCCATTACCGATGCCGACCTGACAGATAAGCCAGCGAATGATAAATTGGTTAGCACCTTAAAAAGCGAAACATTTTTTAATACCGATAAGTTCCCTAAGGCGGCTTTTGTAATTACTTCGGCTACAAAAACAAGTGCACAGCAGTACGATATAAAAGGCAAGCTTACTATTAAAGGCATCACAAATGATGTTAGTTTCCCTGCAACCGTAACTATCGCTGGCAAAAAAATAACCGCTGTTGCAAAAATTACTGTCGACCGTACCAAATACGACATCAAATTCCGTTCGAAGAACTTTTTTGAAAATTTGGGCGACAAAGTAATTTATGACGACTTTGATTTGAACGTAAACCTTAATGCGACCGCACAATAAGGTATAGGTAAACAATAAACTTTTAATACAACGTGGACTGCCAAATTATGGCGGAGGGCCATTGATTTGATAAAAAAGAGCATTTAGGTGAATAATTAGTTGGAAACCGGGAGTGGCCGGGGTGTGGTGGCACCCTGGCTAAGCCCCGGGAATTTTAAAAACAGGTTTAGTTAAATGCATGTAATTATGAAAAAGATAAAAATACTATCGGTTTTAATATCGTTTACCGCAAGCTTATGCCTTATGGGTTTTGCAGGCAGTAAAGACGATGTGCAAACAAAGGAACAATTAGGCGAAAAGCTTTTTTTTGATCCGATTTTGTCGGGCGACCGTACCATAAGCTGCTCATCATGCCATAAACCGGAATTTGCTTTTGCCGATACCACCGCATTTAGCCTGGGTATTAAAGGCAATCTCACCAAAAGAAACTCGCCGGGCTTAACTAACCTGTCGGGACGACCGCACCTTTTTTGGGATGGTCGTGCTTCTTCGTTAGAGGAGCAGGCCATGGGCCCCATTACATCCCCAACCGAGATGGGGTTAACGCTTGAAGAAGCAGTAAAAAGATTGAATGAAAATGAAATTTATGCATCAGCCTTTCAAAAGGTTTTTAAAGCTGCAGCAAATAAAGATAATATGTTAAAGGCCATTGCATCATTTGAACGCACTTTAGAAACCGCTAACAGCCCCTATGACCGCTATGTGAATGGCGACGACAAGGCAATTTCAGAAGCGGCAGCCCGTGGGCGTTTGCTGTTTATCGGCAAGGCTGCGTGTAATAATTGCCACTCAGGCGAAGACTTTACCGCCGACAGGTTTAAAAGCATCGGCCTTTATAACGGGAAAGACCTTAATGATGCCGGCCGTTCAGATATAACCCATAACAAAACTGAAGAAGGTGAATTTAAAATACCAAGCCTGCGCAATGTGGCTGTTACCGCACCATACATGCATAACGGCAAATTTAAAACGCTGCGCAGCGTGGTTGAGTATTATAATAATCCATCGGCAGTGGTAAAAGATGGCATCAACCGCGACCTGGCGCTCGAGAAACCTTTAAACTTAAACAGTGGCGAAATAGACGACATTGTGGAATTTTTAAAGGCGTTAACCGACGACCGGTTTACCCATAAATAAACTCCAGGCAAAAACTCACCCTTATTAAATAATTAAATAACACAAACATGCTTTGGTTGCAGGCAAGCCGTTTTGGCTTGCCATAGCCACCGCTATGTTTTTAAACTATTGTAAAATGAAGAAAATTGTACTCTTGCTATTGTTTTTCAGCCTGTATTTCAGGCAAAACATATTTGCACAAAAACGAACGGTTACCGGGGTAGTTACCTCGGCCGACGATAAGCTTCCCTTACCCGGCGTGTCTATAAAAGTTAAAGGTTTAAATGAGGGCGCCGTTACCAATACCGATGGTTCCTTTCAAATCGTTATCCGCAATGGTAAATACCTGGTGTTTTCGTTTGTTGGTTACGAAACGCAGGAAGTAGAGATTGACGGTACCACGCAATTCAATATCAGCTTAAAGCCAGCGGGCAACGGGCTTAGCGAGGTGCAGATAGTGGGGTCACGTAATGCCAACCGGACTAAAATAAACTCGGCTGTTCCGGTGGATGTAATTGATATTAAGCCGCTGCTTGAATCGTCGCCGCAGGTAAGCGTTACGCAAATTCTGCAATACGTTTCGCCATCCTTTCACTCGGTTAATGGCAGTAATGCAGGCGATGCCGGTTCGGCGTTGAGTCTTGCACAATTGCGCGGTTTAGGCCCCGACCAGGTTTTGGTTTTGGTGAACGGCAAACGCAGACACAAAAGCGCCAATGTAAATTATGGCGGTTTGGGTAATGGGTCGACGGGGTATGATTTGAACAGTATCCCCACAGGTTCAATCGACAGGATTGAAATATTAAGGGACGGTGCGGCGGCACAATATGGGTCGGACGCTATTGCCGGCGTTATCAACATTGTGCTGAAGAAAAATACCGGTGACCTTGTGGTTAACACAACAGGCAGCGTGCGCAGGCGGGGTGATGGGGCTGTTACCCGTACCAACGCAAATTACGGTGTTGCAGTAGGCAATAACGGCGGCTACATAAATGCTACCGTTGAATATGGTACCCAGGCTATCGCCTTACCTGCCGGCAGGGCAAATGCGGGTTTATATAACGGACCGATTTATGGCGGTGGCGCAAATACCCGCAGTTATGATGCCATATACACTCAGGCAATTGACGAATCTATTTTAAAGGCCAGGGGCATTGACCGTCACTTTTTTGACCAGCGCGGCGGCGGGGCAAACGCAGGGCAGGACGCGCTTTTGTTTTTTAATGCCGCAGTACCGTTAAAGCAGTCGGCCGAGATTTATGCATTTGGCGGTGTCAGCAACCGTAATTCGCAGTTTACAGCTACGTACCGTTTACCGGGATGGACATCAAGAAACAATAATTTCATATATCCCGATGGGTTTTTGCCCGCAATGGAAAATAACATTGTTGACGCTTCGTTGGCTGTAGGTATAAGAGGAAAAATCAATGGCTGGAATGTAGACCTGTCGAATGTCTACGGCAAAAATAACTTTGGTAACCGGGTTGATAATTCATTAAATGCCAGCCTTGGTTTAACCAGCCCCACCAGTTTCGATGATGGCAGCTATAATGCAAGCCAAAACACAGCCAGTTTAGACTTTTCGCGCTACTTCGGTAAAGTGTTAAAGGGGCTTAACGTAGCCTTCGGCGTTCAGGACAGGGTAGAGTCGTTCCAGATAAAGGCGGGTGAGCTGGCATCCTATCAAAAAGGTGATCAGCGCAATATTTATAACGTTGATACTACGGCAAGCGGCTTAACTTATTTTTCATCAGCAGGCACTACTTCATTAAACGGATTGGCAGCAGGCTCGCAGGTGCACCTTGGTTTCCAGCCGGCAAATGCAATTAGTGTAAGCAGGTCGATCACGGCCGGTTATGCTGATGTGGAATTGAACGTTACCAAAGCCTGGCTGGTATCGGCAGCAGGCCGAGAAGAATACTATACCGATTTTGGCAATGTATTTACCTACAAAGTAGCCAGCAGGTACAGTTTTGACAGGTGGCTGAATATCCGTGGGTCAATAAATACGGGTTTTCGCGCGCCGGATTTGGCCCAATCCTACTATACCTCTATTTCAACCACGTTTCAGCAAGGCAGGGGTGTTGATATTTTAACCGCATCAAACCAAAGTGCTGCAGCAAGGGCGCTGGGCATTCCCAAACTATCACCGGAGCGCTCAAAAGGGTACGCGCTTGGGCTGACATCTGAACCTATCAGCAATGTTGAAATAACAGTGGATGCCTACCAGATTGATGTGGCCAACAGGGTCGGCAATACCGGAAGCTTCACTTCGACAGATAATAACTTGCCCGCCGATGTTAAAAACCTGTTTCAGCAAACCGGCGCAGCGCAGGCCAACTTCTTTTATAACGAATTTAGCACCCGCACACAGGGTATAGAGTTTACCGGCAGCTACAAGTTTTTGCTTAACAATGGTAGCATCACCTTTTTAGCCGGCGGCAATTTTGATAAAAACACCGTTACAAAAGTAAACACCCCCAAGGGGCTGGACGCTTATAAAAATGTTGTGCTGAGTGCATCAGAGCGTGCGCGTGTTACCACCAATATTCCGGCGCAAAAAATTAATTTCCAGGCAATTTACAATACCGGGAAATATACCTTTTTGGCACGTACCGTTTATTTTGGCAAGGTTACCACGGCATCATTGCTAAGCGCGGCCGACCCTTTAAATCCGCTTTACTTTTACCAGGTTTTACACCCTATTTGGGTAACAGATATTTCTGCCGGGTATAAATTCAGTTCGAAATTACAGGCCACCATCGGCGTTAATAACCTGTTTAACATAGTTGGCGATTACAGCAGCCCGACTATAGCCGGACTAAGAAACCCTACTGTTGTTGGCATCCAAAACGGCAGTGCCGGCATCCAGCCATTTGTAAGGTTAACCGCTCATTTATAATCGACAAAATATAATCATCATGAAAAAAGTATATTCTACAATAAAATCAATCATATTTCCTGTATTTGCATTGCTGCTGGCGTCATCATGCAAAAAAACAGACTACTTAAACATGAATGCTGCCGACCGGCCTCCATTGGCAGCGCATATAAGCTTTGTTAACGCGCTAAACACCAATGGTGGCGTACAGTTCTGGACATATATCACCCAGGTCACCAAAACCCTCGTGCCGTTAAATGGTTATACGCCCTACCTGGATGCCCAATACGGCGATGTGCAAATAAATGTTACCCAGGGAACGAATACCTCGTACATCGCATCGCGGGAGTTCGGGAACAGTGCGACGTTTACCACCAGCGGTGGCCCTAACGGCCCTATAGCTACCTATTATCACACGGTGTTTGCGGTAAAAAATGCAAAAGTCACAGCCGATTCGCTTATTCTTTTTTACGACGACCTTACCGCCCCTGCAAGCGGTAAAGCCAAAATACGGTTTGTGAACCTTGCCCCTGGTGCGCCGGCTGTCGATTTTGGAATAGCAGGCCAATCCAGCGCATTATTTACCAATACCGCCTATGGCAGGGCAGGCGGGTCTGTTTTATCGGGCAGCGGGTTGAATGCGTTTTCATTAGGACCGTTTATTACCGTTGATGCCGGTGCCGTCAGCTTCAATGTTTTAAAAACAAGCGATCAATCCGCTATTGCTTTGGTAAATAATCCGCTGACAAACATTAGCCTGCAAGCCGGCAAAATATATACTATCTACATAAATGGTACGCCCGGCACCGCCGACATTGGCGCTACAATTATCACCCACAACTAAAACAATATATAATGAAACTGTTCCGGATAATTCCGGGCAGTTTCTTAATTTTAAACAAACTTATCAACCAACTATACCATCATGAAAACAACTAACCGCAGGGATTTCCTGGAAACAACATTAAAAACCACGATGGCTGTAGCTATTGGCGGGCCGCTAATTTTAAGTAACACAACAGCATTGGCTGAAAGTAAACCGAATGCAAGGTCAGGCGAGCCTTTAAAATTTGTCCAGGTACCTTTGGGTTTTGATTACAAAGCACTGGAACCGAGCATAGATGCCCTAACTAACGAGATACACTACACAAAGCACCACGCGGCTTATATCAAAAACGTTAATGACGCTATTGCTGCCGATAAGCTAACCTTTGCAAGCGAAAAAGAATTTTTTGATAATGCGTCAAAATTATCGCCCAAGGCGCGTAATAACGGCGGCGGCGCCTGGAATCATAACTTTTTTTGGCAAAGCCTGACACCAGCTGCGTCGTCAAAACTTGATGGAAAAATAAAGACAGCTATCGATACAAATTTTGGCTCCGCTGACCAATTTAAAGAAGCATTTAAGAAAGAGGCGCTGGGCCGTTTTGGCTCTGGTTGGGTATGGCTCATCAGCGATAACGGTAAGCTGAAAATAGCATCAACCGCTAACCAGGATAATCCATTGTTTGATAACGCAACTGTAAAAGGAACTCCGTTGCTGGCGCTGGATGTTTGGGAACATGCCTATTATTTAAAATATCAGAACAGGCGCAATGAGTATATTGATGGCTGGTGGAATGTTGTTAACTGGGATAAGGTTAATGAGAGATTGGGATAACTGAAAACTTTGCAATTAGATTCCAGGGCACGAAGAACAGTGACTGATTAAATCCGTATCACTGTTCTTCTCTCACCTCAATCCTTAGCTGGTGTGTATTAAAAACGCTTGAATATGGCGCAACACTCTTTGTTAAAAACACGCTTCCGCCAATGATACTGTCGTGGCCGATAACCGTATTCCCTCCTAAAATAGTGCTGCGCGCATAAATAATTACATTATCCTCAACGGTCGGATGCCGCTTTACATCGGAGAGGATTTTACTCACCTGTGAAGCTCCCAAAGTCACCCCCTGGTAAATAGATACATTTTTGCCGATTACGCTGGTCGCGCCTATTACAATTCCGGTTCCATGATCGAAAAAGACGGGTACGCCTATTTTGGCATTCGGATGAATATCTACCCCCGTTTTACCGTGCGCATGCTCGCTCAAAATACGCGGCAAAATAGGCACGCCTAACTGCGACAGCCTGTTTGCTATACGATAAACTGCCACCGCATAAAAGCCAGGATAGGAAACAATAACCTCATGAATACTGCCCGCCGCCGGGTCATCATCGAAGGTCTTTGTCGCATCCAGTCTCAGGCTTTGGTAAATTTCTTCGAGGGAGGCGTAAAATTTATATATCACTTCGTCGATATTAATATCGGCTGGGTCAAGGTAGCTCAGCAGAATGTTTTCCAGGTCTATCTGGTTCTTTTTCAACTGCCCTTCATAAATCGACTGCCGGTTTAAGCGGTTATTCGGAAACAGGAATTCATACAAATCCGACAACCAATCAACCGCTTGCCTGAAGGATGGCGTTGCTTCCCATTCGGCTTTGTGCACCTGGTACAAATGTTCGATGAAGGTAGCGATCTGGTCTGCTTCCATTATTTTTTCAATCGATGAAGTGTTTCGACTAATAGATCTACCTCTGTACAGGTATTATAAAATGCCAGTGACGGCCTCACGGTACTTTCTAACCCAAAACGGCGCAATATAGGTTGCGCGCAATGATGCCCGGAACGGACTGCTATGCCTTGTTCATTTAGTTTGGCGCCGACTTCTTCAGTTTTATAGCCTTCAAGCACGAATGATAACACGCTCGCTTTATCGGGCGCAGTGCCGATTAGTCGCAGGCCTTTTACGTCTTTTAAAAGTTCCGTTGCATAAACCAGCAGGTAATGCTCATATTGGGAAATAGCCTGCATACCTATGCGGGTCACGTAATCGATGGCAGCGCCTAAGCCAACAGCATCAGCAATATTGCCGGTGCCGGCTTCAAACCGGCCGGGTGCATTATGGTATTTGGTTTCCTCGAAGGTTACATCAACTATCATATTGCCGCCACCTTGCCATGGCTGGGTTTCATTCAGAAGATCTTCTTTGCCATACAACACCCCGATGCCTGTTGGCGCGAATACCTTGTGGCCTGAAAATACAAACCAGTCTGCATCCAACGCACGAACATCCACCGGCATATGCGATACGGATTGCGCGCCATCTACCAAAACTTTTGCCCCGGCTAAATGACCAAGCTTTACAATTTGAGCAGCAGGAGTTACCGTGCCCAATGCATTCGATACCTGGGTAAAAGCTACTAATTTAGTTTTAGGGCCGAGCAGCTTGATGTATTCATCGATATTTACCTGGCCATCGTCATCAACCGGGATAACTTTAATCTTCAGGTTTTTCTTAGCGGCAAGCTGCTGCCATGGAACAATGTTGGCATGATGCTCCAGGTGGCTCACAATAATTTCATCTCCGGCCTGCAGGTTTTGTTCGCCCCAGCTTTTGGCTACCAGGTTGATTGCTTCGGTAGCCCCGCGGACGAAGATAATTTCATTCAGTGAACCCGCATTCAGAAATTGCTGAACCTTTTTGCGTGCGCCTTCATAAGCATCGGTAGCCCTTGCAGCCAGTTCATGCGCAGCGCGGTGAATGTTGGAGTTCTCGTGCTCGTAAAAATAGCTGATCCGGTCTATCACCTGCCTGGGCTTTTGGGTGGTAGCGGCATTATCCAGCCATACCAAAGGCTTGCCGTTTACCGTTTCGCCAAGGATCGGGAAATCCCGCCGGACGATATTTACATCAAACGGAGCAGTAATGATACCGCTTGCCCCTTTAGGCCTTTCGTTTGAAAATACTGCAGGCACCTTCTTTAAAAAATAATAGGAAGGCTCCGGGATTTGCGCATCAGGCGTGAAAGGGATTTGTGCAATATGCGGATAGGCTACAATCTGATTTAAAGCCGACCGCAAATCTTTTTCAAACGATTGCTCCTGGTGATAAGGCAGCTGCTTGAAATTATCGTCAAGTAATTCCGTGCCCGAAAGGCTGAATCCGGTTAAGTTTTCTTTAGACGACGGACGGGCGTTATTCAGCGCCGGGTCGTCAAAACTGGTTTGCGGATCCTTTAAGTCGATCACATTTCCCTGCGTAATGCCGGAAGGAGACGCCCCAACACCGGAAACCGGGCTGGACTGCGGCGCGTTGCCATACAAATTAAACGGCTGGCCGTCGGCAGCCGGAATAGCGCTCAAACGGTCAATTGCCGGCTGATAATCTTTAGGCTGCGCCTGGCTGCTTAACTGGTTTACCGGCGCATCTCCCGATGAGGATTTGAAAAACTGGTTAGCCAGCTTTTCAAGTTCCTTAATATCTAAAAGCCCTTCCGGGTTAGTATTTGTACTCATAATAGTTACCTAAGTCGACATCTTCCAAAACAGCAATCGCATCATCAACCAATACCGCCAGCGAGCAATAAAGAGACACCAGGTACGAGGCTATGGCCTTGTTGTTGATCCCCATAAAGCGTACCGATAAGCCCGGTGACTGCTCGCCCGGTAAGCCCGGCTGAAACAAGCCGACAACGCCCTGGCGGCTTTCGCCGGTGCGAAGCAGGATGATTTTGGATTTATTATTTTCGATAGGTAATTTATCTGACGGAATGAGTGGTATGCCCCTCCAGGTAATAAACTGCGAGCCAAACAGCGATACTGTCGGTGGCGGCACACCCCTGCGGGTACACTCGCGGCCGAACGCGGCGATGGCTAAAGGGTGGAGCAGGAAAAATCCAGGTTCTTTCCAAACTTTAGTTATCAGTTCATCCAAATCGTCCGGGGTAGGCGGGCCAAGCCTTGTCTTTATTTTTTGACCAGGTGCAACACTATGGAGCAAACCATATTCTTCGTTATTTATCAACTCACTTTCCTGCCGTTCCTTAATGATCTCGATAGTAAGGCGAAGCTGCTCGCTAATCTGGTTATAAGGTTTGCTATACAGGTCAGAAACACGTGTGTGTACATCCAGCACAGTGTTTACGGCGCTCAGGTTGTACTCGCGCGGGTTTTCTACATAGTCCACAAATGTTGAAGGCAGCTCGCGCTCGTCGCGGGAAGAGCAGTCTACTTCTACATTCTCTGCGTCCTTAACTTTATTTAACCGGTAAACGCCGGATTCTACAGGAACCCAGTTAAGCAGCTGCGGAAGCCAGCGGGGCGTAATTCGTGATAATTGTGGGACCGTACGCGTAGCGATGGCCAATTGCCTGGCGGCTACATCGCCTAAGGCTGTTTGTTTTGGTGTTTGATCTGCCATTTTAATGATCGGAATAGTTTGATTATTTCGTGTTTACAATTATAGTATATTAATTCTATAGAATATATAGGAAATAAAAATAATAATAAATAAGCAATCTTTCCCGGAGGCTGTTAAAATTTGATTGGCAGATTTTTTTTATTGCCGTTCGGCTTTAGTCAACGGTCAAGTATAACAAAGCGAAAGGGGGCTTTAGCCAAATTCTCAGCTAAAGCCCCTTTCGTGGTATCATTATTAGTCTGTTGGCTAAAGCCTAATGGCTACTTTCTTTCCTATAACGCGATTTTGTGGTAGTTTTTAAGCAGCTTCCCAGCCTTTCAGTCACTGCCGGCCCTGGCGCCTTCGGTTGAACCGGCCGGACCGAAAATTATAGCGAGCTTTGATGCGAGCTGGTCGCCGGTTAAATTTTTAGCTATGATTTTACCATGGGGATCGAGTAGGAAATTTTGCGGGATTGCGCGTACGCCGTATAATTCGGCAACACTGTTTTTCCAATATTTTAAATCGGAAACCTGCGTCCAGTCCAGTTTGTCATCCTGAACAGCCTTCAGCCAGGCATCCTGCTTGCTGTCGAGCGAAACGCCCAATATGGTGAAGTTTTTTTCTTTGAATTGGTTAAAAGCTTCTACTATATGTGGATTTTCCCTTCTGCATGGCCCGCACCATGATGCCCAGAAATCTACCAAAACATATTTGCCCTTAAACGACTCAAGGCTTACTGCCTTGCCGTCTTTATCATTCTGAGCAAACAAAGGTGCGGTCGCGCCAAGCGCGGTACGTTTCCATCCATCTAACCATTTAGCATATTGTTGCCCGGCAGCGCTGGTCTTTACATCGCTCGAGAGCCCCGCATAAAGCGGCTCAACTATACTTGCCTCGGGGAAATACCCACCATAGGTTTTCAAGGCATCCAGGCTAACTACTGAATTTTGATGCGAGGTTATAAAGGTTTCCAAAACGCCTTTCTGGCTTTCTTCAATCGCATCCGTTTGTTTGTCGTAATTGGCTTCGGCTTCGTCCGTCCGTTGTTCTTTGGTTAACGCCCTGAAGGCTTTAGCAGCAGCTTTTAATTGGGCGGTGTAAGGGGATAGCACCTTGGTTAATTCCTGGTTATCTTTATTTAGCGATGAACCGGAGACCGAAGCGTTGTACACTGAATCTTTCCCTTTGACGGTTATAGTTGCGGATTCCAGGTATAGCGATAACACGTCCGGGTCGCGCAATTTTCTCAGGCTTTCACCCTCATGTGCTATAATCAGCGATGCTTTTATTGGATTTGCTACAGTCCCCTTAAAACTGAAGCTACCCTGCTGTATAATGGCCGAGTCAATTACGCTGCCGCTTTCGGTGCGATAAGACAGGTAAGCCCTGGCCGGGCCATTTAACTTGCCAACAGTTCCGGTAACCGAATAATTTCCCTGCTGTGCTAATAACACCGCGGGTGAAAAAAGGAGGACTGTTAAAATCGATTTTTTCATATTTTTCTTAATTAAATTGTCTCTGCTAATGATGGATTTGGTACCGGTAATGCCGCCTTTTGGTCTTTCAAAAAATAGTGTTTCATAATAGGTCCTGAAATAATCATGGTAACCACGGTCATAAACACCAAGCCTTCAAACACTGGCCCGGTTATTATTTTCGACTGCAAGGCTATCAGCCCTAAAACTATTTCCTGCGAACCGCGGGCGTTCATCCCGAAGGCAACGGCAATTGAGTCATTCCTGCTCATGCCACTTAAGGAGCTGCCGATTAGCGAGCCTGTAAGCTTGGCGAAGCAGGCGATAACCAGTATAATGGCCACTATCTCTAAATTGAAGTTGGTTATGAAATTCAACCGTAAACCGACAGACGCAAAAAACAGCGGCGCCAAAACATTGATCGTGAATTGATGAAGCACATGCTTATGCGCGTCAGTAAAGTAGGGCGAATCAGCTACCGCGATGCCGGTTAAAAATGCCCCGAAAATTGCACGTACTCCTAAGGCCTCTGTAGCAGTAGCGCCTACAAAGCAAAGGCAAATGGCAACGGTAAATACCTGGCTCATTTTGCCTGTTTTGCCGGCAGCGGCAAGCAAACGGTGTACAATCCATTTACCTGCAGTAAGCATGAATATAGCGAATAAAATAACGGCGAATACTGACCAAAAAGAAACCTGCTCTTTGCCTGCGTTCATCATCTGGATGATGATGGAAAACAATATCCAGCCTAAAAAATCATCAACCATGGCGGCCGTCAATACGATATTGCCTATTCTTGTTTTCAGAATATCAAGGTCGAGCAGGATTTTTGCGATCACGGATAAGGCGGTGATTGATAACGCTGTACCGAAAAATAATGACGTGACTAATTGGTTATTTACGCCGTTTGAAAAATGGCTGCTGTAAAGAAACCATACGGCTAAAAAGCCGATGGCGAATGGGAATATGATGCCGGATAAACTAATAGCAATAGCCTGTTTCCCGTTTTCTTTGATTTGTTTTAAGTCGACTTCAAAACCGGCTATGAACATCAGGAGTATGATACCTATATTGGCAATACCGTCGAACGCGCCATCAGCTTTGGGGGCATCAATAAATAAGCTTTTAAACAAGTCCGGGAAAAAGGTACCAAGCAGGGTAGGGCCGACAATTATCCCGGCCAGAATTTCACCTATAATGGCCGGCAACTTAAACCTGCGGCAGATTTCTCCTAAAAACCTGGCCGGGATTAAAATCAGCAGCAGGATGAGCAAAAAATGAATAATTTCAGCAGAGCTGAGTTTAGTAACCATTAGTTTGAAAGGGTTTTTACAGGTTGCGTTAATTTAACGGCGGCTAATTTTCTCCTCCTGACAAAGTAGCCGATGACAAGTGCTATCAACATATCCGCTTATTTAACCAGGCTTGCAAAACGTTGATAAAATGCCGTAGGACTATCCTCATGCTTAGGCTCAAATTTTCCCGCGATAATTGGGATATAAATTACCCGGCGGCGGCTGGCTTCACCGGTAACAGATGACTGTGCTACCCGGTGCCACAAGCGGCCATCATGTATGGTGAGGTCGCCTGCGCGCGGCGCAATAGCGACTTCTTTTTCATCAGCTTTATTGTCCAAAAAATACCGTTTCCGAAATAGCATTTGATAAATGCTTTGCTTATGGGTCCCCGGCAGAATTCGTAAGCCGCCGTTTTCTGGCGTTAGTGTACTAAGGTGTATGCCCACGTTAAGCATCGGGTTTAATTTTTGGCCGAGGAAAATATCTCTTAAACCATCAGTATGCCAGCCCATTTTAGTAAAGCTGCTTTCAGGGCCGTTTACATAGTGGTTAAACACCATTCCATCTTTTTCGGTAACGCCTAAACGAGCTTCAGAGCCGATAAGGTCAAACAGTACATTAAACCTCGGATCTTTTGCGAATTCGGATAGTGCTATATGGTGCAGGTTGATAAAAGCAAAACGCTGTACTATGGGCGAGCCATCCAGGTCCTTCCCATATTTAATGGGCACGCCGTTTACTTTTTCTACTTTGTTGGCAAGCCAGTTTTGCTGCACCTGTTCGGAGGCGCGGACGATATCGTTAACTGTTTCTGGTTTGATGAAATTTTTAAAATGAATAAAACCGTTTTCGTTAAAAAATGCACGTTGTTCGCTGGTAATTACTTCACCAAGCGCGAATTTTTGATAGGATAGGGACATTAAATTATCAGTATAAAGTGTAAATGAATTTCTGCCGTTAGCGCAGGTTACTATTGAATGATTAATCAGCTGGAATTAACAACAACAGCAACACATCACCTTGTGGGAAAGGTACATTCGCATAAAATATGCTGCCTGTATTTGTGATGATGAATTCAATATATACTTTATCTATGTATTTAGTAGACAATGCAAATGTAGAGAATTATTCAACTTATCAAAATTTAAAGAAAAAAATATTTAAAGTTTATATAAGCCGGCACTTATACGTTCCACAAGGGATTTATTAAGGTGCTTTGCGCCGAATGAAGACAGTTTGTTCAGAAAGCCGGGAATGATCTCCGTCTTTTTATTAAACATGCCTTTCAAAGCTATCCCGGCGACGTCATCAGGTGTCATGTTAACTTTGGCTGCAAGTTCGGCCAGGGCGTCCATGCCCGCCCGGTGGGCGAACCCGGTATCGGTGGGGCCGGGGCATAAACAGCTAACCGAGATATTGGTATTTTTCAACTCATATCGCAAGCCACGGCTAAAGGAAAGAACAAAAGCCTTACTGGCGGCATAAATAGTGAAGGTAGGCACCGCCTGGTAAGCTGCGGTGCTGGATACGTTTAAAATATAAGATTGCGGCTGATTTTTCAACACCGGAAGCAGCAGGTGAGTAAGTTCAACCACAGCCCTGGTATTCAGGTCGAGCATATTCAACTGTTCGCTGATGCCTGTATCCCCAAATTTTCCCCATAAACCATAGCCTGCATTATTTATAAATATTGTTAGCGGCACATTCATTTTTTTGCACCAATTAGCCACCTCGCCTGGTGCGCTTATTTCTGACAGATCAATCGCAAAATAATGGACATCAACATTAAAATCCTGTTTTAAGGTTGCGGCAATCTGCTGTAACTCACCTTCATTCCTGGCGACCAGCAGTAAGCTGTAACCCAATTTCGCCAGGCGGTAAGCCATGGATTTACCAATTCCTTTACTTGCACCAGTGACAAGCGCATACTCTTTGATCATATTTATGCGAATTAAATCACAATGGTATAAAAATTAATCTACTAAATTTGTAGACTATTGAAATCTATGCTAAATTTGGCACATGAGTCAACCATTTAAGCTAGCCTTTTTCAATAGCCATATACTCAAATATTGTTGTTGCTGATATAGTGGCTGGCTCCATCTCTCCATTACCAATTGTGATTTTTACCTGCGGGGCTGTTTACTCCTGCCGTCAACAAAATTTATATTAAAGAATATTTCTATGAAAAATACTATACGCCTCCCATTGATTTTGATATTATTGATTGGCCAGGCAGCAACTCATGCTTTCGGTCAAACCGTAAGGGAAGTCCCGCCTGATTCTATAAAATACGAAGGTTCATTATACCAAAAGGTAGCAACAAATCCAAAGTACCCAAAGGTAGTTGGCTACCTTAGTTTTGTTCTGCCGCTGGAAACTTTGCAAGCTGGGCATTTCACCCCGAATTTTGCCCACCATAGCGCCAGCATCGGCTTCCCGATTGGCTTGAATGTACTTTATAGCGACCGCTTTGGGTTTAGCTACGAGTTTACACCCACTGTAAAGGCGTCGGGCGGCACAAGCAAAATGAGTAACCTGCAATTTGCCCCCGGCACTATGTTTCGTTTTGATCATGGATTTACCGTTATTACCCGGTTGGCATTTGAGACCTCAGGCCGATACGGATTTACACCGGTATTTAACCAGGTTTACGCCAGGAGCAAAACTGTAAATTATTTTGCCGCACTCTCCCTGCCAAACAGGTTCGGCAATAGCGATCCCTATTCAATCGGTCTTAACTTGCAATTCGGCTTTACGTTCAACTAGTTTTTAATATTCTCTAACTGTTTAACTTTTGCTTTATAGACCCTGGAGCCAAATTATCTATGCCATGTGTGAAGCCATTGGTGTAAGCTGTTTAAACAATCATTCCTATAAATTAATTTTATCCAAATTGGGGCGAAAGCTAACACTGAATTGAGCATGTTGCCTATGATAAGGTGAGACAGATCATTGATTGAGCGTAAATTATGGCACTATTAGTATCTTCGGCGATATCTACCCAAATTCATATTAAAAGAAAAGAATGGTTGACAATAGTTATCATTTAATATTGAAAAATGTTTCTAAACATGCTTCTGCTGAAACAAGTAGAAGCATGTTTTTTTATTTCCTTACTTCGATACCAGGTCATCAAACGCTGGGAATTTTTGCTTAGCCAGGACGATGCACCAGGATGAATTTTATATACCGACCCGTGATAAGTCTTTGATAGGTGTTTGGATAGCCATTGATGATGCTGATATGAGTAACGGTTGTTTATGGATAATACCGGGCAGGCCTGGTTACATAATGAACCGGGTCTCATCGGAATCAAAAGAGTATGCAGACGTCGACACTATAGATGTATCAGCATGGGAAAACCAAATGATGCCGGTAGAGGTTAAGAAAGACAGCGTTGTTTTTTTAGTGGATATACCCTGCATAGCTCACGCCGTAACAAGACTACCGATTGTTTTCATACAGCGCTTGTCAATCATTACATGAGTGCAGATTCAATGCTTCCATGGGATCAGGATGGAAAACTGGC
>JAZJZL010000022.1:0-18822 GCA_040389845.1 Bacteroidota bacterium
CTTGTTTAATCCTTAAAGTAGATCAAGTCTGCCATTCCTGCTCTTCTTCCCCCTGCAAATAAATAGTCTTTTCAACAATAGTATGGATAACGCTGTCAAGTTCTTTTGCGGTACTGTCGATGTGGTTTATTATTTCCCTGTTCATAGGGTTATCAGGTTCATTCCGGTCGAATAGATTGGCAAGCCCCAGGATAGTAGCAACAGGCCTCCGTATTTCGTGCGAGCTTATTGATGCAATTTCCTGCAGGCGCTTGTTCTGGTCTTTTACATGTGCCAAAACTCTTTTGTTTTCAATCAATACACGCAGGATATTGGTGGTGCGGTCAATCAGGCGTAGCTCTTCCGGCCGGGGCTCGCGCTTTGTAGTATAATATACAGCGAATGTCGCCAGTACCTTTGTACTGTTGGAACTGATAATTGGCGTCGACCAGCAGGCCTTAATACCATAGGGTAACATAAGGTGTTTGTAGTCGTCCCACAAAGGATTGGTCTGGATATCGCTTACTATTACCTGGCTGCGATGATAAGCCGCCGTACCGCATGAGCCTGCTTTGGGGCCTATGGTGCTGCCATCAATAGCCATGCAATATTCAGCCGGTAGCTTAGGTGCCGCCAGGTGGTATATTTTTTCCTGGGCCTCATCAATTTCCAGCACAGAGCAAATCATGTCCGGGTATATTTCTTCTATTCCTTTAAGTAACTTGTTAATAGTTTGCGAAAGGGTGTACTGAGTTGAAGCATTTAGTTCAAGCACGTTTTTTTCAAGCGCAAGTATCAGCTGCTGGGTTTTTATATTGGTGATATCTCTTATAAATATCACTATCTCGCCTTTGTAGGGGTAAATATTAACCCGCAGCCATCTTTTAAAATGATTATTGAAATACTGTACCTGGCTCGAGGCGTTCCCGTTGAACGCATTTTTAAGCTCGGTTAGCATTGTATCGGTCATACCCAGGCTAACCAATTCCCTGAAATTGGTATTTTGCAGGTCTTCGCTTTTTAACCCGGTGATGGCCTGCAGGGCGGGATTGAAAGACGTTATCTGCCATTTATCATTAATGATACAAAAGCCCTCGCTAAAGCTTTGAATAATGTGCTCTATACTGCCGGTTACATGTTCGTGCCCGGAGCCATTTAAGTTGTCAGTTAATATAACCCCGATAGCGTATATCAGGTCATCATGGGCATTCAGCGCTACCGACCAGCTGATGTTGTAATATCGTCCGTCCTTAGCCTTTATGCGGCTTTCATGGCCAATTATTTTATTATTTACCGACAGGTTTGCGAATAGCTCATCTCTTCGCTCGATATCGGCGGGGTGGGAGAATATATTGGCCTTTTGACCAATAAGCTCTTCTTCCGAAAAGCCTAAAACGTTTCTCAAAGCCTGGTTAGTTTTCACAATAGTGCCATCGCGGTTTAGCACACAAAAAAAGTCGCTCGATTGTTCTAAAAGGAAGGAAAGGCTAAAATCCATGTTTTCACGGATAAGGTAATTATATCGGAATAATATAAAATTAAAGAAATTTTACCGACACTGCCAAAAAATATCTACCAACTTAGGGGAATATATTTTGCCCAGGCTGCTTATGAAGCTGATAATCCGATAATTCTGCGCTAAAATAAATTGATAAAGCCGCTTTTAAGGCGTAGTTACTGCTACGGGCAATACCTTTCCGTTAAAAAAACGATGCCCGGTAACAGCAAAATCAGCAATATATTTGCCCATCTCAAAAGCCATAACCGGCGACTGATAGCCCGGAAATGCCTTTTCCAGCATTTCTGTCTGCGCTGAACCCAGCGCCAGGCAGTTAACATTTATATCTTTTTCGGCGAGTTCAAGTGCAAGGCATTCAGTTAAGGTATGCAGAGCAGCCTTTGATGCCGAGTAGGCGGACAGTCCCGGAAACTTTACGCTACCCTGGTAACCGCCCATGCTGCCAATATTTACAATGTGCGAGCCTTTTGACATTACCGGCAGCATCGCTTGTGTCATACGTACGTGGCCGATGAAGTTAGTTTGCAGCATTTCTACAAAATCGGTCTCCAGCAGTTCTGCAAATGGTTTATTAACAAGGGCACCTGCATTATTTACCAGCACATCAACGCGATTATCAAAGTTACTTTCAATAAATTGCAGCAAGCCCATATAGTCATCATGCACTATGTCAAATGCTAGCGCATATATTTCGGCATCCGGGTTTAAGCCGTGCGCAATTTCAAGCAAACGCTCCAGTTTATCCTGTGAGCGGGACAGCGCGATTACTTTATGTTTTCCTGATAATATTAATTCAAGCACAGCCTCAAAACCTACGCCGCTGCTTGCTCCTGTTACGATAATGTTCATGCCCCCTAACCCCCTAAAGGGGGAATTAAATGTTAATAATAGATAGTTGTTTGCCGGGTGCTATATTACGAATATATTTTTTACACCACCAACTTTTGCTCTACCGGGTGCTTTATCAAATAAAAGCCGTCATTTATCAGCTTTTTATATTCCGGCTGTGTTTCAGCTTTGTTTTTCAGGAAGCTGCGTATTTCTTCGGCCAGGTTTGGTTCAATGCCTTCGTGGTCGAGAACTTCTAAAATTTCCAATGCACATAGCCAGTCGTCGTGGTGATATTTTTGCAGCATCTGCCATACATTGCCTAAAAAGCCGAAGTCGCCGCCGGTTTGGCGGCGGTTGCGCACCTGCTGGTAGAGCTTGTGCAGTTCTTTAGTCCGTTCGTTATATTCGATATGATGAGTCGCTGTGTTCGATTTGTATGCAATTTCCAGAAAGTTCTCTTTATCCGCGGCACCGCAAAAAACAGAGATGATTTTTTCTCCAACAGCCATATCATAAGCTCCCCATTCCGGCTTAAATAGTTCCTCGCCGTGGTTGCCTGTAACCGTGCAATTGATGAAGCTAATTAGCTGGGTTTTACCATTATTTGCTATTACGCCTCTAACCTCGCCGCTAACTTTTATGCCGTTTTCAAAACTTAGTTCTGTAATGCTGCCTGGTTCAATTCCAAAATACTTCAAGTCATCGATACTTAAATCCTCCAACGGCATAGCGTGACCTTTCAGCTTGCCAACCGGCGAGCTAAATCCAACACTATGATAATCCTTGCCGTGTCCTTCCAGTTGCCTGCCGTCAAAAGCCAGGGCCGTAGGTCCCGAAGTTTTAATAAAGGACGGCAAACCATTATGCACTTTAAATTCTATAAAAGTCCCCGAAACTTGTAGACCGGAGCTATAAACAGCTGTGCAAGTGTTTTTGCTTTCGATGGCTTTTTGTAAGCCATAAATGCCGCCGCGCCTGAACGACATTGTATTAGCGAACGTCTCCAGTACATTAATCAGGTTTTGGAATGTCGGAGTTACAAACAACTGCGGCTGGGTTTTGGTGATATCGTAAGTATAATTTAACGTATCGATGGTATAAGGTATCTTTTCAACATCGCAATCCATACAGCTTGAACTTTCGCCGATTGATGATAGCAATCCTGCCCCATAGATTTTAGGGTTATCCAACTCGCCGATAAGTCCGTACTCTACCGTCCACCAGTGCAGGCGGCTTAGCAGCGCCATTTCTGATGGTTCGCCCATGTTTTCCTGCCTATGGGCCAGTAGTTCTTCGGCTTTTTTTATTTCTTCCTCATCGGCATCAGGCATTTCTTTTAATATTGATAATGCCCGAATGGCTTCATAAAGTTCAAAATCCTGCGCCGAGAACATAGCTTTAGCGCCTATCGAACCAAAATAGCTTAAGTATTCATGATAATCCCTGTCCGCGATGATAGGCGCATGCCCGGCAGATTCATGTATGATATCCGGTGCAGGCGTATATTCAATATGGTTAAGCTGGCGTATATCAGCAGCGATAACCAAAACACGGTAAGCCTGGTATTCCATAAAGGCAGCTGGCGGTATAAAACCATCCACCGTAACAGCGCCCCAGCCGATTTTGCCGAGGGCATCGTTCATTTCCTGCAAGCTTGGTATCTTTTCAATGGTCAGACCAGCTTTTTCCAGTCCGGGTATGTACGGGTAGTAGGCAACGTCTTTAAGATAGCTGTAGTTCTGGCGCATTACATACCGCCAAACGGCATGGTCTATAGGAGTGTAGTGTTCGTAGTGCTGGTCTACAATAAATTGCTTTAAATGCGCCGGTAAAGCGGCTACCTGCGGGTTGTTAAAATCATTAAAACTGGCCATTATGCTGTTTATATTGAACAACACAAAAGTAAAAATTTAGATCAACCCACAAATATATTTTAATGGTTATATAATATTTTACAAAATTATTGGGAAGTAAACATATATTTAAATAGCGGGTTTTATTTCGATTTGGCTCTATAAACCAAATAAAATTCTGTTTTGCCTTTTAATTCACCTGTCTATCAGTAGTATCTTCTGCGGGCAAGCCATTATGCAGTCTGCCTGGAAAAATAGCATAATAAACACCGAGCAGCGACACCACCAGCGAAATGAGATAGAAAGCCGATGCAATAAAAACACCGAGTGTTGGATTGATAGGAAATATCACGCTGAACTTAGTAGCAAGTAAGGTAAAAAAGCCCTCACGCGCCCCGGCACCGCCGGCTGTAACCGGGATGAGAATGGCAAAGGCAGAAACTAAAAATGCAAGCAGGTATGGCGGGTAGGTAATATTGGCATCCGGCTGACCGATAATTAAACAAATTACAGCCAATAGCTGCAATCCCTGTAACAACAGCGCCTTGGCATGGGCCTGGAAAAAATATTTGATATAATCCCTGAAAAATCTTCTTACCACCAGGTAATAGATAACCGAACCAACTGCCAGTATGCCGACTGGAATAAAAATATTAATGTTGATGGCAGGTATTAAAGCTATCAGTACAACGGTGATAAAGCCAATTGCCCACAAGCCGCTCAGTCTGTCGAACATCACGGCCAGGAAAACTCTTTTAACCGGCGTTTTGTAGGTTTTATTGATGAGGTACATTTTGTAACCGTCGCCACCGATGCCGCCCGGCAGCAGGAAGTTGTAGAACATTCCCATAAAGTACAGGCGCAGGTTATACCTGGGGTTAAGATTAAGCCCCATCGACTTAAAAAAACTCATCAGGCGCCACGCCGATACCACCATCGACAAAAACATGCAAAAGATAGCGGCTAAATACATCCACCAGTATTGCGGATGGAGCAGCCTGTCTTTCACTGATTTAAAATCAACCTTGCTGAACACCCAGATGAGCAGCGCTGTGGTAACAGCAATCTTAAGAACGGTCTTTACGATGTTCCAGAATTGCTGCTTGCGCGTTTTGGGCTTTATTTCGGCTGCGGCTTCTTCTGCCGCGTCATCAATGTTGCTCATGCGCCGCAAAGGTAGCAAAATTGAAGGATTAATGGGATGAATACATGGTGAAGCCACAATCCTGCAAATCCAATCAATCCCTCAATCGTGTTATTTTTTATCCATCTTTTCCAGCAAAGCCAAAATTTTATCCAGCTTATCTACCTCAATGGAGTTCAACTTATTTAACAATTGTTCTATTTCATCTTTTGCCTCACAGTTTGTTCTATAGTCGGCATCGGCCTGTGCGCGGTCGCGTTCGCTCTGGCGGTTTTGAGCCATCATGATGATAGGCGCGGCGTAGGCGGCCTGGGTTGAGAACAGCAGGTTAAGCAAAATATAAGGATATGGGTCCCAATGCTGCATAAAAGCCACCACGTTCAACAGCATCCACAAGATAACAATGAGGGTTTGAATAATGATGAACCGCCAAGAGCCCATGCCGTTAGCTACGCTGTCGGCCAGGCGCTGTCCAAAAGCAAGTGAAGACGTGTGAATTTCGTGCCAGTTTCTGTGTTCTCTTTTGTGTTCCATAATAACAGGGGTGTTTTAAGTTTAATTTCTTTGTTAAAGATAGGTTATTAGAGCCAAGAACCAAGAGCCAGGAATCAAGATAACAAAATGAAACGTTGACTACAGAGAACATCTGACATTTTTGACTGGTTATTTTGTTTTAGTCTTGGTTCTTGACTCTAAAAATAATCTTCTTTTCATTTCCGCGATAGCATTTTAAACTTTAGGTTTGGGGATAGTTATAAAAAAATACATAACTGCTTATCAGTATGCAAGATGACATGATCCTGGAAACCATATCGGTTACCAAAAATTATTTTGGCGATAAATCTTCAGGTGTTAATAATGTTACCATTTTTATTCCGAAGGGGAAGGTTACCGCTATAGTAGGCGAAAGCGGCAGCGGCAAAACTACCCTGTTAAATTTATTGTACGGTCTGTTACAGCCGGATAGCGGCGAAGTGTTTTTTAAAGAAGAGCGTATTTTAAAGCGCGAAGAAAAGCTGCAGCCGGCTCACGAGGCCATGCGCCTGGTAACCCAAAATAACCAGGATATGGATCTGGAAGCTACCGTTTGGGACAGCGTTCGTTCCGGCCTGCGTATCGGCGAGTTAGGACTGGAATCCGAAGAAAAAAAGATAACCGACTCGCTCAATATGCTGGATATCTACCCGCTGAAAGACCAGCCCTTCGGCAAGCTGAGCGGCGGTGAGAAACAGCGCGTAACCATAGCCAAAGCACTGATAAGCAAGCCCGAAGTAATCTTACTGGATGAGCCCTTTAACCAGGTGGATGCCACGTATCGCGAAGGTTTGCAGCACGATATACGCTTTATTGTAAAAGAGTGGAAAGTGACTATCGTACTCGTATCGCACGATCCGGCCGAAATTCTTTCGATGGCTGATGAATTGATTGTATTGAAAGAAGGCGAAATTGTTGAAAATGGCAGTCCTGAGGAACTTTATAATTCGCCTAAACTGTTATATACTGCCCAGATATTAGCCAGCAGCAGTCAGCTTACGTCGGAAGAAGCCAAAGGCTGCGGCATAAAAAGCAAGCGCGGCACGGTGGTGGTTTATGCCGAGCATGTTAAAATAACCAAGGGCTTTGGCGCGAAATGGACGGTAAAGCAAATATTGTTTAAAGGCTTTTTTGAGGAACTGCTGATAGAGCGCGATGGTGTAATTCTGCGTGCCAACAATTACAATAAAGGCAAATATGATGTCGGGAGCAAGATCAGTATAACAATAGAAGACTATTTTGAATTTGGTAAATGGGAAACGCCTGCAAGGTCGTTGCCGAAGGATTTATAGTCTGTATTTACGGTTGTAGAGGCGTGTACCATAACGCTTTCGAGAAGCGGCTTGATCGACTTAAATGTCTTTGAAAATCAAAATAATGTGGAAAACTGGGTTAACACAACTTAACACATTTTGAATTTTAAATCAGCTAAAGCGCTTATAGTGAGGTATTTATAAAAATGGTTCGAAAATAAATTTTTCAACATTTTTTATCGAAATACGAATACTGGTGCGTTCTTTGTGGTAGCCCGATTCACCCGTATCATTTTCACCCCTGGCTTAGCGATGACGTGCGCAAATCGCCCTACAGAAAATAAACTTATTCAACCAAATCTAACTCATTCAACTTAATCAGCTTCTCTTTCCTGTATTTCGCCAGGTTTATTAGCAACACGCTCGCCAAAATCACAAATAACCCTGTAAGCTGTATCAATGAAATATTTTCATGCGCAAACACAACGCCCAATATTACTGCGATAACCGGGTTTACATAAGCATAAGTACTCACCTGTGTAGCAGGCCTCACCTGCAATAGCCATACGTATGCATTATATGCAGCTATCGACCCAAAAACAACAAGATATAGCACCGACAGCCAACCGGTTGCTTGAATGCTGCCAAGGTCCAACCCCTTGAACTCGCCGTGAACAAGGCTTATGGGCAAGTAAACAATCCCGGCTATTAACATTTGCCAAGCGGTGCTTACTGATGCAGACCCTGTTGAAGGCCTGTGCTTGGCATACAACGAGCCATACGACCAGGATATCGACCCTAAAAGTAACAACAGCATCCATGGCAGCAGTGACGCACCGCCTCCGGTAAACATCACTTGCAATTGTTCGCTGAATAGTAGTATCACACCTGCAAAGCCTATTATCAGGCCAATTATCGTCGATTTATTTTTTAAGTTGATGCTCCAGTTTGGCTTATCCAATAAAACAAACCAGATAGGGGCCGAGGATACCATAATAGCAACCATAGCGCTTGGAAGCGTTTTTTCGGCCCAGATAACGATACCATTACCTACCAGTAACAAAAGTATACCAGTAACTGCCGCGTTAATGATATCGCGCTTTACAAAAATCTTTTCGCCCTTAATTATACACCAGCCCATTAAAAGCGCGCCGGCTATGGTAAAACGTATGGCACCCAGCAAAAACGGTGGCATGCCGCCCTGCTCGCTCATGCGGATAAAGAAATAGGTTGAGCCCCATACGATGTAAACGGTTGCAAAGGCTATTACAACCAATAGGGGTGATGCTGATTTTTGTGAGGTTGGTGACATGGCATAATTATTTTTCGGGTATAACCAATTGCTGCTGTTCTTTAACCGTTTCCAGCACGATGGTGGTACGGGTGCTTAACAGGTTAGGGATTTTGCTGAATTCGTTGCGCATCAGGTGGACCAGCGAGGCAGAATCGTAGGTGCGTACTTTAACCAGGTAACAGTCGTCGCCGGCTACGTGGTGTACTTCCTGTACTTCGGGGATTTTTGACAATGCCTCGGCTGTATCGGTGCAGCCCGGACCGTCAGACGCTTTCATAAAAATAAAAGCCAGCATTTTTTGCTGCAGCAGGTCGGGATTAATGCGCGTTGTGTATTGCAGGATGACGTTTTTTTGTTCCAGCTTTTTTACGCGTTCCAGTATGCCGGAAGGCGCCATGCCCAGCTCGCGCGCCAGGTCGGCGTTGCTGATGCGGGCATTTTCCTGCATCAATTTTAAAATGTGCAGGTCTGTTTTATCCAGTATGATTTCTGTTTCGTTAATCATACTGTAAATTTAGGTTATTATTGAATTAAATTCAAAATAGTAAGATAAAAAATGAATTTAATTCTACAAAAGTATGGTTTATGTGTTTGAACTTCTTTTTGACCCTGATTTGCCTGATTGAAGGATTTTCTGATTTTATACATAGAGGAGCTATCCTTCAATCTCAAATCAAGTGAATCATGGTTCAGAAAAGTGTTATCTAAATCTTAATTACCTTATTCCCCTTTTCATCTTTATGTTCCTCCGGTTTCGGTACATGTTTTACAATATAAATAAGCGCATGCGCCAATAGCTTCATCGCTTTAACCGAGAAATGCACAAACGGCTTCATCACCGTCCATGTGTCGTGCAGGGTGTCCATCGTGCTGACCGGTTTTTCTTTGGATTGATTCCCTATTCGCTTTGTGTTTTGAGTTGCCATAGTTGTTTTGCTAAATATGTGTACACTAGCGTAAACCGTGCCAGTTTGTTATTAGGAAAGATACTTTAAAGTATTAAATCATTAATTTGCGTTCGCTATATCTATCAAAATCAATCTTATGCAATCAATCGGTGCAATCATTCTCAAATCGGTGAAATCCCCCCAAATAATATTTCTAGCCCTAACTGTTATTAGTTTTTCGGTATACGCTCAATCCGCTAATCCAATAGTTAAAACCAATAAAGGCTATATCAAAGGCGATTTTGAGAACAGCATTGCCGTGTTCAAAGGTGTGCCTTATGCCGCGCCACCGGTTGGCAGTTTAAGATATTTGCCGCCAACAGAGCACACCTCATGGAAAGATACTTTATTCACACAAAAATTTGGTGAAATAGCTACCCAGCCTGGCGGAGGGAAAGCAAAAGGTAATGAGGATTGTCTTACGCTGAATTTATATACCCCAAAAACCGATAACCAAAAACGCGCAGTGGTAGTATGGATACACGGCGGCGCCATGACGGGAGGGACAGGTCGTGATATGAGCGGACATGCATTTGCCGATAATGACGATATTGTAACCATCACCATCAATTACCGGTTGGGCGCACTTGGTTTTTTGTATTTGGGCGATATCGATAAGCGCTACGCAGAGTCAGGTAACAGCGGTTTGCTTGACGTGGTTGCTGCCCTGAAATGGATTAAACAAAACATCGCATCGTTTGGCGGCGACCCAAACCGTGTCACTATCATGGGCGAATCGGCAGGGGCGAAGTTGCTGAGTGCGGTTGCCGTATCGCCAAAATCAAAAGGGCTCTTTCAGCAACTTATTGCCGAAAGCGGCTCGGTGCAGTGCATCAGGGATATAACCACCGCAAAAAATGAACGCGCTCTTATATTAAAGCAATTAGGCTTAAAGCCCACCGATGCGGCTAAACTGCTAACTCTATCGGCGGATACCCTTATGCGTGCTCAGGCCGAAGTTTGCGATGGCATTGGCGGTAATTCATTTTTTGGTCCGGTGTATGACGGGTTGGCTATTTCTGAAGATGGTTATAAATACGCGACCGGCGCCAATATGCCGCGTATTAGAGCACTTATTGGCACCAATAAGTCTGAAGCTCATACGTTTGTAAGCGAACAGGCCTGGAGTAATGAGCCGGATAAGACTGTACTTAAACCTTTGTTCAGGGATAATGAGCCGTTTGTTAACCGTACTTACCAGTCTAAATTGAAAACGGATTCGCCTTATGCAGCGGCTGTAAACGTGGTTACCCAATACATGTACCAAATGCATAGCTATCGTTTTGCAAAAGCATTGGCCACAAATAATATTCCTGTTTACATGTACCGTTTTGATTTTGAGAACGGCAAAAAGTATGGCGCCTCCCACGGAGAGGAACTGCAGTATCTATGGAATACCAAAAAAATAATAGCCGGCGGTGGCGAAAAGGCACGGCTGGCGGTATATATGCACCCGGCATGGGTGGCGTTTATTAAAACAGGCAACCCCAATAATGCCTTATTGCCGCAATGGTCGTTATATAAAAACGACATGCGGCAGGTAATGATTTTCGACAAAACCACCCGGCTTGAAAGTTTGAAGGAGGTTTTTAATGACAGGGATTTTCCGTCGCAGGTGTTTATGCTGAAATAATGCATATACTAAGAACTATGAAACCCAAATGCCGACTCTCCTGACCAGTCTCCAGGTGTTTCCTTTTTTTTCAAAATATAAATCCTGTCCGCTCCCGCATAAACTACCACACGAATAAGTTGTATATATAAAAGCCTTGTTCCTGGCGGTGTTAAAGTTTATTACCGACATGGCGAAACGACCGGCAATAAACCTGGGTTTTAATGAGGGATTCACATTGCCTTCAAATATGCACTTGTAATTGTACGGGCTCTTGAATCTTTTATTGATTCTCGTCGATACTGTATCGATTTTTATTTCCTTCCAGAAAGTTTTAATAAGCCGACCAGTAGAATCTATATCCAAATCATTAGGTTGATTTTTGTAATATTTAGCCAGATAATCTGGCGGTAACCTGCTAAGCGTATCGGATATCAATAAATAAATTTTACTCGTATCCAGGTTTTTTTTTAGCGTATCTATACGTCGAAGCATCGAATCAATTTCTTTTTTCGCAGGCTTATAATTAGCTATAGGCTTAAGCATAACTTGCTGCATCTCTATCGTCATTTTTTTAAACATGGTGTCCGGTTCAACCGTGGCTTTAATAGCCAAGGTGGTTAACATAACTTCGTCAGCGTAGGTGGCTACGTCAGTTTTTTTCCCTGCTTTCTGTTTGCATGCAGAAATAGCGATAAGTGTAATTGAGAGCAGTAGCAGCGGCTTTTTCATATTTAACTCGTACAGGTGAAATGAGCGGTTATGCCTGTTTTCTCTTTAACGTTATCACCGTAATCTCCGGCCAAATCCCTAATCTTCCCGAAAACGCGAGGAAACCAAAACCCCGGTTAACATACAAATAACGGTCTTTCTCATTAGCCAGCCCTGCCCAATCCAGGTAGCTGTATTGTACCGGACTCCAGCGCAAGCCATTAGTTTCAACGCCGAATTGGGCGCCATGTGTATGGCCGGCAAGCGTTAAATGAATAGTAGTGTCATGATATCTCACCTGGTCTTCCCAATGTGTTGGGTCGTGCGAGAGCAGTATTTTAAAAGCATCTTTATCAACGCCTTTTAATGCCTTATGCAGGTCGCCCATTTTAATAAAGTGGCGTCCCCAGTTTTCCACGCCGATGAGCGATATTTTTTGCCCGTTTTTTTCAATGTCGATATTTTCATTAAGCATCAGGCGATAACCCAGCGCGGCATGATGCTCCTTCAATTTATCAATATTGGTAGCCTTTTCGGCTTCGCTGTTCCATTCAATATAATCCCCGTAGTCATGGTTGCCCAGTATAGAAAACTGTCCGTACGGTGCTTTTAGCTCACCGAAACTTTTAATATAAGGCTCTATTTCCCATGCGGCGTCATTCACCAAATCACCGGTAAATACAAACAGGTCGCTTTTCTGCGCTTTGGCCAGGTCGATGCCCCGCTGCACGGCTTTTGCATTATCAAAGCTACCGGAGTGGATGTCGGACAGCTGCGTAATGGTAAAGCCATCAAACGCTTCTGGCAAATCGTCAAAATAAATGGTGTGGCGATGTACTTTATAGTCATATTTGCCCTTAAACATCGCATACATAAAGCTTGTAAAAGGCACAGCTGCTACCAGTATTGCAGCTTCGCTTATAAATTTACGGCGGGCAGGGAAAAATAGCTCGTTGGGCCTTTTTGATTTGTTTAGATTCCTGAAAATTCCATAGAAAAACCGGCCCAAATCGCCCAAAAACAATATCAGCGAGAAAAATACCTTGGTGACCAAAAACGTAAGGAAAAGGCTTAGCATCCATTCGTGAAACGGCGTCATCCCTTTTGCCGTGCTAAAGCTGCCAAATCCCGCCAGGAAAATCAGAGTAATACCTACAGAAATTACCAGGTATCCAAAAGTTATCAAGCTGCGTAACCTGGACGATTGCCAGCCGGCGGCAAAGGTTCTTAAGCCGTAAAAAACATACCAATCCAGCAGCAGGCTTATTGCCGCCATTATTAAAAATACCCTTAAAAAACCGCCGTTGTGCATAATAACCGATTAATAGCATGCAATTTATAAAAGGAAAGGTAATTAGGTGGTAAAAGTTTTGCCAGCGGTGTCAAATCGGTCAATTGGATATGCTTTTTCTACCTTATTTGATTTTATTTATTAAAACAATAAATTAGTATGGGCAACTTTACCAAAAAATTGCTTGTATTGCTGATTATGAGGAAGTGTTGCCGCGCGGAAATTCTATACAATAGCCATAGCTTATGTTGAATAGCAAGCCGTTAACTGTATGCTTTTTATTTCTTCTGCTTTTTTTAAAGGCTGAAACTGCCCTCGCACAAGCCCCTGTTATCAAACCTAAAAATAATATTGTTTTAAAGCTTGATGCAAACGGTAATTACACCACGAATTTATCAGACGTAGCAACGGTAACACCGGCCGCAAACATTACTTTAAGTCCAGCATCATTTAATTGTTCAAAGTTGGGTCCGCAGGTTGTTACAGTTACCGCGGCCCGGCCGCAGGCAACTTTTAGTTATCTCGCTGCAATTACGTCAGATGCATCGGGGAATTTATACGTAGCCCAGGCTAATGGTGAGATAAGGAAAATCAGCCCCAACGGAATTGTAACTACAATAGTGGCTACAGGCACAAATTTGGATATGTATGACCCGAAGGATCTCGAGATATTGCCTAATGGCGACCTTTACGAAACTTCGTTCACAACCGTCTTAAAAATTACACCTGCAGGGGGTGTTTCCATATTTTCGGGTCAGTCCAGGGTGGATGACGAAAGCGGCACAGAGGGGTACTCCGCCGGCTTTTCCATACCATGCGGCATCGTAGCCGACAATGCCGGCAATTTTTATGTGGCGGACGACCGCACCGACATCATCCGGAAAATAACACCGGATGGCTATGTTACTAATTTAGCCGGCGGCGGCGCACAGGGCTTTGCCGACGGACAGGGCGATGCCGCCAGGTTTAATCGTATTATCGGACTGGCGATAGATAAGCTGGGGAATATCTACGTAGTAGATAACAGTAACCACTGCATCAGAAAAGTTACCCCGGGCGGTAACGTAACCACTTTTGCGGGTACTGGTGTAAGAGGCCAGCAGGACGGGCCGGCTGCAACTGCTACTTTTTCAGGGCCGTCGGGTATAACTATCGATGCTGCGGGGAACTTATATGTTGTTGATTACGGTGACGAAAAGATCAGGAAAATAACGCCTGCTGGTATGGTATCAACACTGGCCGGCAGTGGAGATGCAGGCTCGGCGGATGGTATTGGTTCACAAGCGAGCTTTTATTTGCTCGGTGGGATAACAACTGATGCTGCCGGAAACGTATATGTTTGTGATGGCGGTAATAATAAGATTAGGAAAATTACACCTGCAGGTGTTGTCTCTACCTACGCCGGCAGTAGCGAACAAGGCAATGCCGATGGTTACGCCACAGTGGGCCCCAATGACATTTCGACAGTGAACATCCCGGTGACGGTAATTAGCAATCCGGTGTTTGAACCTATGTCGCCTCTGCTGGGTGCCGATGCCAATTGCCAGGCAGCGCTGCCTGATTATACCAAACTGGCGAAAGTTTCACCCTGTGCCGATAAGCTTAAAATTATCCAAAGCCCTGCAGCCGGAACCGTGGTTAACGCTGCATTGCCGGTAAATGTTACCTTAACCGCGACTGATGGCTTTGGCGGTAAAGGCACCACATCATTTAATGTTTCGGTATCTGCAACCCCGGTTATAACACCTAATCAGCAGCCTATTGTTCTAACCCTCGATGCTACAGGGAAATACCAGGTTAAGCTGTCAGACGTGGCAACGGTATCTACCTGCAATAATCCTGTCAGCACTATAACGCCATCGTCTTTCGGTTGTACGGATGTGGGTGATCAAACAGTGACGGTAGAGGCGCACAACCCATCGCCGGCAGAGTTTAATTATCCCGTTGGGATGGTTTACGATGCTTCGGGCAACCTGTATGTTGTGGACAGGAATAACCATGCGGTAAGGAAGATAACGCCGGATGGCATTGCGAGCACTTTAGCCGGAACAGGCAATGAAGGCCATTCAAACGGTAAAGGCACCGCAGCAAGCTTCGGCGATATAAATGCCATTACTATCGATTCGCATGGCAATCTTTACGTAACAGATTATAAATATGCCGACATAAGGAAAATAACACCGGATGGCACTGTTACTACTTTTGTTGGCAACATCGCCTGCAATCAAATGGTTATGGACAAGCAGGACAATATGTTTGTTACCACTATTCATGCTTGTTTAAAAAAGATTACTCCGGATGGAACGATCTATGATTTTGCCGGGATTGAGGCGATTGGCTACCTTGACGGAACCGGCACGTCCGCCCGTTTTTCTTTTATAGATGGTATAACTATAGACGGTTCGGGTAATTTATATGTACTTGATTATGGCAATTATAAAATCAGGATGATAACGCCAAATGCAGTTGTTACCACGCTGCCAATTAACGGCGGCTTTGTTCCCGGTGGATATGTGGCTATAGATGGGTTCGGCAATTTGTTCATCGCCAGTAGCGAGCGGGTATGGGAGCGTAAGATAAATGGCGAATGTGTCGACTTTGTTGGTAGTAATATACCTTCAGGACCGGGGAATAACGACGGTACCGGAACGGCGGCAAAATTTAATACCGTGCAGGGTGTAGTATTCGATTCCTCCGGCAATCTTTTAGTTGCGGATGCGGTTGATAATTCTATCCGAAAAATAACGTCTGCAGCACAAGTGAGCACTTATGCCGGCGGCATACAAGGTTATTATGACGGGGCCATAGCGCATGGGATCTCTGTATATGCTGCAATCCCGGTAACAGTAGTGGGGCCGCAAGCTTTAATACCCTCAGTTAAAGTGACGCCGGATAGTTATGGCGGCTGTGAAGGGCAATCACTCACGTATACAGCAATTCCAACCAACGTCGGTAACAATCCTGTTTATCAATGGAAAGTAAATGGACAAAATGCCGGCGGCAACGCTGCTGAATTTACCAGCTCAACTTTAAAAACTGGCGATAAAATAACTTGTACCATAACTGCCAGCGGTACATGCGCTGTGGCAACAGCAACATCTAACGAGGTAAGCCTAACTGCAGACCCGACTGTTAGTAACAGCGTCTCAATAACTTCAACAGCCGTGAATAATGTCATAAAACCTGGCCAGCAAGTAACATTTACGGCAAAGGCCGCAGTTACTGATAACGTAGTTTACCAATGGCTGGTAAATGGTGTAAGCGCAGGCACTAACAGTCCAGGTTTTACAGCTAACAGCATGCAAAATGGCGATGCGGTTACATGCACCGTAACTACCTATGGCAAATGTATCGCAACTCCATACGTCGTCTCAAATACGCTTACGATGACGATTTACGCGCCGGTAGATGTGGTAAATACTTTTACACCTAATGGCGATGGCATTAATGATACCTGGGAAATCCCGTCACTGTCGGTGTATCCGAATTGTATGGTAAATATATTCTCCCGGTACGGAACAATGGTTTATAAATCAACCGGCTATGCACGGGCCTGGGATGGGACATTTAACACCAAACAGGTACCATCGGGGACGTATTATTATATCATCGACCTGAAGAACGGGAAGGCTAAGATAACGGGAGCGGTTACGGTTTTGAGGTAATGGTTTGTTTTGAAATAAAAATATTATCTTCAAAAACTAATTACTTTTAACTATTACCCGCACAAATCACAATTTACCATAATGGCCTTCGGACTTTCCCCTAAATATACGCTTGAGCTGCCTGCAGGCGAGCTTTCGCATGAGCACTTATTAGTATTGCTATTAGAAGCTGCCAAACAACTCAACTGGAATATCGGCTACGCCGACGAGAACGGTTTTGTGGCGTACACAAAATTCTCCATGAGCTCGTGGGCCGAAGAAGTTACTGTAAAACTAGAAGCCGACCACGCCATACTTAACAGCGAATGCACCGGCAACCAAATGATGGACTGGGGCAAAAACAAGCGCAACATCGAGGCGCTTGAAGCTGCATTTACGGAACTAAAATCAACCCTTAGCCCGGAACACCTTGACGAAAAATATGCAGAACTGAAGCAGGGCTGGGAGTTGGCCGAAGCCGAAGCTACAGAAGCCCCGCCAACAGCCACTAAGGGTAAGCTTACCAGTATCTTTTCCATTTTTGTACCGACGGAGGGATATTTTGTAACACCAATTATTATCAATCTAAATATCCTGTTATTTGTACTGATGGTAATGTCGGGCGTCAATTTTATGCTGCCTGATACGGAAAGCTTACTTAAATGGGGCGCCAATCTTCGTCAGTTAACCCTGCAAGGCGAATACTGGCGGTTGTTTACCTGTTGCTTTTTGCACATCGGTATTTTGCACCTGCTGTTTAATATGTACGCCCTTGTATATATCGGGTTGCTATTAGAGCCTTATTTGGGTAAAACACGGTTTGTGGCGGCATACGTTTTAACCGGGATAGTTGCCAGTACAACCAGCTTATGGGTGCATGAACAAACAGTAAGCGCGGGTGCGTCCGGAGCGATATTTGGCATGTACGGCGTGTTCCTGGCCATGCTTACAACTAATGTTATTGACAAATCTGTGCGCAAAGCGATGCTGTCAAGCATACTTGTTTTTGTGGTTTTTAATCTTGCCAACGGAACCAAATCGGGAATAGACAATGCTGCCCACATCGGTGGTTTGTTAAGCGGTTTCGCTATGGGCTATTTATTTTATCCCAGCCTTAAGAGCCCGGACAGAATGGACCTTAAGCTGGGCACGATAGGGGTTATAGCGCTGGCTGTAATTTTCGGATGCTTTTTGGTATGCAAAAGTGTGCCCAACACCATGGCGAATTATGAAGCTAAAATGAGAACATTCGAATCGATGGAGAATATGGCGCTCGAAGTTTACCACATGCCGAAAACTGCTCCCAAAGATTCTATACTCGTTGAAATTAAAGACCACGGGCTTTACTACTGGCACGAAATGATAAAACTGCTGAACGACCTTGACCGGCAGAAACTCCCTGAACAGATTCACGCCCGCAATAAGTTAATGATAAACTATTGTGAACTAAGGATTAAAAGCTATGACGTTCTTTATAAAGCGGTTGAAGAAAACACCGACAAGTATACCGACAGCATCAAGAATTATAATGAGCAAATACAAGCTGCGATAAACGAATTAAAAGGAAAAAATTAAATTGATTTCAATTCAAAATATTCAGTGCGGTAAACGCAACCTTAATGCTTACTTTGCCTTTGGCGTTTCCGTTTATTCCCTCATACTCCCGTAGTTTTTTTAATTGGGAGATTAATGTGATCTGAAGTTTTTTCTTTTGCAATTCAATATCTTTTTCAGAACCGCTTTGTACGCCTGTTTTGTTTTTAAGCAATGTCGCCAGTGAATCCACACCAAGTTTTGATTGCGGCTTTCTGTCACTGCTGGTCAGTTCCTTTAATTGCAGCGTTGATTTATTAAGGAATTTTGACAGGATAGTCTTAATGCTATAGCCTGCGTTCGTAGCAGTCGTGCCGGTAATATTCATTTGCTGCACATTGTCTGCGTCAATAATAACGCTATCAGCCTTGTTTGATAGACCAATATCAAGCAGATTACCGGATGAGAAAGCCCCGCTGACTTTTCCGCCAATGGTGCCTATTTTTATACTGCCGAAAACCTTAGCTTTTAAATTACCTCCGCTGATGTGTTTTAAGTCAATATCGCCCTGCTCAATATTTAATTTTGTCGGGCCGGTGAGGATGCCTGCTTTAACATTCCCAAATTTATTCTCCAAATCAAGCACCCCACTGTAATCGGCGATAGTCATATTACCG
>JAZJZL010000023.1:0-56085 GCA_040389845.1 Bacteroidota bacterium
TTATAACTGCTTTGTCAATAGCATCCTATTATTTAATCACCACTACAACGTCACCTCTTATGTTCGTTGGTGCGCCGGTTTTATTTTCGGTGTTTATTCCGATTTTTACGGTTATATTCTTAGCATTCAAAGCCCGTAAGGATATAGGCGGATACTGGACTTTTAAGCAGGCCACTACCGGTATTTTTGTTATGTTTTTGGTGGCGTTTGCTTTTAATTATATAGGGAAAGAACTTATTTTCGATAAGCTCGTGGAGCCTAACAATGCGGTTAAAGTCCAGGCCGCGGCCGTCAATGCAAAGATTGCCATTTTAAAAGAAAGGCACGCTAGCCAGGAACTTATTGACAAAAATGTAGCCGAACTTAAAAAGGACTTTTCGCAGGCCTCCTCTTCGATAGGCAATGCGATTACAGGAATAGTAATTTCGATACTTTTTGTATTTATCCTGGCATTGTTATTCGGCGCATTGTTTAAGAAGGATCCGCCAGCCTACGCGCCGCAGGCTTAGATATAATAAAATTTCGAAAAAAGCAGGACCCGATATGGTCCTGCTTTTTTTATTCCCTAAACTTTTAAATCAAATTAATTTGTCTACATTTATTTAAACTCAAAATAAACTCTAATGGAAACAACAGCACCTTCACAATCATCTGTGGCACTTAAATGGACTCTTTTTAGTTTTTTAACCTCGATTGTTTTAACGTATGCATTTCAGTTCGCCGGCATTAGTCAAACAAGCGGGTTAAAGTACATAACGCTTATACCTTATATCGCGTTTCTATTCCTGGCGCAAAAGGAGTATCGTGATAAATCAAACGGATTTATGACCTATGGACAGGGTTTCATGACAGGTTTCCTTTTTGCGATATATACAGGCCTTTTGTCGACCATATTTATTTATATATATTATAAAATTCTGAGTCCAGGTGCCTACGATGAGGTTTTAAAAAGCACCCAGGAGCAAATGATGGCCAAAGGTTTAGATGAAGAGACTGCGGCTAAAATGACAGGTACTTATGCAAGCATAACCTTCCTAACCATTGCGACATTACTGGGGGGAATTATTACTGGTACTATAATCTCTTTGATCGGCGCGGCAATTTTCAAAAAAGAGCGTACGGCTTTTGATATTTTGAAGCAAGATGAAGGCTATTCAGATCCGGCTTAGGCCTCACCATATCATCATACAAAAATGGCCGCCTCGTTCACGAAGCGGCCATTTTTGTTCTTAAATATTGTTACTAACCTATCGCGAAATTTATTCGCACATCAATTATTAACACATTACTTTTTCATCACCTGCCGCACAATATCGTTTCCAAATACAAACACCATCAGCGTTATCAAAAGCACGAATCCAACGATTTGTGCGCGTTCAAGGAATTTATCGCTTAGGGGTTTACCCTTTATCATTTCGATAATAAGGAACAGTGAATGCCCGCCATCGAGCGCCGGAATAGGTAGTAGGTTGGTAAGCGCTAAAACCATCGATAAAAAGCCTACCAGGCTCCAGAAACGGATCCAATCAACATGCGAGCCAAACATGGTTGCAATTGCCACAGGCCCGACTACAGCTTTGTTAAGCTTTACTTCACCTTTTATCATCTTCCCGATGCCTTTTGCGTTGTCGGTAAAGGTGCCCCAGGCTTTGGTCGCGCCTACAGGCAGCGAACCAAAAAAGCCGTAAGTCAGTCTTTCTTCTTTCGGCAAATCATTGCTCGAGAAAAATCCTAACGTACCTTCATCGCTTATTTTTGCATCTTTCTGAACGGTATTACCTGCATGTTTTATCGTTAGCTGTACCGTTTTACCTTTATATTGCTGCAGGTCCTTTTGTAACTGGTCAAAGAATTCAACTTTAGCGGAGTTAATGGCCACTATGCTATCCCCCTTAACTAAACCCGCTTGCATAGCGCCAGATTTTGCTGCAACTGAATCAACTGCAAATTTAAAGCGCGGCGATCTGCTGATGAATTGTTCTATACCTACGTTTACTTCCCCAATATCGTTTATTATACCTGTAGGTACTTTAATGTGCAAAGTTTGGGAGCCGCGTTCCACCGTTAAATCAGCATTACCTAATATAACCTGTGTGCCGGTCAGTTCTTCAAAACGTACAACTTCTTTGCCGTTTACAGCGGTGATCTTGTCACCAGACTTTAACCCGATCTTTTGGCCCACCGTGCCGGCAACAATGCCATACTTAAGTTTGGCATTTGGCATATAGGTTTCGCCATATTTAATGGTTAACACCCAAAATATGAATATACCCAATACGATATTTACAAAAATACCGCCCAGCATTACTATCAGGCGTTGCCAGGCTGGTTTTGAGCGGAATTCCCACGGCTGCGGAGGACCGGCCAACTGCTCCGTGTCCATCGACTCATCAATCATACCAGCAATTTTTACATAGCCGCCAAGGGGAAGCCATCCTACACCGTATTCAACACCTTTGTAATTAAATTTAAACAGGCTGAAACCCCATGCATCAAAAAAGAGGTAGAACTTATCTACCTTGATGCCGAATGCGCGGGCAGCCAAAAAATGGCCAAGTTCGTGAAGGATTACCAGGATAGAAAGGCCCAGGATTAACTGGCCCACCATGATCACTATATTCATTTATATGTTTTATTAAAATTGTAATGCTTTTAACGGCATTTGTTGTATTAAATTTTGCGCAAAGATGCGTGTTTCCTTATCAGTATTCAAATAGTCCTCCAAATCAGGACTGTTGACGAAAGCAATATGTTGCATGCATCGTTCAATAATATTGCTCATCGCCAAAAAGCCTATAGTTTTGTTCAAAAACCCGGCCACAGCAATCTCATTGGCTGCATTGATAATACATGGCATATTTCCGCCTTTTTTCAGCGCTTCAAATGCTAAACCTAAGTTACGGAATGTCACCATGTCAGGTTTTTCGAAAGTTAGATTAGGGTAACTTGTAAAATCGAACCTTTTGAAATCGGTTTGAACCCTGTCAGGATAGGTGAGGGCGTACTGTATCGGCAGCTTCATATCCGGCAATCCCATCTGCGCTTTAATGGAGCCATCTGTAAATTGCACCATCGAGTGAATTATCGACTGCGGATGTACAATCACATCAATTTGCTCAGGTTCCAATCCAAATAGCCACTTAGCCTCGATAACCTCGAGCCCCTTATTCATCAGCGAGGCGGAGTCGATAGTGATCTTTGCGCCCATTACCCAGTTGGGGTGCTTCAATGCGTCCTCGCGGGTAACATTCTCTAAAAACGCCAGGGATTTATTTCGGAACGGTCCGCCGGATGCGGTAAGGATAATCTTTTCAATTTTATTATTCCCCTCACCAGCCAGGCATTGAAATATCGCCGAGTGCTCTGAATCAACGGGTAGTATATTAACCTTATGCTTTTTGGCGAGGGCGGTAACTATTTCGCCTGCTACGACCAAAGTTTCCTTATTTGCTAACGCGATATCCTTCCCGGCCTTTATGGCGGCTATTGTAGGTTCCAACCCCGCAAAGCCAACCATCGCTGTTAAAACGATATCGATTTTTTTGTGAGTAACCGTCTCTATAACGGATTCCGCACCTGCTAATACTTTGACATCGGTTTTTGAAAGTGCATCTTTAACGTATTGGTATTTATTTTTATCGCAAATGATAACATACTCCGGGTTAAATTGCAGCGCTTGTGCAATCAATAAATCGGCACTGCTTTGAGCAGTAAGCAGGTAGGCATGAAAGAGGTCGGGATTATTACTGACCACTTCCAGCGTTTGTGTGCCAATGCTGCCGGTAGAGCCGAGAATCGCTATGTTTTTTTTATTTCTCAAAATTTCCTTGCTATGCTATATATCGCTTTAACTCGTCCGCTATCTTCCTGTCATTAGATAACCGTGGAACTTTGTTTTGCCCACCTAACTTTCCCTCGCTTCGCATATAGTTTATAAAGGTATCTTTTTTTAGGCTTTGGATTACCAGGGGCTGCAAAATGTTACCGGTAATCAGGTCGAAATAATAAATATTTTTCTTTTGCAGCGCTTCATCTACAGCCAGGGCAAATGCTGTAAGGTCGGCCGGCTCCTTACCGAATTCTATAAACCATTCATGATAAGGTAATTGCCCCGTCGGAGGATTCACCTGTGGCGCCACGGTAAACTCAACGATATCTATACCCTGCTGATTCGCTACACTTAAAAGCGCGTGCTCAACCTCTTCGCCGATAACGTGCTCACCAAATGCCGAAATATAATGTTTGATACGGCCGGTTACTACAATCTTATATGGGTTTTTTGATACAAACTTAATGGTATCACCAATGCTGTAACCCCAAAGGCCAGCGCTGGTGTTCAAAATCAATGCATAGTTTTTATCAAGCTGTACGTCTTTCAGGCAGATACGGGTACGGTTTTCGTTAAAGTATTCATCTGTGGGGATAAACTCGTAAAATATCCCGGAATCAACCATCAGCAGCAACCCTTTTTCTTTTTGTGAATCCTGGAAAGCGATGAAGCCTTCGGATGCAGGGTAAGTTTCAATCGTATCAATTTTAAAGCCAATGCTTTCTTCTATACGGGTGCGGTAAGGCTCATAATTTACGCCCCCATATACAAACAGTTTAAAATTGGGGAAGATGTCTTTTATCTTTTTTCCACCAGACACAGCAGAAAGCCTGTCGAAATACATCTGGCACCAGGGCGGTATGCCTGATATGAGGCGCATGTCCTCGTTTTTGGTTTCCCCAACAATCGCGTCTACTTTTTGCTCCCAGTCTTCAATGCAATTTACCTGATAGCTGGGCATGCGGTTTTTCTGCAAATATCCGGGCACATGATGGGCCACAATGCCAGATAATCTTCCGGTAGAAATGCCCGCTTTAATATCCAGCACAGGGCTGCCCTGCAAAAATATCAGCTTGCCGTCCACAAAATCTGCATTCCCCGTTTCGTGAATGTAGCTTAGCAATGCATTTCTGGCAGCTTTTATATGCTCAGGCATGCTTTCTTTCGAGATAGGGATATATTTTACACCTGAAGTAGTGCCGGATGTTTTAGACAAGTAAGCAGGCTTGCCGGGCCACAAAACATTTTCCTCGCCTTTGGTTACACGGTCAATGTATGGGCGTAAATCTTCATAATCCCTTACTGGGACGTTTTTCTTAAATTTTTCGTAGTTGCGTATTTCATTAAAATGATGGTCGGCACCAAACGCTGTATTTTGAGCTTTTACAACAAGCTGTTCAAAAACCCTTTGCTGCAGCGCAACGGCGTTATAGCGAAGCTTGTTTAACCGGAAATTTACAATTGCGGCGAAAGGTTTACTCAGTGCTGCCTTTAATCCCATAGCTTAAACGGTTTCGGTAATATCGTCATCCACATCCTGGTGGCTGTAAACCAGCTTCCGGTAGGCAACTACGAGTAAAAGATTTACAAATGGTATCACAAACACCATCCCGATAACAGTTACCGTCCCGATAAATACCATTAGCTCAATCAACAAAAATAAAAGGAAGTATTTGAAGAAATTTCCTTTTATCAATTTAAAGCTCTGCGCTACTGACTCGAACGGCCCCGACTCATCGTCCACAATAAAACAAGCGCATATAGGGAAATAGAAAAGAAAAAAGAACTGTATAAACAGGAATATGCAAATTCCAAGTATACTTTGTACAATACCGTCGCCAAGGTACTGTAAGGCATTATTCATAAATACTGCAAGCGTGCTTACTATCACTAGTAAGAGTAAGTAGCTTCCGAGCATTTTTATTTTTGGCACGATATCGCCAAATCCAAAATCATAAAATTCCCTGTCGATGAGCTGGAAAACCAGTTTTATAAATCCTAAAAAAAGAAAGCTTACGCCAATAAGTAAGATAACTACGCCTATAGACGTTAAAACCTCGTCGTTAATGATATTATAAATTACGAACCCAAAACCGCCGACAACAAAAAATGTAATCAAAGTATATACAGCAATTGTAGCGAAGTTCTTTCTCAGAACATGCCAGGCTATACTTAGCGTTTCTGTTACCGAAAATGGGTGGTACATAGTCTTATGATATTTTAAATATTATGCGCTTCACAAAATCCTGCATAAACCCAAGGCCATAAGCGGTTAGTTGTATAAAGGCTGCTATCAGGCTCAAAAATGCAATTTTTACCGACTTATTTTTAATGAGCGAATGAAAAAATATCAACAAAATAATAAGTGCGAGAACAATGTTACACAGGATTGATATTCGAAGTGTAAATATGTTAACAACTATTGTGAAAATAAGCCCCAGGGTAAACAGCGCAGGGAAGAAATGTACTGCTTTAAGTTGGCCGGGGAAAAATTTGTAAACATTTATACGCGCCCTGCCGAAGAAGTGTATCTGCTTGTAGAACTGTAAAAAATTCGTGCGGCGCTTATGATAAACCTTTGCATCCGGTATCAGTCCGATTTTAAAACCAAGCGAATGAATACGGATGCTATATTCCAAATCTTCTGCCGAGCGCGTGATAATAAATCCTCCGGCTTTTTCCCACACAGCCCGTGATACCCCCATGTTAAAGCTGCGGGGATGGAATTGCCCGATGCCTTTTTTATTACCGCGAATGCCGCCTGTAGTAAACGGAGAAGTCATGGAATAGCTGATGGCCTTTTGCACCGGTGTAAACGACGGATGCGATGCGTCCGGGCCTCCGTATGCATCCAGCCAGTCTGAGTTTAGTGAATCGTTAACGATTTGAAAATAATCCTCCGGTATCAAGCAATCCGAATCGAATATCACGAAGTAATCACCTTTAGCGCGCTCAAAGCCGTAGTTGCGGGTAAAGCCCTGCCCGGAGTTAGGCTTCACAAAATATTTTAGGTCCAGCCGGTCGGCGAAGCTGTTTACTATATCTGCCGCATCATCTTTAGAGCCATCTTCAATCACCAAAACCTCAAACTGCTTATAGGTTTGCAGCGTAAGGCTTTCCAGCAGCTCTTTTATCTCCTGCGGGCGATTGTATAACGGTATGATGACGGAGAAAAACATTTTTTGATTTGAAGATTTTATAATTTGAAGATTTGAAAATTATTATGTGTTCAAATTTTGAATTGTGTTAATGCTAATCATTTTAAAATTGGCACATTTTCAAATCATCAAATCTCCTCTTCCACCTGGTAATTATTCCGCTCAGAGGCGCTGCGGGCTACCAGTTCGGCTACGAAGCCGGTTAAAAACAGCTGCGAGCCTAATATAACGGCAACAAGAGCGATATAAAACAAAGGCTGACTGGTTACATCTCTGTAGCGTAATCCTTTTGCTATGGCATGGAGCTTATCAATAACTATCCAGATAGTGATGATTGTACCTGTAAGGAAGCTAAGTACACCCATCGAACCAAAAAAATGCATTGGTCGTTTGCCAAATTTGCCTACAAAAAATATCGACAGCAGGTCTAAAAAACCATTGATGAAACGGCTCATGCCGAATTTGGTTTTGCCGTATTTACGGGCGCGGTGCTCAACAACCTGCTCACCGATTTTAGTGAATCCGGCCCATTTGGCAATAACAGGTATATAACGATGCATTTCGCCATATACCTCTATATTTTTTACAACTTTATGTTTATAAGCTTTTAGTCCGCAGTTAAAGTCGTGCAGGTTGTGTATGCCCGACATGCGGCGCGTAGCAAAATTGAAAAATTTGGTAGGGATGGTTTTGCTTAACGGGTCGTGACGTTTTGCTTTCCAGCCAGATACCAGGTCGTAATCCTCAACCATTATACGGCGGTAAAGCTCAGGTATCTCATCCGGACTATCCTGGAGGTCTGCATCCATAGTAATTATCACATTGCCCTTTACAGCCTCAAAGCCGGTGTTCAGCGCTGCAGATTTGCCATAATTACGACGGAATTTTATACCCTTGATAAAAGGATTGCCCTCGCGCAGCTTTTTAATCATTTCCCACGAGCCATCCTTGCTGCCATCGTCAACAAGCACAATCTCATAAGTGAACCGGTTTTCGTCCATTACACGGCTAATCCATGACGTAAGCTCCGGCAATGATTCTACTTCGTTATAAAGAGGTACTACTACTGATATATCCATTTATTAGGAATAAGAAATGGGGCAGGGGTATAGCGCCTCCAAATCATCCGCAAAAATATAAAAAAAGGTTATAATTGATTTGAATGATTACACCGATTTAAATGATTACAATGATTTTGATTATTTAATTGGTTTAGAGGTGCAACGCTATTTCCTAATCAGATCAATCATTTAAATCAATAAAAATCAAAAAAATAGTATCTTTGTGAAATTTTTTATCCGATGCAACGCCTTAATTTTTTCTGTAAATACAGCTATATGCAGCCCAGCGCGGCGCAGTGGCAGGCGTATGCTTTGAATTCTGCGAGTTAGGCCGGGCTTACATCCGTCCTTCTGAAAAACAAACGCTTTTATTGAAAACCTGATGCTTTGCTATTTGGCATCGCTATTATTTATTGAATTTTTATGAACACATATTATACTGTTGAAGAGAAATACCTGAAGGCTGTCGATCGTGCCATTTACGGTAAGGCTCAAAAGGCACTTCAGCTATTTAACGAAATTCTCAACAACGACCCGCTGCACGCAAGGGCGCATCACCAGCTCGGGAAGATATATTATTACGAGATGGAGGATTACCAGGCTGCGGGCTATCATTTTAAAACCTGTATGGAACTGGAGCCTTCGTACCCCGGTAATTACGGGCATTACCTGCAACTGGCCGTTTTTCTGAATATGGAAAAGCTGGTTAAGCATATTGCCGACAAAGCCTTAACTGTGCCCGGCGTAGACGTTTCTGATATTCACTACCAGATGGGTTTAAGCGCGGAAAAGAACAAGCGCTGGCTGGATGCCCTGGCTTTTTATAACGATTCCCTTGAAGAAGCGGTTGATAAAAAAGACAGCGAGAAAATTGAGGAAAGCATAGAACGCGTTAATGCAAAAATTAAGCGCATTGGTAAGTAATTGTTGTATGATTTCGCCGATTTAAAAACACGGGGTAATCCTCCGAAAAAGCTGTGAAAGACTTACGAAGTTTCAAAAACTTCGTAAGTCTGATTTTATACTGATTTTAAACCTTATTTACCGATATTAACATTGCCAGCCCTGGCTTTTTTCACTTCGGCAACGCTAACAGAACTCGCCTTATTGCCAAAACTTTTACGTACATAAGTTAATACGTCAGCAATTTGCCGGTCGGTTAGGTCGGAGTGTGGTGTCATGGTGTTCGAGTAGCTTTGGCCGTTTATCTGTACGTCTTCGTTAAAACCGTTCAGTACAATTTTTATTAATGCTGTCTTATCACCTAAAACATAGGTGGTATTGGTGAGCGGAGGGTTTAAACGCGGTACGCCAGATCCCGTTGCCATGTGGCAGGCCAAACACACACTCTTATAAACTATTTGCCCTCGTGCAATGGTTGCCGCCGCACTACCGCGTTTTGCCTGGGCTGAAGCGTTGAATGCAACAAATACCGTTGCAAAAAAAAATAAAAAAGATGTCCGTTTCATTATTTTTTGTAGCTGATTTTATAAAGTGAACCACCTTGGTCGTCAGTTACATATAATGAACCATCCGGCCCTTGTGCCAATCCGCAAGGACGGTGTAAGGCGCCATCGGGAGATTTGTTCGGACCTGCGAAGCCATCAGCAAAAACTTCATACTGGCCATCGGGTTTGCCATTTTTAAAAGGTTGAAAAACCAGACAATACCCCTCCTGTGGTTCCGGCGCGCGGTTCCACGAGCCATGGAAAGCAATAAATGCGCCGTTTTTATATCTCTCAGGAAACTGGCTGCCGGTGTAGAACAATAAACCGTCAGGCGCAAAATGCCCGGGATATCCCATTGCCGGGCGCAGGTATTTGGCATCTGCCTCTTTTTTGCCGTCGCCACCATACTCAGGGCCTTGCATTAATTTTTTCTGCATCCAATCGTAATATACATAAGGCCAGCCGGCGTTGTCATCCTTTTTAAGCGCATACATACATTCCGAAGGCAAGTCAGCAGATTGTTTTGTTGTATACATCGACGGGAAAAGGTCGTGCAGTGCATCACGACCATGCTGCATTACAAAAAGCTGGTTGTTCTGCTGGTTCCAGTCAAGGCCTACCACGTTGCGTAAACCAGTCGCATACTTAACACCATCACTTTGTTTCTGGTTAAGCTTATCAGCTTTAAACTGCCATATACCTGCTGCATCATTTAAAACAGAACAGCCTTTTTTGTTTTTATCATATTCTTCGCAGATATTCGAATAAGCGCCCATGTTTACATAGATGTTTCCATCGTTATCCAGCACTATAGATTTAGAGTTGTGCATACGCTTATTGGTTAAGCCGCTAACCACAGTTTCCTGCATTGCAGGGTCTATAACCTGGCCTTTATCGTCTAGTTTGTAACGATAAATGTCGCTATTTGATGTTGCATATAAGTAGCCGTTTTTAATGGCGATGCCTGTACCTCCATAATTACCGAAATGGGATTTTATCGTAGCCTTGTCGCCATCATCATGCAAAACCAAAATGCCGTTGCCATTACCGTCAGATTGTTTAACGTAAATATCGCCCTGTGAGGTAACGGCCAAATGGCGCGGGCCTTTTAACTTCTCTGCCAATACCACGGCGCTAAAACCGGATGGTAATGTTAACCCCGCACCGGCTGTTGAAGGTTTGGTTGTTGTGCTGACCGACTTATTGTCCGGGCTTTTACACGCATTAAACAGTATCAATCCCGCCGCCGCAAATACCGGCAACAGAAAGATAAATGCTTTCTTCATTTTCATAAGTGTTTACGTTAGTTTCTCAAAGTTAATTAAACAACATTTAAGTAGTATACCTGTTATGTAGAAAAGGTGTGACATCCGGCTTTGATGTATTTTCTGCTTTCCACTTTTTTCTTTATCATTACGTAAATTTTGCATTATGAAAAAACTTTACTTCCTGGTGCTGTTTTTCGTCATTTGCAGCCTGTCTTCATGTCTCGATATTGAAGAGCATTATAATTTTAAACAAGATGGCTCGTGCGACGTAGTGTATGGTTTTGACATGAGCAGCGCTATATCTGTACTTACCAACCTCCTGTCTGATTCGGTACGGGAGACGCCTCAATTTTCATTGGTAAAAGATACGACGCTTAATTTCTATTCTGCTTTGCCCGATAGCACGCAGAAGAAAATGACGCCGGAAGATATTAATATGGTTAAAACCAGCGATTTGTCGATAAAGATGGATTTGAAAAAATCTATTATGAAAGTAAATGTTACCCATTCAGCAAAGAATGCTGCCGACCTGGAGTATTATCTGAAGCATATCTCCAAAATATCTATGGATAGCCAACTGAAAACCCTTCAGAAAGGGGAGAAGCCGCCTGTGGGGTTTAGCGCACAGCAATTGATAGCCGGTGAAGATTATTATACCTACGAGATAACTCCTCACAAATTTTACCGTATAATCGACAAAGAGAAGTTTAATGCTTTTTTAAAGAAAACACAATCGGCTTTTACCATGGCTAAGGCGATGTTGATTGACATGCCGTACAAGGTAATACTGAATTTTGCCAAGCCCGTTAAAAAAGTGAATAACCCGAAAGCAATTATTAGCGCCGACAGGAAACGAGTTACGCTTATTACTAATATGGATGACGTGATGAAGAATCCATCGCTCATGAATTTAAAAATTGATTTCTAACCTATGAAGTGGTACCCTGTTGAAGGTATTCAGGATATAGATAAACCGTTTATGACTAAAGTGAAAGTAGCCGACGCCAGTATTTGTGTGGTGGGTTACGAAGGCAAAATATACGCGGTATCGGCAATATGCCCTCACCATGGTTATGATATGACGGGCGGCGGCTGGTGCGAGAACGGCCAGATTATATGTCCGCTGCATGGTTATTCATACAACTTACAGACAGGAAAAGGGCAGCATGATTATATAAAAACATTCCCGGTTAAGATTGAAGGCAGCGACGTGTTTGTCGGTACTAAATCTGTTTGGGACGATATAAAACAATTATTTTCTAAATGAATACAAGGGCGATAGATTACGTTACAGAGGATTTTTATGAGTCATTGAGTTTCCAGGACGGTGAGCAGCCCGACCTTGAAACGGTGAAAGAACTTTTTCACGGCAGCGGCATTTTGATAAACAACAGCTTTGCCACGCCTGTTGAGTTTACTATGAAAAGTTTCATACAAGCTATCGAATCGCAGGTGGCCGAAGGTAATTTGCAGCAATTTATGCAGCGCGAACTCTATTCAAAAACAGAAATTTTCGGTAAAGTAGCCCAACGCATAAGCGTTTATGAATATACCCTTTCTGACCAGGAAATAAAGAACCTGCCCCGCGGTATCAACTATATTCAGTATATCATGGTTGACGACCATTGGTATATCAACTCAATGGTATGGTGCGATGAAAATGAGAATTACCAGGTGCCGGAGGAGTATTTGAGCTGAGGAAATAAATAGCCCTGGCGGCTCAAGACTTACGAAGTTTTAAAAACTTCGTAAGTCTGTTCAGGGTTACTCCCCGTATTCCGTTTTAATTTCCTTCTGTACCTTCTCAGCCTGCTTTATCATCCTGTCGTAACCGCCTATAACCCCATCCGAATAGCTGATGGCGAAAGTGAGTGCAAGCTTGCCGCGCGGTGTCGTAATTGTCCGCAATGGATTATCATCTGCCGCATTATTACCCTGGCCGGAAAATAGAATTTGTTCAATCCGTCCCTGGTTACTGTTGAATGCATTTTCAGAAAACTCGATAAACGGTATCGACTCCTGGTAAAGTTTCAGAATATTGTTGCGCAGTGAATCGTTCCCTATAGTCTGTATCTTTCCGCTTGATTTAAATCCGTCGTATCGTCCGTTCAAAGGCCTGGTATTCAATTTCGGGATGGTAAAACTCTCCTTAATCTTTGTTTTATCAAGGCTGTCCAGTATTTTTTTATCGAAATGTATCAGCTTAGTATAATCAGCAACCAGCTTAACCATTGCTGTTTTTGAATCTTTTACCTGTTTTATCTCGGAGCTTATATCCTCATTTAACCCCAGCAAGAACTCCTTTGCTTCACCCTGCTCTTTATAATGCTCACGTGTACGTTCGATAAAGGCGGCAAAAGATACGGCAAAGATAATGATGACAATCTCAATCAGCACCTCTTTGGCTTTCTCGCCCAGTCCTTTCTCTTTATTACGCATGGTTTTTAAGGCCTTTTTAGTGTGCCCCATTATTTCGTGCTCCATCAGTATCCCGGTGTTATTCTATCGTTACCTTTTTTAAATAATAGGTGTCTTTGTCAATAACCGGCACTGTTTTACTCTCCACAGTTATGCCCTTGCTGTCAACCAGCATACGTTTGGTACCTGCATCAGTTGTTATGTCGAGCGGAACCGGGATAGACATATTTTGTAGTTGGATAAGATATTTATCCTTAGGCCGGGCTTTTACATCTACCTCCAGCTTATTTACCGAACGCAGGTATAAATCAAACAAAGGTTTTAAGTTCTGGCCTGATTCCTTGCTGAAGAATTGCTCCACATCGTCGGTATTTACTAAATTGCTGTATGTATACTGCGGCGAGGTTACAAACTTTTTAAGAGCGGGGAAGAACAGGCTGTCGCCCATTATATAACAAATGGTATGCATAAAGAATGCACCCTTGCCATAAATATCGCCGTTATAAGCCGCTTCTTCGTCAATGTCTTTACCCATCACAATCGGTATCTTGTTACCAAACGAGGTTGCTGAGTGCTGGAAAAATTTGATATAAGCATCCTTGCCTTCAAATTCGCGTACGTACAAGGCGTCTCCATAAGTGCAGATACCCTCATGTATCCAATAATCAGCCCAGTCTTTCGCGGTTACTTTGTTACCCCACCACTCATGACCGAACTCGTGATGCATCAAACCGTCATAATCATCACCGCCAACTTTAGTATAGCGAAATTTGGCGCCGTAAGCATTCATCGTTTGGTGTTCCATACCCAGGTGCGGTGTTTCGCAAATGGCTATTTTCTCTTTCGCCCATGGATATTCGCCAAAATATTTTTCCTGCTCGTGGATGGTCTTTTCAAAAATATCGAGATGATGCTGCGCTTTGGCCTCATGTTCTTTCAAAACATAAAATTGCAACGGCACTTTGTTTCCGTCGCAGGTGGTGTAGGTGCGGCTAACTATCGCGAAATCACCAACATTAAATAAAATACTGTAATTGTTAATGCTGTAGTTTGTTTTCCAATGGAAAGTGGCCGTTTCTTCATGTTTTTTAACACTTTGCAGCAGGCCCGGCCCGGCAACTACAAGATCTTTCGGTACGGTAATTATCATATCCACACCTTCATTAGGTTCATCAGAAGGATGATCTTTACATGGAAAATACAGCTTGCCGCCCGTGCCTTCGGCCGTAATAGCCATCCATGGATGCCCGGTTGAGTCGCGTGTCCAGATAAAACCGTCATCCCAGGGTGGGCGACGCGCTACATGCGGCTTACCGCCATAAATTACTTTTACGCTGGCTCGGCCAGTCGGCAATTCATTACTTAGGTTAACCCTAATCAGGTTGTTTTTATACTCAAACGGCTCCTTTTTATTGTTTACCAGCACCTGGCTCACGTTCAGAGAGTCCAGCAAATCAAACAATAAAATCTTCGTCGGCTGCGACATGATGACGTCAATCGTCGCTGAGCCATCCATGGTCTTCCTGGCGAAGTCCAGGTTAAGGGAAATGGTGTAATGCCTTACGTCCATTATTGCCTGTTCTGGCTTCAGCTTGCCACCGGAGGTCAAGGTTTGCTCCTGGGCAAAAATGGCGCAGGAAAATAAAATCGATATAAGGGTGAATAAGTAACGCATCGTTTTAGATCTTTGGTTTAATTTCTACAGGACATGAATACGAAAACCTTACCGGGCGGCCGTTCATCATAGCAGGCTCCCATTTTGGTGAAGATTTGAGAAATCGTAGGGCTGTTGCATCGGCAGCAGGTGAAACACCCCGAGCAACTCTTACATCTACCAGGCTTCCATCCCGTTCAACAACGAATGATAAGATCACTTTACCGGCATCAGCGCTTGTAAGTTTTTCATTTTTAAGCTTTTCGGCGATGTAATCGTTAAACTTTAAAATGCCGCCTGGAAATGAAGGTACTTTTTCGGCTGAAACATATATTTTACCTGCATCTTCTTCGGTAGCTCTAACGTCAGAAGAGATATATCCATCCGGGATTCCTGGCGACCGTGTCTCTTTTACTTCTAATTTAAACCTAATTGGAACTGTATAAGCAGATCTGATCAATTTATTCAGCTGCATTGCAGGTATCCATTTTGGCGAAACTGACATCAGCCGAATTGCCTCTTTGTCATAAGCAGGCGATAATTTTTTAACGACGTGGATATTCGTGAGCTTGCCATCCTTTTCAACAAAAAAACCGACGGTAACAGCACCGTGGATGTTAGTGCTATCCGGCCATTTTAGGTTTTTGCTCAGAAATTCATGAAAGGCGTCATCTCCGCCAGGAAAGCTGGGCGGGGTTATATTTTGCGCGTAAACAATTGCCGATAAGGCCAATAGGAGGAAAGATGTTATAATTTGCTTTTTCACGCATTAAATATAAGTAAATCCGTGTATAGCGGTGAATAGACGAAAACTAATATTTTTTGTCTGATAGGCGAAAATCAATGGGAACTGAATATGCAACCCGTACAGCAACACCGTTCTGCTTACCTGGCGTCCATTTTTTTGATGTGTTCTTTATTAGTCTAAGGGCTTCCTCATCGCATCCATCACCAATGCCGCGGGATATTTTTACCTGTGTTAATTTTCCACTCCGTTCAACAATGAAGCTCACAATCACCTTTCCTTGTGTGTCATCTTTAATTGCTACCGGCGGATATATCATATTAGTTTGGATATAGTCTAAAAAAGCATCTGTTCCGCCAGTAAAATGTGGCGATTCTTCAACGCTGGTGTAAATGAAATTCCTGCACGGAGGGCCAATTGGCATAATATCCGGAGCATGGTAATTTATTTGAACAATAAGATTTAGCTTTACCCGAACAGGTTTCCCGGCTATCAAACCCGGGCTCCATCTCGGTGAATGTTTTAAAAGTTTAATTGCTTGTATAATACATTCGTCGTAACCCAAATATCGGGGCGCCGTTATCTTATCCAATTTTCCGTTTTTTTCGATAACACATGTCAATTCTATGTCGCAGTAGTAATCTTTGGAGTGATCATCATACGGTGAACTGGTATAAAGCTTAAAAGCTTTTTCACCTCCGGGAAACTCGGGTTGCTTTTCTGTCTTGTCGTATATTTTTGATCCTCCCTCGTACTTAATGGATTGAGCTAACGACCATTGGCAAATCGGGAAAAATAAGATCAAAACGAATACGGTTCTTTTCACGCCTATTTTAACTTTCTCTTACCAACAATCCATCCGCAAAATAGCGGAGGTACTGTTTATGCTCTTCGGGCAGATTTATTGCATCGAGCGCCTCAAATGCTTTGTCGGCATAGGTTTGCATGGCTTTGTCGGCTAGCTGACGTACGTCAAGATTGTTGTATATCGCTGTTACAGCCTGCACTTTATCAGTATTGTTAAATTGTTTGGCATTCAGCCAGTTATTTAATTCACCTGATTGAAAACTATCGGCTAATTCGAGCGACTTTAAAAGCAGATAAGTTTTTTTGTTGGAGATAATATCACCGCCAACCTGCTTGCCGAATTTCTCCGGGTCGCCGTAAACGTCAAGGATGTCGTCCTGAAGTTGGAAGGCTATACCGAGGTTAACGCCAAAGTCACTTAGCAGGTCGGCATCCTTCGTATCCGCGCCGCCAATTAATGCGCCTATCTTTAACGCGCCGCCTAAAACTACTGCGGTCTTAAGCCTTATCATATTCAGGTATTCGTCGATGCTGACGTTGGTCAACTCCTCGAAGTCCATATCCAGCTGCTGGCCTTCGCAAACGCCGATTGCCGTTACGTTAAATATATCAAGGATAGGGCGTAGTAAATGGTCAGGCACCTGCATCATTAACTTGTAGCCTTGCACCAGCATTACGTCGCCCGAAAGGATGCCCACATTCTGGTTCCATTTGGTATGCACGGTAGCGCGACCACGGCGTATAGGGGCATTGTCCATAATATCGTCATGCATCAGCGTGAAGTTATGGAACACCTCGATAGCCAGGGCAGGAGGGATAGCCGCCTCAATGTCGCCACCAAAAAGGTCGCAGGCCATTAGGAGCAACGCCGGGCGCATACGTTTACCGCCAAGCGACAGGATATAACTTATCGGCTCATATAATTGTGCAGGATATTCCGGGAAATTCAGCTCTTTTACTGCATTACCGATAATGTCCTGCAGTTCGTGTAGTTCTTTCATTATTATCTTATTCGCGGCTACGGCTTCTATTTCCCGGTACGCTTCGGGTATCCATTCAGGCCTTATCATCTTATCCGCGCCCATTTTGTTGCTTTAGTCTTGTACCAGCGAAAAATCTATCTGTTTTTTGGCCAGGTCAACATTTTTTACCTTAATTTTAACTTCATCACCTAGTTGGTAAACCTTCTTTTTTCGCTGGCCAATTATAGCGTAATTTTTCTCGTCTAAGGTATAAAAGTCGTCCGAAATATCGCGCAGGCGAATCATGCCTTCGCACTTATTTTCAATAATCTCCACATACATACCCCATTCGGTAACGCCCGATATAAGCCCGGTAAAGATATTACCTACCTGGTCGCGAAGGTATTCTGCTTGTTTGTATTTAACTGAGGCTCGTTCTGCATCGGCTGCCTTTTTCTCCATCTGCGAGCTGTGCTGGCAGAGTTTTTCATAATGCTCGGCATTGGCAGACTGCCCGCCGTTAAGGTAATGAAACAGCAGCCGGTGCACCATCACGTCAGGATACCGGCGTATTGGTGAGGTAAAGTGTGTATAATGGTCAAATGCCAAACCGTAGTGGCTGGAACTTTTGGTAGTATAAATAGCTTTAGCCATCGAGCGGATAGCCAGTTGCGTAAGCACGTTTTGCTCTTTCTTCCCCTCTACATGTTCCATCAGGTAGTTGAGTGATTTCGCTGTTTCCTTCTCTGACTTTGTGTTTATCTTATAACCGAATTTCGCGGCGAATTGTGCAAAACCCGCCAAAGCATCCGGCTTTGGTGTATCATGCACGCGGTAAACAAAGGTGTATTTGTGCTTGCCTTTACCCATTTTGCTTACATGTTCGGCCACTTTACGGTTGGCTAAAAGCATAAAGTCTTCTATTAGCTTATGTGCGTCTTTACGTTCTTTTATGTATACGCCGATAGGCTTGCCGGTTTCATCCAGCTTAAATTTAACTTCCGTAGTTTCAAAGCTGATGGCGCCGTGCTTAAACTTGCGGTCGCGCAGCTTGTAAGCCAATTCGTTCAGTTTTAAAATTTCGCTTTCAAAATCGCCGTGACCGGTTTCTATTACTTCCTGCACCTCTTCGTAAGTAAAGCGCCTGTCGGAATGAATAACTGTTTTACCGAACCATTCATTAATCACATAAGCATTTTCGTCCAGCTCAAAAACGGCAGCAAAACAAAGCTTATCCTCTTTTGGCCGCAATGAACATAAGCCATTTGATAAGCGTTCCGGCAGCATCGGTATTACCCTGTCTACCAGGTAGACTGAGGTAGCCCTGTCCAGTGCCTCTTTATCCAATGCTGAATCAGGTTGTATGTAGTGCGAGACATCAGCTATGTGTACGCCAACTTCATAATTGCCGTTCTCCAATATCCTGAACGACAACGCATCATCAAAATCTTTGGCATCAAACGGGTCGATAGTAAATGTGGTTATGTTTCTAAAATCACGGCGGCGGGCAATTTCTTCGTTGGTGATAATATCTGAAATTTCCTCCGATTCATGCTCCACTTCAGCCGGGAATGCCAGCGGGAAGCCATATTCAGCAAGGATGGCATTCATCTCCGTGTCATTCTCACCCTGTGTGCCTAAAATATGCTTGATACGGCCAATCGGATTTTTAGCATCGACGGGCCAGTCGGTAATTTCTGCAATAGCCTTTATCCCGTTTTTTGCGCCGTTAAGCTCGCTCATCGGGATGAAGATATCATGCAGCATCTTGCGGTCGTCGGGAATGAAAAATGCAAAACGGTCAGACAGCTTTACGATGCCCGTAAATTCCATTTTGGCGCGCGTGATAATCTCGATCACTTCGCCTTCTTTATTTTTTCCCCTGCTTTTGGCATAAACGTAGACCTTTACGCGGTCGCCGTTGAGGGCGGTGCGCAACTTACGGGGGGCGACGAAGATGTCGTTCTCAAATTCGTCTTCGGTAACGATAAAAGCCGAGCCATCGGCAGTCATATCCACACGGCCTTCAACAAAAGTTTTCAGCTCCAGGAGCTGGTATTTGCCGTGAGAGATTTCTTTTAGAACGCGTTTTTTTGTTTCTTCTGTAAGTATATCGTGTATAATTTCCCGGTCGTCGGGATCGTTGAGGTTCAATTTGGCAGCAACTTGTTTGTAATTCAACGGCGTATTGCCGTTCTGTTCAAATATATCAAGCACCATTTTGGTGAATATCTTGTTGATAGATGAACTGTTTTTCTTTTTTGACATAGATTGTATTAATGTATTACCGCAAAGATACGATTAAAAATACGTCGTAGAAACGCGATGCTTCGCGTCTCCCGCATGCAAATCCAAGTTGCAAGGTTGAATTTTGCTAGTCTGAAATTGAATAGAGCCAGCTTGATAATGTCGTTTAACTTATCCATATGATATGTTGGTGCATCACCTGTCCTGTGGAAGACGCGATGCTTCGCGTCTCTACGTACTTCATTAAAACGCACCGGGGATGGATGCAATAAGCTTCTTAGTATATTCTTCTTTCGGGTGATAATAAATCTCCTCGGGGTCACCGATCTCCACTATCTCACCTTTATTCATCACCATCATTCGGTCAGAAATATGCTTAATCACCGCCAAATCGTGCGAGATAAAAATATAGGTCAAATTCAGTTCCTCCTGTAGTTCCCTTATCAGGTTTAACACTTGCGCCTGCACGGAAACATCCAATGCCGAAACTGATTCATCACAGATAATAAACTTTGGCTGCAATGCCAGCGCACGGGCTATTACGATTCGTTGCCGCTGCCCGCCGGAAAACTCATGTGGATAACGATCAAAATGTTCTGGCTGTAGGTTCACTTGCTCCAGTAATTCGAGCACTTTCTTTTTTCGCTTAGTATCGTTGGTGTAAAATTGGTGCACCTGTAGTGGTTCCATCAATGATGCGCCAACGCTTAAACGCGGATTCAGAGAAGAGTAAGGGTCCTGGAAAATGATCTGAATGTCCTTCCTGATGTCTCTTAGCTCATTTTTGTTAAGTGTGCGCAGATCTGTGTTCCCGAATTCTATAGTGCCTGATGTAGGTTCTATCAGCCTTAAAATGCTTCTCCCCAAAGTAGTTTTACCACATCCTGATTCGCCAACCAAGCCTAATGTTTCCCCTGGATATACCTCAAAGCTAACCTCGTTTACTGCTTTTACTACCGATTTATCGCTATTGAAAAATCCGCTTTTAGCGGGGAACCAAGTGCTTAGCTTATTGATTTTCAGCAGAGGGCGCTGGCTATACAGTTTGTTTTTACGTTCTTTAATTTCAGTCGGTTTATAAGCAAATCCATCCCGGATGTGCTTTATGCTTTCGGGCTTTTCGCCATCCCGGCCAAGGAAATCAGCTATCACCGGCAATTTCTTTAAACGTAATTCCGGTACCGGGCGGCAAGCCAGCAGGCCTTTGGTGTATGGGTGCTTAGGCTGATGAAACAGTTGCTTTACCGTAGCTTCTTCTACTACTTCGCCTTTATACATCACCAGCACGCGGTCGGCAATTTCGCTGATGACGCCTAAATCGTGTGAGATAAATACAAGACTCATATTGCGCTCCGCCTTCAGTTTAAGCAGCAGTTCGATAATAGTTTTCTGGACGGTGACGTCCAACGCTGTTGTAGGCTCATCGGCTATCAGTATTTCAGGATTGCAGGAGAGCGCCATGGCAATCATTACCCGCTGTTTTTGCCCGCCGGAAATTTGATGCGGATAGCTGTCAAAAATAGCTTCCGGCCTTGGCAATTGTACTTCCTTAAATAGTTCGATAGTACGCTTTTTTGCTTCGGCTTTGGTGGTTTTAAGATGGAGCTGAATTGCCTCTGTAATCTGGTAGCCGCAGGTTAATACCGGGTTAAGTGAGGTCATCGGTTCCTGAAAAATCATGGCCATTTGGTTGCCGCGAATTTGCCGCATTTCGTTTTCAGGTAAACCGCAAAGGCTGATGTCATTAAGCTTAACTTCTCCGCTAATTTGTGCCTGGTTTTTGTCGAGCAAACGCATCAACGCCAATGAGGTAACCGATTTACCTGAGCCGGATTCACCAACAATACCAATTGTTTCGCCTTTTTTTAGATGGAACGAAATGCCTTTAACCGCATCGAAAAGGCCGTTTTGTGTTTTAAATTTAACCGAAAGCGTGTTTACCTGCAGCATCAGGGATTTACTATGGTAATGCACTCATCGGGTATCAAATCCTCGCCTCGATAACGTTTCAGTAACTGGGCGGTGGCTATCACGTCCTTCTGGCAATAGGTGCAAATACGGTCGAGGTCGTTATCAACCCAGTACACGCTGCCCACCATGCTGCCGTCAATATCATCCTTGGGAGTGGGAATATTAAAGATTGCCGTAAGCAGGCTAAGTGAAGTGTAATTTTTATAGTCACCGAATTTCCATAGCTCCATGGTGTCCAGGTGATTTATTTCCCATGGCTTTTTGCCAGACAGCTCTAATTGAGCAGGGATTTTTACGCCATTCACCAGCATCCGGCGGCAGATGTACGGAAAATCGAATTCTTTGCCGTTGTGTGCACAAAGTATCAGGCTTTGCGGTTGGCTGTTCAATATCGCCGCAAATTTTTCTAATAGTTCTTTTTCGTCATGCGAGGCTACAGATTTTACCCTCAGGCCTGCGTTACGTCCGTTGGTAAAAATGCCCATTGATATACAGATGATTTTGCCGAACTCGGCCCATATACCTGCACGCTCGTAAAATGCTTCGGCGGTTTGATCCTTGCGCTGGTATTGTGTTTTGGCATCCCAAAGCTTTTGAAAAACTTCGGGTACCTGGTCGTGACTGCTGTATTGGGGCACAGTTTCAATATCGATTACCATCAGGTTATGAAGGTCGTATTGTTCGAGCATTTCTTTCTATTTCGATTTTTTGAGCAATATATGAAATCAGTTGGCAGTTGGTAGTGTGCAGTTAGCAGTTTTTATGTTTGGGGCCGAAAATTTACAATTGATGAGCATTGTGTAATGCCAACTGCTAACTATTTCTCAAGTACCTCAAACCCCAGCCTCAGCGTATTACCGTTCCCATCCACCAATGTCAGTAAATGTTTTCCAGCAGATGGATTTAGCGCCACCTGGTGAAAATCTTTCGTTTCGCTAATATATTTATCATCTATATACCAAAATATCTTTACACCGGCTGTCCGGTGGGCAGCATTGAAGATAACCCGGCCGCGTGTGCCATCAGCTTCCAGCGGCACATATATTTTAGCGCCATCTTTTGGATAAATGACTTCCATCGGTTGTGCATTTTCTGTCTGTACGCAATCCGGTCTGAAAGGCGGCAATACCTTGTATTGATAGTTTTTGGTTTTGTAATAATATTCCATCGAGGGCGGCAGGACAAACCAGCTTTTATTGACAATCTGGTTAGGCGGCACGCAATTGCCTGTCACCTGCCATTTACGGTCGGCGCTTAAATGTACCAGTTGATGGTAGGGGCAAACCGGTGCTTTCAAGCCGCTTTTGGGTACCCACATTTCTTCGAAATCATCGCAATACTGTCCCGCGCGATAGCCGCTTTGTCGGCACACCTTTATCTTCACCATTTCGCTAACTGGCATATCGAACCAATCGCGTGTCACCGGCAACAGGCGAAAAATCTCGAATAGAACCGGGGCGGCGGTGTTAATACCTGTCAAATTCGGTCTGCCTTCGCCATCGGTATTGCCTACCCAAACGCCTACCACATATTTGGGTGTAATGCCGATAGCCCATCCGTCGCGAAAGCCAAAGCTGGTTCCTGTTTTCCAGGCTATGCGTTGGCTCGAGCTGAACTGCTGCCAAAGCATCTCCTCGCCCGGGCGCATTACCTCTTCCATGGCTTGTAAAGTATAATATATCGAACCGGCATCCAGCAAACCGTTCTTTTCTAATTCAGGCTGACGCTTTTCGCCGATATTGTAAACTGGGTTATGGTAGTCTGCCGGGTCGTATTTGCCCTTATATTTATTATAGTGATTAAGCACACGCGCCATATCGGCATAGGCTCCGGCGAGTTCCCATAAGGTGTTCTCGCCGCCGCCCAATATCAGGGAAAGTCCGTAATGGTCGGCTGGCTTTTTTAAGGTGGTTATGCCCATTTTATGCAACACATCATAAAACCGCTCATACTTAAACTGTTGCAGCATTTTTACCGCGGGTACATTCAATGAGCGCGATAAGGCCCTCGATGCCGGCACAGCACCATCGTAGCCTAAATCAAAATTTTCCGGATGATAACCTGCAATTTGCGTAGGGATATCCGGCATCAGGCTGTTGGGCAGCAGCAGGCCGTCGTGCAGCATATTGGCATATAATAACGGTTTAAGCGTACTGCCGGGACTTCGCGGGGCATCCACCACATCCACATCGCTTTCCATTTCAGGGTCTTCCGGGTGCGAAATGTTACCTGCGTAAGCCACCGCAGCCCCGGTTTCTACATCCAGCACAACAGCGGCTATGTTGTTTATTTCGTTTGATTTTAAAACCTGATGATGCCGCTCCAGCACCTCGCTTACCTGTTGCTGCAATGTTGCACGGATAGTGGTCTTTAAACGGGTATCGCTATGTTTAGCAGATTCATTATCGCTTTTAAAGCGTTGCAGCAGGTGAGGAGCAAGCTGTGGTAAAGCTACGGGCCTGTCGGGCACCGGCTCAAATTTAGCTAACGCTGCTGTGGTCGAATCGATTACGCCCTGGTGATACAGTTTATCCAGCAACAAGTTACGCTTTTTCAATAGTACCAACCGGTTTCTGCCCGGATGTACCAGCGATGGGGAGTTAGGTAATACCGCCATAGCCGCCATTTCACCCCAGGATAATTTATCTGGACTGCGCCCAAAATAACGCCATGACGCCGCATCCAATCCGATAACATTGGTGCCAAACGGCGCGTTGCTGGCATATAACGATAATATCTCTTCCTTACCATAGCCAGCCTCTAGCCGCATCGCCATAAAAATTTCCTTCAGCTTATTCCATACGTTGCGCTTGTGCTTTGTGGCGAGGCGAATAACTTGCATCGTGATAGTACTACCGCCGCTGGTTACCTTGCTCGAATAAAAATTTTGTTTGACAGCGCGCCCTAATGCTAAAATATCGACACCGGGATGGTGCATAAAGCGCTTATCTTCAAAGGCTATAATGCACTGCTTAAACTTTTCGGGAACATTAGCATTGGGAGGGAAGCGCCATTGGCCATCGGATGCAATAGAAGCGCCGAGCAACTGACCGTCAGCGTCGTCGATAACATAAGATGTCGGGCTTTTAAACAGGGGTTTTGGCAGGCAAAACCAGAACAGCAGTAACAGACCGCATAAAATGGTAAGTATTATTATTACTTTTGGTTTTTTTAGGAAAGTTTTAGCTCGATTTAAACCCAGTCGCATTATCGGAAATGAAGATAGGAAAGTTATCAATTATTATCCCGGCTTACAACGAAGGTAATACGATACATTTAATTTTAAATAAAATTAAAGCGGTTAACCTTATTGAGGACATTCAAAAGGAGGTTATTATTGTTAACGATTTTTCTAATGACCATACCGAGGAAGCTATCCTGTCGTACCAACATGATAATCCCGGCCTGCCCATAAGCTACTACAAACACGAATACAATAAAGGCAAAGGCGCGGCGCTTCATACCGGCATATCAAAGGCTACGGGCGAATATCTTATTATCCAGGACGCCGATTTGGAATACGACCCCGCCGAATACAACGACTTACTAAAACCGGTATGCGCTGGCTTCGCAGATGTGGTTTATGGCTCACGTTTTATGGGCAGCAACCCGCACCGCATCTTATTTTTCTGGCATACTATAGGTAACCGTTGGCTCACCTTTGCGTCGAACATGTTTAGCAACCTGAACCTTACCGATATGGAAACCTGCTATAAACTATTTGATACCAAAATGATACAGGCCATTAAGCTTACCGAGCAACGTTTTGGTTTTGAGCCGGAGGTTACACAAAAGGTGGCGCGTATTCCAAAAATCCGCATTTACGAAGTTGGTATATCCTACTATGGCCGTACTTATGAAGAGGGCAAGAAAATAGGCTGGAAGGATGGCGTGAGGGCGATTTATTGTATTTTAAAATACGGGTTGTTTAAAGCTAATTAAATATTTTACTCAGCCAATAAAGTGAAACATCTTGATTATAAATAACTTATATATAATGATAAAAGTATATATTTAAAATGTGTTGATTATCAGCTTGTTATAATTATAAAATGAAATAAATTGATAATCGGTGCATTTAAGGTATTTCATGCTGATTCATGCAGAAAATGAAGCGCCGATAGCTCAAGTGGTTGTCAAATCTTGATTCTCTGCGTAAACAAATTATTACAATTACTAAGCTAACGGGGAAAAATAATTTATGCTGTATATATTGCCTAAGTTGTTATATTTGGGCGATTACTGTTGAGAATTTTATGGTCAAACTTTTTTTCGGCGGCTTTCCGCTGGAGTTCACAGAACTTGACATCGCGATGCTTGTTGGGTTTCATGGTGATATCATCACTATCAAAATCGTTAGGGACAAAAAAACGAGGATATGCAAAGGCTATGCATTTATCGAAATGGCAACCCAGGAAGGCGCCGACCGTGCCGTTGAAGCCCTTGACGGCACCAAGGTTCAGGGCCGTGCTATAAATGTCAAGATCCGCGAAGATAAACCCGTTCCGCCGCCACGACCCAAATTTGGTTTTGACAGGCCGAGACGACCAAGAAAACAGTTTTAAACATTCCTTTATTATCGCTCATCTTATTAATATTTGTTTGGATATTTACCAACAAACAGGTGTAACAAATTCTATTGAGCAAACCCGGTATCGACAAAGCAAATTATACTGAAAGCTATTCGGTTGTCTTGAAAGGTGTTACCATAAACACACTTACAGGCCCGGCAATAGCCGCACATAGCTATAGCGGCATCTACCCGGATGCAGCCGACGCCCGGCATATTTTTCCGTTATTACTAGAACCCGACTGCGGGCTTTTTACCAATAAACGTACTAAAGTTGTTTTCCCCGAAGTCTCAGTGACCCAGAAAGAAGACTTTGTAACCTGTACCTGTGCCTGCGAAACGCAGAAGGACAAGCTGTGTGAACACCAGGCGCTGGTATTGTCGGCCATCATTGCCCGCGATGAATTGAAAGTTTTTTTTGATAAGGAACTGCGGCGTAATAAGCTGAAAAAATTTGCAGTTGACTATGGCTTGCAAAATGAGCCGGATCTGGATGACTATTTTCAAATCGAATATTCCAACGGGCAGCTTGTTATTTCGCCAAAACTGTCATCGCTTTTGCCCGTAAATAAGGAAAGCATAAATTTATTAAATGCAGTTATCACGCCGGATAATATTCCCGCTGGTGCTGAAGATGAAAGCACAGTTTGCATTGTGCTCAAGCAGCATAAATATTATAAATACCTTTTTGTTGAACTGTACAAAGCAGGAACGACCCAGGAAGGAAAGATAAAAAACCCATTAACGCCAATTGCCCCGCTCGATTTTATCTGGGAGACGGATGATGCCAGGCAACTGAAGTTTTTTACCGGCATCCATAAATTTCAAAATCATATCAACAAAACAGCAACTGACGCTGATATTAATGCGCTTCGGGCTATTGTCAAAAACCCGCTGGATTATAGTTTTTATTACCACAATAATGATATATCTGACAAGGTGACCGCTGCTTCCGTTTTCCCGGTAAAAGTTGGGTTGGCACTCAATGATGTAAAATTGGCTGTTGAGCCAAAAGAGCAATTCTTTGAATTGTCCGGAACACTGGCCATCGGGCCGCAAACTTATGAGCTCAAAGATCTTTCTATAAAATTCAGCTATTTTATTTCTGCAGGCGATGACCTGCATTTAGTGAAGAACCTGCAGCAGCTGAACATCATCAACCTGCTATCTAAAAAGCAGGAAAATATATTGGTACATGCATCCAAATTCGAGGAATTAAAAAAACAACTCCTGGTAAAGCTGGAAGAAAAAGTTAATGTAGATTATAAACATATACCGGTGGCTACGCCTGCACAATTAAAGCAGCAAGGCTTTACCAACGAAACCGAAAGGATAATTTACCTGTCGGATTTCGGGCAACATGTAATGATGATTCCGGTGATGCGCTATGGGGAGGTGGAAATATCCGTTCGCACCAAAAAGCAGATTTATTCAGTTGACCACAGCGGCAAAGAGTTTATGGTTTGGCGCAATGATGAGGCCGAAATAGATTTTACTGCCCTGCTGATTAAACAGCACGATGATTTTAAGGAGCAGCTGGAAAATGACCTGCACTATTTTTACCTGCACAAACGGCGTTTCCTGGATGAAGATTGGTTCCCGAATGTTTTTGAGGAATGGCGGAACCATACTATAACTATACTTGGCTTTAATGAACTGGAAGGCAACAAACTGAATGCGAATAAGGTAAAGATAACTATCAAGGTATTAAGCGGCATCAATTGGTTCAACGTTATCATCAACGCCAAATACGGGAACAGGCGTACTTCACTAAAACAAATCTACCGGGCAGTAAGAAATAAGACCAAATATGTTCAGCTGGATGACGGCACAGCCGGTATTTTGCCGGATGAATGGATAGAGAAATTTCGGGACTATTTCAATTCTGGTGAGATCGCTGCGGATGATACTTTACACATCGCCAAAAGTAACTTTACGGTTATCGGGCAGCTTTTTGATGAAGCCACGCTGGATGAAGAGGTGCGGAATGAGATAAATATCTACCAGAAAAGACTTACTGACTTTACCAACATACAGTCGGTTGCCGTTCCTGCGGCGTTCAATGGTGAGTTGAGGCCATACCAACAGCAGGGGCTTTCATGGCTTAATTTTTTGGATGATTTTAATTTCGGCGGCTGCCTGGCGGATGATATGGGCCTTGGGAAAACGATACAGGTCATCGCCTTTATACTTTCGCAAAGGGATAAAGTGGCCCACAATACGAACCTTGTTGTAGTACCTACATCGCTGATATACAACTGGCAGCAGGAAATTGAAAAATTTGCACCGTCGGTACGGGTGCGTACAATTTATGGCGCCGACAGGATTAAAAACACCGCCGATTTTGACAATTATGAGGTTGTCCTTACCTCGTATGGTACCTTATTGGCAGATATCGTATTCTTAAAAGATTATTCGTTTAACTATATCTTCCTTGACGAATCGCAGCAAATTAAAAACCCGGAATCTCAGCGATATAAGGCAGTACGTTTGCTGAAATCGCGCAATAAAATTGTGCTAAGCGGAACGCCGGTTGAGAATAATACCTTTGATATTTACGGGCAACTGTCCTTTGCCTGTCCCGGTCTATTGGGAAGTAAACTATTTTTTAAGCAGATATATTCATCGCCCATAGATATGTTTAAGAGCACCAAACGGGCGAGGGAACTACAGGCTAAGATAAAACCATTTGTACTGCGCCGTACCAAGCAGGAGGTAGCGACCGATCTACCAGAGAAGACAGAAATGGTACTTTATTGCGAAATGAAACCCGAACAACGCGTTGTGTATGATGCGTACGAAAAGCAATTCAGGGATTATATATCGGCTACTACCGGCGATCAGTTGGATAAGAAATCCATGGACGTTCTAAAAGGTATTACCCGTTTACGGCAGATTTGCGATTCGCCGTTGCTGATAAAAGGGGAGAAGATGCCGGGTAACGCCTCGTCAAAAATCGATATGCTGCTGGAGGAAATTGAAGGTAAAAAACATCAGCATAAAATACTGGTGTTCTCGCAATTTGTAACCATGCTCGATTTAATCCGCACGGAGCTGAAGGCCAGGCAAATTGGGTTCAGTTATCTAACCGGCCGGACACGGAACAGGCAAGCCGTTGTGGAAGATTTTCAGAATAATCCCGATATACGCGTTTTCCTGGTAAGCCTTAAAGCTGGCGGCACCGGCCTTAACTTAACGGAGGCGGATTATGTTTACCTCGTCGATCCTTGGTGGAACCCTGCGGTAGAGAACCAGGCTATTGACCGCTGTCACCGCATCGGGCAGGATAAAAACATCGTGGCTGTACGCTTGATTTGCCCGGCAACTGTGGAGGAAAAAATTATGCTTATGCAGGAGACCAAGCGCGATTTGGCGAATGATTTAATAAAAACGGACAGCACATTCTTTAGCGGTCTTTCTAAAAAAGACTTGTTAGGACTGTTAGGTAGTTAGCGGCAATAATTAGTTCTTATCTGCACATATTTTCCCTTTTCCATTACATTTACCGCATACCTCGTAATTCGGTATGGAGCGGGTGGTGCTGGAAGATTGCGTGGGATAATCTGTATGCCGGTTGCCGTACCTGTCTATTGAATAACTCCCTGGTACGGTATATGAATAGGTTGTTATGATCGGCTTGCTTAAGATCTTACGACCACCGCAATTGGGGCACGTTTCAAAGTTTTTGCAGGGTTTCTCTCCCGGTAAATCACCATAAACAATAATAGCGCCCCTTGGCAAATTGGCCGGCAACTGGTATACAGGTTCTGGCGGTATCACTTTACCATTTGCTAACCTTACTGCTGTGCCGACGGGATTATAATACATACCATCGTACATATCGCCTTTACTATCCCAACTGCCGGTAAAACGGTAGCCATTGTTAAATTTATAGGTGCCGCTAACAATTTGATTAGCATTAAAACTACCCTCCAGTACGTCGCCATTGGCAAACTTCATTGTCCCGGTTCCCTGCCGCATTTCATCTACAAAATTCCCTGTATAAACATTCCCGCTCGGAAACTGAAAGGTACCAAACCCGGTTTCGCAATCGCCGTTTATGCAACCTGCGTTTGTGCCTTTGAGGGGTTTATAATCTGCCGCGGCAATTTTATCCGGGCCAGCTTTTTGTTTTACCCCTTTGCTGTACAACACATCTTCTGTTTTGCCAGATTTATAAGTGAGCACACCCCGCCCGTCTTCCATTCCATTGGCAAAGGTGCCGGTGTAAGTGTAGTCGTCGTATTTCATACTACCCCTGCCATCGGGCTTGCCGTCTTTAAAGTCGCCTTCGTAAACACACCAGCCGAAATCGTAAACGCCTTTTCCACCCACGCAGTCGCCACTTTTGCATTGGGCATTGGCGTGGTGTATTATAAACAGCAGGCCAATAAAGAAAAATAACTTTGTCATCACCTTAATTTTTTGAGGCGAGGTCTTTGGCTTTCTGATTATCCGCATCGGAAAGCGCTGTATTACCTTTGAATTTGTACACCGCTGCACGCAGGGAATAAAACAGGTAGTTATCAGGGAATATTTTTATACCATCGTTAACGGCAGTAATGGCATCGTCATACCGTTCCAAATTACTATAAGCGGTTGCTTTTAGCAGGTAACCATCAGAGCTGGTTTTATCCATCGAGATAACTTTCTCCGCCGCGGCAAGGCCTTCATTATTTTTATTGGCGCTTAACAAAATCTTACTGTATAAAGCATAATAGCTGGCCTTATTGCCATTTATAGCCATTGCCTTTTGGATATTGGTTTCAGCAGGCGGATAGTTGTGTTGTTTCTGGTAAACTTTGGCCAGCTGGTAGTAAGGATCGGCATATTTGGGGTCGATAGCAATTGCTTTATTTAAGTCTGCAATTGCCTTATCAGCGTCTCCTGTGGCTGCATAGGCTACGCCCCGGTTATTGTAGGCATATTGCTGGTCTGCATTTAGTTCGATTGCTTTGGTATAATCTACAATGGCCTCAGTATTTTTATTCAATGCGTAATAAGTAGCTCCACGCATATTGAACGCTTCATCGTTGTTGGGCACCATTTCGATAAACTTATTATAATCGGCAAGGGCATTGTCATAACGGCTTATCGACGCAAAATCTTCTGCCCGGCTTAGGTAGCCAAAGGGGAAATCAGGTTTCAATTGTATGCTCTTGCTATACGCACCTATGGCTAGCTGAACTTTGTTCTGATCGTCGAGCGCATTGCCTTTTACGATGTATGGATAAAAAAAATCGGCGCTGCGTGCGATACAGGCATCCATAAGTGCTACGGCTTCGTCGTCTTTGCCCAGGTTGATAGCGGCTTTCGCTTTGGTAATGGCGAGGTCGTTGTTGTTCGCGTCTATCGCTATACCTTTTGAAGCAATGTCATAGCTCTCCTGGTTTTTGCCGGTGCGCAGGTAGAGCTGACCAAGGACATTCATCGCCTTTGTATTACGACTATCGTCCTTAACTATTTTTTCGAACGCAGAGATTGCCTCGGGCATTTTGCCTTGTTTGGCGAGGTCAAGCGCAGCTTGTTCGGCGGGGCTTTGGCAAAAGGCAATAGTTGATGATAGGATGCAGCTGATAGTGATAAGTATTTTTTTCATTGCCTGGGGTTATTGAATGATTAAGTCTCTCATCAAATTTCACGCAACTATGCGTTATCCAAAATAATACATATGTAGTATTTTGACGGGCCAGGCAAATCACAAAGCTTGTTTGAATCTGGGCTGTTATATGTGCGATTTTCTATAATCTTCAAAAAATGACTTAAAAAATTAATAAAATAATTTCCAAACGCGCTAAAATCCCACTTATAGGGTGATACCCCGCTGCAACATTAGGCCTAAATTAGCGTCAGTTATTGAATCGTACCCCAAATGAAATCTGAACTAATGTTGCAGCCGATACAAAAAGGAAAAACCAGCGCTTTCATCATAATTTACCTTACCGTTTTGCTTTGCTGTGTTTGCCCTGTGCTTGTTTCAGCGCAAAACAATCAGCCACAATTAATAACGGTAAGCGGGTCTGTTGCCGACTCTGCCGCTAACCGTCCCATAGGCTTGGTTACTGTGGTTTTACAGGACCCGCAAACACACGCCGCAGTAAAAAGCGGCCTTACGAAAGACGACGGGAGCTTTTCGTTAAAGGCGCCCGCAGGGAAAACCTATCAACTGGCGCTTGTTTTCGTTGGTTACAGCACGAAGCTTGTTAATATAAACAGCAGTTCATCTGATGTTGATCTCGGCAAGCTATTGTTATCATCCGCAAGCAGTCAACTGAAGGAAGTTTCGGTAATTGCTGCAAGACCCCTGATGAAACAGGAGGTAGATCGCATTACCTATGATATTCAAGCCGACCCTGACAGCAAACAGCAAACAGTATTAGATATGATGCGAAAAGTACCACTGCTATCTGTCGATGCAAATGACAATATCCGGCTTAAGGGCAGCGGCAATTATAAAATTCTGATAAACGGTAAGGAATCGGCCCTGATGGCTAAAAACCCGTCGGATATATTGAAATCGATGCCTGCGGTTAATATCGATAAGATAGAGGTTATTACTACGCCGCCCGCCAAGTACGATGCAGAAGGGTTGGCTGGTTTGATTAATATTATCACCAAACGAAGGGTAGACCAGGGATATAACGTCGGTATGTTTACAAGGCTGAATTCTACATTTGGGCCCGGTGTTAATGTGAACGGCACTTTTAAACAGGGCAAATTCGGGATGGCGTTTTTTGGCGGGGTGGGACGGAGCTTTAACAGCACAGGCGGCAATAAACCGACAGCTTTGGGAAGTACTGAGAATATCTTTGCTAATCAAAATACGCTTACACAATCGGGTACAACTTATCAGAACGGCAATATCCATTACGGAGGGACAGAATTGAGTTTCGAGATAGATACGCTTAATCTGCTTACCGCCTCGGTAAATTTATTTGGCGAAAATCTTCACCTTAATAACCAACAGCTTTCAGCTTTAGATAGCCTTGAAGTTATCAAACAAACCTACAACTGGCAGAATACAGGCAAAACCAATAGCCTCGGCCTCGACCTTGCGGTGAATTACCAGCTAGGTTTTAAAAACTCGAAAAACAAGTTGCTTACATTTTCTTATAAATACAGTTACGCTCCGAATAGTCAATTTAATGATAACATGTTTAGCGACAGGTTCAATTACCCGGTGTCGGCCTTTCCGGATTACCAGCAATATAATAAAGCTGGTAATCGCGACCATACCGTTCAATTAGATTATGCCGGTCCGCTTACCAAACAAATTGAAATTGAAGCTGGTGCTAAGGGAATATTACGGAGCAATTACAGCAATTTTCATGTGGATGACCGCGATACCATTGGCCGGCAATACCTCACTAACAGCCAGCTGACGAACGACTTTACTTATCACCAGGATATTTATAGCCTGTATAACTCTTATCAACTTAAAATGGACAAATGGGCCGGTAAGGTAGGGTTAAGGCTGGAACGCACTGCGATAAGCGCCGACTTCGTATCCGCCGGCGTTACCACGGCGCCAAGCTACAATAACCTGATCCCGTCGGTCTCCATACAGCGGGCCTTTGAAAACAGCAGCATTAACCTTGGCTTTACGCAGCGTATACAAAGACCAGGCATATTTCAGCTTAATCCGTTTGTCGATCGCTCGAACCCGGCCTTTATCACAACGGGTAACCCTGCTTTGAAACCGGAGTTGGACAATACTTTCGACCTTACTTACAGTAATTTCGCGAAGGGTTCCGTTAACATCGACTTGAGTTATGCTTTTTCAAATAATTCTATACAGAATGTGTCGAGTCTGCAGGTACAGAATATAAATAACAGGCTTGACACCGTAACCTACACCACTTTCCAAAACCTGGGCACTAATAAAACGCTTGGCTTAAATGTAAATACGAACTTAAGCCTGAGTAAAAATTTAACCCTGAGCCTGAACGGCCAGTTCAATTACATACAATTAAGCGGAATTTTTGATAGTAATGCCTATAAAAATCATGGCTTTACGGGTAGTGGGTTCGGTAATGTGCGCTACAGGTTTGGGAATAGCGGTTATGCATTCTCATTTAATGCGGGCTATTTCAGTGGCACCATAAACCTGCAGGGCCGCACGGCGGATAACATATTTAACCAGTACCTGTTTACCAAAGACTTTCTCAACAAAAAGCTGACTATTGGGCTGGCGGCTAATAACCCTTATTCAAAATTCTACACTTACAGAACCACTATCCGCTCGGCTGATTTTTACCAGACAACGTACACACAAACTTACAATCGCTCGTTTGCCCTTCGATTTAATTACAGGTTTGGCAAACTTAAAGCAGATATAAAGAAAAATGCGCACGGCATTGAGAACGATGATACCAAAGGCAAGGATAACGGCAACAGGCCGACAGGGAATTAATTGCCGCTATTGGGTTTTGCTGAAAATTGTTATATTAGCTTACCAGCCGGCTGGCTGACGGACTACCTATGAACAAGTTTATCACAGTAATAAAGGAAATAAACTTTCCCGCCGTAGATGAAATTCTGAAACGGGAACCCAAATGGCTTGCCTGGCAGGAGGTCGGCGGTAAGAACGCGCTTCATTTTTTGGGTGGCGTCGATATTTCGAAGTTTCCCGGAAAAGCGGCAGACAGCTTGCAGATACTAAAATTGCTTCTGGAAAAAGGGATGAATATCAATTCCATTCATCATATTCCAGACCCTAACTGCGATTTCCCGGCCACACCGCTTTGGTATGCATATACCCGTGGGCGAAATAAAACATTGTACACTTATCTGCTCGAAAATGGCGCAAGTCCGGAAAATTGCATGTATGCCATTGCCTGGTATGATGACGTTGAGGCGGCGGGACTTTTTAAAAGCCATGGAGCTAAAATTGATTGCAGCAATGGGATAGATACGCCATTCATAGCAGCTTTTACATGGAAGCGGCTCAACGTTGCCGAATGGTTTTTACAGAATGGGGCGAACGTAAACGCCGTTGATACTAAAGGCAACACTGCCCTTTTTTATGCCGTGAAACGAAAACACACGGTTGATGTGATGGAACTTTTATTGCGATATGGGGCTGATGCCAATAAGCAAAATAAAGAAGGTATTTCACCTAAGCAACTTGCTGAAAAAATCGGCCCTAAAAAAATATTTGGCTTTTTAAAAGACAAGTGACATAATAAACCAGTGTTTTGCAAACCAGACTTGTCACCATTTTAAATTATACACGTCAATAACTAAAAATGCAGGCAACCTTTTAAGGTCTTTGTACGATAATGTACATAGGTGACCTATTCTTTATATTATTTTTATAAAAATTGGTAAATATATTTATGGAATTTGTTGCTGATCTGCATCTTTTTTAATAATTTACCACTTACTGCTTTAAATACAATTAACTAACTAACGCATATGAAGAAAAATCTACTTACGTTTTTTCTGTTATTTTCCTGTTTTTCGCTTGCTCTTGCTCAAAGCAAAGTGATTAAAGGAAAGGTAACCGATCAAAAAGACGGATCGCCCTTACCTGGGGTAACGGTGGTCGCAAAAGGCGCTGAAGGCGCAGGCACACAAACAGACATTAACGGGCTTTACACATTAACCCTGCCGGATGGAGTTACGACGGTCACTTTCAGGTATATTGGGTATAAGGACGCAATATTAACCGTAAAAGGCGCAACACTGGACGCCCAGCTTCAGACCGATTCAAAGCAGCTATCTGAAGTTGTGGTAGTTGGGTACGGTACACAAAAGCGCGGTAGCCTTACCGGTGCTATTTCTTCCGTATCAGGTAAAGATGTAGCGGAAACGCCGGTGACCTCATTTGAGCAGGCCATACAGGGCAGGGCAGCGGGTGTTAATATCCAGGCCGGCAACGGTAAACTGGGGCAGGGCATTAAAATCAGCATCCGTGGTCAGTCATCCATTTCGGCCGGTACACAGCCGCTGGTGGTTATAGATGGTATTATTGTTAACCAAACGGACTTATCCAATAACGGTGCTACTTCAGACCCACTGGCGGATATTAACTTTAATGACATAGAATCATATCAAATCTTAAAGGATGCGTCTGCATCGGCTATCTATGGTGCACGTGCTTCTAACGGCGTAATCCTCATCACCACTAAAAAAGGTAAAGCAGGCACTGCAAAAATTAATTTTAATGCGCAGTTCGGTTACAGCGAGCCATCACGCCATCGCCAGTTTTTGAACAGCGCCCAGTGGCTGCAGATAGAAAAACGTTCGGTGCTTGGTGCTGCGAAACAGGATGTATTGAACGGCTATTACGACAACCTGGATGACGCGCTGGCCGCTGAGAACCTGGATAATACGTTTACAGCACTTGCTGCCGGAAATACCAACTGGGCCAGCACCAATACTAATTGGGAAAAGCAAGCTAACCAAACAGCGCCGCAGCAGCAATACGACGTGAATGTGTCAGGAGGCAGCGATAAAACAACTTACTTTATCGGCATGCAGGCGCTTAATCAAAAAGGCATACTGAACGGTAATGCTTTGCAACGCTACAGCGGCAGGATTAACCTGGAAACTAAGATTTTTTCGAACTTTTCTGTTGGAATGAATCTTAACTTTACGCATACCTATAACCAGCGTTTAAGTAATGATGACCAGTTTTCAACCCCTCTGCAATTGGTGGCTTTATCACCAATCACGCCGGTTATTGACCCGCGTACAGGTCTGATAAGCGGTACGCCGCCAGGAGACCATGCCGGTGATTATCCATTATATTACAATGCGCTCATCAGCGTAAAAAACGCTTATTATCATACAAACGTTTATCGTACCCTCGGTAATGTTTTTGCTAATTGGGAAATTGTAAAGCATTTAACTTTCCGCTCGGAGTTCGGTGTTGACCAGACCAATCAGAATGAAGATAGTTATTTTAATAGCCTGACTGCTGCCGACACCGGCACGCCTAACGGTTTTGGCCGAAATACAAATACCAGCATCGTTCATTTTACGGTAAACAACTTCCTTACTTATAAAAACACATTCGCTACCGACCATACCCTTGATATAACCGCAGGTACCAGCTACGAGTACAGCCACCTGATGGGTAATGATATTCAGGGTAAGCAATTCCCGTCCGACTCTTATAAGGAGATTGCGTCAGCAGCTGTTAAATCAGGGGGAGCGTCCAGCCAATCGGAGTTTAGCTTCGTGTCATACTTCGCACGAGCCAATTATGCTTACAAGAGTAAATACCTGTTTTCAGCCAGCGTACGTGAGGATGCGTCGTCAAGATTCGGTGCAAACAACCGCTATGGTACTTTCCCATCGGCTTCAATCGGCTGGGTGCTTAGCCAGGAAAAATTCCTGAACACCTGGCAAGCATTAAGCGAATTAAAGTTGAGGGCTAGTGTCGGTTTAACAGGTAATGCGGAGATCGGCGATTATTCATCGCTTGGCTTATTCTCCGGGGACGCAGGCTACAATGGCACCCCTGGTCAGCGTTTTAGCCAATTAGCTAACCCGAACCTGAAATGGGAAAAAACTTTACAGTACGACCTTGGTGTTGACTTCGGTTTCTTTAACAATCGTTTATCGGGTGGTTTTGATTATTATCGTAAAAATACCCGCGACCTGTTACTCAATGTAAACGTACCTCAAACTCTGGGCATTGCCTTTCAGACACAGAATCTTGGCCGTTTGTACAACCAGGGTTTAGAACTAACCTTATCGGGCGATATTTTTGTAGGGGCCTTTAAGTGGAATGCAAGCCTGAATGCATCATATAATATCAACAAGGTTACTTATACCAACGGACAGATTATTGACGATGGCGCCGACCTGAACCGTGTAATTGAAGGTCAGCCAATCGGTGTATTCTACGGACCGGAGTATGCAGGTGTTGACCCGGCAAACGGTGATGCGATTTATTTCAAGAACACTAAAAAGCCGGATGGCACACTCGATAAAACGGTAACCAACAATGTTAATGAGGCCTCGCCTGTGCCGTTAGGCAACCCGACGCCGAAATATACTGCAGGCCTCACTAATACTTTTAACTTCAAACATTTCGATTTGTCATTTACTTTCCAGGGTTCGTTTGGCAACAAGATTTACAACGGTGGCGGTCAGTATATGAGCTCAGCTGCAAGCAATGGCCTTGATAACCAAACCATTGATCAGCTGAAATATTGGGACAAGCCGGGTGATATTACAATGGTTCCCGAACCAAGAGAGTTTTATGCCAATGGTACTGATCCATCAAGCAGATATCTGTCAGGCGGGTCATATGTAAGGCTAAAAACGGTAACCTTAGGTTACACTTTCCCATCGGAAATGCTGAAGAAGATAAAGGTTGACAAGCTGAGAATATTTATGAATGCTTATAACCTTTTTGTGATAACAAAATATGATGGATGGGATCCGGAAGTTAATACCGACTGGTTGGCGAGCAACATAAACATCGGCAACGATTTTTATGCAGCGCCACAGCCACGTACGGTAACTGTTGGTGTGAATGTTGGATTTTAATTAAAAAACGACCATGAAAAGATTTAATAACATATATATAACGGCTTTAAGCACTGCAATACTATTGGGTGCTTGTAATAAGCAGCTTGACCTGAAGCCGCATCAGTCAATCGAACAAAGCGTAGCTATACTAACCGAGCAGGATGTACGCATTACGCTTACGGGTGCTTACAACCGCGCGGGCCTGTCAGACCTATATGGCGGTGGTATATACCTGTATCCGGACTTGCTGGCAACCCAAACTGTAATTAGCTGGCATGGCACCTATCAGCAGCTAACACAAATGTCCAATCAGGCTATCCCTATCGACAACAGCTTTATCAATGCGACATGGCTTGATGCTTATGAGGTAATTAACCAGGCTAATAACGTACTGGCCAACCTGGATAAGGTATCCGCAGGCGATAAGGATGAAATAGAAGGAGAAGCCAAATTTTTGCGCGGAATGACTTATTTCGACCTGGCAAGGACATTTGGCCGTGCCTGGAATGATGGCGATCCAAATACAAATCCCGGTGTGCCAATTGTTTTAACCCCTACTACGGTTATCAGCGCTTCATCGTATGTAACCCGCTCTACTGTGGCACAGGTCTATCAGCAGGCTATTACTGACCTTACAACCGCCGAAACTAAGCTGCCGGAATCAAACGCTTATTTTGCAAATAAATATTCTGCGGCGGCTATACTTGCACGTCTTTATTTACAACAGGGCGATTATGCTAAGGCGCTTACCGAATCATCGGGTGTAATAGAAAACGGAGGGTTTAAATTAAATAAAAACTATGCTAATGAATTCCCTTATCCAAACCAGACAGCTGTGCATGTTGATAACACCGATGAGGATATATTTGCGATACAGGTAACCGACCAGCAGGGCGTTAACTCGTTAAATACCTATTACGCATCAAAAACTGACGGTGGCCGTGGGGATATTCATGTTGACGATAGCTTCCTCGCCACATTTGAGCCCGGCGATGACCGCGCGAATATCATACAATATGACGACCCAACGGACAATACTACCACCTTGCGTTGCCATAAGTTTGACAATGCAGATGGTAATGTGCACATTGTACGCTTAGCCGAAATGTACCTGATAAGAGCCGAATGTAATTTTCGTTTGAACTCGGCAACCGGCGATACCCCGGTTAACGATGTTAACGTTATTCGTGAGCGCGCGCAATTGAATGATTTGATAACTGTTACCCTTGCCCAGATATTAAATGAGCGGGTGCATGAACTGTTTTTCGAAGGCGGTTTCTTCCTGCACGATGCCAAACGTTTAAACAGCGCAGGAAATCCAATAACTATAGGCGCCTTGCCTGCCACTTCGCCCAAGCTGGTGTTCCCGATACCAAAACAGGAACTGAATGCTAACCCTAAGCTGGTGCAAAACCCAGGCTACGGTAGCTAACGGAACTTTAACAATTTTTAACCGGGGCCATCGTGCCCCGGTTTTTTTATTCCCTAAACATTCGTAAATTACTTGCATCTATTAACTTCACAATGAGAAAAGCCTTCCTGTTAACGTTTACGATACTTATTTCGATAGCCGTTTTAGCCCAAAGCCCTAAATCTGTATTTAAACCTGCCGATTTCCTGAAAATCAAACATCTAAGCGACCCACGAATTTCACCTGATGATAAATGGGTAGCCTACAGTTTGTCGGAAGTTGATACCGCTAAAGACGGCCGCGTTTCACATTTGTGGATGCAAAGCCTAACAGGAACTGAATCGCTAGAACTTACCCATGGCCCGGAGCCAGCCTCTGCACCACGCTGGAGTCCTGATGGCAGGTACCTGGCATTTTTGTCGTCGCGCGAATCTAAAAATGGCTCACAGGTTTGGCTGATGGACAGGAGAGGCGGCGAAGCAAAAAAACTGACGGATATCAAAGGTGATTTAGGGGATTACTCCTGGTCGCCGGATTCGAAACAACTTTTACTTTCGATAGAAGACCCGGAAAGCAAAGCCAAAGAGGAACCTAAAAACCCACTGCCAATTAAAATCGACCGGTATCATTTTAAGCAGGATATCGAAGGGTATTTGAAGCACCAGCACACACACCTTTATCTTTTTAATATCGACGGCAAAAAAATAGATACGCTGACCAAAGGTGAAACTGATGAGCGGCAAGTGGAATGGTCGCCCGATGGCAGTAAGATTGCCTTTGTAAGCAACCATTCGCCTGACCCGGAGCGCGACGACAACTCAGATATTTTCACCATAGAAGCAAAGCCAAACGGGCAGCTAACCCAGCTTACTACCTGGAAAGGCCACGATAACACACCCAGATGGAGCCCGGATGGTAAACAAATAGCTTACCTGCGCTCGACAGCGGGAGAGGAATACACCATTTATGACCAGGAGATACTTTGCTTAATGGATGCTGATGGCAAAAATACTACAACACTAACCCAGCAGGTGGACAGGCCGGTATCGAACCCAACCTGGAGCAGAGACGGAAAAAGTCTTGGTTTTTTGGTGAGCGATGATCGCCGTAATTATCTTGCAAAGTATGATATTGCTTCCAAAAAGATAGTTACGGTTAATACCGGCGATTATGGTATCAGCAATATTGTTCCTTTCGGTAATGCCGATTGGGTAGTGGAGTTCAGCACGCCTTATGTACCGATTGAATTGTATGCTGTGGAGAAGGGAATATTGCGAAGGTTAACACATCACCAGGATTGGCTAAACGATGTAAAGTTGGCCCACGTGCAGGGCTTCAGGTCTAAAAGTAAAGATGGTACGCAAGTTTCCGGGTTAGTTTATACGCCGGATAGCGTTCGTACCGGTAAACTGCCATTTATCCTGTTTATCCATGGCGGACCGGTGGATCAGGATGATTATACTTTTGACGCCACAAGACAGATATTATCATGCGCAGGGTATGCCGTTGCCGCCGTAAACTACCGCGGCAGCTTTGGGCGGGGGCTTAAATACATTAATGCCATTAACGCCGACTGGGGTAATAAGGAAGTGACGGATCTTTTAGGCGCAGTTGACGAGCTGGTAAAAGAAGGCATTGCCGACTCTGATCACCTGGGCATAGGCGGCTGGAGTTACGGCGGCATCTTAACTGATTATACCATCGCCTCGGATAACCGCTTTAAAGCAGGCGCCAGCGGTGCAGGCAGTGCACTGCAAACCACTATGTATGGCAGCGACCAATATGTGCTGCAATATGAGCATGAGCTTGGACAGCCGTGGAAAAGCCAGGATAAATGGATAAAGCTATCGTACCCATTCTTCCACGCCGACAGGATTAAAACACCGGTGCTATTTATGTCGGGCTTAAAGGATTTTAACGTACCAACCGCCGGCAGCGAGCAAATGTATATGGCGCTAAAGTCACAGAATATACCGACTGAACTGATTCTTTATCCAAATCAGTATCACGGCATAACCGTCCCCAGCTACCAGGTGGATAGGCTGGACAGGTACATTAAGTGGTTTGATAAATATTTGAAATAGTCGGTAAAGTTTAGAAAACACATTTAGACTTACGAAGTTTTGAAGACTTCGTAAGTCTTTAGTAGAAAGCCTATTGCCCGCTGGTTTGCTTGTCGGCCACCGTCGGCGGGATTGATTTATAATTTAATCCCTTGGCAGTTTTAAGGCTATCAGTAACTATCACCTTGGCCGAGCGCAGCGCCTGCAGGCAGGTATAAGTTTTCTTCCAGTCCTTCGGATATTTTTTGCTCATAGCTGTTGAGTCAGTTTTATCATAAAAATTGACGATATTTTGCTTGAGTGTGGCCGTTAGGTTATTAAATTTTGAATCATCCAGCTTTTCAACCAATTTGGCGTATGATTTGTCGGCCAGCTCATATTCACCGATATGAGTCGGTTTACCAGTATCGTAATCAACGTCGGGTAGTTCAAGCGGCTTTTTATGAAGGGAGGCCAGCGCCGCGTGATAATGCACTAATACCGTATCGAAGCTCTTGATAAAGGTTTCCTCACCTTTAGGGCCGGGGTCTTTAAATGTGAACGCTTTTAGCGGGCCAACTTTGGGTAATATCCGGATCAGGAAAGCCATTAATCTTTCGCCAAGATTACCTTTAGTACGCGATGAGCCGAACTCTTTGATATAAGCCTTGCGCTTCATTTTATAGTGAAATGAGCGTGCGTTTGACGATGGGTTGGCCTTCAATATTTCATCTTTCCGCATGCGCCACGCGGCACGTGTCACGGTTGGCATGAGGCTCTTAACCGACCATCGATAAGTAGAGATGGCTAAGTCGAGATCGCCGAAAACTGTATTGATATCCTCTCCATAAGTTTTTAAAAATGCTCTTTCAAGTACAGGACGGGCTACGTCAAAGCCAATAAAATCATGATAAGCTTCGGCAGCATAATTCCCTTTGGCAATCTCCAGTACGTCAAATGATAATTCAACTCTTGAGTGCGAGATATGGTTTTCCCCATAGGTTACAACGGCTCCAAATTTCTCCTTCATTTTAGGATAAACAATAGGCACAACGTGGTTGGTACCTATGGAGTGACCGTACTTATCGGCCATATAATGGCAGAGCGTACCGAGCGCAAATGCATATTCGTTTATATTTTGTGATTCGCCCAAAAGATTCTCTACAAAGTCTCCGCTGCGTACGTAATGTGCCAGGTTGGTAAAATAGATGCTTCCAAAAGGGAAATAACCCATATCTGGCAACAAACATCCGCCATAAGCATATGCATGCGCCTTTTTCAGGTCTTCATCTGTGGCGTTTGGGAACTTAAGTTTAAGCAGCGGCCTGATGTTTTTTGCCCAACTAGCATCAATGAGCGCCTCGTGCGTTAAAACGGAATAGGCCCCCGCAGTGTTTGGACTAAGCAGGAACAAGACTAAAATAACACATATAACCCGCAGGGTGAAGGGCTTTATCATTTATAATCGGCTCGAATTATTGTATAAATATAAATTGGTGTAAAAAGTTTTACGTTGTCTTAAATATAATTTAACCCTGGAACTGATGGTTATAGATTTATCGCTGCAGCATAAAATAAAAAAGCCCCGGCAGCATTAGCTACCGGGGCTTTAAATATATAAAACCTAATTATCTTTAGTTTTCAGGAGTATCACCGGGAGTGCTTACCACCTTGTAAACACGTTTGCCGGAGGTATCTGTTGTTTCCTGGTAGTATACGTCATCAGGCGAAACGAATAATGTTTGTCCGTTAATGTGTATGGTACGGGTGCCTTGTGGCAAATCATCATAAATGTCGCCTGTTTGTGGCAACTGGTCGCCCTGGCTACCGTTAACCTGTCCGCCGTTTGTGGTTTCCAGGTGGCCATCTTTACCTGCAATCACATAGGTTTGTGTACCGTCATCTTTTGTCACCGGCTGATAGTATACACCATTCAGTTCGTAGTACTGCTCACCGTTGATAGTGATTGGCTGTGCACCTGAGGGCAGTTGAGTGATCTCTGCGCCAAGCGGTGGTTCAACCACGGTATATTGGTTGTTCTGGTGCTGGTAATAAAACCCGCCGCTGTAATAATACTCAGAATCACCCCAATAAAATGGATAATATCCGTATGGCAAAATGCCTAAGCTGAAACCAATGTGCGGGTAGTACAAGCTGGCGTAAAAACCGCTGTGGTAAAAATAACCACCACGATAGCCCCAGTAGCCGCGGCCTCCCCAGTAGCTTGGGCCGTAATAGCGCCCCCTGCCATAGTAACCGCCCCCGTATCCGCCGCGATAGTAACCACCTCTGTAGCCATAAGACCCACGATTACCGCGGGAGCCGACATAGCCCCTTGAACCTGCGTAGCCGCGGCCACCGGCATAACCACGATAGCCTGTGGCCGGACGAGAGAAGCCTGAACGGCCATTGTATGAACGGTTATATTGTGGTGATCTGCCAAAGGCGGTGTTACCCCTCGCAGAAACGCCCGGGCGTGAGCCAAAAGAACGCGATGACACCGCAGGACGGCTACCACCGGAAAAGCCGCCGCGTGAAAAACCACCGCCGCTGCTTACATGGCTACCACCAGAAAATCCGCCCCTTGAACCTCCTCCTCCGCCGCCACCGAAGTGACCGCCGCCGCCGCCACCGCCGGAATGACCGCCGCCACTACCACCTCTGTGCTGGGCATCAGCAGGTAAAGCTAAAAACAGACAGATAAGTCCGCTTAAGCTTGTGAATAATAAATATTTTAATGCCTTTTTCATGTTGTTATTGGTTAACAGTTTTTACTGCTGTTTGATGTATATGACTAACAAAATTATAAACGGTTTAATCCGCGTTTAATTATTTTTGTTCAACAATTGTGCCCGCATTTTGGCGGTTGCTTTATTTTGACAACGTTTATACAAATCAGCCATGTATTTATATATTCGCAAATACGGTTTTAACTTAAACGACAGCTTAAAATTAACAAAAAATGATCATTAAAGATACCCATTCGCTTAACCAGGTTGCGGAATTTCACTCGACATTTAAACACCCGATAGTAGAAAAGCCGGCAATACCGTCAAAGGAACGTGCGGCCCTGCGTATTTCACTATTAGCCGAAGAACTAAAAGAGCTTCAGGAAGCTGTAGATAATAATGATTTGGTTGAAGTTGCTGATGCCTTGTGTGATTTACAATACGTATTATCCGGTGCTATATTGGAGTTTGGCCTGGCTGAAAAATTTAAGGAATTGTTTGATGAAGTACACCGTTCAAACATGAGCAAAGCGTGTAAAACCGTTGATGAGGCTGAACAAACTATTGCCCACTATAAAAGCACGGCAGGTACTGATTCGCACCACAAAGAAATTGACGGACTTTTTTTGGTGTATCGCACCGCGGATAACAAAACACTGAAATCGATTAATTACTCGCCTGCGGCATTGAGCGAAATATTGGAAAAGTAATAACCGGAAAAAGATTTGTCAACTTTGTAAAAGTTGACAAATCTAAATGTGAGTTATTATACCCGTAAGAAGGTCTTTTTATTGTACAGATAGTACAAAAAAGCCCATTTTACCAGTACGAAAGTTATCGCCATCAGTACCGCACCATACGGCTCACCGGCAAGCTGGCCCAGCCATTTAAAGAAACCCTCGTTAGTGTATCCCCATTTAATAAAGTGACCTGAAATATAAATCAGGATAGAGTTCATGCCTATCACTTTAAAAAAGAATGCCCACTTTTTATGACCCAGCACATCTATTACATAATAAAACAATGCCATCAGCAATAAGCTAAATCCGCCAACGTGCAGCACAAAAGAGCTCGACCACAGGTTTTTATTGATAGGGAAATCAAGGTTCCACAATTGGGCGAGGATTAATGATATTACACCGGCGAGAACTAAGCGCAGCGTCTTAGCTTTTTGCGAAAGTGTCTTGCTTTTTAACAGCAGGCCTGCCATAATGCCAAGCAAGCCGGTGCTGATTGCCGGGATGGTTGAGAATAAACCTTCAGGGTCATGCATGTTTGGCCTTCCATCGGGGAATGGAACATATAGGTGACCAGGAAGTATACTACGGTCAACATAGGAGGCGAAATTTCCTTCAGGTGTTAAATCTCCGGGATGGAAGCCTGGTGCCGACGTGAATTTAAGGAGCAGGTAGTAACCGATAATAAATACCCAGAACCAAACAAACAGCGCCCATTCCTTAGCATACAGGTAGATGATATTCGCGAACATGTAAGCTATACCGATACGCCCAAGTACACTTGGAAAACGAAATTCGGAAATGGGTTTTATTTGCAAACCGTTGTTTACTAACAGGCCTAACAGCACCAATATCAAACCTCTTTTAATAACACGTAATAACAATTGCCCGCGGCTTTTCCCTTTCTCCAGTTCCCGGCCTACTGAAAAAGGCGTAGATACACCTGCCATAAAAAGGAAGAGCGGGAAAATTAAGTCGTAAGCATGGAAACCATTCCAGGCCGGGTGCGTGAACTGGAACGATAAAGCATTCCAAAAGCCGGATTGCTTATGTGTAGCCTCGGCCATGGTGTGAAAAATTTCTTCGGCGCCCATTATCCAAAACATATCGAAGCCTCTGAGGGCATCTAATGAGAACAGGCGGGTAGGGGCAGCGTCGAAATCGTCTGCCGGTTGTGGTGCGGTTGCTGTTGAAGCCATTTCCTGGTTTAATTAACTGGTTTAATTAGTTACAGGAAAGGTATACTTTTTAAATTATTTTTCAAAGTAGGTTGAAGCACTTATAGCGGTTGTAGAAGTTGTAACAGTTTCTTTACTAATAACCACTACAACCTCTACAATGCATTCAACCTATTCTCCTCTTTTTAATCCAAACTTCTCTATCTTACTATAAAGGTGGCTGCGCTGAATATCAATATCATCAGCAGTCTTTGATACGTTCCAGGCGTTTTTCTCGAGCTTGAATTTGATGTACTCGCGCTCGGCGTAATCTTTATATTCCTGGAAGTTTGCAAACTGGTCAAAATCGGTTTGAGGCGCGGCATCTCCAGCACTCGCAACCACCGGTGCAGACGGATTGGCAAAAGCTTTTACATCCCCTTCGGTAATGGTTCTATCGCTTAATATGATTAAGCGCTCAACCATGTTGCGCAGCTCGCGGATATTACCTGTCCACGGTAAGGCCTTCAATGCGTCCAGTGCGCCTTCCGATATTTTTTTAACCGGCATACCATAGTCATTGCAGATTTCTTCCAGGAAGCTTTGAGTTAACAGTGGTATGTCGTCGCGCCTGTCAGTAAGCGGTGGTACGTGTATCAATATAACGCTTAAACGGTGGTAAAGGTCCATACGGAAGTTGCCGGTCTCTATTTCCTTTAAAAGGTCTTTATTAGTTGCCGCAACAACACGCACATCTACCTCAATTTCCTTTTCGCCGCCTACGCGGGTTATTTTATTTTCCTGCAGTGCACGTAACACTTTTGCCTGGGTTGAGGCGCTCATATCACCAATCTCGTCCAAAAATAAAGTCCCGCCGCTGGCGGCTTCAAACTTGCCGATGCGTTGCTTAATTGCCGATGTAAAAGAACCCTTCTCGTGTCCGAACAATTCACTTTCAATCAACTCGGCAGGTATCGCGGCACAATTCACCTCTATAAGCGGCGCATTGGCGCGGTTTGATTTTTCGTGCAGCCAGCGCGCCACCAGTTCTTTACCTGCACCATTGGCACCGGTAACCAATACACGGGCATCGGTAGGCGCAACACGTTCTATCGTTTCCTTAATTTTGTATATAGCCTGCGATTCGCCCAGGATTGCGCGCACTTTTGACGCGCGGCGTTTCAATACCTTGGCTTCGGTAACTAAACTTCCACGGTCAAGGGCGTTTCGTACAGTAATTAGCAGGCGGTTAAGGTCCGGTGGTTTCGAAATAAAATCAAATGCCCCTTTCTTGCTGGCTTCAACGGCAGTTTCAACAGTACCATGGCCCGATATCATAATAAACGGAAGGTCAGGCTTAATCACCAAGCCTTCGGTTAGCACCTCCATGCCATCCATACGGTTCATCTTGATGTCGCAAAGCACCAGGTCATAGTCGTTCCGGCGTATCAGGTCAAGTCCATCAATGCCGTTATCAACATCTTCTACAACATAATCTTCATATTCCAATATCTCGCGCAGGGTGCTGCGTATAGAGCGTTCGTCGTCAATTATTAATATTTTAGCCATTGTTTGTTTTTAGATAGTCTTTCTTTTTGGTGATGTGATATTGCGAATATATATAAATGTATAGAAAAGCAAACACATTTATGCCCGAAAGGTTTGAGGGTGGTTGAAATAGTTGGATTATAGTCCGAAAGACCGGAAGCCGGAAAGTCTGAAAGAAGGACTAATCCTGTAAATCCATTCAATTATTAAATCGTGTCAAAAAATAACCCCTTCCGTTACCGAAAGGGGTATATCAGCAGCAAAGCTGTAAGCCGGGTTCTGTCCCGGTAGTAAACTACCGGTTTCTATCATTAATCTGGGCCTGCCATTGCCGGCAGGCTCAAGCAACCTACCCATCCTGACAAATTACCCTTCTTGCGAAAAGCTATTAGGGGACGAGCCGCCCCACGTTCAGGACCTATTTGGTTTTTCAACTCCTGAGGTTTACCGCAATCCCGGTCGCCCGGAAAAGCCGTGAGCTCTTACCTCACGTTTTCACCCTTACCCCAATTTACACCGGGGCGGTATATTCTCTGTGGCACTTGCTGTCGCCGGCCGCCGGCGCCTTCCCGTTAGGAAGCAGGATGCTCTGTGTTGCCCGGACTTTCCTCAACCCCGATAGATCGGGGCAGCGATAGAACGTTTTGCATTGCAAAGCTAATGTTTTTGGCCGATTAACGGGCGGTTTTCCGGTGTAGACTAATTAGTGTAAGTGCATTTAAACTTTTTGGCGCCATTTTTTATATCGACAGATTTATTAAACCCATCGCTATATTGGTGATCATCCCGATTATATTCCTTATTTACATTTGTTCAAATCAGCATTCACACGCTCAGTAGTAAACGTGCCCGCTTTATTGCCGAATGAGTTATTTATATAAGTAAGTACCTGCGCAATCTCGACAGGAGCCAGGCCGGATGCGGGCATTTCGCCTTCAAATTGTTTGTTCGAAATGGTAATTCTGCCTTTCAGCCCGTTTTTTATAAAGCAGGCAAGCATGCTTTTGTTATTTTTTAAATAGATAGAATCAGTTAGCGGCGGCATCAATCCCCGTAATCCCTCGCCACTAGCGCCATGGCAGTTTTGGCAGTGCTGCTGGTAAACCGCGCTTCCATTGGCGTAGTAACGGTTAAACTCCACCTTACCGCTGTCCTCGCATGAAGCTATTAGGAGAGTCAGAAAGACCGATATGATACCGATAATCCCGGCTTTCATTTGGCAGATTTTTGGTCGGGTTCCGCCATCAATACTTTAATATCCGCAACCATTTCCTTAACCTTTTGCTCATCGGTGCCCAAATACATTCCGCGTACACGCTTTTGTTTATCTACCAGGATAAAATAGCCATCATGCACATGGCGTTCTTCCAGCACCGATACCAGGTAACTTTTGGCGATGGTATAGGTAACATCTTTGCTGCCATGCAAAAACCACCAGCTATCACCGGCAATGCCCAATTTATCGGCATAACGTTTCAATACCGGCACGGTATCGTGCTTAGGGTCGATAGAATGTGAGATTATCTTAAAATCGGGATTACTTTTAAATTCGTTATACACCGGCAGCATATTGCGGTGCATCACCGGGCAAATGTCCGGGCAGGTGGTAAAGAAGAAATCGGCCACATATATTTTATCGTTAAGGCTTTTATCGGTAATGGTATCGCCGTACTGGTTAACAAATTTAAATGCCGGGATAGTTTGATAAATAGTATCTATTACCTGCTGCCCGTTTACGGTTTTGGTAACCGGTTCGCGGTTGCCCATAATAGGAAGCGTGCGGGCATTATCGTCATTAAACTTGCAAGCGGTGAACATAATAGCTATACCGGTCCAAAAAATCAGTTTCTTCATTTTTTTACTTTTTTGAGATACAGGCTCGATTCATTTACGGCCTTATTAAGCTGCGAGTCGATAGACAGCATCAATTTCCTTTGCGCGCGCAGATAGGTTATAGCTTCATCGTCCGACCACCCTTTTTTCTCCTCGTAATGACTCATCCACGATTCCATGGCGTCTTCGGCGGTACTTAAATTTTTGCTAAGCATCGTCGCCGAATCTTTATTAGTCAGGGTACCTTGTTTAAGCAGCGTATCCAGTTTCATATGGTTGTTGGTTGCCTTCTCATCAATAGCCATTACTTTTTCATGTATCTGCATTAGCGAGTCGCGGAGGGCTTTCTTTTCTGCCTTTTTACCTGCGCAGCCAAAAAGCAAAGTCGCGGTTAATACTGCCGGGATAATTTTTTTCATCATGTGGTTATGTGCGTCAAAAATAAGCAACAAATAAAAGGCTTAATGATTTATTTGTCTGCTAAAAGCAATATAATCAGTCACGGGCAAGGTTTCGGCGCCTGTAAATTTAAGGTGCTGGCCTATTTGCGCCCGGTGATGCGTTCCATGGTTTATTATGTGGATTAAAATATCGTTAAGTCTACTTTCAAAAGGGTCGCCTTTCATGTTGTTGTAGCTGATGATTTTCTCAAAGTCACCATCGGTTAGCATCTCCAAATAGGTTATCCAGTCTTCGTTATTTTTTCTGATGGTTGCAGCAAATCCATCTATATTTCCATCATCCTGCCAAAGCGCTCCTGAATAAGGAACCAGGCCCTTACAGCGGTTAAACCAAACCTGCTGAGCAGCCAGGGTATGCGCCATTAATTTAATTGCTTTTTCAGGCCGGCTCGAATTGATAAGTACCTCCAAAATGCTTTCATTGGCAAACCTATCGTAGTTAAACAGGCGGATAAAGAAGTTTTTCATCCGGTAAAATTACAAGAATCAAGAGCCAAGAATCAAGAGCTAAGACAGAAAAAGTATATAGGCTAATCGTAAGTTGAACCGCGCTTTATTCGGCGAAGGTAGTTATGTGCGATCTTTATCCTGGCTCTTGGTTCTTGACTCTCCTTCTTAACAATAACATAATGATAGCAACACACCCGGGTTATATCACATCACTACCTTTAACTTAAATAAAAGCAACACTTTATGAAGTTCCTTGTAAAAATTTCGAAGCTGTTTACTAATTTTCGTGAATGGATGATATTAAGAAGCATGAAGTCTTCCTTCATTCACTAAAAACTATTTACGTTTAAATTTCTTTTATTTAGTTGTAATGCACAATTTGGCGTTACAATAGCTCTTAATGGAAAGCACCTCAAAGGACACAACTCTCAATAGAAAACTTTTCGGCGATAATTTTAAATGGGGCGTTTCTGTGGCTGCCCTCCAGATTGAAGGCGCCTGCGATGCTGACGGCAAAGGCGAATCTATCTGGGATGTGTTTTCATCCAGGAAAAACAGGATTCTTAACAACGACCACCACCGCGAAGCCTGTGATTTCTATAATCAGTACAAGCAGGATATCGATATTATTGCACAGCTCAATATCCCGTGCTTTCGTTTTTCTATCTCCTGGACCCGCGTACTGCCTGTTGGTACCGGTGAAATTAACCAGGCCGGCATCGACTTTTATAACCGCGTAATTGATTATTGCATCAGTAAAGGTGTAGAGCCCTGGCTAACTATTTATCATTGGGATTTACCCCAGGCTTTGGAAGATAAAGGGGGATGGACAAACCGCGAAATTGTGGATTGGTTTACAAACTTTGCTACCATTTGCGCTCAAAGCTTCGGCGACAGGGTTAAGCACTGGATGGTAATGAATGAACCCGGCGTTTTCACAGGTGCCGGCTATTTTTTGGGCATTCACGCCCCCGGCCGTACAGGGCTCAGAAACTTCCTGCCGGCTATACATCACGCAGTTTTGTGTATGGCAGAAGGAGGGAGGGTATTAAGGAAATTACTGCCCGATGCCGAAATAGGTACAACTTTTTCCTGTTCATACATCGAACCGCATACCAATAAACCTAAAGATATAGCTGCTGCCAAACGCGTTGATTCGTTGTTAAACCGCTTGTTTATCGAGCCTGTTCTCGGTTTGGGTTATCCCACGGAAGTTAAAACCATAAAAGGTATCAGTAAATATTATCAGCCGGGCGATGAAGAAGCCATGAAATTCGACTTTGATTTTATTGGCGTTCAGAATTATACCAGGGAGATAGTAAAGAACTCTTTTTTCACCCCTTACGTCGGCGCATCTCTGGTAAAGGCCGAAAAACGCAACGTACAGCTAACGGATATGAAATGGGAGGTTTACCCGCCATCCATTTATCACATGCTTAAACAATTTAACGGCTATCCGGGGATAAGAAAAATATATATTACCGAGAACGGCTCTGCTTTTCCTGATATGGTCGTCGATAGCAACGTGGATGACCCCAAGCGAGTGGCTTATTTGCAGAGTTACTTAAAGGAAGTTTTAAAGGCTAAAAATGAAGGCGTTAAGGTAGACGGCTATTTTATCTGGACCCTAACTGATAACTTCGAATGGGCAGAGGGCTACCATCCTCGTTTTGGGTTGATCCATATCGATTTTAAAACGCAGCAGCGGATTGTTAAATCTTCGGGTAAATGGTACGGCGAGTTTTTAAAGGGACGTTAAATAAAATACTTCTTCAGGCTGAAGGCAAATGTTGCGCCACCTTTCGGATTATTTTCCAGCCATAATTTGCCTTCATGCGCCTCAATTATTTGCCGGCAAATAGAAAGGCCTAATCCAAACGATTTCTCGCCGGCGGTACCCTGCCGCTTCGCTTCTGTGAACATATTGAAGACCTTATCCTTCATTTGCTCCGGCACGCCAATACCATTATCTTTTACACTTATTTGGATACCGGCACCGCGGTCCTCTGCTATAACTTCAATGGTGCCGTCTGCCGCGCTGAATTTTATAGCATTGCTGATTAAATTGCCGATAACCCGCCAGATTTGCTCTCGATTTATCATTAGTTCAACAGGCTTATCCAACAGCGTAGCCGTAATTTGCTGCCCTTTTTCAGCAGCTTTAAAACGCAGTAATTCAATACTGTTGGTGATAACCATATTGATGTCAATAAGCTCCTTGGTCAATAAAGCTTTTTTATTGCCGGTGGCTTCTAATATTTCATTAATAAGCTCGATTGAATTTTCGGAAGCCTGTTTTATCAGGTTAATGCCTTCCTTTTGCTCATCCGTTTCCGCTTCCTCTGCCATCAATCCAGTTAATGATGAGATACCGCCGATAGGGTTACGCAAGTCATGCGCTACAGTACGCAATATCCTGTCTTTTTCCTGGCCGCTTACTTCTAATTCTCCAAGAGCGTGGCTTAACGTATCATTTTGGTCGTTTATCTGTTCATTAAGATCGTCAAGGTTTTTAATATTCCTTTTTGAACGCTGCCAGTTCCTGTACACCAGGAATATGATAGCAAAAAGTAAAACAGCAAATATCAACGCCACCTTCAACAATACGTTTTGCAGCTGGCTGTTTTTCTGCAGCTCATCAAGCTCGTGGTTCTTTTCCAGCCGTTTTATTTGCTCGCTTACATCTGCTTCCTGTAGTTTCTTTTGTTTTGCAGCGATGTCGTCTCTCAGTGTGTCATATTTATTAAAATAAGTCAACGCCGTTTTTGCATCATCCTTTTTAATCCAATATTTGGCCATTAAATAGTTCCAGTCAGCCTGAACGTCCCGATTCTTGATAGTATCGCTCTGCCGCTGTACCGTTTGCAGCAGCGTAAAAAGCGAATCGGGCATGTTGGTGCTGTAATAAATATGGGCAAGTTTCAGCTCAGATAGCTGGGCATCTACATTGTCGTTTCCTTTACGCAGGTTTATCGCAGCGCTCTTTTTAAGTAATTCTTTGGCCTGCAAATAATTGCCTTCTTTTATATAAACATTTGCCTGGTTACCGTAGATAACGCCGCGCGCCATGTCAAGCGGAATAGGGATTGTTTTATACCGCTCTTTATTTTCGTCGATATAAGCCAGCGCTTTTTTAAAAAAAAAGGTGGCGCTGTCGTTCTCGTTAATTTTACTGTAGCATATACCGGCGTTATCCAGCAGTTCCTGTTTACGATAAAACGTTTTGAATGTAATGGCGCAGGTGCCGTGCTCGCTATAGCTATTTTTAAAATTTTCGGCAGCCTCGCGGTAATGACCCTGCTTATATAAAACCATGCCCATGCGGTAGCTGTAATCGCTTATTATGCAGATGTCAACGTTGTTACTCGCAATAATTTTTCCCTGGTAAAAGTATTTGTAGGCCTCGTTATACCGGTTATTATCAAACAATACATCACCCTTAAAAAAATGAGCCTGCCCATATTGTGTGGCATGCTTTAATTTTTTGTCGGCATTGTCAAATAAATCCAGCATACTATCGGCATAAAGCATAGCCTGGATACGGTCGCGTTTAATATGATAGGCATAATTATATTTAAGATTGTAGTAGCCGAATTTTTCTGTTAATGTTAAACCCTTGTACCTGGGGAAAATAGAATCAATCAGTGAAATTGCCTTCTTTTTATCACCGGTGTCATACATGGTAGAAGCGGAGTCAAGTACCCGCCGGTATACTGTCTTTTCAGATGGTTCCGCTTCCTGCTTGCATGAACCTGCAAGCCCTGCTATCGCCACTAAAAGCAAAGTAAGCACCAATGTAAGGTTGTGCCCAATAAAGCCATTTTTGTAGCGAGGCATATTTAACGGGTAATAAGCGGTTGATTTTTAAAGCCTTAAATTAACTATTAATTCAGTTCTTTTTAAATATATCTATATAAAAGCCGACTCTGCTTTTTCTGTGTTTTTAGTTGTACGCTTGTTGTGTTTTTGCCTTGGCAGGCTAATGTAAAAGGTGGTTCCTGTTTTGGTATTGCTTTCAAACCAGATTTTCCCGTCATGATTTTCAACTATCTGTTTGCTTATCGAAAGCCCAAGTCCGAAAGATTTTTCGCCGGCTGTGCCTGGCCTTTTGGCCTCGGTAAACATATTGAATACCTTATCCTGAACATCTTCCGGAATACCGATCCCGGTATCTTTTACAGATATGCGTAGCTCATTTTTATTCACTGATGCGCCCACATGAATAGTTCCGCCAACCGGGCTGAATTTAATAGCATTAGTAATGAGGTTACTGATAACGCGCCATATCTTCTCGCGGCTGATTAACAGGTTCTCAGGCTCATCAAGTACCGTGAGTTTTATTGCCTGTTCTTTTTCGGCGGCTTTAAAGCGCAGCAGCTCAACGCTGCGGGTCAGCAGTGAATTGATATCGACCAATTCCTTGTTCAGTTGACTCGTGCCATTATTAGTAACCTCTAAAATCTCATTGATAAGCTCCAGCGAGTTGTTAGAGGTTTCTTTGATAAGTCCGAGCAGTTCTTTTTGTTCTTCGTTTAAATCATCAAGCAGCAGTACAGATGTTAGCGATGCTATGCCCCCAATGGGGTTTCTCAGATCGTGCGCTACGGTTCGCAAAATGCGGTCCTTCTCCTGGTTGTTCGATTCAAGTTCCCCTAGTGTAATTTCGAGGTCGCTTTTCTGCAGGTTGATTTGCCTGTTTAACTCGCTTACGTTTTTGATGTCTTTTTTTGATTTTCGCCAATTGCGGTAAACCAAAATCACGATAATCACGGCCATCACGGCACAAATCACCGCCAGGTAGATATAAATCAGCTGAAGCTTATTGTTGTCTTTCAGGTTTTCAATCTGGTATTGCTTATCGTAATTGGCTTGTTGCTGGTTTACGTCTGTTTCTTTCAGCGAGCTGGAACGTTTGTTTATCGAATCTTTTAAGGCGCTGTATTTTTCAAGATGGTCAAAGGCTTTGTCCATGTCGCCGGTTTGCTGGTAATATTTGCCCATCAACAAATTCCAGTTGGTTTCTGCTTCTTCGTTTTTAACGGTATCCAACTGATTGCGCAAATCCTTAAATAACGAAAGGAATGGCTGAT
>JAZJZL010000023.1:56095-78606 GCA_040389845.1 Bacteroidota bacterium
CGTGGCGAAATACAGCTTGCCCAGATTTATCTCAACTAGTTCGGCGTTTCCATAATCGTTACCTTTTTTCAGGTTGATGTCGATGCTCTTTTTAAGGAGTTGTGTTGCGAGCGTATTTTGCTTTTTGGCCATAGCAATTTCACCCTGATTTCCATAAACCACAGCTCGTGCAACGTCCTTAAGCCTGGCCTGACCGGGGCCGTTATAAGGTGTACCGGCGGTATCGATATAATCAATGGTTTTGGTAAAATAAGTAGATGCGCTGTCAATGTTGCCGTTGTTCTTGAAACTTTCGCCAACGTTGTCTAACAGCTCTTGCCGCTGGTAAAACGACTGGAAACTTTCTTTGTACCACAAGCTATGCCTGTAGCTTTCTTTAAAATAATTAGCCGCCTCAAGGTAATGCGCCTGCTTAAACATCACCATGCCCATACGGTAAGTGTATTCGGCCAGTATTTCGTTCTTAAGGTTATTTTTACCCATAAAATAGCCCTGGTAAAAGCATTGATAAGCCGGGCTGAATTGCGAAAGGCTGAAATAAGCATCGCCCATAGCAAAGTTAGCTTCAGCATAGTTGCTTACATATTGTTTTCGGGTTACACTTTTTTTGGCCATCATCAGCATGCTGTCGGCATATAAAAGCGCGATTTTGGGTTTGTCGATACCCTTTTTGTAGTACAGATATTTTAAGCCGTAGTACCTGAAAATATCGTTGATATAAGGATTCTTTATTTCGCGAAAGCTTGAATCGATAAAGACCTGTTCCTGTTTTAGTGTAACATGGTGTATGGGCTTAGCCAGCTCGGTATTAAACGCTTTGAATTGTTCGGAATAGTCGCCGTTATCACCTTTTTCTTTTTTATTACAGGAAAATAAAAGACAAAAGACCGCTGAAATAAGCAAATAGAGCTTATAGGAATGAATGGTTTGACGTTTTATGAAGTGCAGCACCTTAATCAATATGTAAACGCAAAAATACGAAATACAGTCACACGTGACTGTATTTCGTATTCGGTTAAACGTAAATTACTGACTAAGGTTACCCTTTTTTATTTAAAAGCTTCCAGTCCGGTAACGTCCATGCCGGTTATTAAAAGATGAATATCATGTGTGCCCTCGTATGTAACAACCGACTCCAAATTCATCATGTGCCGCATGATAGGATACTCGCCTGTTATGCCCATACCGCCAAGCATTTGGCGCGCCTCGCGGGCAATGCTCAGCGCGATTTCAACGCTATTGCGTTTTGCCATCGAAATTTGAGCAGGGCTTGCGCGGTTTTCACTTTTTAAGATACCAAGCCGCCACACCAATAGCTGGCCTTTGGTTATCTCGGTTATCATTTCGGCCAGCTTTTTCTGCTGCAATTGGAAAGCGCCTATGGCTTTACCAAATTGCTTGCGCTCTTTCGAATATTTTAAAGCCGTATCGTAGCAATCCATAGCAGCGCCAAGTGCGCCCCAGGCAATGCCGTAGCGTGCCTGGTTTAAACAGCCCAGCGGTCCTTTTAAACCTGCAACATTGGGTAACAGATTTTCTTTAGGTATCTTAACGTTGTCAAAAACAAGCTCGCCGGTGGCTGAAGCCCTTAACGACCATTTATTATGTGTCTCCGGCGTAGTAAAACCTTCCATGCCGCGTTCAACTATTAAGCCGCGAATTTTTCCGCTTTCGTCTTTTGCCCAAACAATGGCGATATCGGCGAAAGGTGAGTTGGATATCCACATTTTAGCGCCGTTAAGCAGGTAATGGTCACCGGCGTCTTTAAAGTTGGTGGTCATGCCGCTAGGATCAGAGCCCTGGTCTGGTTCAGTAAGGCCGAAGCAGCCCATCAACTCGCCGGTGGCTAATTTGGGCAAATACTTATGTTTTTGTTCTTCAGAACCGTATGCATAAATAGGATACATAACCAGCGAGCCCTGTACCGAAGCTGTAGACCTGATACCAGAATCGCCGCGCTCAATTTCCTGCATAATGATGCCATAAGCTGTATAATCAAGACCTGCGCCACCATATTCAACCGGGATGGTTGGGCCAAAAGCGCCTATCTCGGCAAGGCCTTTTAGTAAGTGTTTTGGAAACTCGGCCCGCTGTGCATAATCCTCAATAATAGGGCTTACCTCTTTCTTTACCCAGTCGCGCACGCTTGAACGTATAAGTTTGTGTTCTTCGCTAAGCAATTCATCCAGTAAGTAATAATCAGGCGATTCGTAAGTATCTTTCTTCGACATATAGTTAGTGTATAATTGGTGGCCAAAGATAGTTCTTTTTTGGATTTCACCGATTTGAGAATGATTTCACCGATTTTGATGTGTGTAAGAAATACGCTAATGTTCGTGAGTTGATGAAGTTCAAATGACCAGTTGTTATCATAGGAACCATCCTATAATTGGTTAAATCGCTTTCAATAAATCGGTGAAATCATTTTCTGTAAACGGTGAAATCATTACTACTTTTGAATCATGATAACCATTTCCCTTCAAGGCGCTGAGTTTTTTGGATTTCATGGGTTTTATCCCGAAGAGCAAAAACTTGGCTGCAAATTTATTGTTGATGTTGACGTAAACTTCGAACCTTTGAATAACCTTAAAGACGATAAATTAAGCAATACGGTCGACTATGAACAGGTTTATAATATCATCGACGGACAAATGAAAAAAACGTCAAAACTGATTGAAACCGTTGCCCAGGCTATTGCTGATGAAATTAAAGCGCGGTTTTCATTTGCCGATTCTATACGCGTGAGTGTCAAAAAGTTAAACCCACCGTTAAAAGGAAAGGTTGATTATTCGAACATTGTTATTACTATATGAAATTTAATAAAATTACCCCGGATATTTTGGCGGCGATAACTCAAATCGTGGGAGATGATGCAGTAGTTACCGGTTATGATGCCCTGGAGAAATACAGCCACGACGAAACGGAAGACCTGCAATATTTTCCTGAAGTTGCTGTAAAACCCGGAACGCCGCAGGAGATTGCAGAGTTGATGAAGTTATGTAACGCTAAGCTTATCCCCGTTACGCCTCGTGGCGCAGGCACTGGCTTAAGCGGTGGCGCATTGCCGGTGTTGGGAGGTTTGTTAATCAGCATGGAATGTTTTAATAAAGTGCTGCAAATTGATGAACAAAACCTGCAGGCAACTGTAGAGCCAGGTGTTGTAACAGAGGTGTTTATGGATGCGGTTGCAGCGAAAGGGTTACTATATCCTGTAGACCCGGCCAGCAAGGGCAGCTGTTTTATTGGTGGTAATGTGTCGCATGGCTCCGGCGGACCGAGGGTAGTTAAGTACGGTACAATCAGGGAATATGTACTTAATCTTGAGGTAGTGCTGCCCTCTGGTGAAATTATCTGGACTGGCGCCAATACTTTAAAATATGCATCCGGGTATAACCTAACACAATTAATGATTGGTTCTGAAGGTACTTTGGGTATCATTACTAAAATAGTGGCAAAGCTTATACCCCGGCCCACCCAGGATGCACTTTTACTTGCTTCATTCGATTCAAACGAAAAAGGCTGTGCGGCGGTGTCTGCTATTTTTAGAGCAGGGATTGTACCATCTGCGCTTGAGTTTATGGAACGCAGGGGGATAGAGTGGGTGATTGAAAAAGATGGACTCGCTTTCGACCTAAAAGATGGGGCAGAAGCGTTCCTGTTAATTGAGGTTGATGGCACCAACCAGGATGTAATATTTTCAGACTGCGAAAAGATAAACCAGGTGTTGGAAGAATTTGATTGTCACGATGTACTGTTTGCCGATACCGCCGCTCAAAAAGAAGAGTTATGGCGCATGCGCCGTACCATGGCGGTTTCCGTTAAGTCGAACTCTATTTATAAGGAGGAAGACACCGTTGTGCCGCGGGCAAATTTGCCGCAATTGATTAAAGGAATAAAAGAGTCTGGTGATAAATATGGCTTTGAATCAATTTGTTATGGACACGCAGGCGATGGTAATCTTCACGTTAACATCCTTAAGGGTAAAATGAGCGATGAGGACTGGAACACCAAATTAAAAGATGGCATCCGCGAAATATTCAAGCTAACGGTATCGCTTGGCGGCACGCTTTCCGGGGAGCACGGCATCGGCCTGGCACAAAAAGAATTTATGCCTATCAAATACAGCGAGGTGCATTTTGCCCTTTGGCGCGGCATAAAGCAGGTGTTTGATGAAAATGGCATATTGAATCCGGGAAAAATATTTTAATTGGGATTTCACCGATTTTGTTTTTTTGGGGATTTCCTCCGATTGGAGGATGATTACACCGATTTTGTTTCTTAGATTACAGGAGTTTTAAATCACTAATTCATTATTAAGTTGACTGCTTTAGAATTTGATATTACCACTCACGACCTTATAAAGGTAGCCCTTGCAGTTGTTTGCGGAGGGTTACTTGGCGTTGAGCGGCAGTATAAAAATAAAACTGCAGGTTTCCGCACGATTATATTGATTTGCCTTGGTTCAACAATTTATACTATGGTTGCGCAGCGGGCCGGGGCGGGTGTGAATATCAATATTGTAACCGGCATTGGTTTTATTGGCGCAGGTGTAATATTTAAGGATAATATAACGGTAAGCGGTTTAACTACTGCTGCTGTGATTTGGATATCCGCAGCCATTGGTATGGCTGCCGGCTCGGGAAATTACACCCTGGCGCTTATTTGCACGGTACTTACCTTATTGGTATTGCTGTTATTTAACCTGTTAGAAAGATATATCGATAAAGTTCATCGTGACAAGCTATTCGTTATTGTATTCACCAATGCTGACTATAATAATATAGAAGGCGTGGAAGATGCAGTTAAAGCGCTTCGCCTTACATCCCGGCGGGTTCAGGTTTCCAAGGCCGATTGTTGTTTAAAGGTAGCTTTGTTGGTGACCGGACACAGGGCCGATATTACGCTGCTCGACGAAAAATTACTGGCAATGCCGCTGGTAAAATCTTTCTGAACCGGAATTAAGCAGATTTTTTAGGATTTTTCTGATTGTGGCGAATGATGTGGTAATACGAACGATTGTCAAAATGCTCTACCATGCAAGTTACCCGCGAGCGACGCCCACTCAGGTTTAGCAAAGGGGCAATTAAAATGCAATAAAAAACAAAGCCCTCTTGATTTCTCAGGAGGGCTCGGTACCCAGAGCCGGGGTCGAACCGGCACAACCGTGAAGTTATTGGTGTTTGAGACCAACGCGTCTACCGATTCCGCCATCTGGGCATTTATTCGGCAGTTCCGCTAAAAGCGGGATGCAAATGTATCTAAACTCTCCTTAATTCGCAACAGGTATTTTTGTCTAAAGTATAAATCTGCAATTTTATTTAGGCGGTCTTCCTTTGCCGTGTCATCTAACGACTCATAACCGGCCGCTGCCTTAGCGATACCTTCTTCTATATCGCCCTCAATAGCAAGTACTTCACCGGTTATTTGCCCCAGTTGTTGGCCGTCCTCAATTTCCATCAGGCGTTCGTTAATGTCCATCATTTCCATTAAAAAATCTCCGGGCAGTTGCGGTTTTGCGCCGTCTTCAAGCAAATTATGACTGCGCAAGACGTATTCTAAACGCTTATATGAGTCTGTAAGAGTTTGATGCGCCTTATTATTCAGTGTAGATAGCTCCAAAATTTCCTGCTGTTTTTCGTCGCTCTCGTTGGCATGAAAGTCAGGATGATATTTTTTGCTTAGCTCGTAAAACTTCTTTTTAAGATGGGCAACGTCCGGGTTGAATGATTCGGGGATATCGTAAAATTCGAAATAGTTCATAGGCACAAATTTGCACGAATTTATTCGAATTACACGAATTTGAAGTTTGTTACGCAGTCAAGGATCGGTCTAACGTAGAGAATTCGTGTAATTCGCTTCAATTCGTGACACTTCGTGTAATTCCTTATCTTTGCATACTAATAATCCCACATCTATGTTATTCGACCAAATACGGCAAAAGCCGTTCTTTATATTAGGCCCCTGCGTAATGGAAAACCAGGAACTGCTGTATACAGTAGCCGAAAAGGTTGCCGAAATAGGGCAGAAGTACAATGTTCCGGTAATCTTTAAATCATCATTCGATAAAGCAAACCGCACGTCAATCCATTCATACCGCGGTCCGGGACTTGAAAAAGGTATCGAAATGATGCAGAAAGTTAAGGAACGTTTCAACCTGCCGCTGATAACCGATATTCATGAAAGCTACCAGGCTGCCATAGCTGGCGAAGTATTCGACATATTGCAGATACCTGCCTTTTTATGCCGTCAAACCGACCTGTTGGTTGCTGCCGCTAAAACCGGTAAAATAGTAAATATCAAAAAGGCGCAGTTCCTTTCGGGGCAGGACATGTTCTATCCTGCGCAAAAAGTGGCGGAAGCTGGCAATAACCAGGTAATATTAACAGAACGTGGCAATACCTACGGTTACAACAACCTTGCAGTCGATTTCAGGAATATCTATGATATGAAAAACTTCGGCTACCCGGTTTGTATGGATTGCACGCACTCCGTACAGCGCCCCGGCGGCGCAGGCGGTAAAACCGGCGGCGACCGTACTTTTGTACCTATGATGGCACTTGCCGCCAAAGCTTTCGGTGCAGATGGCTATTTTCTGGAAACACATCCTGACCCTGATAACGCCCTGAGCGATGGCCCTAATATGGTTAAATTGCAAGATTTGGAAAAAGTTATAGCGCCATTGGTAAGCTGAAATGAAAGATATTGCCAAAAGAGTTTTTGATACTGAGATAGAATCGTTGCGCTATGTTGCCGATGCTATTAACGACGAGTTCAGCAAGGTAGTTGAGGCGATTTTACAAAATACAGGTAAGCTAATTGTTATCGGTATTGGTAAATCAGGTATAATTGGAAAGAAGATAGCGGCAACTTTCGCCAGCACCGGCACGCCGAGCTTTTTTCTGCATCCTGGGGAGGCTTTTCATGGCGACCTGGGGATGGTAGGTACGGATGATATGGTTATCCTGATTTCTTATTCAGGCGAGACAGACGAGGTGCTCAAACTGATTCCATTCTTAGAATGGAACAAAAATGTTATTATTGGAATCACCGGGAACCCTAATTCAACTGTTGCCAAAAACAGCCACTATCATTTAAATATCGCCATTAAGCAGGAGGCTTGTCCGCTGGCTTTGGCGCCGACCTCGTCAACAACCGCTGCGCTGGTTATGGGCGATGCATTAGCTGTTGCCCTGATGGAATGCCGACAGTTTCAGCATGAAGACTTTGCCCGCTTTCATCCGGGAGGCAGCCTTGGCCGTAAGCTGTTGGTAAGGGTAAAAGATTTAATGCGAACCGATAAGCTACCCTTTATAAATGAAGATGCATCGTTTACAGAGCTATTGCTCAAAATGTCCGAAGGACGTTTAGGTATGGTGATAGTGGGCGACGCCGGTAACGTGCAGGGCATTGTTACAGATGGTGACCTTCGTCGGGCATTATTTAAAAACCCTGATACCGCGCAATTGACTGTTTCCGGCATGATGACCGTAACACCTGTTTTTGTTAGCGATGATGAAATAATCAACAACGCCGAGCAGTTGATGATTGAAAAAAAGATCACTACGGTATTGGTCGGTTCATCTGATGACCGCACGGTAAGCGGTATTTACCAGATATATAATCAGTAAAGTCCGGAAGACAAAAGAGAACCATTAAAACTTACGAAGTCTCAAAGACTTCGTAAGTTTGACGAACGATGCCCATTTATACCGACCAACTTAATAGGACTATAAACTTGCCATCCGTACCCAAACGGATAATTTCAGTCGTTCCGTCCCAGACAGAATTATTATTTCATTTAGGCTTGAATGACGAAATTATCGGCATAACCAAATTCTGCATTCACCCGGAAGATAAATTCAAATCGACCACAAAAGTTGGCGGCACCAAGCAGCTTGATATTGATAAAATAAAATCGCTAAAACCTGACCTTATTATCGCTAATAAAGAAGAAAATGAACGCAGCCAATTGGAGGAGCTGATGCAACATCTCCCGGTTTGGATAAGTGACATCTATAACCTCGACGATGCTCTTGAAATGATTGAAGGTGTTGGGCAATTAGTCGGTAGAGCGGAAGCCGGGGTATCCCTTAGCCAGGAGATAAGCAAAAAATTCAATGAGCTTCAGCTTACTCAATCAAATTTGCAGGTGGCCTATTTTATCTGGCGGAAACCATATATGATAGCCGGTAAGAACACCTTTATCGATAACATGCTCCAAAAGTGCGGATTGGTAAATGCTTTTGATTTGGAGCGATACCCGGAAATACATGTACAGCAGCTACAGCAGGTAAACCCGGATGTAATTTTACTATCCTCTGAGCCTTATCCTTTTAAAGAAAAGCACATCGATGAATTGCATTCTATAGTGCCTCAGGCAAAAATCAGGCTGGTTGACGGTGAAATGTTTTCATGGTATGGCAGTCGATTACTTGACGCACCGTCATATTTTGCCGGGCTGATTAACGAATTGATTTAAAAGTATTAGCTTTAGTACGCCATAAAAAAGCCGGTACTAATGAAAAATTTAAAGCTGATAGGCCTTTTCGTGATATTGTACGGATTATCATCATGCCAGCCGGGCGTACAAAAGGGCAGCGCTATATCGCGTAATCACATCAATTATATCCGGAGCTTAGGCCTGCTGGCCCAGAATGAGAACATCATCCTGTTCGATTCGCAATATAAAATCAGGGTTTCCGGCAATTTTTATACGGACAGACGTATCGCTGCTTATTGGACTGACGAAAGAGACACGAGCAAACGTCACGTTAACTATGCGTTGTACCCGGATATAGACTCTATAAAAACGCATTATGCTGAGGGAGGGACTAACGCGTCGTCGCTGGAAATTTTTAAATTAGATGGCAAGAAGTTCAGCGTTTATGTAAAGGCTAACAACGCTGAAACAAAATACTTTTTCGATAGTGCGATTGCCAGATGGAAGGCTAATCATTTAAACGCCGCTCAGCAAAACGATGTAGCAGATGGACGTTAAGCAGGCTGCATTACGTATTCCCGGTTCCAGTCAACTAAAAGATCCATTACTCCCTGTAAAGCCTTGCCTTTAGGGGTTAAGGTATACTCTACCCGGGGCGGAACTTCGGGGTAGGCTTTACGGGTAATTATTCCGTCGGCTTCCAGTTCTTTTAAATGTCTCGATAAAACCTTTAATGCAACGCCAGGGATAGTTTTGTGCAGTTCGCCGAAACGTTTAGAGCCGCCCATTAAAATCCAGATAATAACCGGCTTCCATTTGCCGCCTATAACGCCAATTGCTGATGTGATGGGACAATCGCAGGCCTCATCATATTTTTTTGAAATTATTTCGTCTGCTATCATATTGATAATCAATAATTATTACTTTTCTGTCAATACTTGACAAAAAGGTAATTACTTGACAAATGTAAAGTATTGGCTTACGTTTGTCAAAAAAAACTATGGAAAATACTAAATCAGAAACTTATCAAAAAGGCCTGGCGCTATTAAATGAGCTGCACGGCGGACAAGCAGGCGAACAGCTGGTAAATAATTTGAAAGACATCTGCCCGGATTTTGTGGACATGACCATTGAGTGGGCGATGCAGGGTATTATGGCCAGACCCGGACTCGACCTGTTGACGCGCGAATACCTGCTGATAGCATCCTGCACAACGCTTGGCCATACCGTCCCCCAGTTAAAAGCACATATTGACGCTGCGCTGAAACTCGGCGCTTCCAAACAAAAAATAGTTGAAGTAATTTTACAGATGACCTTTTATGCCGGCGGTGCAGCCGTAAGCAATGCACTAGCACATGCAAAAGAAGTATTTAACAACCACAACCATAATTAATCTATGAAAATCATTATCGTAGGCGCCTCGGGCACCATAGGCAAGCACATAACCGCTGCCTTAAAAAAAGACCACGAAATAATTACCGCCGGCTCAAAAAGCGGCGACTTGCAGGTGGATATTACTTCGCCTGATTCCATTGAAAAGCTTTATGAGCAGGCCGGTAAATTTGACGCGCTGGTGAGCGTTACCGGCGCGGGCCATTTTGGCCCTGTACCGGCTATGAAAGATGCCGATTTCAGGATTGGCCTCAACAGCAAGCTGATGGGGCAGGTAAACCTGGTTTTGATAGGCCAGCATTATATCAATCCTAAAGGTTCTTTTACCCTTACATCGGGTATATTAAGCGACGACCCTGTCGTTTATGGTGCGGCGCTGAGCGCAGTTAACGGAGGATTGAACGGCTTTGTAGTTGGCGCGGCAATCGAACTTGAAAACGGCGTCCGAATAAATGCAGTAAGCCCGGGTGTGGTTGAAGATTCTCCCGAATATTTTCCGTATTTTCCGGGGCATATACCTGTGGCGATGGATAAGGTAACGCAGGCTTATTTAAAAGCTGTGTTGGGTGCTGGAACCGGGCAGGTGATAAAGGTTTATTAAAATATTAGATATGAAAAATGCAGATTCTCTGTTTATTGCCTTCCTGTTTGTGGTGTTTGGTGCAAATGCCCAGCAGCACGGTAAACCGAAAGACAGGGACTCTGCACTAAAAGCGTCTATAAAAAGCTCGTTTATCACACATACTTCAAAAGTAACGCTATCAGTGAGGTTGAAACATGACACAATTAAATATGGTCAGGCGATTGCTATTACAATTGCGATAACAAACAATACTGGTAAAACCCAAACATTGTTGTTTGATAAACCTGAGTTATGGGGATTCTCGGGAAATGTAACAGATTTAAATACAGGGCAATCGGTTGTATCCTATCATAATAAGGCTGTATTGTCATCGCAGGTTTACGCTGAAGAAGACCTTAAAAGGTATTATTATCATCTAAAACCCGGAGTGTCTTTGTCTGCGGAAAGCAACCTGCAACATATAGTGATTTTTAATACCGCAGATTATAATTTGCCGAAGGGCCGGTACGAAATGGAATTAAGTTATGGTTCGAGCACATCGAATAAAGTAGTATTTTGGGTAGATTAAGTATTGCAGAAAAACATGGCACCTACCTATAATTTACAATGGCTTTTTGATAAGTACGACAGCGGCGAGCACCTAAAATTCCTCTTCTTTTGGGGACATACAAAAAAAGCCGCAGATTCCATCGATAACTCCTGCTTTAGTCAATGGTTCGAATTACCCTTTGTCGTAGATAGTATAACCTATAAGACTGCCGAACACTGGATGATGGCGAACAAAGCCCTGTTGTTCGGTGATTTTAAAGCATACGATAAAATCATCAGTTGTAATAAGCCTGGTGAAGCAAAAAAGTTAGGACGAACTGTTTTGGGCTTTGACGAAATAACCTGGCGGGATAGTAGGGCAGACATCGTCACCAAAGGAAATATTCATAAGTTCAATCAACATCCTGATTACGCCCGATACTTATTAAATACTAACGATAGGATATTGGTTGAGGCCAGTCCGGTAGACAGAATTTGGGGTATAGGTTTATCAAAAGACGCTGAAAATATCGATAACCCTCATTTTTGGAATGGACAAAATTTGCTGGGTTTCGCATTGATGGAGGCGCGGGCATTTTTATCAGGATCTGGGGCTAATAATGTGGGCAGGGTATGAAAATAAATAGCAAACCCGGCCACGACAGCCGGGTTTGATAACAGTTAAGTCTTCGTGTTTAAGTTTATTCTTGCTTTATATCAAAAAAGCGGGTTCAGTCTGAAATACTTATTATCATCAAAACTTATCACATAATCCGATTTAAAATGCGTACTTTTTTTGTAATAGTCTGTTGATATAATTTGAGCATCGGATTGTAAAGCGGCCGTAAAACTGCTTTTGTCGTTATTTCGTGCTTCTTCGGTATCGCTGTCGGCACGGGTACGAATAATGTAGCCCTTTTTCACAAGCGACTTGATTGCCGATTTGTCCTTCTTCGCATCATTCATTATATGTATGGCGGCCTCCGGCGTGCCTGGCTGGGCATCTGCGAAAAGTACGCGGCCTTTTAATGAGGGGTGCCCGGCTATATACGCCGCGCGTTTTGAGTCCTTTTCATCCAAAACAAAAATAAATTTACCTCTCGCATCTTTTAGTTTAGGCCAGTTGCCATGCAACACGGCGGCATTTAGCGTTTTATATTTCCCGCGCACCACGTCCGGAGTTATTAAATAATTGGCGCCTAATCCGGCTTTGATAGCATTATCAAGATCGTCAAAAACTTTTGAGGTGAATTTTTCCGGTATCGTAAATCCCGGCTTCTTCATTTTTTCGTCCTTGGCATTCATCGTTATAAAAATCGGGTTATGGTCAGGATGCTCGTCCGACCATTTTTTCAACTCGGCAAGGCATTGATTAAAGGTGAGACAGTTGCTCCTGAAATCGATATCCTGTATATGCAGAACTTTAAACCCGGGTTCGTTCATCACACCTTCCGGATCGTATGCCGGTTGTCCCGGCACCCAGGCCAGGCCTTTCGGGTGGGCATAACGGCCACCTTTGGTGTCAGCATATACATCAATTTCCAGGTCCAGCAGGCCCAGGTTAAGCTGGTCGGTTAAACTAATGTGGTCATAATCGATTTTACTCATACCAGCCGAGTCCCTTTTCTGCAGGAAACCAAATAGCGCGGGGGCAATCGATTGTTTATAGCTGTTGTGCGAACCAATAACCTGGATATGGTTAATAGGCACATCATCATTACCCTTATCAAGCGTAAAGCCGGTTAACAGCGCAATTGATAGTAATCCAAATAATGCTTTCATAATCTTAACATATAATAAAGCAGTCCCGGTAAATTGCCGGGACTGCTGTGATGATTTGTAATTAATAACCCGGATTTTGTACCAGGTTAGGGTTTGTTTTTAACTCGGTGGATGGGATAGGATATAACCTGCGGCTTGGGTCGGTGTTCATGTGTAAAACATCGTTTGGCAGTGGGTATTCCTTTTCATATAAATCAAACCGTATCAGGTCATTGCGGCGCCATGCTTCCCATGAAAACTCACGGGCACGCTCGTCAAGCAATCCCGGAAGGTCGATAGAACCGGCAGGGTCGGCGCCTGCACGGGCACGTAGTTTGTTAACCAATACGAGCGGGGTCTGCGTTTCACCTCTAACGGCGGTTGTTGTTGCGCCGCGCATTTCAGCTTCTGCTTTCATCAGGTAAACATCAGCCAGGCGGAATACCGGGACGTCATTACTGTTCAGACGGCTTGCCTGTATCATGGTCGGGTCCGGATAGTATTTAATCGAGCGGACGCCTTCAGACTGGCTGGCTATGGTATTGCCTACGTCCATCGGTTTTGGCGGTACCAGCACCAAATTAGGTGTAATAACAATCTGGGTGGTGGTGTTTGGATAATACACCGGCTGATTGGTGAAGCCACCGTTGCCGTCCGGGTAAAACTGGGGGCCGGCTAGCCATGTTTTTGAACGGGCGTCATTCGGTATGTTAAAACGATTATAAAATTCAGGGGTAGTGCTCATAGCGATACTAAGGCCCACATTAAAGCCGTATGCCGGGGCCAGGTAATAGAAGAACCCAAAACGGGTGAACTGGTTTCCCGGAATCTGCTGATCGTATGGAATAGCGAAGATGGTTTCGTTAACCTGCGGACCGTTGGTTGGTAAAAATATATCCCTGAATTTGGCGTCAAGGAAATAGTTTTGGTTGTTCTGCACGCTGTCGGCCATCGTAACAACATCCTGGTAACGTGTAGTGCCGGTGTATACACCAGCGTTAAGGTACATTTTTGCCAGCAATGCAAATACCATACCTTTAGTTGGCCGACCGTACTGAAGTGTGTTTGTGGCAAGATTACTGCTTTTTGAAGGAAGCAACGGCAAAACAGCCTGCAACTCGCTCTCTATAAACTGGAACACTTTTGCTCTTGACTGGGTTGCGGGCGGCGTAGCTACCGGGAAAGTTGTGATAATGGGTACATTACCATAAGTCTCCATCATGAAATAATAATACAGGGCACGCATCGCCTTGATCTCGGCAGTATAGGATGTTTTTAAAGTCGCCGACGAGTTTGACCCGGCGATAACCGTTAACAAACGGTTACAGGTATTTATACCGCTGAATCCCCATTGCCAGATGCCGATAACGTTCGGGTGGTCAAATGTCCAGGTGTGATAGTGTAGCTGCCTGTATTGGCCGCCATCGTCGAAGTTACCGTCACGGGCAGGCAAAATTGCCTCATCTGTCGATAATTCCTGCATGCGCCAGTAGTTTACCGCAAAATTTGATGAGAGGTTGGAGTATATCGTTCCTACAAGCGCCGTATAATCCGCAGGCGTGGTTGGAAAATTCGCCTTAACATATTGCGACTCGACCGGCACGTCCAGTTTTTTACACGAGCTAACAGTAATTACTGTTAAGGCTGTTAAAAAAATATATATCTTTTTCATGTTATTTTATTTAATATCAGATTAGAATGAAGCATTTAGGCCAAGCAAAAATGTGCGTGTTTTAGGGTAAAAGTTATTGTTGTCGATACCAGGAGTAAGGCCGCCTATGTTTATTTCAGGGTCGATGCCTTTGTATTTGGTTATCACAAAAAGGTTATTGCCCGAAACGTAGAACCGGATGCTCTTTATAGCCTGAATTGCTGGCTTAATGGTATAGCCTAAAGTTGCGTTATCAAGGCGCAGGTATGAACCGCTTTCAATAAAACGATCAGAAATAAGGTATCCATTGATGTCGTTGAAAGACTCGCCCAAAGTAAACCTCGGTATATTCTGTAATTTGGAATCCGCTGGGTTGTTTAAGTTGGCGAGCGTAGCGTTCAGTATTTTGTTGCCGGCTACACCGCGTATTAAAAAGTTAAAGTCGAAGTTTTTGTAAATGAAGGTGTTTGTCCAGCCATATATAATATTTGGCTGTGCGTTGCCTGCAATACGCTGGTCGCTGGTAAGCGGTTGGGTGGCTATTACATTACCGGCAGCATTTAAGTAGGTACTTACGCCGGCATTGTTTTTACCCATGTAATGCCACAGGTAAAAGCTTCCCAGGGCATAGCCCGGCTGCACAATCTGGCTGTAGTTGCCTGATTGGCCTTTACCGCCCAATTGCGCAGTATAGAACTGTGGCAGGTTGAATTTTCCGTTCGATAAGCTTTCAATAACGTTTTTGTTATGCGAAACGTTCACCGACGTTCTCCACGTAAAATCGGACGTTTTTGCAACCACTCCGTTCAAAACAACCTCGATACCGGTGTTTTTTATTTTACCGGCATTAGCAGTAATAGTAGGTGTAAAGTATTGCGTTAACGAAACCGGGTATTGGTCATAAATCAAGTCAGATGTCTTCTTGATATAATAATCGATAGAGCCTGTTATGCGATTCTTGAACAAACCGAAATCCAAACCGATATTGGTTGTTGCAGTGCTTTCCCATTTTAGATCAGGGTTTTCGTTACGTACAGCGCCGATAGCATTGGTGATATTACCGTTATACAAAAACTTGCTGCTGGTGCCGTTAACAGACTGCGTTCCATAAATCAGGATAGACGAAAAGGCATCAAAGCCCACGCTGTTTCCTGATACGCCATAACCAGCCCTTAATTTCAGATCGCTGAAGATCGGCATCCTTTTCATAAAGTCCTCATCTATAATTCTCCATCCGATTGATGCAGCAGGGAATAAACCGTAGCGATGATTAGCACCGAATGCGGATGAACCGTCGTCACGCAAAGAGGCTTGTAGCAAATATTTGCCGGCAAACTGGTATTGCACACGACCATAGTAGGAGATTAGCCTTAAGGTAGATATAGGGTTATTGTCAAAAGCTATTTGTGAAACCGAAGCCGGGTTAGAAAGGAATAGATTATTATAAGTTAAGTTATCGTTCGAGAAGTTTTGAGTTTGTACGCCAAAGCCGTCATTGGTTCGGTTTTGCTGGTAAGAGTAACCTGCCAGGAACTTCAGGGAGTGTTGCCCAAAAGTTTTATCATAATTAAAATACGACTCAACAATGGTGTTTGTATTTAACGTAGCGGCACGGTGAGCCACGCCGTTTAAGTTTACAGCCAGGCCCGACATGCTGTTCAGGTAGCTGTTGTAGTTATACTGATCGCGCTGGGTTGAGCCGCTCAATGTGAACTTTAAACCGCTTATTATATCAACCTGTACAATTCCATTTATAAGCGTTTTATTGTCGTTGCTTTTTATGGTATTGTTATTTAATAACGACAACGGGTTTAAAGTACCACTGCCGGTACGGGTATAGTTTTCCTTATAGCTGCCATCCGGGTTGTATGGGCCAACAGTAGGCAGGTAAAACAACATCGCCGGCAATATATTTTGCTGTACAATATCGTTGCTGTTTGAATTACTGTTGGTTAAGCTAAGGTTAAGCTTTAGCCTGTCGTTAAAAAAGCGCTGGTTGATGTATCCCCTGTAGATTGTGCGCTCTAACGAGGTACGTTTAAGTATACCATCATTTTTAAAATAGTTTACGCTGGCGCCGTATTCAGCATTGTTTGATGCGCCGCTATACGATAGATTATGGTTTTGCGAATATCCTGTCCTTTCAATCAGGTTTTGCCAGTTGGTGTTCGAGCCGTCGTCGTCGATAGGTTTAGCCAGCGCTTTTTGTCCGTTATCTGCCAAATACTTTCTCAGTTCATCGCCGTTAAGCATATCAATCTTTTTTGATGCATTCTCAACCGAGGCATAAGCGCTGTAATTGAGGCGGTTTTGGCCGGATTTTGCCTTTTTTGTGGTGATAATGATAACGCCATTTGCTGCGCGCGAACCATATATCGCTGTAGATGAAGCATCTTTCAATACGTCTATACTTTCAATGTCGGCAGGAGCAAGCACGTCAATCGATGCTCCGGGAATGCCGTCAATAACATAGAATGGCTCCTGTGCGCCGCCTGTGGTACGTATGGTTGAGGGCCCGCGCAATACAACCGATGGCGCCTGGTTAGGGTCGCCGCTCTTGGTTACGTTCAATCCGGGTACTTTACCTTGCAGTAATTCTGCAGGGGTAGTAGTAACGCCAACATTAAATTCTTCAGATTTAAGCGAAGTGATTGAACCGGTGACATCCCTTTTGCTGGCTGTGCCATAGCCTATCACCACAACGTCTTTTAACTGCTTCGCGTCAGGGGCGAGGTTGATGTTAATATTGCCTGACACGCCTGCGCTTATTTCCTTTTTTACATATCCTATGAATGTAAATCGGAGGATATCATCACTTTTTGCTGAGATAGAATAATTTCCTTTAAGGTCTGTATTAGTTCCCCTGTCAGTTCCAACAATGGAAACGGTTACACCCGGAAGCGGTTCATTTTTTTCATCGGTTACGGTACCGGTCACAACCCTGGTTGATTGTGCGTGTACCGATAAGACCGAAAGTAGTAAAGTAAATACCAGAAAGAAACCTTGCCTTGTGCGACAACGTAGTTTCTTTAAAGAATAATTGTAATTTTTTTCCATAAGAAGTCCTTTTGATTTAACATAAAGTGTAGTAATGACGATTATCGCAATTGGCTGCAAAGGAAGGGTATCAATGTTATCAAATCATCAAATAAACATTAGCCTTGTTGAAAATGTAGAAATTTAACGACAATTATGAGTAATCGAAAAGCCCGTAACCATCCTAAGTTAATAGGGTGTTATTAAACTATTATGAAAGTAAATACCGATAAAGTACTAGCGCTGAAGATTCGCAATTAGCGTAGTGTAACATTTCTACATCATTTAATTGAATTAATATTCTGCTAATATCAAAGGCACAACTTGCGGCCAAAATGCATCTTCTATCAAAAAAATAAAATGGATACAAATCAACTTTTAAAGAAAAAACGATTGACTGGCTTTATTTTCACAGCCTTTATTATAGTGTGTTGTTTTAGTACGGCTGCGTTTGGTCAGTCGGCGCATGTTAACCCATGGGCGCCTACGGAACTTGGCGAACTGCCACCGGTTGCCAGTCTTATCAACGGCGTTTGGTTAAAGGGTGAGCTGCATGTACATTCGCGCCATAGCAAAGAGTCATCAAACAATCCGGTAAAAAAGATTATTGCTTTTTCAAAATCTGTAGGCATGGATTATATCTGTATTACCGACCATGACAATCATGTAAACGGTGATGTGGCGCATAATACCTGGGCGGATCCCGAATTTAAATCAGATTCGTTACTATTGTTATACGGCGCCGAATGGACAACAACCCGCGGGCACGGCAATGTATTCTCAGCAAGGCCTTACGATCATCAGCGGCTGTACGATGTGCGTGACCAGCGCGACGTGGTGGTTGGCGCAATAAAAAAGGAACTTGGTATTCACCTCTCCGCTAATCATCCAAGCGGAAAAGACCATTTTGGATATTCGTATGATATGGTTAATTCTATCGAAGTATGGAATTCTGCTGTTTGGCCGAAAAATGCCAATGCTATAATGATTTGGGACGATATGCTGTCATCAGGCCGAAAGCTTACCGGCAGGGGCGGGAGCGATGCACACCACGGTGAGCCTGAAACACCCGAACAAGCCACTAAAAACAGCTACCAGGCTAAGGCTAACTATGTTGGGACACCGACTACCTGGGTATTTGCTACAGCCCGCACAAGCCAGGCGGTAGTAGATGCATTAACCAACGGTCGCGTTTCTGTAAGCGCCAACCCATTTGCACCACGCGTTGAATTTTATGCCGATATTAATGACGATGGTAAAATGGATATGATGATGGGCGATAATGTTAAATCAACCGGCAAGCCGGTAAAGTTTCGTGTCCAATTAACCGGGAAAACTGCAGCGGGGGCTGTATATACCATTAATGTGATAAAAGATGGGGATAAATTCAAAACTCTTAAAACAGATGGCCAAACCCAAGTTATTGAATTTACCGATACGCCTGTAACTACTGGCCGTACCTATTACCGTATAGAAGTAGAAGGGGCGGCTACAGCGTATCCGCAGGTACCTGGCTCAATGGCTTTGAGCGGCAACATGGTTGGACTGTCGAACCCAATTTATTTTAATTTCGACCCTAATTTTTGATGGTGGCGTAACTCAGTGCTTGTAAACCCGGATCCGGAAAAATTCGGATAGTTTTGATATACCTTGCCTTGTAATAGTCATCGAACGGTGTTTCAATTACCCCAATATTTTTTCCGGATTCGGAATGGATAAAGGTTAAGCCTTTACCTGAGTTTGCTGTAATAATGCCCATATGGCCTACAACTTTTATGGTGCTATCGGCGCCGGTAAACAATATCAGGTCGCCGGGTTGGGCATGTGTTAAAGCAACCGGATGATCTACAGGTGTAAAGTCGACCGACATGCGGGGTACGATTATGTTAAAGTGCTTAAATACACAGGTTATAAAACCCGAGCAATCTAATCCTTGCTTGGGATCGGTAGAACCATACATATAAGGTGTACCTTCGAGCGAACAGGCAAAGTTCAATAATTCAGAAGGTTTGGTATTGCCGGTTTCGATATGGGTGATGTGTTCGGTATCGTTTTTTTCTGTTTTATCGTCAACACGCGTGCAGGATGATAAAGCAAATAATAATATGATATACAAACAGATGCGCATGCCCTAACTGTATAAAAACCGTTCCAGTTTTCAGTGCAACGCCTAATTTATAATCAAAAGAAAAGCCGCCTGCTTTTGAGCTGGCGGCTTTTCTTTTAAAGCTACGTTCGTTAAATATAATCCTTCGATACCAGCCATTTTAATAAACGGCCAAGCGCGATATAGTTGCGGTCAGGGCCTTCGGAGGCAAGCATAACCTTATCCTTTGTGGGAATCGGAACTATCCGCCTGTTTTTATCCTTCACCGTGTACACTTCGAAATTCTGCGCATTGTTACCGCCGGTAAAGCTAACTTTTACAACGGTTAAGCCATTGGGCAGGCTAAACTCATAGCTATCAAGATCAGTCGAGGTTGAAACATCCTTAAACCGGCCGATAAGTTTGTCTTCCTGGGTAATGCTTTTATCGTCTTTCAAAACGATAGGATAAATATAGCTTCGCCTAACGGTACTGTAGTCGGCAGCCACTTGTGGATTCATGCTCTTGTAGGCAATAAATTCTGTCACCTTTTCAGCAACCAGGTCATCATTTTCTATAATACCTGCGCCGCCGATCAACTTAGCAAACGACTTTTCTGCGCCAAGCCTGGAGACAGCAAAGATACCCACCTGGTTGGCAGTTAAAAATGTGAGCCGGTAATAAAAGAAAGAGTTATCGCCATTAGGTGGCACAAATTCCGTAGCCAGGGTAGCGATTATTAATTTTTTGCCCGGAAGGGAATAAACGTCAAAATTACTGGTAAGGCCAAAATTTTGTTTAATGCGGTTTACTTTCGCAATGTCTTTACCATCAACATTAATGATGTTGTTTTTGTATTCGATTTTTTGTGCGCTGGCAACGCCGAACGCCAACAGGGCGATAACCAGAAATTTTAAATGTTTCATATAAATAGTTTAATCCTTGTTTAAAAATTTAAGCGTTATACGAAACTCCTATGAATTTAGTTACGGGTGTCTAATATATTGTGAAGGTACGAAATCTGTAAGCCAAACTCCGTTTTCTGACAGGAAAAACTTAAATCCATCGTTATGCATTTGCAGGGCGGCAACTTCAAAAATTACCGGCTTCCCGTGCCGGCTGCCTACTTTAACGGCAGTTTCGGTGTCTTTACTTAAATGAACATGTTGTCGCTGGCGTTTTTCAAGTCCGGTTGACAGGATTGAGGCCACATTGTTGATCGCCGTACCGTGATATAAAATTTCCGGTGGCATTTGGGGCTTGTAGCCCAGCTCAACTTCTACAGAATGCCCCTGGCTGGCTCGTATTTTGTCAAGAGAATCGTTAAAGGCGAATCGTTTCTTGTTGTTAGTTGCCACCACATGTTTAAGGATATCGAAGTCAAATTTAACTCCGGCAGCGTTTGATTTTTGTATGAGTTCATCAACATTAATCCAACCGTTATCGTCGAGCGCGATACCAATAGTTTCGGGCTGATGACGCAAGACAAGGCTTAGAAATTTGCTAATTTTGGTAATTTCTTTTTCGGGGAGCATAAGCAAATGTATATAAAATGCAACTGTGTCGAAAAGTTACCGATAAAACATCCGGCTGCTTTAAGCGTTATTTCTGTCCTAGGTATGAAATACAGATTTGTGGTGATTGGGATGGCAGCGCTGTTGCTGATGGTGATAGCTAGTTGCGGTGTAATAAAGTCAGTTGGTAAAAACCCGTATGGTGAAGAACGTACCCGGTTAGATACTTTGCCTAACTACAAAAACGGCGCTTTCGAAAACCTGGCCGAACGGTCCGACTCTACCGTGAAGCATAACCTGATGTTTCACCGCCGCCCTAAAACCAGCAGACCCTCTCATCCGCTGCCCTGGGTTAACACTGATTTAAAAACATTGGCTGCCACTGCGCCAACTATTGTTTGGTTCGGCCATTCTTCTTTGCTTATCAAAACAGGGGAGGGCAATATATTGATCGATCCAGTTTTCAGCAATCATTCCGGGCCGGTGCCGGGCGTTATGACTGCGTTTGCCGGTACAACACATTATCATGCGGAGGATATGCCGCCGATAGATGTATTGATCATATCACATGATCATTATGATCACCTCGACTATCGCACCCTTAAAAAACTGAAAAGCCGCATTAAAATGGCCGTGGTGCCGATGGGCATAGCCTCAGACCTGGTATACTGGGGATTTGACCGCAAGAAGATTATCGAGTTGAATTGGAACCAATCGGTTACGCTGGCCGGTGGGCTGCGGATTACCGCTGCACCGGCGCAGCACAAAAGTAACCGCACGTATGGCAAAGAAAACAAGACGCTTTGGGCGTCGTTTGTAATACAGGCAGACCATTACCGCCTGTTTTACAGCGGCGACAGTGGTTATGGCCAGCACTTTAAACAAATAGGCCAGCAATACGGCCCCTTTGACCTGGCGTTGCTGGAATGCGGGCAATACAGCCCTAACTGGCCATGGACACACCTTTGGCTCGGGCAAGCCGCCCAAGCCGCTGTAGACCTACAAGCCCGCTTGCTGCAACCCGTTCACTGGGCCAAGTTTGTGGAAGCTGACCATCCCTGGAATGAACCTATAGAAAAACTCCTGCCAGCTGCTAAAAAGTTGAATATGCCGCTAAACGTACCCCGCATTGGGGAGCCTTATACTTTGGGTGACCGACCAAAGACGACGGTTTGGTGGAATTTTAAATAAAAAAGCCGTTAACTTTTTTAGCTAACGGCTTTTTTCAGTGCGGAAGAAGGGACTCGAACCCCCACGCCGTGAAGCGCCAGATCCTAAGTCTGGTGCGGCTACCAATTACGCCACATCCGCAGTTAGGATTTATTTTGGATTGCAAAGATAGCGTTTTGCACCAATATTCAAAAAGTAAAACACATTATTTTCAATTAGTCGATGGGTAGATTTGCTAATTAGCTAATTATCAACTCGTCTTGTAAATGAAATAGATACTCTACTGCTTTTACCAATCTACTGCCATACCACGAAAATATTTCTCCATCAACCAACATCACTTTTGCATT
>JAZJZL010000024.1:0-10330 GCA_040389845.1 Bacteroidota bacterium
AACATCGCGTCTCCTACGAGTCAGCGATTGAGGGTTTCGTAGGAGACGCGATGTTTCGCGTCTCCCGCAGGACAGGTCTTCGTCATATCATAATATTACAGCTTCCGTGTTAGCTCTGTGCCCTGCTCTGCTATCTACCACGAACCATTCCCCATAAACTAAAACGGCATTCCGACACCAAAATTCAGCTGCATAAAGTTATAAGTATCACCGGTGTTGGCAGCTTTGTAGCGGGCTTTAAAATCGCCGGCCTTAAACAGCTCGCCGAAGTGGTTTATCAGTACCCATGAGTCGGATCCGGTAAATTGTGGGTCCTTAAACTTAAACGCAGCATCCAGCCTGAACACGAAGAAAGCCAAATCGAAACGCAGACCTGTACCAATATCCATCGCAGTAGATTGCAGCAAATTATCGAGCCTGAATTCGGAGCCAGGCTGATTGGGTTGCTTGTGGAGGCGCCACACGTTACCGGCATCTATAAATACAGCTCCTTTTAGCTTTGAGCCAAAAAAGTCGTCGGCGAGCTTGTAGCGATATTCGGCATTGGTAATAATTTTAATTTCGCCGTACTCGTCCAGGTATTTCAGCTTGGCACGCAGCAGGTCGCCGGCAGATGGTTTTAGCGGGTCTCCACTTGAAGGACCATAGAACGTAGCGCGGTTAAATTGTCCCGGCCCGAGGGTGCGCGGCAGCCAGGCACGCATGTCATTTGCTCCACCGGTGTAAAACTCTTTTTCAAATATCCAGTGCTGGTCATCGCTATTACCGTAAGGCACACCTATGCCGGGGTTAATACGGAAGATAAATTGCCGCTCGCCGCCCAGGCTTCGGTAAATACGCAAGTCGGTTTCCAGCTTGGTATATTGGGCAAAAGGATAGCCGAAAATGGTACGGTTGCCCGCGGTGTCGCGTTTGGTCTTTATGATGTTACTGAGCAGGCTCAATGAATTTCCTCCAATATCGATACTTCCCCTAAAATAGGTAAAGTTACCAAATGTATTTAGCCGGTCGGTATTTAGCTGGTAGGTGTACTGGCTCCCTATGCTAAAAATTGTGCGGCCAATTAAATAACTGTAAGCATACAAGTTTTTTTGTATCAGTTCACGCTGTGCAGCAGTGTCGATTTTACCGCGCGAATATTCAAAGCTTATAGGAGTAAAAATGTGCAGCTTGTGCGCGGTTTCGTAAAAATCGTAGGTGACGGAGTTGGTAAAACTCTCGCGCGATACCAGGCTTTTCTGGTAAAACAACTGGTAGTTACTTGACAGGGTGGTATGCGGCACGCTGTATTTACCAAAAATCGGTAACGTAAACCCAGGGACTATTAGCCTGGGATAGATAATGCTTGCGCCCACTCGCAAGTCCTGGTTTTGCACGGCGGCATGATTAACAGTGCTGCTGTTGTTATCAAACAAAACGCTCCAATTAGTTTTTATTTGCAGGATAGCCGCATTTTTAAATACGTTTCTGTCGGTAAACGTATTACCGAAGTTATAGCCAAAACGTCCGCCATTAAACAGGAACTCCCCTTCCACCCTGTCGCTAAATTGTTTTAGCGGCGTAATATCTATGCGCGTATTCAAGCGGTTCGTGCTATCCGGCAGTTTGAAATAAGTGGGGTTAGGCACATTACGGAACACATTAAGCTCAGACAGTCGCGACGTGGTAAGTGTTTGTTTATCAATATCGTACCGTTCGCCTTTTTTCTGGAATATATAATTGGTAACGGCATGCGGGTTAAACTTCCCCGAATAATCAACATACCTGAACTGTGAATCCACTCGTATAGTATCGGCAGTGCCTGTAGTGCGGCCGGTGCTTTTTGTAAGGGTTATCACAGTATTGTTAATAGTGTAAATGGGGTGTGAAGATCTGCCCGGTGGATTATCGATAATCATCTTAACATCAACCACGCTGCTGCGGAAAGTGGTATCAAACACGTAATTGATATACTGGCGGTAAAAATCGTAGTACCCGTTGCGTTTCATCACCAGGTAAAACTCGTCACGGTCATAGGCCAGGCTGTCGGTATCAAACCTTCCTCCCGGCTGCACATGCGAAAATCGCGGGCGGTTTACCCGGTACAAATCCCTCACCAACGGGTCGGCAATGCTGTCCTGTAATTTACGTATCCGGAACAAAGGTCCCTCAGCTGCTGTGAAGGTTAACGTGGCTTTTTTCTTTTTGATTTGGATAGAATCGGTAACCCTAGCCTTCAGATAACCCTTATTTTGCAGGAAACGCTCTATTTGTATCCTCGAAAATTCCACCAGGCCACTATCCAGTATAGCCGGCGGCTCGCCTATATCGCGTTTGCCGTTTTTGCTGAACATGTAGTAAAACTGCAGGTTGATAACGTTATTGGGCTGTTGGCCCTTATCTACATATAAAACAGCGGCATCGGCAAATTCTTTATCAACCCCTTTGATCACAATTTTGCGCACCAACGACTCATTACCCTTAAGCCGGCGCGTTAAACTGCAGCCACTGCCGATAAACAGCAGCAAAATACTTAATATTGTAAGGCGGGAACTAATAGGTTGTATATATGCTTTCAAAATCTCAAGTCAGTTTACTAAAATCCTTACAACACAAAAAAGAGCGTAAACAGAACGGACTGTTTTTGGTAGAGGGGCACAAATCCGTTGTAGAATTTATCAATTCGGATTACCGTATCGATGCCATTTACCACGCTGCTTCGTTCGACCCAAAAATGCTCAATTTATCCCGAAAAATAAATTTATATAATATTTCTGTTACAGATATTGAGCGGATAAGCAGCCTGAAAACCCCGCAGGAGGTAATCGCGCTCGTGCAAATTCCGCAATATCCGATGCTTAATAACCAAAAGCTGAAACAAAAGTTCTCTTTAGTTTTAGATGGTGTGCAGGATCCCGGCAACATGGGTACCATCATCCGCACCGCCGACTGGTTTGGCATCGCTGATATAATATGCTCTGACGATACTGTTGACGCATACAACCCTAAAGTGGTACAGGCCAGCATGGGCTCGCTGGCGCGAATAAACGTGCATTATACTGATATTGAAACCGTTCTACCGCAACTCGATTTACCAATATATGGGGCGATGCTGCAAGGCGAAAACATTTACAACACCCAATTTGGCAGCGAGGGTTTATTGGTTATGGGTAACGAAGGTAATGGCGTAAGGCCTGCCGTAGAGCGTTTAATAAGTAAGCCGGTAACCATTCCAAGGCTCGGAAAAGCCGAGTCATTGAACGTTGGCATAGCTACGGCGTTATTTTGTGCAGAAATAAGCAGAAATAAACTTGGCAGGCAATAAATAATTGCTATTTTTGCAACCTTGTAAAAAAAGGTCGAATGGCCGAGTGGCTAGGCAGAGGTCTGCAAAACCTCCTACAGCGGTTCGAATCCGCTTTCGACCTCGGGATTAAAGAACATTAAAAATTAAAAGCCATGGGCGTTACTCGTTTAAAAAGAAAAGACAGGAGAAATAAAACTACTTCACGCTTAGAAGTACAATTTTTAAAATTGGCTACCAACATTGAGCCGGGAAGCCGCAGTGCAGAGAAAAAAGGCAACCAGATAGCTTTAAACAACGAAGTTTTAGCTAAAGCCGCTGCTGCAAAGTAATTTTTATTTATAAGATAATGTGGAGACGCAATATTTGCGTCTTTTGCAGAATGATATGAAATCCTGTTGGTTTATGCTGACGGGATTTTTTGTTAACTACAATCCACCGTCATTGCGAGGCGCGTTGCTTGCAACGTGCTTCGAAGCAATCTCTGCACCATACTGTAATGGAGTTTTCGTGTTGTGGTTTCCGGGATGCAGGGTGCAAGGTTCCCACAACGTGAGGTTCCGTTGACTATCCTATGCAGAGGTGGCTTCGTTCCTCGCCACGACGTGCAGGTGGCTCTATGCCATCTTCAAAATCCTCTTATTTATCCTCCCAATCAATCCCGGCCCTTCATAAATAAAACCGGTGTACAATTGCACTAAAGAGGCGCCCGCATTTAATTTCTCGATAGCATCATCCGCGGAATGTATCCCCCCCACCCCTATTATAGGGAATGCGCCGTTTGATTTTTTATGCAGATAACTGATAACTTCTGTTGAGCGGTTAGTTAGGGGTACGCCGCTTAATCCCCCGGTTTCACTTTTTAATGCATCAGGTGATACCAGACCTTCACGACTGATAGTCGTGTTTGTGGCGATAATACCTGCAATACCCGTTTGCTGCACTATTTCGACAATATCATTCAGCTGTTCATCTGTTAAATCGGGCGCTATTTTCAACAGGATAGGTCTACTGATGCCGTTTTTTGAATTTCGCTTTTGTAAGGTATTAAGCAATTCCATCAGCGGCTCTTTTTCTTGTAACGCACGCAAGCCGGGTGTATTGGGCGAGCTCACATTCACCACGAAATAATCAACCACATCAAAAAGGCGATCGAAGCATTTGATATAGTCGCTAACCGCATCTTCATTAGGTGTAACCTTATTTTTACCGATGTTACCACCAATAATCAATCCTTTTTGCCCGGCCTTTGATTTGCGGAATGCCGCCAATCTTTCAGCTACTACATCAACGCCAAGGTTATTAAAGCCCATACGATTTATCAGTCCGCCATCCTTTGGTAACCTGAACATACGTGGTTTGGGATTACCGGGCTGCGGCAAAGGCGTTACCGTACCCACCTCCACAAAACCGAAGCCAAGGTTGGCCATCTCGCCCATCATCTCGCCGTTTTTATCAAAACCAGCTGCAAGGCCGACGGGATTCCTAAATGTTAATCCAAACACCTCGCGCTTAAGCTTATCGTCTTCCACATCCCATATTGCACGACTCAAAGCAGCCCCGCCCGGGAACCGGTTAAAGCGCTTTAAGTTAGCGGTTACCCAGTAATGCACCCGCTCCGGGTCGAATTTAAAAAGCAGTGGCTTGATGAGTTGATACATGCTGCGAAGGTAGGATTTTTGGTTCATGGTTCATAGTTGATGGTTCATGGCCGCTGCAAAAAGCTTCACCGATTTACAAAGTCTTGTTAGTTCATGGTTCATAGTTGATGGTTCATGGCAGCTACAAAAAAAGCTCCACACTATTGCCGCCAAGTTTCTATCTTAGCAAAACAACCATTAGCCCAATTCCGGCTATGAACTATGAACCATCAACTATGAACTCCTGCCTATGAACTCCTCCTCCCGCCGCTCATTTATCAAAACCGCTTCCGCAGGCACACTGGCTTCTATGGCTTTATCACTGCCGCAGATTGTTAAGGCAGCCGTGGCCGAAAGCGGCTTCAAAAAAATCAGCCTCGAAAAAAACGATGTTATCCTTTTCCAGGGCGACTCCATTACCGACTGGGGCCGCGACCATAACAAAACCAAACCAAATGATACCGGTACACTTGGTACCGGCTATGTGCTGCTCACAACTGGGCAGCTGTTAATAAAATACCCGGAACTGAACCTGCAGATACACAACCGTGGAATCAGTGGCAATAAAGTTTACCAGTTAGCCGACCGTTGGGATGTTGATGCGTTAAACATCAAACCAAATGTGCTAAGCATCCACATCGGCGTAAACGATTTTTGGCATACCATCAGCAGCGGCTACACCGGAACCATCGATAACTACATTAACGATTATCACGCCCTCCTCGACCGCACCAAAAAAGCGTTGCCGAATGTAAAGCTGGTAATCTGCGAGCCATTTGGGGTGAGAGGCGTAAGTGCCGTAAATGATAAATGGTATCCAACGTTTGATTTATTTCGCAAGGCGGCAAAAGATATCGCTAAAGAATATGATGCAGCTTTTGTACCTTACCAAACAGCATTTGATAAGGCGCTTGAACTTGCGCCTGGTAACTACTGGACGCTGGACGGGGTGCACCCAAGTATTGCCGGCGAAGCATTAATGGCAAAGACCTGGATGGAAGCAGCAAGTTAAGTCATATTTCTATTTAAGACACTTTACAATGCATATTAAAAATCTAATTATAATATTGGTTTTGATTACCAGTTTGAAACTTGATCAACAGGGGGAAGATATAACAGGAAAATGGGTAGTTGATGCTGTTGATGTCAAGATGCCCGGCCTGAATCCAAAAGAAAAAGAGGCGCTAAAACAACAGTTTGTACAACCATTTACTAATGCGGTTTTTGACTTCAAGCCCGATCATCACGTTACCCTGTCGGCCCATTTGAGAGGTATGCCAAAACCTGACTCATGGGAATACGATGCGGTAAAAAGATTGATAACAATAAGAGAACAAAGCAAAGGGGCAATAATGAAGATTCATGTAACCGAAGAAAGGGGCGTTACTTTTTTTAGTCTTGCAGAAACTCCTGCCATATTAAAAGTTCATAAAAAATTGGATTAGCACATGTCCTTTATTTTGTTGATGACTTCAAAAAGCGGTTTATTAGTTATCTAGCAAGCACCTTCTTATTAACCTGGCGACGCAAGCCTTTCACTTTCAACTACAACCTTCCCCCTAAAAATCGTATCTTTGCGCCCGAAATGATAGCGATAAATAACCTTACGTTCGAGATTGGTGCGCGCGCCTTATATGATGAAGCTAACTGGCACATTAAACCGGGAGAAAAAATCGGCCTTATCGGCGCAAACGGTACCGGCAAAACTACCCTGCTTAAAATTATCGTAGGCGATTATGCCCCTACTTCAGGCGCTATATCTATGGCTAAGGATTTAACCATAGGTTACCTTAACCAGGATTTGCTATCCTATTCATCCGACAAAAACATCCTGCACGTGGCAATGGAAGCCTTTGAGCGCCAGAACCAATTGCACGACGAGATAGAAACTATCCTTAAAAAACTCGAAACCGATTACACCGAAGACCTGCTGCATAAGCTAAGCGATAAGCAGCATGAGTTTGAGGCGCTTGACGGTTATAACATCGAATACAAAGCGCACGAAATATTAGCCGGTCTTGGTTTCACCGAGGCTGATACGCACCGTAAACTAAGCGAATTCTCGGGCGGATGGCGCATGCGCGTGATGCTTGCCAAAATACTCTTACAGGCGCCTGACATCCTGCTGCTGGATGAGCCTACCAATCACCTTGACTTGCCTTCCATCCAATGGCTGGAAGATTACCTGAAAGCTTTTGAAGGCGCTATCGTTATCGTATCGCACGACAGGTGGTTTTTGGATAAGGTTATTAACCGTACCGTTGAATCGCGCAAAGGCAAGCTGACTGTTTACGCAGGCAACTATACCTTCTATTTAGAAGAGAAAGCCCAGCGCGAAGAAATACAACGCGGTGAGTTCAAAAACCAGCAATCAAAAATAAAACAGGAAGAACGCCTTATCGAGCGTTTCCGTGCCAAAGCCTCCAAAGCAAAAATGGCACAGAGCCGCATCAAGATGCTGGACAAAATGGAGCGAGTGGACGATGTGGATGATGATAACCCAACCGTAAACTTCAGCTTCCGCTTTTCGAAGCAATCAGGCAGGCATGTGGTGACTTTGGAGCATATCACCAAAAAATATCCTACCATCGATATTGTTACTAATGCAGAAGCAATAATTGAAAAGGGAGATAAAATTGCACTGATAGGCGCCAACGGTAAAGGTAAATCAACCCTGCTGCGCATCATTGCCGGCGCCGACCATGATTTTACAGGTAAAGCCGAAACCGGCCATAACGTAAGCCAGACCTTTTTTGCACAGCACCAACTGGAGGCCTTACACCTGGAACACACTGCCTTGCAGGAGCTTCAATCATTCGCCCCAAAACATACGGAAACAGAGCTGCGCACCATACTGGGTTCGTTCCTGTTCACCGGTGATGATGTGTTTAAAAAGATAAAAGTACTTTCGGGTGGCGAGAAATCACGTGTGGCGCTGGCAAAGGCGCTTACCGCGGATGCCAATTTCCTGGTGCTGGATGAGCCCACCAACCACCTGGACATGCAGTCGGTTAATATATTGATACAGGCGTTGCAGCAATATGAGGGTACACTTATCGTCGTATCGCACGACAGGTATTTCCTTGACAATGTGGCCAATAAAATATGGTTTATTGAAGACCAGAAAATAAAACAATACCCTGGCAATTACCGCGAATACGACGAATGGTCTGCAAAACGCAAGCTGGAGAATAAAAACAGCACGCCTCCTCCTCCAAAAAAAGAAGAGAAGAAAGAAGTTGCTGCTGCTCCTGTTAAAACACAGCCATCGGAAAACAAGCACCAGCAATTAAAAAAGCTTAACCAGGATTTGAGCAAGATGGAAGATCAGATTGCGTCGCTTGAAAAAGAAGTAAAATCCCTGGAGGCTCAGCTGGCTGATGACAAGCTTTATAACGATGTGGCAAAGATGAAAGAGATTAACAACAGCTACGATAAAAAGAAAATGGAGCTTGGCCATGTGCAGCTACAGTGGGAGACACTGGCAGAGCAAATAATGGAACTGGAAGCGTAGTTGAATTTCGGAAGTGCTCCACCGCTAAGCGAAGGCGGTATGCCGTCGGAATTTCGATTTCGGAATTTTTTCGCTTTCTGAACTACCCCACCCGTGGTTTGTGTCTTCACAAACCACATTTTGCGGCTACCAGGCAAAGGGCTACATATTTATAAGCTGTGCTAATACAGCCGATTGGTGTGATGATTATATTTGCCTTATGAGTAAGAACAATACTTGGTTTATAGGCCTAATCGCAATATTATCCTCACTGCTTGTCCAGTTTTCCTCCGCCCAACCTTATACCGACAGCGTTTACCGCCACGAAATAAAAAGCGTTGAGTTTTATAATACGGCCAAAAAAGCGTCCTTCCCCATTATTCCGTTAAACTCTGCTGAAACGGTAACACTTGGCTTTGATAACCTGAAAGGCGGCACCGTTAACTATCATTATACTATCGAGCATTGCGATGCATACTGGAATTCCTCCAACATATCCACCGCCGAATACCTGAAAAATTACAATGATGACCGGCTCGACAATTACAGCTACTCTACGGCCACCGTTCAAAAATACACGCATTACGAGCTGAAGCTGCCTAATGAAAATATCGCCCCAAAAATTCCGGGTAATTATATTTTAAAGGTTTATGAAGACAGCGACCCGACAAAGCTGGTGCTTACCCGCAAGTTATATGTGGTTAACCCTAAAATTAGCCTGGTTGCGGAGGTTGTGCCATCAGTTGACAATTCAACCCGGCAAACCAACCAAAAAATAAACTTTACGCTTGATTACGGCAGTCAGCGGGTGCAAAACCCAAGCCGCGAAATCCGGACGCTGGTGATGCAGAACAATCGTCCGGAAACGGCTATTATGAACACGCAGCCAACTTATATCCGCGGTTCGCAATTGATTTACAGCGATGTTACCATCAATGATTTCCCGGCGGTGAATGAATTCCGGCATTTTGATACGCGTACATTGAAGCTTAACTCTCAAAACATACAGCATATTTACCGCGATACGGCTAACACTGTGCTGATGTTGACCGACCCAGACCGCAGCCGGGGAAATTACACGCTGGAGTACGATCTTGACGGCAATTATTACATCCTAAACCAGGACGGGACCGACCCGCGCATAGATGCTGATTACGCGCACATGCTTTTCAGTCTTTCCACACCCAGGCAGCCCAATACCGGAACCCCATATGTTGTGGGCCGGTTTAATGACTATAAGCTAAATGCCGACAGCAGGCTTCAATTTGATGCCAACCTGGATAAATATGTCGCCAGCATATTTTTGAAGCAAGGCGTTTATGATTACACCTATGTTTGGGTTGACAGGAAAGACAAAGTTGATATTACTGCCCTTGAAGGCAGTTATTTTGAAACCGAGAATGAATACCAGGTATTGGTTTATTACAAACCTGCTGGTGCAAGATGGGAAGAATTGGTTGGGTATAGGGTGTTGAGCTCGGTAAAGAAATAATTCCCCTTCCAATTGACCCCAGAGGGGTCAAATATTGGTAAAAAATAGCCCTGGGTAATTCGTGCCGTAGGTACGAAACCCCGCATGCCGGTATTAACGGGATAGGTTGCGTACCTACGGCACGCTAAAAATTCCTTCATCTATTTCTACCAATATTTTGCACCTAACGGCGCTGCTCTTTGTTTAAAATGATTTTATTTATATAAACCAAATCTACCCTCTCAGGCATATCTCTATCTGACTTCCGGTGAAAAACTCTCGTCCAATATTAATCTACCGTTAATAAATTCCCTAAAGAAGTAAAAAAGGCTGTCTTTTCCCAAAAAACCGCCCTTTTTCGAAAACTTTTAGCTTAGTTATTTGATTATATTTAAGGACTCTATAACAGCTAACTTTTGAAAAACTTATACCCTTGGAACGAT
>JAZJZL010000025.1:0-4019 GCA_040389845.1 Bacteroidota bacterium
CCCCGCTGAAGTTTGAGCAGGGAATGGCTACTTCAGTCCTGAAGAAAATTAGTGACACTGTAAAAAATCTAACCATCCAGGCAGATAGCAAATTCACGGGTATAAAAAAGGATGGCGATCGCTGGGAGGTAACTTTGATGCAAAACGGTAATAAGTTCACCGTTAAAGCGCGTGTGGTTATAGACGCTACTGATGATGGTGCAGTGGCGACCAGGGCTGGCGGGAAATTTCAGGAGAGTTTTGACAGCGGTAAAGAAACGGCAGATACAAAATTATACCGCACTTCGATAGCCACCTGGGAGGCCATGCCTAATGGTTACGCAAATAACGACTCAGCCTTTCCTGCATCTTTCTTACCCCTTCGGGCGGCTTTGGTTAAAGAAGCTGATAATATATTGGTTACGGAAAAAGCTTTGCCGGGTGAAAATGATATCAAGCTTTTGCCACTGCAATTACAATTCGGGCAGGGGATAGGTGCCACAGCAGCATTCTGCGCATTTTTCAAGACTACTACCCAGCATTTACAAACGCGGATCATTCAGGGAGAAATATTAGACTTTAAAGGTTACCTTTTGCCTTTTATGGATATCCGCCAGGATAACACGGCCTGGAGGGCTATTCAGCAGATTGGCGCAACAGGTTTACTGCGGGGGCGCTGGCAGGTACAGGGCGAATCTGCAAATTTCCTTTTTAACCCCGATGCTGATGTAAACACCGCTGAGGTAGCACCTGTTCTAAAAGAAACTTACACCCGCGCTTTTCTATGGTTCAACAAAGAGAAGCCCGGCGAGAAATTTACCGTAGGCAACACGCTTTCATTCATCAGCGAAATTACCCTAACCGACCCTGCCGTACTCAACAAAAGCATGCAGCGCGCCTGGAAAAGTCAGTATAAATTTAAATCGGAATTTGATATTAACAGGCCTATCTCGAGATTAGAGTTTGCCGTGCTAGCCAATAAGTTTTTAAATCCTTTTGCAAGGATTGTTGATTTGGACGGGAAGCTGGTAAACTAACAAATATGCACCTCATTGCGAGCGTGTCTGCTTGCAGACGCGTACGAAGCAATCTCTTCGCCATACTGCATCTGGACGTTAAAGCTCATGGTTTCCTGTTCGCCGGCATCCCGGAAACCATGCTTGTTGAAGGTCCGTTACCGTTCTGCGCAGAGATTGCTTCGATGTCGATTGCAAGCAATCTCCCTCGCAATGACAAGTTTTTTAACCAACCAGAATCCGTCAATCCTAAAAATCCTACGAATCCTGGTTTAGTTATGTACCACCGGCACAAACTCCGGCAGCTCACTCATTACAGGTTGCTTTTCATAAACCACCTGTACCATAATCCGTTTTTCGGTTAGCTGCTCCTGGGGTAATTGCGCTTTTTGGAGCGAAGCCATAACAGGCGCAGGGTCGAAATCAAAAATAACATTGCGGGTTTGTTTGTCTATTGCGGTGTGAATAGTGGCCAGCTCGTAGGCCATTATCCTTTTCAGGCAATTTATCTCAAACGGAAGGGAGCTTATATAGCCTGTAAACTGCTCCGCCAAAATAACCGGCAGCAACTCGGGTAAAGCGCTACTGAAAAAGTCAGCGATATAAATATTGAACACCTCCTCGCCTACGGACAGCCGCAGCAAACGGGTTGTCAATCTAAACATAGATACCAAAAGCGACCCCCTGAAATGGAACACCAGATCTTTAACAATCCCGATGCCATTATCCTGCAATAATTCAATTGATAAAGCGGTTTCCGGGTCCCGGCCTAAAATCAGGTTACCTACGGTATTTTCCCATTGCCGTACGGATATGCTTTCGTCGAAAGCCTTATCATTATGCCTTAACGGCACACGCCAGCTTTTGTAATGGCTTCCTTTTTTATCCCAAATCTTTTTCATTTTCACCAGCTGACCGCGAATTTCGGCTTCGGACACTTTCATGAAATAGTCGGGCGTTATTTCAAACATCAGCGCTTTTAAATTAGGCAGCTTGCCGACCACATATTCCAGTATGCCCATCAGCTCGTCATCAGATGCGCCGCTGTGAGCGTCGAGGTAATAATCCTTGTAATAAATTCCGCTGGCTACATGCAGCTCGATCACGCGTTCGTAATCCAGGTATTCTAAAAATTCTTTTACGCTCTGGCGACCATTGCGCTGGTTTACCAGGATATTATGCAGGTCGAGCAGAATATAGCTGTCGGTTTCTTCGGCAATGCGGTTCACGAAGAGTCCGTCGGGCATTTCGTTTTTGCGGGGTTGCAGGTAGTTAACACCGGTTTCGAAGGCGAACGGGCGGTTCATCTGCGCGCGGTAGTTATTGATATTTGCTGCCGCGATTTTTATGCTTTCCTCCGTTTGCACAGGCGGAAGCAGGAAGCCGGAGTTAATTATCCTGCCGTCTTCTTTAAAATAATTGAAGCTGAGGTGCTCACTCACCCAAACCGGATTCAGTTCCTGGGCTTGTTGCCGGAGTGTGTTAAAATGTTCGGGCGGCGGCATCACGGTGCCGCCAACAGGGTACCCCACCCCGTGAAACAGTTTGGGGCGGTTGTACGCCCGCAGAAAATCTGTTACCTCGGGGTTGTATTTAAATGCATTGCATTCATCATCTTTATCATACCAATAGGTTTGCGGCTCAATCTCAACAACATCTATCAATGACGAATGCAATGCAAGAAAATCTTCGAACCCCTGGAAGTAAATCAGTCCTACGCCAAGTTCGTCCAGGTTTTTCAAAGCGTTAACCCTTGTTTATACCAACGTTAACATTAATCCCTTTTACGTCAACACGGGCGTGGATAATTTCGCTCTCGTCGATGAAGTTGAAATGAAAGCCCGAATAGCAGGCAGGACAGCCTACTAAACCTAAAACCTCTTTGGTTACGTGGAAAGTTTGTTCGATTGACATTTTTGGCGGTACCGATACAAAGATAGGTGTGGCCTTTGAAAATTTTGTAGTTGCCATAACATTAGATAGATAGATTTTTGCCTACTCTTTTTGCCCTTTTCGGCTTACGGGTTCAGGCCGTTTTAATGCAGGGCAAGGTAGATGTGTTTGCCCTGCATAAGGATTGCAGCCATGTCCTTTTTATAGTATCGGTATGAACGCCCTGCCCCGGTTGCCTTTTAAGGCTCCGCAACGCCCTGTCATTCAATAATTTTCAATCATTTATCGTTGGTAAAGGTAGGGGGTGAAAGCGGCGGGGAACAAGCGTGTTGTTACCTGATTAAGAGGGGAGTGGTACGTTTTTGTGATGAGTAGAAATACGCGGGCGATTGTGCCTATTATACGCGGGTTGTCTGAACCAGGATGCGTAGGATTTGAAGACTATAGGGATCAAAGCGACCGGCATCCTTCAATCTTTTATTCCCATAAATCTTAGTTTAACGATTAATTAATATAATAGTGCTCGCTTATTACAAAGTACATTATTAATTTGCAGGCGCTATCAAAACTATCGCATGAAGAAATATTTCTACCTTATTATAAGTGTACTGCTGCTGAGCGCGTGCAGCAAAAAAGCTAACGACGAAATTAAGCCGGTTAATGTTAAACCAACTATAAAAGATGCCGGCGCTATAGCATTCAAAGCGGCCCCGCTGTCTGACCATGAACTGAAGCTTTACTTTCCGAACGTTGTAGGTACTAACCTTTTTAAAGCAATTTTAAAGCAGGATAACGCTGTACTTGCAACAGCACCGGTTACTGACGATGGCTCAGGTACAGTTTCTGCCGCATTCAATTATGATTTTAAACCGGGGGTGAAGTATAATTTTTTGGTGCAAACCGACCTGGCATCAAATGGGATTACCCAATATAGTATAGCTGATTACACACACAGCTATGTAAGTGCCTACAATTATCAGAAGATATTCAGCTCACACATCAGCATGGGGCCGAACGGCTTTGATATTTCGCCATCCCGCAATTACCTGTTTATTGCCGATGATGAAAGTAACGATATGAAGCTAAAGAGGATTTCGCTGAAGACGCTTGCGGTTGAGGATTTACCTTACC
>JAZJZL010000025.1:4029-14238 GCA_040389845.1 Bacteroidota bacterium
CGTCCGGGCTGTTTCGGATAACGAACTGCTTGTTTATGGCGATAACACCACCGAAAACCTCCCCGCGGCGCCTGTTGCCGGCACCTACGACGCAATCCTCGCACGCTATAACATCGACACAAAGAAGATGACTTTTGTGAATTATTTTTCGAGCAACTATGGCCGTATTTCGAGGATTGTTAACAACCATGTACTGGTTGCCGATCCTTCTTACTACGATAATACGGCATCGCTCATCAACCTGGATAATCTTTCGAAAGTAAAATACTCATTAAACGATTTTAACTATGCCGCGGTAGACCAGCTTAGTTTCAACCATATCATCTGCGACAATATGCTGCTTAATACAACTACCGGAAAACTTACCCAGCCGTTAACCCTCAGCGCCAATTCCGGATTGGTTGAAATAGATGATGCCACAGGATATGGTTTTGTACAAAGTTATGTCCTTACGCCAAATGTGGCCACCAGCAGCTTCAGCGTTTACAAAAACAAAACGGCGGTTTATACTTCGCCGCAAACATTGGGCTTAAGCGTCTTCTTCCCGGTTATCTACAACATTCAAAACGATGTGCTCACCTATTTTCAAAGTTTTAACTATGATACAAAGGTGAACATCGACGGCTATTACACCCTTAACATTAAAACAGGCGAAACAAAGCTGGTTCAAGCCGACAGTAATCCGAATTCATACATAATCAGCGATTACCAGCTGAAAGATGGTTCAGTATTTTCTGTGCGGGCTGATGGGGTTTATAAGTTGACGCATAAGTAAGATTTGTGGGGCGCCCGGGCAGGCTTTCTGCTCATACTGCACGGGCCTTAGCCACGGCCTGCGCTGAGGCCCCCGAAGCGGCCGGTATCCGCGTCAATTCCTGGCGTGTTTTGAACCATGATTTTTAAGATTATAGGATTATCCGATTTGAAGCAGACTAAGCAATAGGCATCCTTCAATCTTTTAATCCGGTGAATCTTAGTTTAATCCCGGTTCAGACCATACACATGCTCATCCAGCACAATACCATTTTTAACAATAGCATTCTTCAAAACGCCTTCCTTAACAAATCCGGCCTTTTCCAATACCCGCATAGACCTTGGATTATTGCCAAAAACCCCTGCGTGTAACCGGTGAATATCAAAATTGGCAAAGGCATAATCAACAACCAGCTTTACCGCTTCGGGCATAATGCCGCGGCCCCAATAGTTTTCGCCGAGCCAGTAGCCGATTAACGCGCATTTACGGTAAACATCTTCGCGTAGCTCAATACCGATGCCGCCTGCCAGCTCGCTGTTAACATCAATTACAAAATTCAAAAATGGGTCTTGTTTTAGCATGAGGTTCACCCACCAAACGGCATCGTCCATAGTATACGGATGCGGAAACCTGTCGAGTAAAAATGCGGATATATTCGGGTTGTTTGCATTGCGTTGTAGTGCAGTTACATCCGATTCTTTCCATTCGCGAAGCGTAAAACCTTGTCCTTTAATCTCCATTTTGTAACAAAAAGATGGTAAAAATAGCAATGATTAATTAAACTGTTTATCTTGGCTTGCCGATTAATTGCGCTTTGGTTAGGGCGGTTAAGAACATTAACATTAATCAGGCAAAACAATATAACTGACATGAAGAAAATCTTTACCCTCCTGCTTTTATCAGGGTGCAGCGGCGTATTTGCGCAAAGCCTGGCCCCCTTAACCATCGAAAAAATAATGCGCGACCCGAAGTGGATTGGCACCTCGCCATCAAACATCCATTGGAGCGACGACAGCAAAAAAATATATTTTAACTGGAACCCGGAAAATACCGACCGCGACCAGCTTTACGCCATAACACCTTCGGACATCAAATCGGTAAAAGTGAGCCTGGAAGAGCAACGCGTAATGGTACCGGAGTTTGGCGACTGGAATAAAAAACATACCCAAAAGCTATTTGATAAGAACGGCGATATCTGGCTGTCGGACTTAACTACCGGCAAAATACAACAGCTCACCAATACCACCGATTTTGAAAGCGGCCCGGTATTTAGTGGTGATGAAAGCAAGGTGATATTCCGCAAAGGCGACAACCTGTACTCTCTGAAATTGAATAGTAGCGAACTGGTGCAGCTTACCAATTTTGTGCACTCAGCCGCGGCAGCTCCGGCAGCAGCAGCCGGAAGACGTGGCGGCGGTCGCCGTGCAAGCCAGGATGTAGCAGCAGGCAACGACCAGGAGCGCTGGCTCAAAACCCAACAGCTGGAACTGTTCGATATTATTAAAGTAAGGGATAAAGACCGCAAGCTTGATTCCATCGAACGTAAAGAATTTGAAGTGAAAAAGCTTAAAGAAATTGCGGTTGATGACCGTTCGGTTGGCGCACAGCACGTTAGCCCGGATGGCAGGTATATCACCTATCGCCTGGCAAAATATCCCGAAGGTGTTAAAAGTGCAATTGTACCTAACTATGTAACAGGATCAGGCTTTACCGAGGACATCCCCAATCGCACTAAAGTGGGCGACCCGCAGCCTGTGTTTGAATCCTATGTGTTCGACACGCAAAAGGACACCGTTTATAAAATAACAACCTCAAGCCTTCCCGGTATTAAAGATTTGCCTGACTACGTAAAAGATTACCCAAAAGAGCTGGAGCGTCGCACAAAAGCTAACGAAGACAGGAAGGTAAGTATACAAGGCCCTTACTGGAGCGAAGACAGCAAATATGCCGTTGTTTTTGTGGATGCCGATGATAACAAAGACCGTTGGATAATGCGCCTCGACCCTGCAACAGGGGCACTAGGTCTGATGGACCGCGAACGCAACGAGGCATGGGTCGGCGGTGCAGGCCAGGGCGCCCGTGGTTATACCGATAACTCGCATTTCTATTATGAAACAGAGGAGAGCGGCTATGCACACATTTATATGTACGACTTTAATAGCGCTACAAAAAAGCAACTGACCAGCGGTAAATGGGAAGTACAGACTTTAGAACTATCCAAGGATAAAAAGACTTTTTACTTTACCGCCAATATGGAGCATCCGGGCATCACGCATTTTTACCGTATGCCCGTTACAGGTGGCGAACCTGTTAAAATAACCAGCATGAAAGGTGGTAACGAGGTTACTTTATCTCCTGATGAAAAATGGCTGGCTATCCGTTACTCCTATTCAAACAAGCCCTGGGAGTTATACGTACAGGCTAACAAGCCCGGTGCAAAGGCGGAAAAAGTAACTAATTCAGTAAGTGAAGAATTTAAATCGTACAACTGGCGCGAGCCGCAGGTTATCACCTTTAAGAACCGCTATGGAAGTGATGTTTACGCCAGGCTTTACGACCCGGCAAAACCTGCTGTAGTATTTGTGCACGGTGCAGGCTATCTGCAAAATGTACACTACTGGTGGAGCTCGTACTTCCGCGAATATATGTTTAATAACATGCTGGCAGATAATGGCTACGTAGTGCTTGATGTTGATTACTCCGGCAGCGCAGGCTATGGTCGCGACTGGCGCACCGCCATCTACCGCCACATGGGTGGTAAGGATTTGACAGACCAGGAAGACGGCGTAAAAATGCTGGTCGAAAAATATGGCGTTAACCCAAAACATGTTGGTCTATACGGCGGCTCATACGGCGGTTTTATTACGCTTATGGCTATGTTTACCGAACCCGATACCTGGGCGGCCGGCGGCGCTATCCGCTCCGTTACCGACTGGGCGCATTATAACCATGGCTATACTTCGGCTATTTTAAATGAACCTTATACCGATGAAAAATCATACCGCATAAGCTCGCCAATCTATTTCGCCAACGGCCTTAAAGGCAACCTGCTGATGCTGCATGGCATGATTGACCAAAACGTAAATTACCAGGACATTATTCGGCTTTCTCAAAAACTGATAGAGTTGCACAAAGAAAACTGGGAACTTGCCTCATACCCGGTTGAAGACCACGGTTTTGTACAGCCCAGCAGCTGGACGGATGAGTATAAGCGTATATACAAGTTGTTTGAAACGACATTGAAGAAATAACAAGCTAATTAATCAACCATATAGAAAGCCTCTTGTAGAAATGCAGGAGGTTTTTTTTATGTGCCTCAAGAAGAGTTCATAATTGAACGTTCGGCGTTCGATTTTGGTACAGTTTTAAAAGGGAATCTCTGTTAAATTAATTGATTTATAAATATTTATGTAATTGGCATGGTATTTACGATTTAATACGTACGTTAGAAAACGTAACAACTAATATGTGAAAACATACTGAAATCAATGCAACGACCTATAGAGAATAACGTCATATAAAAAAACTAACTAACCTTAAATGCTATGTTCAAAAACTACTTCAAAACCACCATGCGCAGCCTGTTGAAGAATAAGGCTTACAGTTTCCTGAACGTTGCCGGGCTAGCCATCGGCATCGCCTGTGCAGGTCTCATCTTTTTATGGGTGGGCGATGAGCTTACCTTCGATAACAATAATGTTAAAAAGGACAACCTGTATGCCGTAAAGGTTAACATGGAATACAGCGGCAATAGGTTTACCATGGGCTCCACGCCGCGCGTAATGGCGGCAGCTATGAAAACCGAAATACCCGGCATTACCAACACTTGCCGCGTGTCCGACGGTGATTTCAATTCCCTCTTCAACATCGATGGTAAAGCTATGTACGCCTCCGGCCGCTATGCCGACCCATCGGTTTTCAGCATGTTTACGCTGCCGTTTGTGAAGGGAAATGCCGGCAGTTCTTCAAATGCGTTTACGCTTGTGGTAACTGAAGCCGCGGCGAAGAAGTTTTTTGGCAATGCCGAGAATGTTATCGGCAAAACTGTAAAGATGAATAACGAGGTGAATTATACCGTGACCGGCGTGGTAAAAGACCTGCCGCGAAATTCTACCCTGCAATTTGAATGGCTGGCGCCTTACGAAGCCCAAATACAGTACAATTTAATGAAATCCGGCCAGCCTGATGTTAAATGGGATAGCTACGGGCCGTTCACTTATGTTGAGTTGAGCCCTTCGGCAAACCTGGCATCAGTTAATAAAACGCTGTATCGTTACATCCACGGTAAGGACGCCACCCAAAAAACCACCGCGTTTTTATTCCCGATGAACCGCTGGCATTTGTATGAAGAATTTGCCAACGGCAAGGAGACCGGGGGCGGGGCCATCAAACAGGTGCGTACACTTTCGCTTATTGCATGGGTAGTGTTGTTGATTGCCTGTATCAATTTTATGAACCTTTCGACAGCAAGAAGCGAAAAACGCGCAAAGGAAATCGGTGTGCGCAAGGTATTGGGTTCGGGCAGAAAACGGTTGATTTTGCAATTTATCGGCGAGGCCTTGTTTATGTCGGCCATTGCTACGGTTGTGGCGGTGGTTATTATGGCGCTGGTATTGCCCGCCTATAATACACTGGTGCAGAAAACGCTTAGTCTTGAGCTTGCCAATCCTGCTCATATCACTGCTTTATTATTGATTATGCTGATATGCGGTCTGCTGGCAGGCAGCTATCCATCATTCTATCTGTCGTCATTCGACCCGGTGAAGGTTTTAAAGGGAATAAAAATAAAAGCAGGCAGCGCCAGCTTTATCCGTAAAGGACTGGTAGTGCTTCAGTTTTCTATATCTGTGGTATTTATCATCAGCACTATTGTTATTTATATGCAGATACAGCACGTGAAAAGCCGGAACCTGGGATTTAATAAGGATAACCTGGTGGAGATAGATATGCAACACGGCATAGCGCAGAATTTCCCGGTAATCAAACAACAGCTTCTGAATTCGGGTTTGATTGACAACGCTGCATTAGCAGACCATACCACCATTACCGACGGTAACAGCGACGACCGTTTTAACTGGGAAGGTAAATTGCCCGATACTAAAGTGGGTATAACTTTCCGTGCGGTAACACCTGAATTTATGTCGACTGCGGGCATGCACATCATCGCCGGCCGCGATTTCAGAGACCTTGGCGCTGATAGTTTAAATGCAATTGTTACCCAATCACTGGCAAATATAATTGACAAGAACGGTGCTGTTGGAAAAATTATCCAATCGCCCCGTTTCGAAAAAGAAGGGTCGTTTAAAAACCTAAGAATAGTTGGCGTAGTAAGCGACTATGTTTATGGTAATATGTACGGACAATCGGGCCCGGTAATATTTTTCTGCAGACCGCCGTCTTCACGTTGGGACCAAAACCTGCTTTATGTTCGCATAAAACAGCAAAAAGCATCGCAGCAAACGCTGGCCGAAATAGAGGCTATCATCAAAAAGAACAATCCCGGCTACCCGTTTCAATACAAATTTGTGGACGACCAGTTTAACGCCATGTTTACAGGCGAGGTATTGATGAGTAAGCTGGCGAGCCTGTTTGCCGCGATGGCTATAACTATCTCGTGTCTGGGCTTGTTCGGCCTTGCTGTCTACATGGCCGAAAGGAGAATTAAAGAGATCGGTATCCGCAAGGTGCTGGGTGCAAGTATACCAGGCATAGCAGGTTTACTATCAAAGGATTTTCTGCAGCTGGTCGGTATATCCTGCCTGGTGGCTTTCCCAGCTGCATATTTAATAATGCACAACTGGCTGCAAGGTTACGAGTACAGGATAGCGATACATTGGTGGATATTCGCTGCCGCCGGCGCAACAGCCGTCTTTATTGCATTGGCAACTATAAGTTTCCAGGCAATCAAGGCTGCATTGGCAAACCCGGTGAACAGTCTTAGAAGTGAGTAATCAGACGGTAAATGGTTGCATTCCATCTAAAAGTTGAAAGCTGTTTTCGACCATGAACCATGAACTATCAACTGTCGTAAAGAACTTGGGTCCATAAGCATGAGATCTGAGATTTAGTTGAAAGCGCCCCGGGGTGAGATACGGGGCGCATTTTTAATACATAAGCCCCGCGTATAGCCTCATCCCGATTACGCATTAAAACCGCACGCTCCGATGTACGGTTCCGTTACAGTAATTTGCATGGATTAAAGTGTAATCTTTTATATTTAAACGAGTTATTTATTTGGAACAACGATTGTCGCAATAAAACCAATTGAACACACACACTTTCCACATCACGCCTTATGACCTGGTCTTTCTCGGGGCGATATTTATCGGCCTTACTTTTACCGCGTTGTTATGGTTTGCCAAAAAGTCTAACCGGGCGGCAAACAGGTTCCTTGGCCTGGCCTTGGCAGTAATTATATTATGGTTGACCTCGATAGTGTTTACCGATATGCGGCCTGGAACTGATTTACTGCCGCAACTTTCGCTCACACTTGGTCCACTTGTATATTTTTATGTGCTTAAAATAACCCGCACGGAACATAAATTCGGCTGGCGGGATCTGCTGCATTTCGGTCCCTTATTAATACAGTTCGCCTTTTTTATAGGGCAACCCATTAAGACTGATTTTGCTGCACATCATACAGTCGTCTTTCAGCAGATGAGCGCGATAGTACAGCTAGCAGCATTCATTTCAGTCGCCATCTATTTATATTATTCATTTAAGCTGATAGAAGGCTTTTACCGCCGAATGAAATTTGATGAACTGAGCGACCGGTATCGTTACGAACTGCGGTGGCTCAATCGATTGTTAATGGGCTTTGTGTTGTTATGCGTTTTGTTTATCGCTTTTACCGCGGCAGACATTTTTTACTACCACCACAAGGCAATCTCTTATTATCCTTTGTATTTGGTTTTAGGGGTAGTGATGGTCTGGATAGCGGCGGCGGGATATCTTCAGCCTGACGTTGTGGGGCCGGTAATACCGGCCAGCTCTTCAAAACAACAGGTTCCGGCGGCGTTGAAACAAAAAGGTGCCTGGCTGAAGAGAGTAATGGAAGCAAACCTTTTTTACCGGGATGCAGAACTGAGCTTGAATTCGCTGGCCGAAAAGCTTAACCTGGCTCCTCATGAACTATCACGGATAATCAACACGGTTTTCAAAAAAAGCTTTACCGACTTTATTAATTGGTACCGCGTTGCCGAGGTAGCCCGCTGCATGCAGGACCCGGCTTATGACCATATCACTTTGCTTGGCATCGCTTTTGAGTCTGGGTTCAATTCCAAAACCACATTTAACCGGGCCTTTAAACAATTTACAGGGAAAGACCCCTCGGAATATAAAAACGAGCTGAAAAAAGGAGGTTCATCCTATAATATGGGGCGCTATCCCCGGTTTGCGGCCATAATTTCGAACCATGAAACCACAGATAAGTGGCATGTTCAGAAATTAAATCGCAGTGTTATGTTTAAAAATTATTTAAAAATCGCGTGGCGCAATATCGTTCGCCACCAAAGCTATTCTGCCATCAATATAGCCGGGCTGGCGGTCGGCATTGCAGCCTGCCTGCTCATATTTGTAGTAGTTCAATATGAATTAAGCTTCGATACTTATCAGCCGGGCTACAAAAGCACCTATCGCATCGTTACCAAAAAAGTTCGGGAAGGGAACATCAGGTATAGCGCCGGGATATCAACCCCCGCTGTTGATGCTTTCCGTAGCTATTTCCCGCAGGCCACCGTTGCGGGCGTAAACGCCATTTATGGCAGCCAGGTTGTTGCACCCGCAATCAACAACGATCCAACCGGCGATAAGAAATTTGTTGAAAACACAGGTATCATGTTTGCCGAGCCCCAGATTTTTGATATTTTTTCAGCTACATGGCTCGCCGGCAGCCCGTCGGCCCTGAAAGACCCCAATATGGTGGTGATAGATAAGAGCAGCGCCATTAAATATTTTGGCGACTGGCAATCCGCTATAGGCAAAACATTAAGGATGGACAACCTGCTTACACTGAAGGTGGCAGGCATAATACAGGATGTCCCTGTAAATACCGACCTTCCGTTAAAAGTATTAATCTCCTATATCACCTGGAAGCAGAACGCGAAAAGCTATAATTATTCTCCCAACTGGGATGAAACCAGCAGCGACTGCCAGCTATACATAAAATTCCCGGAAAATGTATTGCAAAGCACAGTCGAAAGGCAGATGCTCAGCTTTTCTGACAAACAGTTTGAACAAAAAGCGTACGGTAAGGAAAAGATTTGCCATAGCACAACCCTTGTCCGAGCTCCATTTCGATACCAGTTTTGATACACTTGGCGATCATATAACCAGCAGGTCCACGCTGCGCACATTGTCGCTTATCGCAATGCTGATCGTCATTATGGCATCCATCAATTTCATTAACCTCTCAACGGCGCAATCTGTGGGGCGGTCGAAAGAAGTTGGTATCCGCAAAGTGCTGGGAAGCAGCCGCGGACAGCTGACTGGCCTGGTGATATCCGAAACTACCATTATTGTGGTTTTATCAGCAGCCCTGGCCGTAGGTGTGGCCCAACTGGCTTTACCATTGCTCAAACACATTACCAGCATACCCGATAGCATCGGCCTTTTTAATCCCGGTACATTGCTTTGCCTTGCATGCGTAATAGTTGCTGTGGTATTGCTTTCGGGGATATACCCGGCAATCATCGTATCAGGGTTTAAACCTATCCAGGCGCTTAAAAATAAAATCAACTCAGCGGCCGTTGGCGGTATATCGCTCCGTCGCGTGCTGGTGGTTACCCAGTTCGCCATCTCGCAGTTGCTGATTATCGGAACGGTCATCGCCGTTAAGCAAATGGATTTTGTAAACAATGCCGACCTCGGCTTTAATAAAGATGCGGTGCTTGCTATACCTTGCCCCGCCGATAGCGTAGGCTTATCGCGCCTGAACAGTTTCAAACAACAGGTATTGGCATTGCCGGGTGTAAGCTCGGCCAGTTTTTCGTCTGACGCGCCATCGTCCGAGCATAACAATTCCAGCAATTTCTTCTTCAATGGTGTTGACAAGGATCCGGGCTTTGATGTTTTTATGAAAGTGGCCGACGCTGATTATTTCAAAACTTTCGGTCTTAAGTTTATTGCAGGCAAAGGCTATGACCCCGGCGACAGTGCGCGCAACCTGGTAGTTAACGAAACTTTTATACGCAAGCTCGGGTTTAAACATGCCATCGATGCCCTGGGCAAAACCGTCAGTTTCGACAGCTACTTACATCTGCCGATAGTTGGCGTAGTGGCCGACTTTAAAACCAACTCCATGCGCGAAGAAGTTAAACCCCTGCTGATGTATCCGAACAAAAAGGCGGAACAGCAAATTGCGGTAAAAATTGAAGGGAAAAAATTGGTCTCGACGGTAGCATTGGTGCAGAAAACCTGGGAAAAACCGCTTGTTGCTTGCGTCTATAAAGGCGGGA
>JAZJZL010000026.1:0-16206 GCA_040389845.1 Bacteroidota bacterium
CACGAAAACCTGCCATCTTACATCATCGACCGGTTTAAATTGATGAGCCGGGCAGATGCCTATAAAAACATCCATTTTCCTGAGGATGCGCAAAAACTTCACGCAGCGCAGAACCGGTTAAAGTTCGACGAACTATTTTTCCTACAGCTTAAGCTGCTTAAAAACAAGCTGCTGCATAGCCAGAAATTCAAAGGCAATATATTTAGTGTTGTTGGAGATACGTTTAATGAGTTTTATCACCATAAGTTACCATTTCCGTTAACCAATGCCCAAAAGCGGGTTTTAAAAGAGATAAGGCAGGATACCCAGCGTGGCGTACAGATGAACCGCCTTTTACAGGGTGATGTCGGCAGTGGAAAAACAGTCGTGGCTGTTATGAGCATGCTGCTAGCCGTGGATAACGGTTTTCAATGCTGTATAATGGCGCCGACAGAGATTCTGGCCAGTCAGCATTACGCCACTGTAAAAGAACTGGTGGGTGACGATTTTATCGAGATTGGCTTGCTGACCGGCTCTACCAAGCAAAAAGAAAGAAAAGTTATCCATGAACGGTTGGAAAATGGTCAGCTTAAAATATTGATAGGCACGCATGCACTTATAGAAGATAAGGTGCAGTATCAAAACCTGGGCTTCGTAGTGATTGATGAGCAGCACCGTTTCGGCGTAGAACAGCGGTCGAAGCTTTGGCGCAAAAATACCATACCGCCTCACGTGCTGGTAATGACAGCCACTCCTATCCCCCGCACGCTGGCTATGACGCTATATGGCGATTTAGATATATCAATCATTGATGAACTACCAGCCGGGCGAAAGCCGATTCAAACCGTACATTATTATGAGAATCAGCGTTTGGCGATGTTCGGTTTTATGAAGCGTGAAATTGCAAAAGGCCGGCAGGTTTATGTGGTTTACCCCCTGATACAGGAAAGCGAAAAGCTCGACCTTAAAAACCTGGAAGACGGTATCGAAACAATGGCCCATGAGTTCCCGCTCCCGGATTACCGCATCAGCATTGTACACGGCAAATTGAAGGCGGCAGACAAGCAGTTCGAGATGAACCGCTTTATAAAAGGGGAAACGCAGATAATGGTTGCTACCACAGTTATCGAAGTCGGGGTAAATATCCCTAATGCCTCGGTAATGATTATTGAGAATGCAGAACGGTTTGGATTATCGCAATTGCACCAGCTGCGCGGACGTGTGGGCCGCGGGGCAGAGCAATCTTATTGTATATTAATGAGCACCCATAAATTGAGTAATGATGGTCGCATCAGGCTTAATACGATGGTTAAAACCAATAACGGTTTCGAAATAGCCGAAACCGACCTCGAGCTTCGCGGTCCGGGGAATTTGGAAGGCACCCAGCAAAGCGGTGTGATGGATTTAAAGATGGCCAACCTGGTTACCGACCAGGAACTGTTAATAAAAGTGCGGCAATTTGTTGAAGGCATTTTTGAAAAAGACCCGCAGCTCGCACTGCCGGAAAATCAAATCCTGCACCTGGCTTTTAAATCAAACCAGGAAGGTTTGAGTTGGAATAAGATATCGTAGGGAAATAAAAGTATGTTAAAGCTTCTCTATTTCTTCAATAGAAAGACCGGTACCCTTGGAAATATCAGCAGCAGAAATACCCAAGTTTTTAAAGGTTTTGGCCATTACCTTTTTTTCCTCCAGGGCCTTAGCGCGTTCAATTTCCGCTGCTTTTTCCGCTGCCTTTTCCGCTGCAAAGGCTATGGAATCTTCATAATCCCATTGGGCTTTTAAATTCGAATCGTACATTTCTTTCTCCTCCTTTGTTAGATTGCTTACTTCCGCTATCTTAAATACCTTTTGGAAAATACGTTTATTTAAAACAGTCGGAACCTTTTGCAACCGACTCATGTGTTTTAACAAGTAAAACCATTTGTCAAGATCTGAGTCAAGCTCTTCCTCGGTTTTTACAAATTTAATCAATTCCAAAAACTTAAAACCCAATTTATTGTAAAAAATCTCGTTGGTTTCAGTATTGGTCAAAGCAACATTATGCAGGTATCGGTCCGGAGGACTATCTTTTAAATTGAATTCCAGTATTGCTATGAGATAAATTTCTTTAAGTTCTATATTGTGATGTCCTTCGCCTTTCTGCAATTGCTCATTGATCAGGCGCGAAGTATAAAACACTACTCTGTCTTTAAAGTTTCGCTGTTCGGCGCGTTGCATTTCTATGATAAACTGTTCACCGTTTCTGCCGGTACACTGTAAATCGAAAAACACCTTCTTGAATTCACTAATGTCGCCAGCATGCTCCGTTGGATTGTAAACCAAATCAACGATTTCCTTTTTGCCTTTAAATAACTCATTCAAAAAGTCAACTAGAATATCTTTATTTGGCTCACTGCCAAATAATCGTTTAAATCCAAAATCACTTAAGGGATCAATATAACGCCCAATTTTATGTTCTGTTGGCATATCGCGGTCTATCCTCAAAAATAGTTATTTAAACCAATAAGGTATTATTCGCATATACGAACGCTATAAAATCGCTTCGCTTTAATTCGCTATTCCTTATATTTACCGCATAACTGACCAACAAAATGAAACTGAAACTTACACTTTTATCTGCCTTAATTTTAGCCGGCGGCCTGGCAAAAGCCCAGGACTCGTTAATGATTCGTAAAATATACGACGAGGAGCTTGTTAACGGCAAATGTTACGAAAACCTGCGTTACCTCTGTAAAAACATAGGCCAGCGCTTGAGCGGCTCGGCCAATGCGCAAAAAGCAGTGGACTGGGGTAAGAAGCTGATGGAAAGCTACGGCTTCGACAAAGTGTACCTGCAACCTTGTATGGTGCCGCATTGGGTGCGCGGTGCGAAAGAAGAAGGCGCTATTATTAAAGGTGATAAAAGAATCAGCGTGCATATTGCTGCGCTGGGCATGTCAGTAGCCACGCCAAAAAATGGCATCACTGCACAGGTTATCGAGCTGCACAGCCTTAAGGAGTTAGCCACACTTGGCAAAGATGCTATTAAAGGCAAAATAGTTTTCTTTAATCGTCCGTTTGATGAGCGCTTTATCGAAACCCTAAGAGCTTACGGCACAGCCGGCGACCAACGTTTTGCGGGGCCGGCGGCAGCGGTAAAATATGGCGCTGTAGGTGTAATTGTACGTTCCTTAACAGGCAGGCAGGATGATTACCCGCATACGGGTGCCACTGCTTATCTAAAAGATAGCCTGAATATCCCGGCAGCAGCTATTTCTACCAATGATGCTAATAAGCTGAGCGCCATGCTTAAAATGAAATCTTTACCCCAGGTTAAGTTTTATTTTAAACAAAGCTGCATGCATTTACCGGATGCGCCATCATTCAATGTTGTGGGCGAATTAAAAGGTACTGAAAATCCTAATAAATACATCACTGTTGGCGGTCACCTGGACTCATGGGACTTAGCCGAGGGCGCTCATGACGACGGAACAGGTGTGATGGGTTCGCTTGAAGCTGTTCGCTTGCTTAAAGTGATGGGCTACAAACCTAAAAACTCTATCAGGGCCGTGTTTTTCATGAACGAAGAAAACGGCGACCGTGGCGGCGAAAAATATGCTGAACTGGCTGCCGAAAATAAAGAAGAACACATTGCGGCCATCGAATCTGACCTCGGCGGCTTTACACCACGCGGCTTTTCCTTTGAAGGAGCTTCACCGTCGCTATTAGAAAAAATAAATAAAAACTGGGGGCCATTACTTGCGCCTTACGGTTCGGGCATGCTGGTACCCGGCGGTGGCGGCAGCGATATCGGTCCGTTGGCCGGCAAGGTAAAAGGTGTTATGCTGATTGGCTATTTGCCGGATTCGCAGCGTTATTTTGATGTACATCACACCCCTGATGATGTATTTGAAAACGTAAGCAAACGCGAGCTGGAACTGGGCGCTGCGTCAATGGCATCGCTGATTTATTTAATAGACCAGCACGGGATTAATTAATGCGTGACTAATGTTCCTATATTGTCATTTCTTGCAAATCAGACTTACGAAGTTTCAAAAACTTCGTAAGTCTTACCTCCTGTTATCGCTTAAATCGTAATTTTACTGCCATCACCAACAACATACCTGTGGCAGACGGCGATAGTACCCCCAAACCAGATTCATTTTTAGCATTGCGTTATAAAGATTTTCGCCGCTATTTAGGCATGCGGTTTTTCTTTACGCTTGCCTACCAGATGCAAACCACCGTTTTAGGTTTTTACATTTACCAGGTTACCCATAGTAAAATTGCGATTGCTTTTGTAGGCCTAAGCGAGGCCATTCCAGCTGTAGGTATTGCCCTGTATGGCGGTTACATTGCTGATAAGTACGAGAAACGTAAAATGCTGCTGCTGCTTTATGCGGGTGTGTTTTTATCATCTTTAACGATATTTATAGTGACGCTTCATAGCATGAGCGGAATAATTCATATCGGTTGGATTGTGCCGATTATGTACGCTATGATTTTCTGCAACGGGGTTGCCCGTGCTTTTTACGGCCCCGCTACATTTATCGTGTATTCACACAGTGTGCCGCGCGAGGTGTATCCCAATGCCAGTACATGGAGCAGTTCAAGCTGGCAAGTAGCATCTATATTGGGACCACTAATTGCAGGTTTTACTTACGCATTCGGCAACCGTATTGTGCACGGTATATCAGGCATGACGGCGACCTATTCTGTGCTTATCGTGTTTTTGCTTATATCCATGGTGATTGTTTATACGTTGCGTAAATACCCGCCGACCTTCGTCGAAAAAACAGAAAACAAATGGGAAAGCCTGATGGCCGGCCTGCATTTTGTATTCAACAACAAAATAATGTTTTATGCTATGAGCCTGGACCTGTTTTCGGTATTTTTTGGTGGCGTAGTGGCTTTGCTGCCGGTGTTCGCACTTGATATTTTAAAAGTAGGCCCGGAGGGGTTAGGTATAATGCGTATGGCGTCATCGCTTGGCGCAGCCATAACCTTAATAGTGATGGTGCGCTTTTCGCCGATGAACAGGCCGTGGCGTAATCTGTTGATTGCCGTAACAGGTTTTGGAGTATCGATTATCGGCTTTGGTTTATCGCAAACATTTTTCCTCTCATTATTATTCCTATTTGCGCAGGGCGCGTTCGACAGCGTGAGCGTTATTATCAGGAGCACGCTTATGCAATTGCTGGTACCCGATGATATGCGTGGCCGCGTTTCGGCTGTAAGTTCCATGTTTATCGGCTCGTCCAATGAGATTGGCGATTTTGAATCGGGTGTGGCGGCGCGTTTGCTGAATACTATCCCCGCGGTGCTCTTCGGCGGAACCATGACCCTGCTCATTGTAACGTTTACTTATTTTAAAACGCAGAAGTTAATCCCCCTCTCGTTAAACCAAATTCAAACGCCGGAGGTCGCTGAGGCCGAATCATAAATATTACCGTGCTACTATCCTTTTGGCTTTCTTAGTATTACAAAACCTTTATCAATATTTCACGTAAAAGGCACATAAAGTTTGCTATTCCCTTTGCGTTAAGCCGTCCACATACATCTTTTATTTTCAGTTACAATGGGGCGTAGCACGCTGGTAGAAAATATTGGAATGCTATATTATAAGTTCAAGTCGCTTTTTTTATTGCTTTTACTGTCCGTGAGCGCAATGCTGTTGTCCGCAAATGAATTATTGGCGCAAAACAAAGTTATAAAGTTTTCATCGTTAACTATTGAGGACGGCCTTTCTCAAAGCGATGTAAAATCCATTGTAAAAGACCATTCAGGCTTTATGTGGTTTTCTACCGACGACGGCTTAAATCGTTATGATGGCTATAACTTCACCGTTTACAAGCACAATTCTAAAAACCCTCACTCGTTACCTGCTAATGATGTAACCCATCTTTTTACTGATAAGCAAGGCAACCTTTGGATAGGCAGCGGCGGCGGCCTGAGCTTATACAATTACGACACAGACAATTTTACAACCTTTAAATCAAATAAGAACGACGAAAACACGCTCTCCGATCCTGATGTAGCTTATATCTTCCAGGACAGCAGGGGTCGTATCTGGGTTGCGGGCTATTCAGGATTGAATTTGTTTAATGTTAAAACAAAAAGAGTAAAACGATTTCTTTACACCAAAAACCGGGACGACATAGCTGCCCATCATATTACTTCGATAACGGAAGATAACCAGGGAATATTTTGGCTCGGCACGGAAGGGGGCCTGGTGCAATTTAATTCTACAACCGGAGCTATTAACACTTATGTGCACGGCGGCAAAAACAGCCTTAGCAACAACCTGGTAAATACAGTATTTAAGAATGCTGACGGTAATTTATACATTGGCACAAGAGGCGGCGGGCTTGATTTTTTTGATATTAAAACTAAAGCCTTTACCAATTTCAGACATCAGCAAAACAATCCGAATTCGCTGGTTAACGATAACGTGTTTGCACTTACACAGGGAAAATTTAACAAAATATGGGTTGCTACAGAAAACGGCCTTGATTTGTTCGATGAAGCTAAGCACACATTTACAAAATATATAAGCGAGGATAAGTCGGCCGAGGAAAACAATTCCATCAATTACGTTTACAACAACGATGGCATTTTGTGGCTGGGCACCTACGATGCGGGAATTAAATATTACGACACCAACCTGTCAATGTTCGATTATTACCATAAAAATGTATTGGATAATAATGGCCTCAGCAATAACATAGTAACCTCGTTTGCTGAAACCGCCAATGGATACTGGATAGGGACTGACGGCGGAGGCTTGAATTTTTTTGATTTAAAAAAGCAGGAAATTAAACATTATTCTTCCGTACCGGGGAGTACATCCCCCTTGAGCGGGAAACACGTAATTAGTTTATTAAGCGATAGCAAAAAAGATTTGTGGCTGGGATATTACGGTGATGGATTGGATTTGATTAACAATAAAGCCAAATCATTAACACACTTTGGTGTTGGCGATAAACCAGCTGAAATAAGCAGCCCTAACGTTTATGCAATTGTTGAAGATAAAACTGGCAATACATGGGTGGGGCTGGATGGCGCGGGTGTTAATGTTATTTCCGACAAAAAGGTCATCCAACGTTATAGACATAACGCATTAGATACATTACACTCATTATCAAACGACGACATCAGGTCGATTTACCGGGACAAGGAAAATCGCATTTGGGTAGGTACATTCGCCGGATTAAACCTGTATAACCCAACTACCGATAACTTCACAAGCTTTAAGCCCACAAACAATGGCCTGTCAAGCAATGTTATTGTTTCTATATTCGAGGATCACCAGGGCGTTATATGGACCGGCACATTGGGCGGCGGATTATATCGTTTTAACAGGAACACAAAAACCTTTTCGGCTTATTCATTTCCGTCGGTTTCAAGTTATTCTATCATAAACCATATAAGCGAAGATGATATTGGCTTTTTGTGGATTAGCACCAATAAGGGGCTGATAAGTTTCAGGCCCGGCACAAACGAATTCAGAAAATATACCACCGCCAACAACTTACAGGGTTACGAATTTTTTTCGGGTGCGGGATTAAAGGCCTCGAATGGCGAGCTACTTTTCGGCGGGCATAACGGGTTTAACATTGTCGACCCATATCAGCTGGCTTCTAATAAAAATATGCACAATGTGGTGTTTACAGATTTTCAGCTGTTTAATAAAAAGGTACCTGTCGGAGAAAATTCAGCATTGAAAAAATCTATCAGCCTGACAAACGAAATCAAGCTTGATTATGAGCAGTCTGTTTTTACCATTGAATACAGTGCGCTAAACTTCACGCTGCCCGAAATGACGTCATACGCCTATATGCTGGAGAATTTTGAGAGCAACTGGAACTATGTAGGCTCGCAGCGAAAGGCAACTTATACAAATCTTAATCCCGGCGAATATATTTTCAAAGTAAAAGCAGCAAATAATGATGGTATATGGAACAAGAATGTCGCTTCCATAAAGATTATTATAGTTCCGCCTTTTTACATGACATGGTGGTTCCGTACGGCGGGCATTGTATTAATCTTCCTGTTGATATTTGGTTTCTACCGCTATCGGCTGTATACTATCAGGACACAAAAGAAAGTGCTTGAAAAACGGGTAAAAGAAAAAACTGCCGAAGTAGTCGCTCAATCTGAAGAATTGCAAAACCAGTCGGAAGAACTACAGTCGCTTAACGAAGAATTGCAGGCGCAATCGGAAGAGCTGCAATCGCAGTCGGATTATTTGCAGGAGCTGAATAACGAGCTTACCGTGCAAAAAGAACAGGAATTACAGGCGCGGCAGGACGCAGAAAAAGCTAATAAGGCGAAAAGCATTTTCCTGGCCACAATGAGCCACGAAATCAGGACCCCTATGAACGGCGTGCTCGGTATGACATCGCTGCTTTGCGAAACGCCTTTAAATACTGAGCAACGCGAATACGCCGATATTATACGCGTAAGCGGTGAAAGCCTGCTGAACGTGATTAATGACATACTTGACTTCTCGAAGATAGAATCGGGCCAGATGGAGCTTGATCATCATGCTTTCGATTTACGCCACTGTGTGGAAGACGTGCTTGATCTATTTTCTGAATCGGCGGCTAAAAAACGCCTAAACCTGCTATACTACATAGCACAGGATGTGCCGGAAATGCTGATAGGCGACCAATTGCGCATACGCCAGATATTAATAAACCTGGTAAATAATGCTATCAAATTCACCAGCAAGGGTGAAGTGTTGATTGAAATTAATTTACTGGATAAGGAAGAAAATAACCTAAACATCGGCTTTAAGGTTAGCGATACCGGCATAGGCATTCCTAACGAAAAGCTGAAAAGGTTGTTTAATGCGTTTACCCAGGTTGACGCTTCGACTACCAGGAGCTATGGCGGTACCGGCCTCGGCCTTGCGATATGTGAGCGCCTGGTGGAACTGATGGGTGGCGCTATTGATATTGAAAGCGAAACCGGCAAGGGCACGTCTGTTATCTTTAACTTAAAAATAGAAGAAGACGAAATTGCTAAACCGGCCATTGGCTGTAGTCTGGCCAACCCGCAAGGTAGCCGTGTTTTACTGATTGACCAAAGTGTAAAATCACTAATTATACTGGTGGATCAGCTTGAACAGTGGAACCTAACGCCGGTAACAGCCACCTCCGCCCCAGAAGCATTAAAACTCTTAGCCGGCGAAGACAAGTTCAGTATTGTAATTACCAGCACTAATGTGCCAGGCACAGATACCCTTGAACTAACAAAATCAATAAAAAGCATTGATAAAAACATCCCGATTATACTAGTGTGCTCTGTGCTGGAGAAAAATAAGGTTACCGACCCAAGCGTAAAGATGTTGTTAAAACCGGTTAAGCAGCAGCAATTATGCAACGCCATACAAAGCGGACTGACGCTGGGAAAAGCTGTCTCTGCAGAAAAAGCTGCGGCGACCTTACTTTCAGAACAATTTGCTCAAAAATTTCCGATGAGCATTTTAATTGCCGAGGATAACCTCATCAATCAAAAGCTGATCACGAAAGTTATCAATAAGCTTGGCTACGACCCGCTGGTGGTAAATAATGGTAATGAGGTGCTGGAAGTCCTCGCCACCAGTTCGTACGACATTATACTGATGGATGTGCAAATGCCGGAACTAGACGGTCTTGAAACTACCCGCATCATTCGCAAAAGCGAATTTAAACAGCCATATATTATTGCCATGACCGCGAGTGCGATGGCCGAAGATAAAACCGCAGCCCTTGAAGCAGGTATGAACCACTTTATCTCCAAGCCTATCAGCATACAGGCGCTGGTTGATGTGCTCGAGAAATCGTACGTTAATAAGGAAGTGGGTAATACTGTTGGGTGGTAACAAAGCGGCGTTAGCGATGACGATTAAGTTATTATCCAGCTTGACAAGCTTACTCCCCCTGGAACTCCTCATCCACGCTTTCTCTTAAATCATAAAGCAGCCATTGTTTTTTGGCGATGGATTGTGTTTTTGATTTTAACAGCTTTATAAAATCATTTACTCCTACGGGCTCATTTCCGTTGCCATGAATTAAAACTATGCTACCTGCCTGTGGCTGCTGTCCTTTGGCCAGCCAGGCATCGGTACCTATCGATATTAGTCCGAAATCTGTAATTTGGTAAACCAGTTCCTTATCAGACACCAGCCCCGGGAAACGGAAAAACACCGATGGCATCAGGCCATTTTTCAGCATAGCCATCTCGGTTTCCAGCACCTCATAGTTAATATTCGTGCCGGCCTCCAATAAAAAGTTCTCTTTAAGGGGTAGTTTGGCGCTAACGCGATGATTAAAAGAATGGTTTATCCAGGTGATATAAATTTCATGCTCACCCTGCAATTTCTTCAGCCATTCTAAATCCTGCGGGTGCTGGCGCATCCAGATACCGGTAACCGACAATGCAACAGGTACAGGTTGCTCAACTTTCTTAAACTCTGCAATGATACTGGTAAATATTACCTTATCCAGCGGTTTGTGCGAGGGACATAAATCAGCAGTAAGACTAATTCCCGTTTGTTTGGGCATACCGCTCTCAATCCCGGCATCCTGCGTGCTTAATGATTGTTTCTCTGCTTTTTGTAAGGCTTTTACGTAAGGTGTGGATTTAAAAAATACACGCGCCTCATCTATGGTCATCGGCTTAATTTCGTAGAAACCCGGCTCGTCAATTTTAGTTTCCAGCGTTTGCGGATTCACTAACAGGAGATAGCTTTTGCCGTCGTTTACAAACTCGCGCAATATCATCCAGTCCTGCGGGGCATGTTTGGCCCAACCGTAATAAGCGCGATAGCCGGTGATTTTTTTGTATTCAGCCTGCGCGTTGCTTTTTATCGTGGCAGACAGCAAAAAAACAAGGAGCGATAAAAATTGTAATATTTGTTTCATTAAAACAGGTGGAGATGTCGGTTTCGAATTTAGTATTTATATGTTTGTTATTTGATTAAAGTATTTGCAATAATCAAATAAATAACCGGTTTAGAAAATCCGAAATCGTAATTCGTAAATCCGAAATAACAATGACTCGTCTATCCGTCAATATCAATAAAATAGCCACTCTCCGTAATTCACGGGGCGGCAATAATCCCGATTTAGTCCAGGTAGCCAAAGACTGTGAGCGCTTCGGCGCGCAGGGCATTACCGTTCATCCCCGCCCTGATGAACGACATATCCGCTACAACGATGTTTTTGAGCTGAAGAAAATAGTAACTACCGAATTCAACATCGAAGGGAACTGCCAGGAACAAAAATTTATCGATTTGGTGTTAGCCAACAAGCCTGAACAGGTTACTCTTGTGCCGGATGTTTTGGGCCAAATAACCTCCAACCATGGCTGGGATACTATCGCCAACCGACAGTATCTTACAGATATGATAAAGGTGTTTAAAGATGCCGGCATCCGTGTTTCCATCTTTGTTGACCCGGTAGTTGAAATGGTTGAAGGCGCCGCCAAAACCGGTACCGACCGCATCGAGCTTTATACAGAAGCTTACGCCCATCACTATCACCAGGATAAAGAAGCGGCTATTGCGCCCTATGTAAAGGCTGCGGAGGCAGCACATAAGCTTGGGCTTGGCATTAATGCAGGCCATGATCTTGATTTGAATAATCTGAAATATTTCGCTGAAAATATTCCGAACCTGGACGAAGTGAGTATTGGGCATGCGTTAATAAGCGATGCTTTATATTATGGGTTGGAGAATACCGTGCAGATGTATTTGCGGCAACTGAACCGGGATTAAGCAGATTTTAGGGATTTGATGGATTGTTGCTGGATGCTTGTAGTTATTATTAGCTAACGAACGATGGTTAGACTACCTGATAATACATTGCAGTTTGTGTTAAGGCTAATAATAAAATAGTAGACACCGGCCGGGAGTTGCTTACCATTTGTTGTTCCGTCGAAAGGCTTGGCATAACCTTTAGATTCAAAAACCTTTTGGCCGTAGCGGGTGAATACCTGTACTATTGCCGATGGGTAGCTTTCGATGTTGCTGATTTTCCAGTAATCGTTAATGCCATCAGCATTAGGGGTAAATGTATTGGCAATATCTTTTGCTGAAAGGCCGACCGCTACTTTAACCTCCGCCCTGCCGCTTTCGCAAGTTCCGCTTAATCGGCTGATGAAATAGCTGCGGTTGCCGCTTACCGTTACATTAAAATGGCCACCTGGTTTTTCGTCGATTGGGTTGGCGCTGCTGCTGCTTTCGTACAAACGATAGGTAGTTGTTGTCGACGGGTTACTAACGGACAGTACGGCACTGCCGCTGCTGCATAATTGCACATCAGAAACTATCGGCGGGGCTACTTCTGCCGATACTGCTTTGATTGTATAGGTTATAACTACGTTACCGCACCGAGTGTCCAGCACATTAAGTTTATACTCCCCTGTTGCAAGCCCGTTAATCGAATTATTTGAGCCGATGGTGTTGCCGGTGGCGTCCGTCCATTTATAAGTATATGGCGGTACACCGCCCGAAATAATAACGTTGCTTACGCTGCCGGTTTTTAGCCCGCATCGGTCATCAGCCGCGGTTCCATAATCTGCTACTATGTATTCAGGTTCCTCGCCAACGGTGTAGGTATTGTATAATTGCTCACAGCCGTTTTGGTCGGTAAGGTATAGTTTATATATGCCTGCTTTAGCCCCTGTCAGCGCCGCATTGCTACCCGCATTCCCTCCCAGAGGATCAACCCAGCGCAGGGTTTTTACTAATCCATCAGTGGTTACCGTTATCGAACCGTCCAGGCTTTGGTAACACGAGGATACTATATTGACGGTATATTGCGGAAACTGCGTTACCAACTGCTGATCCACATGATAAACCTGGCTGGTTTTGCTGCAGCCAAAGTTATTTGACACAGTAAGCGTATAATCGCCGGACGGTGCATTGGTTAAGTCGGCGGTAGTTGACACCACCTTGTTATTACTATCCGTCCATTGATATTTAGTTGCGCCGCTGGCAGTTATGCCGGTTACCGTTCCATTATTTTCTCCGCAGCTGGCTACGGTTTTTACAGCTTTCGATTCATCAAGGGTGATGCCGTTGGTTTCGGGAATGGGAATGTCCGTAGTATATACCGGGCCGCATTGCGTATCGTCGGTAACTTGTAGTTTGTAAGTACCTGCCGGCTGATTTAACAGATCTTTATCCGAACCTACCTGGTGCTGCTGACTATCCCACCAAATATATTTCAAGGTGCCCGTTCCCGTAACCGTGAGATTTGTAATTGAGCCGTTGGACTGGCCGCAATTTGTGGATTTAATATTTGCAGATGTTTGATCGATATTTGGACCAATCGCGTTTTTGAGCGTTATAGGGCCGTACGTAACTATACACTTATTTTTGTAACTCACTTCTAAATGGTAGGTTCCCGGGCCGGCGTTGGCAAGTTCCCACCCGTCGTTTTTTAAATTCCCCGATGCATCCAGCCATTTTGCATGCACAGCATCCGGATCATTGGCTAGTATTTGCGAATTCTCAAGATAAAGGTTGGCAACGGCCCCTGAATTATTGCCGCATGAAGGTTGTGTAATGTTAATATTTCCATCATTAATTACGGGAGTTGCATCAATTAGTTCAAAAGGGGGACTTTTTTTAATACAATGCTCCCCCGAATACACGGTGAGTACGTAGGTGCCCGGCGGCAAATTTTTCACATCTGCATCATGCCCCACCACGGCCCCAGCCGCGTTGGTCCATTCAATTTTAGTACTGTTTACAACTTTAACACCGGTTATAGCCCCGTCATTTTTCCCGCAGGATGGATAAGTTAACACCGCATTGTTCAGATCGAACCCAACTTTTGCAAACAAGGATGTACGGCCATTTAAAGAGGCGGAGGCTGTATATCCTGTCGAGGTGATGTTAGCGGTATAAGTCCACGAGCCATCTGCAGCAGCAGTAACAGAACCTAAATAATGCGTTGGTTCACACAGTTGACATGTGCCATCGCTAAATACCTCTACTATCGAGCCTGGTGTGGCGTTTCCACTGACAATACCACCGGAAACGCCACTAATGCTCACAACAGGCAGCTCGACCATTGAATTTTCCGAAATATAGGCATCCTCGGAGGTTATACAGCCTATGTTGTTTCGTTGAATTAGAATATCATACGATTCCGAAGCGTAAATTCCGGGAGAGATAAAACCTGTAAAGTAACTATTTACTATCACGTTTGCATCTGTTGGAGCAGGCCCCCCAATAACCGCTTTTTTTACCTGGGTTAGATAGATTGGAGTTGGCTCAGAACTATTTCCGCCGGGATGCACGTTATCGATGTTACATTTATTCCCTTTAATGGTAACTTCTCCATAAGTGTCAGTTATATGGATGCCACTTGCATAATTAATAACATTGTCCTGAAATATTAAATCTTTGAGGTGCCTGAAATTTAAAAATGCGTGCGTAGGTTGTTTGGCGTAATAGCCGAGTGTATTATTTTTAACGACACATTTGGTAGTTTCCAAAGGGTTGGTAACTCCCGGGTTATTGCCATAAATTTGAGACTCAAATTCATTTTGTGCTGCCACAAATGTATTTCCTTCAGCCCTGGTGTCCCCTCCAATAGTTATATCGTCGCAAGCATAAATACCCATATTGCCGCTATATGCCGTAAACGCTGCATCCTCCGTAAATGGGTCGATGCCGAAAATATTATCTGAGATTTTGAGATGATTGCAAAGTTGAAAATAGGTATCCCAATCAGCTGCGCCAAATACATTCCCTTTTCCAGCCCTGCCTAAAACAATATTGGTTGTATAATCCATTCTTATAAAGGTGGCGCCCTGGAAACCCGATCGGTATATTGCGCTGAAATAAAATCCATCTATTTCGATGTTATTGCAATTCTTACAGTAAAAATCCACAAAATATTCAGGGGGATTATTTGCTATTGCTTCCTCTATCGTGACTTTTGCGTCAGATATCCCTAGCTTATTACCCGGTTGCGTACTCGCGTCGATAACCAGGTTCGAGGTCAGATCCGGCAAACGACTTAATAGAGATATTGTACGGCCCGAATTGCTCAAATCAGGCAGATTAAAAATAATATTGTCTGTTTCAGTTATTCCGTTCGCCGCCGCTTTCGTCAGCGCCTCACGTAACGTTCCCGGGCCTGAATCAGCATTACTGGTAACGATAAAAGTTTCTGCAAATGCATCGCCAATAATGAGGGAAAGAAATAATATAATCAGGGCAATCCGGCGACACATAGCTTAGGGGATACTAAACAATGCGCAATATAAATAACTAATCGGTTTCGCACCATCAAAAATGATATTTTACCTGATGATTGTAAGACTGCCCGACAGCACATTGCAATTAGTATTCAGGTTGATAATGTAATAATAAACACCTGCGGGCAGCTTTTTACCATTGGCTGTTCCGTCAAAGGGTTTGTTGTAGCCCTTCGATTCAAACACCCTTTGGCCATAACGGGTAAATACCTGCACAATTGCTGATGGATAATTTTCAATGCTTTTTATTTGCCAGTAATCATTAATACCATCGCTGTTTGGAGTAAAAATATTGGCAATATCCACTACCGAAAGACCTACCGACACTTTTACCTCTGCCCTGCTGCTTTCGCAGGTACCGTTTAGCTGGCTTATAAAATAGCTGCGGTTGTTGCTTACTGTTATGTTAAAGTGTCCCCCGGACTTTTCATCAATCGGGTTAGCGCTGCTGTCGGTTTCGTACAGACGATAAATAGCCGAAGCTGATGCATTGTTGACCGTTAATAAAGCGCCGCCGCTGCTGCATAATTGTACATCGGCAACCGAGGGCGGCGCTACATCTGCCGATACTGCGTTTACGGTATAGCTGATATCTACGTTTCCGCACCGCGTGTCTGTTACGTTTAGCTTATATTCACCTGAGGCAAGCCCGGCAATAGAACTATTCGTGCCTATAGTATTGCCAGTGGCATCGGTCCATTTATAGATATATGGCGGCACACCACCCGAAATAGTAACATTGCCTACGCCGCCGGTTTTTAACCCACATTGGTCTTCCGCCACTTCACCGCGGTTAACTACTGTGTATTCCGGTTCTTCACCAATGGTGTAGGTGTTGTACAATTGTTCACAGCCGTTTTGGTCGGTGAGATAGAGCGTATAATTGCCCGGCGTCAAATTTTTAATAGCGGCTGTCGTACCAACCGGTCCGCCGCCGACATCAATCCAACGCAGGCTTTTCACCAGGCCATCTGTCGTAAC
>JAZJZL010000026.1:16216-41036 GCA_040389845.1 Bacteroidota bacterium
TCGTATGGAAACATGAAGAAGTCGCGGTTGCCGCATACTGCGGAAACTGTGTTATTGCCGGCTGGTCGATATGGTAAACCTGGCTGGTTTTGCTGCAGCCAAAGTTATTCGACACCATGAGCGTATAATCGCCGGATGGCACGCCGTTTAGATCAGCTGTTGAGGAAACAGTTTTACCGTTGGCGTCTGTCCATTGATATCTTGTGGCGCCATTAGCCGTTATACCGGTCACCGTGCCATTACTTTGGCCGCAGCTGGCGATGGTTTTTATAGCTTTTGATTCATCCAGGATGATGCCGTTGGTTTCGGGGATAGTAACATCTGTTGTATAAACCGGCCCGCATTGCGTATCATCCGTTACCTGCAATTTATAAACACCAGCGGGCTGATCAAGCAAATCCTTATCAGCACCCACCCGGTGCTGCTGGCTGTCCCACCAAACATATTTGAGATTGCCTGTCCCGGCAGCGGTAATACCGGTAATGGCGCCTGTTGACTGACCACAGTTTGTGGATTTGATTTTCATCGTTGATTGATCGATATTAGGCCCGGTTGTGTTTTTCAACACGATAGGGCCATAGGAGGCCTCGCAGCCGGTAACTTCGTCATGAGCGGTGAGGCTATATTTACCTGGCTGCAGGTCACCAATATCTGCTCCGGCGCCAACGATGATATTTTGGTTATCGGTCCATTTATAACTTATAGGATCGGAGGCGTTAACGTAGCCTATCAGCCCGTTTATGACGCCATTTTTTCCGCAAGATGGCTGGATAACATTTAGCCCGCCATCATCTATCTTTAACTCAATACTCTCCAACTGGTAAACTTCCGAATGTAATGAACATCCTCCATTAGAAACTACTGCAAAATAATTCCCCGGGGCAAGGCCGGTAATCCTGGGACCTTCACCAAGCTTTGCCCCGGTAATATCATTATACCATTCTATTTTGTTTACATTAGCCAGATCGCCCAATTCAATTATGCCATTATTTCTGCCACACGAAGGCATTGCGATAATCCGGTTCTTAAAGACACGCGGGATCCTGGGGTTTGAAAATTGTGATGAGTTTTGATTGAGCAAAGCATTCGCAACCAGCCTTTTATTCTTAAAATTCCCGGCTATTTTCCAATTGCCATTTATATCCGCCTGGATCTTTTCTATAAAAATTACGGGGTTACATACGGGGCAATTGGTATTATCCTCGTAAATATATACGTCGGCATTCGGACTTGCTGTGCCCGAAAATTCCGTCTCGTTATTAACAAGTACGTTAAAATCGGGAATTTTAATTTGCAGCAAATCAGCATACAGATCATATGGTGAACCGCTGCAACTGATACTGTTCTTTAAAATCTGAATATTTTCTGAATTATCATTCGATATTCGTGGAGTTTCGGGGTGGCCTAAGAAAATATTTTGCCGACTTATATCGTCCGACCCGATTATGCCATTTTTACATAACACCATGTTTATATTATATCCAAAATGCAAATCACTTCCCAGGTCAGTATTCGCATAAATTTGAAAATTTTTCATGTATTCTAAATTTATCGATAACGATGTAGATATGTTATTTCTCACAATTACACCATCTGTAAGGGATGAAGTACACGATATATATGGCGGGTATTCCTGGATAAGATTGCCATTTTTATCTATGCCGAAATAGTTATGCACGACTTGAATATTTGTTCCGTCTATCGCTAACATTCCCAGTAAATGATTTCCCTCAAGTGAGCCGTCTCCTCCAAATGTTACATCGTGCCCAAAAATGAATACCCCCTGTGCAACATACGAGGTCTCTTTAGGCTCATAGTCAAAATAATTCGATTGTATCTTTACGTCAACCGGGGCATCATTTTTATCAAAATCAGTTTGATTTGCATAAATTGAATATGCATTATCAACCATGAAATTACCTTTTGAGGGGCCGCCTATTTGGATGTGCGACGAATTCACAATTAATATTGCCGCCGTGGTTATGATGCCCGGAACGGCGGCTTGCATGTAGGAAAAATCATATATCCAAAAGCCGTATATCTCTACATTATTTACACCTGTTATATTAAACGCACCTGTTAAACGGGTCAGTGCCGTATACTTATGATAATCAATGGTAATGGCAACCTTAGCATCGCCTTTATTAAGCCCGGGCCCGGGTTGCGTAGAACCATCTATTACTATGTTTGCCGGAACATGAGGCAATTCGCTGAAGAGTATGATAGTGTGGCTTTTTTCATCATTCCCCGGCAGATTAAAATAAATATAGTCCTCCTGCCCACTCCCATTAGCCTGGGCTTTCGTCAAGGCCTCCCGCAACGTTCCCGGCCCCGAATCCGCATTACTGGTAACGGTAAAAGTTTCTGCAAATGCGCCGGCAGTTATGAGGAAAAGAAATAATATAAACAGGGTGATCCGGCGACACATTATTTAGGGAGATACTATTGCAAAATACAATTTTTATCGATTAAAGCATACTGTATTACAACCCGTTATTTACATCTAAAATTTTACGTTCGGTACACTTAGTACAGGCTCTGCAATTTTGATACTCCGCCTATAAAATTGTACCTTTGCCCGCAAAATAACTGACCACCATTTGATGAAGTTGAATATCGATTACCAGGAGAAATTCCAGGCGCGTCACATTGCTCCCAACGAGGCTGATACCGCGCAAATGTTAAAGAAAGTCGGCGTTAATTCGCTTGATGAATTAATCAGCCAAACAATTCCCGACAAGATAAGGCTTAAAGCCCCGCTTAATCTGCCGCCGGCAAAAAGCGAGTTTGATTACCTGGCGACACTCAAACAAACGGCATCAAAAAATAAAGTATTCAAATCACTTATAGGCCAGGGTTATTATGATGTAATTGTACCGGGCGTTATTCAACGCAACATCCTGGAAAACCCGGGATGGTACACCCAATATACCCCATACCAGGCCGAAATTGCTCAAGGCCGCTTACAGGCATTGTTAAACTTCCAGACCATGGTTATCGATTTAACTGGGATGGAAATAGCCAACGCCTCATTGCTGGACGAAGGCACCGCCGCCGCAGAAGCGATGTTTATGCAATACAGTTTGCGCAAAAACCAAAACGCCAACGTATTTTTTGTTTCGGAAGAGGTATTCCCTCAAACTGTAGATATTTTAAAGACCCGTGCACAGCCTTACGGGATCGAGCTGCTTATCGGCAATCACCACGCTGTTGAGCTGACTGATAGCATGTTCGGCGCAATCGTACAATATCCTGCCGGTAACGGTGCTGTCTATAACTATACCGATTTCGCTGCAAAAGGGCATGAAAAAGGCATCAAGCTTACGGTTGTCGCCGACATCATGAGCTTGTTATTGTTAACGCCTCCGGGCGAGTGGGGCGCAGACATTGTGGTCGGTTCTACCCAGCGCTTTGGCGTGCCGATGGGCTTTGGCGGTCCGCATGCTGCATTCTTTGCTACTAAAGAGGAATACAAACGCTCTATACCCGGCCGCATTATCGGTGTTACTATCGATAGCGCGGGTAATTATGCCTTGCGTATGGCCCTGCAAACCCGCGAGCAGCACATCCGCCGGGACAAAGCCACATCCAACATTTGTACCGCCCAGGCGTTGCTGGCTATTATGGCTGGTATGTATGCCGTATATCATGGCCCGCAAGGCTTAAAACTGATTGCCGAACGCATCCACGGCCTGGCTATTTTATTATCAGGTTCGTTAAAACAGCTAGGCTACGAACAGCTTAACGATGCTTACTTCGACACACTTAAGTTTGATTTAGGCGATTTGGCAAGCCCGGTTCACGCGGAGGCCATCAACAACGAAATGAACTTCCATTACGAAGGTTCGGTGGTTACCATTTCGATTGATGAGGCTACTTCGCCCGAAGATATTAAAACCATTGTTCGCTTTTTTGCCCGTGTAAAAGGCAAAACTTTAAATGATGTTGATTTGGACGGGTTGAAAGCAAATCTTTCAACTGTAATTCCGGCTGACCTACAGCGCAAATCAGCCTATTTAACACATGCGCTTTTCAACACGCATCATTCGGAACACGAAATGCTGCGTTATATCAAATCATTGGAGACAAAAGATTTATCGCTTTGTCATTCCATGATTGCCCTTGGCTCGTGTACCATGAAGCTGAATGCTACTACCGAAATGGTACCGGTTACCTGGGCAGAGTTCAGCAAAATGCACCCCTTCGCGCCAACCGACCAGGTAGGCGGCTATATGCAGGTGTTTGATGAGCTGAATAACTGGCTGAGCGAAATCACAGGTTTTGCAGCCATGAGCCTACAGCCAAATGCCGGCGCACAAGGCGAGTATGCCGGGTTAATGGTTATCCGTGCTTATCATAACGACCGCGGCGACAGCCACCGCAATATTGCTTTAATCCCATCATCGGCACACGGCACCAACCCTGCTTCGGCAGCTATGGCAGGTATGAAGATTGTTGTGGTTAGATGCGATGATAACGGAAACATCGACGTTGCCGATCTGAAAGCTAAAGCAGAGCAGTATAAAAATGAACTATCCTGCCTGATGGTGACCTACCCGTCTACCCACGGTGTGTTTGAAGAATCAATCATTGAGATTTGCGAAATCATTCATGCTAATGGCGGCCAGGTTTATATGGACGGCGCCAACATGAATGCCCAGGTAGGGTTGACAAGTCCTGCTAACATAGGTGCAGACGTTTGCCACCTTAACCTGCATAAAACATTCTGTATACCGCATGGCGGCGGTGGTCCGGGTATGGGCCCGATTGGCGTTGCCAAACACCTGGTACCTTATTTACCGGGACACGCTGTGGTTGATATTGACAGGGGAAAATCGATCCACGCAGTCTCTGCTGCGCCATGGGGTTCTGCATCTATCCTGATTATATCACATGCCTATATCGCTATGATGGGCGGCGATGGCCTGACTAACGCAACCCGTTATGCCATTCTGAATGCCAACTATATCAAAACCCGTTTAGAGCATCACTATCCTGTGTTATACACCGGCAGTCACGGGCGTTGCGCACACGAAATGATATTGGATTGCCGTGCATTTAAAAACTTCGGCATCGAGGTTACTGATATTGCCAAACGTTTGATGGATTATGGTTTCCATGCGCCAACCGTATCGTTCCCGGTTGCAGGTACCGTGATGGTTGAACCGACTGAATCGGAGCCGAAGCATGAGCTCGACCGTTTCTGCGATGCCATGATTTCTATCCGTCATGAAATTGACAGTGTGGAAAAAGGCATATCCGACAAAACTGATAATCCTTTAAAAAATGCGCCTCACACCGCAGCAGTAATTACTGCTAACGAATGGGAACATCCATACACGCGTCAGAAAGCAGCATACCCGCTGCCTTACGTGGCTAATTACAAATTCTGGCCATCGGTAGGTCGTGTAAACGATACCTATGGCGACAGGACGCTGATTTGCTCATGCCCTCCGCTTACGGATTATGAGTTTGAGGAAAGCGAAGTAACTACGCCGGAATACGGAACGTGAGATTGATGTGCGGATTTTTGATGTGCGAATGTGCGGATTGAAGTCACTAGTTTAATAACATTAAAGCCAGCTTTTAACTAAGGCTGGCTTTTTTATTTATTGTTGGTGCCATTGCAGGTTCCCAGCGCAGATAAGCGTTCAAAAATGCTCATAATTTACCCCCGTTAGTGTGCTGAAGATATAATTAAAAAAACTATACCAGCCTGCCTTTTTCAATTCTATTTTCCTTAGTTTTGATTCCATCGGATCACCTAAACCATTAAAGCCGCAGCCTATTCATTTCCACCATCAATACGTAACCTGCTATTTTTTCACAAATAAATTAACCTAATATTTTATGTCACAACAGACAACAGAATCGTACATTAAATTGCCACTTGACCATTATGGTCACCAGGGCGCACCGTCAGAGTGGTGGTGGCACATCGGCACATTGGTAGCCAAAGACGGCCGAAAGTTTGGTTTCGAAATCAACGGCGCTTTCCTGCTGGGCCATCACTTCACACAAATTGAGATTACTGATGTCAGCAGTAACAAAAACTACCAGAAAATGCACGTTTTCCTGCTCGACCCGGCTAATTGGGTGGAGTATGATTCATCTAAACCCTGGTATGTTAAAATGATCCCGCTGTTAACCCCGTTTGACGGGGGCGTAAAGATGCAGCAGGTAGGTGATAACCCGCTGAACATGCTTGTACAGGCGTCCTTTATTGATGCCGGCGTCCAGTGCCAGATGATCCTGAATTTTAACCAGGAGCAGAACAAGCCCCTGCTGGTTTGGGGCACAGGCAGAACGCCCGAGATGGTTAACCCGGATGGAAAAACACCGCTCGAACAATACAACTTCTATTACTCCTTAACTAACCTGCGGGCAAGCGGCTATATTATTATAGGCAGCGAAGTGATAGAAGTAACCGGCCTTACCTGGATGGATCACCAGTATGGCTACTTTGGCAACCCGGCAAGTGGAGCGGAGGGGCAGGTTCACTGGATGTTGCAGGATATACAACTACCTGACGGTATTCATCTTTCCAATTCTTACGTCATGAAAAAAGACGAGCAGATTATTGAAAATCACCGCTATGAATCCTACGCAACCGTTTTGTTCCCTACCGGGGAGAGTAAGCTGGTCGGTTCCTATACCACCGCCATGGGGCCAACCTTTACCGAGAACGGCATCATTTATTACATGAATTTCAAGGTAGAGATTGACGATCATGGTTCGGGTCTTAATGCCGTCTTCCACGTTAAGAGTTTACTGGACGACCAGATATTCCACACCGTAAATAATTATGAGGGAATAGGATCAGTAGAAGCCACATTCGGCGATTCGGACGTGATTACAACCGGCACTGCCTGGATTGAACAAACTTATGGTAAACCGAAATCAGCGACGCGTTTCTAACCGGACTACATCAAAGATTGAATTAAACCGACCTGCGTAAAAACAGGTGCGAATATACGATGCCGGTATTTTTTGCCGGCATCGATTTTATCTTTCCAACTCCGCAGGGCCTTCCAAAGTGCCCTGCGGGATAAGAAGGGATAAAATATCGAATGGGTGACACTTCGTACTTCCCGTCACCAAAAATCATTCCCGCGCTAACAATCCGCGCTTTCCACACCAGTCATTTGCGCGGCAAATTTTTCACCGCCAAAATCCCACCTTTCACCGATAACTTTCGCCTGCTAACCTATTTCGGATTGCTGTTTTGAGCCGATGGACATAGATTTACACCATAATTAATTGTTAACACAAACTAATATCATCATGAACGCTTACCAAAACTCATACGCACCATTTGCCAATATGACGATGGAGGAAGATAGCTTTCTACACCATGCATCAGCAGGGCTTACCCATAATCAGGTAAATACTTTTATGGCTGTTTACGCCAGTCGCCGGAAAAATCCAACGGATATTTTGGTAGGATCATTATTCGGTTTTATGGGCCTTGCCGGCGTGCACCGGTTTATGACCGGCGATATACTTTTAGGAATTTTATATTTAATAACCGGCGGTTTTTTGGGTATAGGTACCCTTATCGATGTCATCAGCTACAGAAAGATAACTAATGATTATAACCGCCACCTGGCTTATGACTGTTACCAGATTGCAAAAATGAACAGTTAATTTAATTTCACCGGGAGCGCAATGCATATCAACTGAAAAACTCCCGAACCCATATATAAAAAGTAAAAGCTAAAAGCAGCAAGGTGAAAGATTGTTTCCCTCCTGTTTTTAGCTTTTGCCATTTGAAGACTACCGCGAAGACTTACGAAGTTTTAAAAACTTCGTAAGTCTGATGATTTCACCTCCCTATTTCCCAATCGATTTCTCCCTCACTGCCTTAAACTCGGATCCATTTTTCCAGCCGGGGAAGGTTGTTTCGTTAGCCAGTTTGTTGCCAACTTTAAATAACAGGTTAGCTACCTGTGCCATGCCACCAGCGTCCATGTCAGTGGAATAGCTATCCGACGGCTGGTGATAATGTTGCTCCCCGTATTCTTTTTGTTTTTCCTTACCGTAGGCCTCACCATGGGCGGCGCTTTCGGCGCCGTTATTCATATCGAGGGCCGGTACACCAACTTTGGCAAAGTTAAAATGGTCGGAACGGTAATAGCCGCCGGCGCCCGGATTTTTGTCGCCCACCACTTTTTTGCCATCGGCTTTTATAAATTCTGCCACATAATCTTCCAAATCATTTTGTCCCTTACCAGTTATGGCAAAATCGTTGGTTTCGCCATAACTGCCAAGGGCATCCATATTCAAATCGCCCACAGTTTTGTTAAGCGCAAAAATTGGATGAGAGGCATAATATTCTGAACCAAGCAAGCCTTGTTCTTCCGCAGTTACAGCTAAAAATACTACCGAACGTTTAGGTTTTTCTTTTAGTTGTGTAAATGCCCTGGCAACGCTCAATATAGCGGCAACGCCACTCGCATTATCCACAGCGCCGTTGTAAATGCTATCCCCTTTTGCATTAGGCTTGCCTATACCCAGGTGATCCCAATGTGCGGTATACAACACGCATTCTTCGGGCGCAGTATTGCCCTTTAAAACGCCGATCACATTATGCGATGTTGAATATTTCAATTTGGTGTTAACGGTGAGCGTGGCAGTCATGTTCAGCGGGATTGCTTTAAAATCCTTTTTACGGGCCAGGGCCCTGAAATCACCGCTGATTCCGCCGGCTGCGAAAAGCTTTTTGGCAGCGTCTTCGGTCATCCAGCCTTCTACCTTGCAGCGCGACATGTGCTTATCTTTTTCCTGCAGGTAAAGTTTGGCACCGGTAAAACTGTTAGCCACTACGCTCCAACCATAGCTGGCCGGCTCGGTTTGGTGAACAATAATAACTCCGGCGGCTCCCTGGCGTGCTGCTTCTTCGTATTTATAAGTCCACCTGCCGTAATAAGTCATGGTATCCCCCTTAAATAAAGTATTACTACCCGATTTAAATCCAGGATCATTCACCAGCACAACAACAGTCTTACCTTTTACATCAAGCCCGGCATAGTCGTTCCAGTGATACTCCGGCGCGACAACACCATACCCGGCAAATATGAGCGGTGAGTTGGTTAATTGTACGAATGGTACTTCCTGCCGGGTAGAAGCAACAAAATCAGTCATATAGTTAAGGCTGGCATTGCCTTTGGGTCCTGTTATGGTCATCGCAGCCGACGGAGTGCTGGTTATTTCTACCATCGGTACTTCCTGGTAATAGCTGCCGTTATTGCCGGGTTCCAGTCCAATCTTTTTCATTTGCGATGAGATGTAGGCAATAGCTTTAGTCTCGCCTTCGGTAAACGGTTTACGGCCCATCAGCGAATCATCAGCCAAAACTGCAATATGGCTTTTAATCTCATCTCCGGTAATTGTATTAGTTTCTTTTGTTTCTTGCTTACAGCCTGAGGCAAACGCAAGAGAAGCCAGGCATAAAATGCGGTAATAATTTATCTTCATAATTTGAGGTCTGTTTACATCAAATGTAACGAAAAAGGATAATCGTTCGTTTTCCTGATACAGATGTTACATATATTGGTAAGCACGGCATATCGAAACGAAAATATTTTTCACTACGTACAATAAATATTGTCTTTTTGCGTTTACAAAATCAAACATCGAACACGATTTCCCCCTTCCTTCTGCACGAAACCGAACAATATACTGTATCAAAACAGTGCAGCCATTTAATAACGAATCACACAAATCATTATCAATCAATTAATTACAACAACGGCACGCGGTTTGCGCAGCTTAATGTGATAAATATTAAGTTAAAATGAGTCAGCACAGGCCGTTGATAAGGCGTACCTTTTCGCAGGAACGTTACGAGATTTTGATAAAAAGACAAAGGGAAGGCAAGGCTACGTTTAACGAACTCACCGAGCTTGATGAAATTGTAAACCGCGACCCCACTATACGGGAAATAGTACTGATTGAAAACCACTTCATCCCGGGCGCAGATAATAATAATCACAGCGATACCGATGATTTAAAAGAGGCCGCCAGGCAACCGCAACGCCGGAATGTATTCACCTGGGTAAAAGATTGGTTCGAGCGTGTCTTTATGTTACCCGTTACCGCAGTAGATGAAAAAGTAGCGGTCTATTTATAAATATTGTCTTAAAAGAGAATCAGTGAAATCATTCTCATCCCGATAGCTATCGGGACGGTGAAACCCCAGAAATAAAAATCTGCTTCATCAATTTAATCCGTTTACATCCGTGATCCCTCTTCCGACTTTCGGACTCTCCCCGATTAAACCTACCTTTGCGGTATTAGTCTACTTATAAAAAGGAACAACATGAAAAAACTATTGATTTTAATTGCGCTGGTTGGGGTAACCGGCAGCATTTTCGCACAGGCGGTTGATTTACGCCGTAAAATAGAGGTAAGCGGCGTGGCCGAAAAAGAAGTAACACCTGATATCATTAATATATCAATCTCCCTGCAGGAATACATGGATGGTAAGAAAAAAATTACCATCGACCAGCTGGAAAACCAACTGGAAACTGCAGTGAAAGCTGCCGGGATATCAAAGGAAGATTTTACAGTTAATAACGTATCTGCCTGGAACAACACCTGGAACAAAAAGAAAACCCCCGACTTTTTAGCAAGCAAACAATACGGTATCAGGCTGCATGACTTAAATAAATTTAACCAGATACTGGACAAGATTGATCCAAAAGGTATTCAATCCACCAATATCGACAGCTACGATTATTCGAAAAAGGTGGAGTTGAAAAAGGAACTGAAGATACAAGCCTTGCTTGCCGCTAAAGAAAAAGCCGCCTACTTACTGAATGCCATTGGAGATAAGGTAGGAGATGCCATCAGCATAACAGAAATAGATAACACAGCCGATGCTGTGCCACAGCCTATGATGTTTTCGAATCGGGTGATGATGGCTAAGGCCGCGCCGGAAGAATCAGATATTAACTTTAAGAATATAAAACTGAGTTTCCAGGTCAACGCGGTTTTCGAAATCGTGAAATAATTACTAAAATCAGCAGGATATCAAATTGATATTCTGCTGATTTCCATTCTTAGCGGATTATAAGGTTTATAAAAAAGCCGCATTTTTTATATTAAAATTGAAATATCTCTCTAAAATGAGAGCCGCTCATTAGTAACATACCCGTTACAGAAAATTATTTTTCTATTTCTTCAGGGTCAAAAACAGTTAAAAAGGGTAATATTATTAACCTTTGATTAATTTTTAATTAAAGGTGTGGTATATTTGCCCCAGAATACAGCCAGATTGCAAAATCTTGCAGGATTTGTTCACTTTATCGTAACATTAATTACTTGACAATGTGAATTTTACAAATTATATTTATGCACCCTAATTTCCCTGAGCATGATCCGTACACGCTTCAAGAAGGTGCTGTTGGTTGCACCTGAAATTTTTCCGAATCAGTTACTTACTGATTATACCAACGTAAAGCATATTTCCGCTGCCGGTAGTGTGTTTCCCTCAATACATGAGATGAATCCTGATGTGATAGTTTTTGACTATGACTTTATGGGCAGAGACTTTGAACGGACCTTGCGACGGATACAGACAAACAAATTCTATCATAAAATAAAAATCTGCTGCTTTAAAAGCTCGGCGAATGAAAGGACCGATAGCTTTTTAAAAGTGCTCGGGGTTGACCATTTTGTTTACCGCGACGACTTGACTGCGGAAACTAAAAATAAGTCGCTCTTAAATACTTTTAGTTCGGTAATTGACGCATCCATTGTAAAATGGGTGATCAATGCGACGCACTAAATAATACGATACAACTTAGGGATATCGCATACCTGTCTGCCGAAAGACGCGAAGCATCGCGTCTCCTACGAGTTAATCAATCCATTCAAACTTTGTGTAAGGCACTAATACCTCCGGTATTTTAATACCTCTATCTGTTTGATTATTTTCAAGCAGTGTAGCAACTATACGTGGCAAGGCTAAAGCGCTGCCGTTTAGAGTATGCGGTAGCTGTGTTTTACCTTCTGTATTGCGGAAACGAAGCTTTAAACGGTTACTTTGAAAGGTCTCGAAGTTGGATACAGAAGACACCTCCAGCCAACGTTGCTGCGCCGCGCTCCAGGTTTCCATATCATAAGTTAATGCAGACGCAAAACCCATATCCCCGCCGCACAAACGTAATACACGATATGGCAAGCCAAGTTTTTGAAGCAAGCCCTGCACATGAAGGCTCATTTGCTCCAATACTTCGTAAGATTTATCCGGGTGAGCAACTTGTACAATCTCCACTTTATCAAATTGATGCAGACGGTTCAACCCGCGTACGTGCGCACCATAAGAACCGGCTTCACGACGGAAGCAAGGCGTATGGCCGCAGTTTTTGATGGGCAGGTCTTCCCCTTTTAAAATCACATCGCGGTATATATTAGTTACCGGTACTTCGGCGGTAGGTATAAGGTACAACTTATCCTCACCAACAAAATACATCTGGCCTTCCTTATCCGGCAGCTGTCCTGTGCCAAAACCTGAGGCTTCATTCACCATCAGCGGAACGCTCACCTCGCTGTAACCTGCTTTCTCGGCTTCGTCAATAAAGTAGTTAATCAATGCGCGCTGTAATTTGGCTCCCTTGTTTTTGTACACAGGAAAACCCGCACCGGTTATTTTTACGCCAAGCTCAAAATCTATCAGGCTATATTTAGCTGCTAGCTCCCAATGCGGCAGGGCATTTTCAGGCAGGTTTGGCTTGGCGCCATTTTCAAGCACTACTTCGTTTTCCTCGGGTGTTAGGCCTTTAGGAACAGAGCTATGGGGAAGATTGGGCAGCAATACAAGCTTCTGCTGTAATTCTTCCTCAACGCTGTTTAATTGGTCGTTAAGCCTTTTTATATCCTCTTTCCACGCGCCGGTTTTAGCTTTCAGCGTTTCTGCTTCGTCTTTTTTTCCGGTGCGCATAAACTCACCAATCTGTTTTGCGGCTGCGTTTGCTTCTGCCGAAGTGTTATCCAGCGTAGTTTGGGTCGAGCGACGTTTGTCGTCCAGCTCAATAACCTCATTAACCAGTTCAGGCTGTTTAAAATTTTTTACAGCCAAACGTTCCAAAACCTGTTCCCTGTTATCGCGGATATAACTAACTTGCAGCATTATTTTATTTTTACGCAAAGATATAATTAGTTCATAGTTTTTTTAGTTCATAGTTGATGGTTCATAGTTCATAGCCGGATTTATTTCAAATAATCCAGTTCACGAAATGCCAGCCAACCCGCAGCTACCATGAACTATGAACCATGAACTATGAACTTCCAATGAACCAAACAGGCAAACTATACCTCGTTCCTACCCCAATCGGCAATTTGGAGGATATCACCTTCAGGGCCGTCCGTATTTTAAAAGAGGTGGATTTGATTTTGGCGGAAGATACCCGTACCTCCGCGCCTTTGCTGAAGCATTTTGACATTCACCAAAAGGTATTTTCCCACCATCAGCATAACGAACATCAGTCATCTAACGAGATTGTTAAGTTTTTAAAGGAGGGGAAAAACATTGCGCTGATATCAGATGCCGGTACGCCCGCTATCTCCGACCCTGGCTTTTACCTGGTACGGGAAGCTTTGAAGAATGAGATTGAGGTGGAATGCCTGCCCGGAGCGACGGCTTTTGTACCCGCCCTGGTCAACTCCGGCTTCCCTACCGATCGCTTTTGCTTTGAAGGATTTTTACCGCTGAAAAAAGGCCGGCAAACCCGCTATAAAACGCTGGCCGACGAGGAGCGCACCATCATACTATATGAATCGCCGCACCGTTTGTTGAAAACGCTGGATGAGATGGCTACCTTTTTTGGCGCTGAACGGCAATTATCTGTATCTCGCGAGTTGACAAAGTTGTTTGAGGAGACTGTACGAGGAACAGTTGCAGAGGTGAAACTTTATTTTGAAACGCACCCGGTAAAGGGGGAGTTTGTGATATGTGTGGCGGGAAAATAGGCAGCCCGTTCAAGCGTCCACGCTTGAACGATTATGGTTGTGAGCGTCCACGCTCACGTAATACGGCGGCGGTAATTTAAGCGTGGACGCTTAAATTTTTTGCATTCAAGTGTGGACACTTGAACGGGCGATACGATTGACCTATCGTGATTAGTATTAGCATTAAATGAAAAAAAACATCCTCCTATCCCTCCTTTCCGGTTTAATGCTTTGGATAGCATGGCCACCGACGCCCTATACCACCTTCTTTTTGTTTATAGGATTTGTGCCGATGCTGCTGGCGGTAGAGAACATCATCCGGTCGGATTATAAAAAGAAAGGCAAAAAGATTTTCGGCACAGCCTTCCTGGGCCTTTTGGTTTGGAATGCCTTATCAGTATACTGGGTTTATAATGCCCTTAAGATGGTCGGTGCAGTGGCTGCCCTGCCGGTATCGCTTATCCCCTATTCATTGGCGCCTTTGCTTATGGCTACTGTGTTTTGGCTGTATTATCGTTTCAGGCTGATAACTAAGCGTGGTTGGTCGCTGGTTGCCCTTGTTTGTTTTTGGGTGGGGTACGAATACCTGAACCAAAGCTGGGACCTCCGCTTCCCATGGATGACGCTTGGCAACGGCTTTGCGGTAATGCATCAATGGGTGCAATGGTATGAATATACCGGCGTTTATGGCGGCACGGTTTGGGTTTGGGCATTAAATATCCTGTTGTTTTTAATCTATATCGGCTTACGCGAGGCACCGGATAAAAAATCAAGAACAAGACTGATAATTGCATTTACCCTTACGTTAGTAATTCCGCTGGGTTCTTCGTTATACCGCTATTACGGCTACCAGGAACAAAAAAATCCTTCAAATATTGTGGTCGCTCAACCAAACATCGACCCCTATGGAAAATATGGGGACATTCCCCCTATGGTGCAGCTCGACATTCTGAAAAACCTTTCGGACTCTCTGGGACAAAAAAATACTGAATTCTTTATCTGGCCGGAAACTGCGCTGGCAGACGAGTTCAACGAAGATCATATCCGAACGCACGCCGCTTTTAATAAGGTGCAGCAGTTTTTAAGCAAATACAAAAACGGAAACGTAATAACCGGCGCCGAAACATTTAAGGTTTATAACAGGCCCACCACAAAAAGTGAGATTTATGATGAGCGGTCGCGGCTTTACATCGACCACTTCAATACGGCTCTAAATATTGAAAACTCTGCAGAGGTTCAGTTCTACCATAAATCAAAGCTGGTTCCGGGCGCGGAGGCTTTACCTTTTCCTTCGGTTTTGGGTTTCTTAAAACCGGTCTTTGCGCAGCTGGGTGGCGCAACCGGCTTATATGGCGGCCAGGATGAACCGGGCGTATTCTATTCGCAAAGCGGCATCGGTGCCGCGCCGGTTATCTGTTTTGATTCTATATGGGGCGAATGGGTGGCAGGCGCTGCCGGCAAAGGAGCCCAATTCATCGCCATTATAACCAACGATGGCTGGTGGGAAAATACCAGCGGCAAAGACCAGCATTTTGATTATGCCAAGCTTCGCGCCATCGAAACCCGCCGTTGGGTATGCCAATCGGCAAATACCGGGCTTTCAGGTTTCATTAACCAGCGCGGCGACGTAGTGCAGCAAAGCAAATGGTGGGTAAAAACAGCATTAAAGCAGGATATTAATCTTAATTCGGACATTACGTTTTACGTGCACAATGGCGATTATATAGCAAAGCTTGGGAGCCTGCTGACGATTTTGGGGGTAGTGTTTATTGTGGTTAGGAAGTTTTTATTAAAATAAATATCTCGCGTTAGTCCGAATTTGCAATCCGGACTGATGGTAGATAAGAAATAGAGAAGGCCCGGTAAATTGCCGGGCCTTCTCTATTAATGACGTTTTCAAAAATATCTTAGACAGCCGTTGGTCTGCGGATTAAACCCAGCAGCAGGGAAATTATCGCAATAATCAACAGCACGTGGATTAAACCGCCTATAGTTGTAAAAAAGAAGCCTATCGCCCAGCCAATCACCAGGATAACAGCAATGATGTAGAGTAATGAGTTCATGGTAGCCTTGTTTTGATTTTAATTTGTACTATAAATATCAAAAGGCTTTCTTTTGTTTGAGTTATTTTAGTGCGGAAAGTGGAAAAAGTCCGAAAGAAGCTGCGAATACTTATTCTTCAAAATCAACCACTACAACTTTTACAATCTCTACAACTTACTCAACCAACCCAAGCCACTTCTTCCGTACCATCATTTGCTCAGGCGTAACGTCGGCAGCGGATTCAATTTTATACTTCACACGGTCGTTTCTTAATAAGGTAACCGGGAGATTTAAATGCAAGCCATCACGTAATACACCGACTACTATTTTGTCGCCTACTTTTTTGCCGTTCAGGATGGTGGCCATATCGGATATCGGCGTGCCGTCGATGGTTAATAATTCATCATTAACATTGATACCGTCAACCCAGCCCGCGCTGCCACGTAATACCGCGGTAACAAATTTTCTGCCATTAGCATCGGTGGTTATTATGCCCAGGCCCGGTTCATTGGTACCGGCTGCTTCATCTGTAGCTTTATAACCGGCATAAGCCAGGTATTTGTTATAATTAAACGGGGTTAAGCCATATATGTAGCTGTTGTAGAAATCATCCAGGTTTTTTCCGGCGAATTTCTCGAATGCCTGTTTAAACTCCTCGTCGGTATAGCCGCGCTTTTTCTGTTTGTAATAGGTATCATACATATACTTCATCACATCATCAAGCGAGCGCTTGCCTTTGGTATCATTAATTATTTCCAGGTCGAGCAGCATGCCCACCATCGCACCTTTGTCATAATAAGAAATACCGGTATTTACCGAGTTTTCATTCGGGCGGTATGATTTTATCCAGGCGTCAAAACTGGCTTCGGCCAATGGCTGTATTTTAGCGCCAGGCTGGTTATCGATGGTGTTCATTTCGCCGGTTACTGCGCTTAAATAGGTTTCAGTATTAGTTATTTGAGCGTGGCGTAAAATTATATTCTGGTAATACGCGGTAAAGCCCTCGGCAATCCAAAGATCGGTAGTGTAGTTTTCGTTATCATAGTCAAACGGACCAAGCACTATAGGGCGCAGTCGCTTTACATTCCACAGGTGAAAGTGCTCATGGGCAACCAAACCTAAAAAGTTACGGTAGCCACCCGGATTAGCATAGTTATCGCGCGAAGCGCCAAGCGTAGTTGAGCTTAGGTGCTCCAAACCACCGCCACCGCGCTGATGGTTGTGTACTATAAATACATAGTGCTTATTAGGGTTTTCGCCAAATACTTTGGTTTCCTGCTCTACAATTTTGGCCATGTCAACCTTCAGCTGTTCCTTATCGTAGTTGCCGCCGCCAACCATACACACCTCGTATTTTACGCCAGCCGCGTCAAAGCCAAAAACATCCTGGGTACCCACTTCGATAGGTGAATCGAACAGGATATCGAAATTTGGCGAGTAACGCGTAAACGCGTCGCCATTTACTGCTTCCAGGCTGGTTGATACAGTTGTCCATCCTTTATAGGGAACAATTTTTACGGTTGATGGTGCATCCAGCATTTTATCGGGGTAGATAAAAATGCCCGAGGTTGACAGGAAGCCATGCGAGGCGTCCACAAAGCTGGTGCGCACCGAAATTTCGAAGCAATATACTTTGTATTTAACCGTGATATTCGATAACCCTGCAGTGTTTATACGCCAGGTATTTTTGTTGATTTTGGGCGATGGAATTTCTTTTTCATTAGCAGCCGCCGAGAACGACTCTACGTTTTTTGCAAACTCGCGCACTAAATACGAGCCGGGTGTCCACACCGGCATTTTAAGATCGAGTGCATTTTGGCTGATATTTGAAATATTCATTTCAACATCGGCGTAATGGGCCTGTGCCTCGGGGAAAGTTACGGTATAGGCTATTTTAACACCGCCTGCTGCCTGTATAATGCTGGAATTCATAGAAAGCAATATTAATAAAAAGAGGGCTGTAAGCTTATAGGTTTTCATTCTCGGGCACTTATTAGTGGTAATAATTTATCAACTTGAAAATATTTGGGGTCAGCCAAATTGGTTCGGGGCGCAAGTTAAATTTTTTTTGAATGCATGCATAGTATTGTTACTTGTAAAATGGTTGATACATACAACTATTAACTCATCTAACAGATACTTTTGACCCCGATTATGAAGTTGGAACTGATTGAACCACTGTCGCGTAAGCTGAATCATTTGGGGCGGGCCTATTTAAGCCAGCTGGCAAAACAGGCTGAGCCATTAGGCATAAGCAGGTACTATTACGCGCTCACTTATATTAGCTATCACGATGGCCGGTTAACGCAAAAGGCATTGGCCAGCGAATTGGGAAAAGATAAATCGTTAGTGGTAAATATAGTGGACACGCTTACCGAACAGGGCTTCGTATACCGTGAAACAAACCCTGCTGACAGGCGCGAGCACCTGCTAAAAGTTACTGCAAAAGGTAAAAAGGCCGTGCCGCATATAATTGAAGCCTTTGAAACGCTAAACAAAAGCATAACGGCAAACATCAGCGACGAGGAAATGAAAATATTTAATATCGTGCTTAAAAAGATGGAAGCCAACATGAAACCATTTACATCAACAGAAATTAACCCCGAAATAAAATTCTAACTATTACCATGAAATGAGAACAAGGTATATTATATACATAGCGTTGGCACTGCTTATCGGCTTCCTGATCTATAACAAGTTTTTCAGCGTGAAGGGCAAAGAAGCCATGTCCCTGAACGCCGCTAAGGGCGCCAAGAAAAAAACAAGCCCGGTAACGGTCAGGGTAATGGTGGTGAAAGACACAGTTGTTGATAATACCATCGATGTTACCGGCACTATCGACGCTAATGAAAAAGTGAATTTGGTGAGCGAAACCGCCGGCAATATAACCGGCATATTTTTTAACGAAGGCAGCGCTGTAAAAAAGGGGCAGCTTCTGGTAAAAGTTTACAACCAGGATTTAATAGCATCATTAAAGCAAAACGACTACCAGGTTGCCCTGGCCAAACAAAATGAATACCGCAACAGTGTTTTATTACAAAAAGAAGCTATAAGCCAGCAGGAATACGATACCTCGTTAACATCATTAAATACCCTAAAGGCCCAAAGCGATGTACTGAAAGCGCAGATAGCTAAAACAGAGATAAGGGCGCCATTTTCGGGCACTATAGGTTTAAGAAACATTAGCCCGGGTGGCTATCTTTCGCCATCAACATCAATTGCCAGCCTGGTTAATATCGACCCGGCAAAGGTTACTTTCTCGGCCCCTGAACGTTACCTGCCGTTGATAAAGGCCGGCACCAAAATAAACTTTACTATTGAAAGCTCGAGAAACAATTTTTCGGCCACGGTTTATGCTATTGAACCAGCTATCGATTTAAGCTCGCGTACCATAACCGTTCGCGCTAAAGCCGCCAATCCCGGAAGCCTGCTTAAAGCAGGCGCTTTTGCCAAAATTAATTTAAAGCTCGACCAAATCCCGAAAACCATTATGGTACCTACACAATGTGTAATTCCTGATTTAAAGGATAACAAGGTGTTTGTGGTAGAAAAAGGAATTGCGGTATCGAAAACGGTAAAAACCGATTTGCGTACTGACACCAAAATTCAAATTATCAGCGGTCTGAAAGCAGGCGATAGCCTGATTGTTTCGGGCCTGATACAAATACGCAATAAGGTGCCGGTAAAAGTTTTAGAGAATAGAAAAAACAACAAATAAACCATATATAAATGAGTTTATCTTCAGTAAGTATAAAAAGGCCCGTATTGGCAACGGTAATGTCGGTCGTTATCGTGGTGTTCGGTATTGTGGGCTATAAGTTTTTGGGCATACGGGATTTCCCTTCCGTCGACCCGCCGATCATCACCGTATCTACCAACTATTCGGGCGCAAATGCCGACGTAATAGAATCGCAGATTACCGAGCCCTTGGAGAAAAATATCAACGGCGTGCCTGGTATCCGAAATATATCATCAACGAGTTCTGTTGGTTCGAGCCAGATAACCGTCGAGTTTAACCTGGATGCCGACCTTGAAACCGCTGCCAACGACGTACGCGACAAGGTAGGCCAGGCGCAAAGGCAGCTACCACAGGATATCGATGCCCCGCCGGTTGTAACCAAGGCCGATGCGAACTCCGATAACATCATAACATTAACCGTAACCAGCGATACGCGCAACATTACCCAGGTTGACGACTATGCAGAAAACGTGTTGCAGGAAGGTTTGCAAACCATCCCGGGTGTGAGTGCTATCAATATTCAAGGGCAGCGCCAATACGCTATGCGTTTATGGATTGACCCTAATAAGCTTGCATCTTACGGCTTAACGGCAACTGACATAACCAATGCCCTCAATATCGAAAACGTGGAATTGCCCGCCGGTAAAATTGAAGGTAATACTACAGAAGTGGTTATCAGGGCTGTGGGTAAGTTGTCTACTGAGAAGGATTTCAATAATTTGATTATCCGCGCCGATAGCAACCGCGTTATTCATTTAAGCGATGTAGGCTACGCAGTTTTAGGCTCTGCAAACGAGGAAACATCATTAAAAGAATCGGGAGTTCCGGAAATTGGCCTGGCTGTTGTGCCCCAGCCGGGTGCAAATTATGTACAAATAGCGAAAGACTTTTATGTGCGGCTTGAGCAGATAAAAAAAGACCTGCCGCCCGATATTAAGCTTAAGGTAGCACTCGATAATACCAAATTCATTAACCAATCCATAAGCGAGGTGCAGGAAACACTGCTCATTTCGTTTGTGCTGGTTGTAATTATCATTTACCTCTTCTTCCGCGATTGGCTGATCGCTTTCCGACCATTGATAGATATACCGGTATCGCTTATCGGCGCATTCTTTATCATGTATGTTTTCGGTTTCTCAATCAACATATTAACCCTGCTGGGCATCGTGCTGGCAACGGGCCTGGTGGTGGATGACGGTATTGTGGTAACGGAAAACATTTACAAAAAGGTGGAGGCCGGTATGGCCGTGCGCAAAGCGGCGTTTGAGGGCTCGGCCGAGATATTTTTCGCGGTAATATCCACATCAGTTACGTTGGCGGCAGTGTTTTTACCAATTATATTTCTTCAGGGGTTCACCGGCCGGCTTTTCCGCGAGTTTGCGGTGGTTGTGGCAGGCGCGGTATTGATTTCGGCATTCGTGTCATTATCATTAACACCGATGCTGAACGTTAAGCTGATTCGTAAAAATTCGAAAAAATCGAGATTTTATGAAAAAACGGAACCCTTCTTCGAAAATATGACCAGCTCATACAAAGAGACGCTCATTAAGTTTATGAAGGTGAAATGGGTGTCGTTTGCTATTCTCGCGGCATCCCTGGTGATTACATTTGTATTAGTACAGTCTACCCCTACCGAGCTTGCGCCGTTAGATGATAAGAGCTTGTTACGCTATTCTGTTACCGGCTCCGAAGGTGCTAATTATGAGTTTATGACGAGGTATATGGATAAGGTTTCGCAATTGGTTACCGACTCTATTCCTGAAGCCAACGTAAACATCGAAGTTATTTCGCCGGGAAGCGGCGGCGGCGGTTCGGCAAACTCCGGCTTCGGCCGTGTGGGGCTTGTACCACCTGACGAGCGTGGCCGTACCCAGCAGCAGATTGCGGATTACCTACAGAAAAAGCTTGCCCGTTTCCCCGACGCGCGCGCCCTTGTAATACAGGAGCAGACCATAAGCGGCGGCGGTAGCGGCGCCCGTACTTCATTGCCGGTACAATTTGTATTACAGAACCAGGATTTTGAGAAGATAAGAAAAGTATTGCCGGAGTTTTTTGCCGAAGTTTCCAAAAGCCCGGTGTTCCAGGGAACTGACGTAAACCTGAAATTTACCAAGCCAGAGATACGCGTTACAACCGACCGCGACCGGGCAAGGGATCTAGGTGTTTCGGTAGCCGATATTGCTACGGCGTTGCAGCTTTATTACAGTAACGGCCGCCTGGCTTACTTCCTCATCAACGGGAAACAATACCAGGTAATTGCCCAGGTTGACCGTGCCAACCGAGACCAGCCGCTTGATTTAAAGACAATTTATGTACGCAATGCCAAAGGCACGCTGATACAGCTGGACAACGTGGTAAAAACTACGGAAGACGCAACCCCGCCTGCTATTTATCACTTTAACAGGTATAAGTCGGCAACCATATCCTGCGGGTTGGCTCCGGGCCGCACCGTGGGCGAGGGAATTATAGAAATGAACCGCATTGCGAAAGGCCTGCTCGATGACACGTTCAGTACGGCTTTAACCGGCCCCTCGCGTGATGCTGCGGAAAGCGGTTCGAACATCGTTTTCGCTTTTGCATTCGCCCTGCTGCTCATCTACCTGGTGCTTGCCGCGCAGTTTGAAAGCTTTATAGACCCATTTGTGGTGATGCTTACTGTACCGCTGGCAATTGCAGGCGCATTCATTTCGCTTTGGCTGTTTAACCAAACACTCAATATCTTCAGCGAGATCGGTATGATCACGCTTGTGGGCCTCGTAACCAAAAACGGTATATTAATAGTAGAGTTCGCCAACCAGCAAATGGAACATGGGCTTGCCAAATACGAAGCCGTTGTGGAGGCCGCCACAGCCCGTTTACGCCCGATATTAATGACGAGCCTTGCCGTAGTGCTTGGCTCTGTGCCAATTGCATTTGCGCTTGGCGCAGGTGCAAAAAGCCGTGTATCGCTCGGTATAGTAATTATGGGCGGCGTGTTATTTTCACTGGTGCTTACGCTGTATATCATCCCTATGATGTACATGATCTTCGCATCAAGTACCCGCCACGACCCCGAAACCGAAGATGACGAGCCTAAAAAAGTTAGAAAGTCGAAAACCCCTAAATTGATAGCAAACGAATAAGCGATATGGTCTTTAAAAAAATAAGTTGTTTTGTTTTTTGCCTGGTGGTATTTTCAGCCGTCGCCAAAGCGCAAACTGATACAACGCTCACACTGCAAAACGCAGTCGCGATTGCGCTGAAAAACAACTATCATATAATATTATCAAAAAATAACGCTGCCATTGCTCAAAATAATGTAACGCTGGGCAATGCGGGCTTTTTGCCACAGGTTGCCGGTAATTTCAGTACTTCGCACAGTATTCAGAATACCAAACAAACCCGAAGTGACGGTTCGGTAAATAATATACATGGCGCTAATAATTCGTCCACATCATACGGCCCGGTCCTTAACTGGACAGTTTTTAATGGTTTTTTGATGTTTGCCAACTATGACCAGCTAAAGCAGCTGGACCAACTTGGCGACATCCGTATGCGTGATACCATACAAACCACGCTTGCAGGCGTTATTGAAACTTATTATAACCTGATAAACCTGAACGAAGGGCTGAAGGCATTAAAAGGAGCTATAGCTATCTCGCGTACCCAATTGCGTTATGCCAATGATAAGTACCATGTAGGCAGCGCGTCGGGCCTCGATGTGCTGAACGCGCAGGTAAACCTCAATACCGATACTGCCAATTACCTTAACCAGCTACAGCAATTTAAATCAGCCAAAATACAGATGAACCAACTATTGGTGCGCGACCTGCAAACTGATTTTGCAGTAGGTGATACCATTGTAGTTGACAGTAAACTCATCCTGGGTGATATTTTAACCAAAGCAGAGAGCCAGAACCCTTCCATCCTTTCGGCACAGATAAATAAGCGGCTTTCCGAAATTAGCTTAAGGCAGGCAAAAGCCGGGCGTTACCCACAGGTTGCTGTAAACTCGGGGTATTCTGTTACCAACGGCAGAACACCGGCCGGATTCACCCTATCGCAAAACACCAGGGGCTTTAACTACGGGCTTACCGCGTCGATAAATATATTCAACGGCTTCAATCAAAACCGGCTGGAACATAATGCCCGGATAGGAATTGATAATGCCAACATCAGCTACAAGCAAACCGTGCTGGATGTGCAGGCGCAGATAAGCAACCTGTATGTGAGCTACCTTTCAGGCCTCGACCTGATAAAGCTTGGCGAATCAAACATGGCCGCTGCGAAACGCAACCTTGATATCTCGCTTGACAAATATAAGCTGGGAAACATTACCCCCCTGGAAATCCGCGAAGCGCAAAGGAATTATTTGGATGCACAATCGAAATTCTTTGCAGCACAATATCAATCAAAGAGTGCGGAGATTATGCTGAAGGAGATTACGGGGAGTATTGATATACAGTAAGTCATTTTTTGTAGAGACGCAACATTTTGCGTCTCGCACAGGACAGGTCATCATCATAAAAGATCGGATTTGCAGGCGGGAGGCGCAAAATATTGCGTCTCTACGCTATGAGAAGCCAATAGAAGTCGTTATTTTTTTCAAAAACTAAAATTTTTTAAATTGGTTTAAAAAGTTATTTTTGAACTTAATGGCTATGTGCTTTAAAACCTGTTTGTTGATTGATGACAATTACATTGATAATTTCGTCACGCGTAAAATTATAGAAGGCAGTAACTTTGCTGAATCTATTACTGTGGTGCGTTCGGCAACAGAGGCCATTGCTTCTTTGGCTGAAGGTAAGATAAAACCCGATGTAATCTTTCTTGATGTCCGCATGCCTTTAATGAGCGGCTTCGAGTTTTTGGAAGAGTATGACAAAATAAATATGGATAAAGACCATATTAAAATATTCATGCTGTCGTCCTCGCTCGACCCGATGGACATGCGTAAATCAACCGATAACAAATATATCACGCAATTTATTCATAAGCCGCTTACCCAAAAAGCCCTGGAAGAGCTTTGTCCATGACTTTAGTGGCTGATAGCGGGTCGACCAAGACCGACTGGTTGCTTCAGCTAAAAGACGGCGAAGTAAAGCA
>JAZJZL010000027.1:0-6951 GCA_040389845.1 Bacteroidota bacterium
GTCAATTCAGAGGTTACCGGATTTTTCTTTGCGGTAATAAATTCAGCGTATTTTTCTTTAAAAATTCTTAATTTATCCGGATCTATATTTTGCCTGCTCTTAATAATTTCCGTTATCGAGCTCGGTGAATTAAATCCTAAAGCTTCAGCGAGTTCTGCATTTCCATTAAATGCCCTTCCCCGAAGCTGATTATACAATATTATAAACTCCAGTGTTTCAGGGCGTACCAGTTTTATTTTATTAGGCTTTTGTTGCTCTTCCATAAAAATAAAAAATAATTACAGATTTTTCTTTGATTTAATAAAGACATTTCTGTATGTTTGTATTGTAATTCTTCACTAAGATATTCCAAAATTAATTAAAAACCAAGTTGTGGATAAAGAATATACAGAAAGTATGTATAAAACCCAAAACTGACAATTATTAAACTTAACCCATTAAACACATGCACCTCGCCTATTCCGCTATTAGCCAAACAAATAACAACAGGCATCAAATGCAAACAGATAACGAGCAATTGCTACGCTACAAGGCTTACCAGCAAACCTGCGAAAAGTACAGGCACGAAATTGCCGCCATACAAAAGTACATGCCGGGCTGGCTGCCAAGCCCCCCGGCCCTTTGAAGGGGTAGTAATAAAACGACGCCTTATCCCTATAACGGCTATTAATAAATCAAACGCTCCCCCTTTAGGGGGCTGGGGGCCAACTATGCCATGATAAAGATTTCACAAAAACTAAAAGACAAGCTATGGTGGCTCATCATCTCTGTTGATTATGACTACAGCCGCATCACCATTGCCGACCACGACCTAACCGAAGATGTTTTAACCCTTTGGCTGGAAGACAAGCAGGATTTTAAAAACACCCTTGATGAATGCCTGCAGGTTGATATTCCGGTAAAACAATTCGCCAGGATTATTAAGGACGAAAACTTGAATAGCTACGTCGGCTCCAAAATGCACCATTCAAAAAACTATGTTTATAAGGCACGTATCGAGATTAACTCCCCTATCCGGTGGTATCTTGATGACGCTACGCTTACAGAGCAGCAATGGGCAAGGGAAACTACGTTAAAGTTGCTGTTAACTCAATTAGTTGAGTCGCAGACTTTGGATAATGATATGATTTTATATTGATAAGCTATGCCAATAAGCATAGCTTACATAAGATTACTTTCCCTACTCAAGTTGGGCATTATTAGCGGCGTATTTAGCGACCGCTCTGTTTACCGCAGGTTGGATAAACCAAATTCCGATAGGAAAAAACCAAAAACAAAGGAAAGCCTTCAGTGAATCACTTCTATTGACAATCGTTCCTACTATTACAGATTCAAGCATCCGGGCAGAAAACATCCAGACGTTGAACAACAGGTAAAGACTAATTGTCATAGCACCAAGCCCGAAATACATAGCATACGGGGATTCTATATCCGGCAATTGTCCGAAAAATTCTGCTGCGAAAAGGGTTATTAAAAATATGAGCAGCAAATAGCTGTGAATTTTAAATGATGTTAAACCCGGCCTTAGGTTCGCGGGGATAAAAGAATTCATCTTGATGCCAATTGCGTATATCCAGGCCCAATAAATAACATAGACCATCAGGGTCCAAATAACCGGCTGTAGTGAGTCATAATTTGATAAAAATGCTGGAAAGAGAATAAGTAAAAGTACTTGCCAGGCTTTAAGCCGGATTAAGAATTCCATTGCGCTAAGATTACTGCTTTAAGATATCAAATCCTCCTTAACAAAACACCAAAACCATGCACCTTACCAAACACCCCAACCCGTGGCCGGCAATTGCATTATTGGCCATCATGCTGCTGGCAGCATTTGCCATAGCCGCAGCGCACACAGGCAGGCTGCCTTAAACAATTTTAAGCTGATATTTGCTCAGTAATCCCGGCAAACCTTGAGCCGAGAAGCTGGCTTTCTTAACCTGGTTTATTTCCGGCTCAATGTCGTAGTTATAGGCAGTAACAAAGTTTGCGCTGCTGATATCCGTACGATTAAATACGGCGCCATAAAGGTCACAATCATCAAATACAGAACCGGTAAGAATTGCCTGGGTAAACGTTACTTCTTTCAGGCGACACTTGCTGAAACGGGTTTTCGGCATCTTCTTAAGCATGAAGGACGAATAGTCCAATATGCAGCCGTAAAAATCAACGGAAAATAAGAAGTCGATGCATTCTGAGAAATTCACCCCAAGTATCTTGCAGTTTTTAAACTCAGCGCTGCTTAACGTACTCCTGGTAAGCTTCACCATCGACAGGTTGCAGCCATCGAAAATGCAGTCGATAAATTTATCGTTGGCGAAAATGCCATTACTAAAATCACACCGCTTAAAGGTGCAGCCATTGTATTCCGTACCGGTTACGGTTTGCCCGGCATAGCTAATGTCTTCGAAGGTAATATCGTCGTGAAGCATTTTTTTAGTTCATAGTTAATGGTTGATAGATCATAGTTTATAGATAATTGTTCATAGCGAAAAAAACAACAGCCAAAGGCCAACACAAAAGCCGCGTTTGTTAATCATTATTGGCCAGTGCCGCAGCGGCTATGAACTATGAACCATTAACTATGAACTCCTAAACTACTCCACTACCTCATCAACAAACAGCAACAGGTCCTGGTGAAATATATCGCGTTTAAACTCTGTGCCGCTAAAGTACACTACGGTTACGTATTCGTCGCTCTCTATGAGGGCTTTGGTAGCCGGGTCTTCAGTCAGCTCATAGCCTTCAACAGCCATTTTGGGGCCATCGGCCACCATTACAACCACATCGCCTAAAACAAATTTTCTTTCCATGGGGTATTGGGTTTATCGTTCTATCTTAACTAATTCTTCGGCTTGCCTAACTAATTCTTCAGCTTCGCTTTCAGCCTCAGCCGGTTTACTGCTGTACTGTAGCTTTCGGAACCGCCAAATGGCAAAAGCAGGCTCCTGGAAACGGTTTATCAATTTAAAAAACTTGGGGAAATTGTGCACCTCGTCCAGCAGCACGCCAGTAACGATGCCGCTGTTATCCAGTATTTCGCGTATGGTATATTCCTTATCGCGGGTTATCCATATCTCGAAATCCTGGCGTATCTCCCCTATTTTGTCGGGATCTATTTTATCGTTAATGCAGATTACTTTGTCGCCGGGTTTCATACTGCAAATTTAAGCAGCAAAAGTGGGAAATTGTTTTCAGGCTGATTTATTTTATCGGCAAATGATAATGCAAGGCTGCTTTAAAAATGCACAGCGAAATAAAATCGACCAGGGCGTGGGTAACAATCAGCACTTTAATATTGCGGTACCATTGGTAATGTATGCCAAATATAAAACCTATAAGGCTGGCAAAAATCACCTCGCAAACGCTGCCATACCTAAAATGCAGCAGGCCGAAAGCCAGCGACGAAATAATAACCGGCAGGTATTTGTTCTTAAAAACCGCCTCGAGCCGTGGCAAAACATAGCCCCGGAATATCAGTTCTTCAGTCGCGCCGGCAGTTACAGCGGTAAATATGAGCAGGGGCCAGCTTTTAGCAACCAGGCTCATCATACGCGCTACCAGTAAGTTGTCGTCGTGCATGCCGAATAATAAGGGTATCTTTGAAATAAAGCCCGCCCCGAGGGCCAACAGGTAGAGTGCGCCAACAGACGCAAAATAGAAACCGGCTTTGTTCTTACTTTCAGGCCAAATTAAATAGGGGCCTTTTTCAATAGTCCGCGCATAAACAAACAGCAACAAAACTTCCAGCCAGATAAATAAACGGGAACCGACGACAGTCGCATCCGTATAGCCCTTACCGGCAAATACCAGGTGACCAACTATAGGATAGAAAAAAACAGCAATTACAATTCCGGCAATAAAGATTGCATTACCGGGCTTTTTGATGATGGCATCCATTAAATAATTACGACAAGGATTGTATTGCTTAAATGTAGGATATTATATTGAATGTTGAAATAAGCTTCCGTTACGGCACTAAAATCGCTTTAAAGCCACGAGACTCCTCTGGAATCGAATCGTGTGTTGGTTGTATTACTATAAACACGATACTCCTAAAGGAGTGTTAAAATTATTAAAGCGGTGGCCTCAGAGAGGCCTCCTGTTTATAGAAAAATCCCAAAAAAGGTTTTTAGACTCCATAGGAGTCGCCTAAAAATGGCTAGGTTTAAAAGCGATTGCTCTGTTCTTTCTGAACTATGCCTATAAAAAAAGCCCCCCGAACCATCGGAGAGCTTTTCCCAATAAAAAAGAATATTATGTTAGTTATTTCTGAAATTGCCTTTTCCGCCGCCGTTAAAACCGGGGCCTTTGTCATCGGCAATATTAACGGTAATGCGACGACCGTAGTAGCTGGCGCCATTCATGCACCTGATAGCTTCCTGCGCCTCATCATCGTTTTCCATTTCTACAAAACCAAAACCTTTACTCTCTTTTGTCTCGCGGTCTTTAATGATTCTTAACGACTTTACGGGTCCAAAATCACCAAATACGGCACATAATTCAGCCTCTTCCACCTGTAGTGGCAGGCCTGCAATAAATACTTTCATCAATGTTTTAAAATTTATGCAAATATACGCAAAAAATGCCACTTTTCGTGCAGGGTAACAGGAAAAGGTGAAAGCCAGGGGGTTTTATTACGTTTGAATGATATGAAAGATTTAGGAAGTGCGCCACGGCAGCGCGCGGGCGGATTTTCGATTTCGGCTAATAAAATTTCCGTAAAGGAAGCGGCTATGAACTATGAACCATCAACTATGAACTGGTTCCTACTTCAACTTTAAATTGAAAGTTCCTTCTATTTTATAAACAGGAGCATCAGCTTTTTCGGTAGGCGATAGCCAGGCGTGGAAAGTGCCCTTAGCCAAAACACTGTCCTGGCTGTATTGATCAATGTGGATGTTGCCAAAATCTTTTTGACCGGCATATTTACTCATCGAATATTGAAAGCCGTCGGTTTTATATCCCGGGCCAAGCAAAAACTGGCTTCCGGCTATATTGCCATCTTTATTACCATGAACGAAGCCTGATGAGCTTATGCCGAAACTCATATTGTGTTCTTTATTTATTGCAGTAATGCCGTAATAGCGATTTTTATCATCGCTATCGTCATGTACGTTTATAAAAGCAATTGAATCCCTCGAGGCATCAAAAGTATAGGTAGAATCTTTAATAGTAACGGTTAGTTTGCCTGCCACAGCCAGGATGTTGGCGGGAGAAGCGGCGGCTGTACTATCGGCTACACTCATTTTTTTTGCGGCATCGTCTTTTACGTCGCTATCCTTTTGGCACGATGCAAGCACCGCCATCAAGGCTGCAACACAGAAGTAAATAAGGTAAGTAAACCTTTTACCGCGCATATTTTGAATTAATAAATTAAATCTACTAACAATTAACGAAGATAAAATCATAATCGTTGTCTGGCAGTAAAATTAATTAACAATTTAACATTTTTTAACCCTTTGGAGGTAAATAATGCTGTTTAGCTGACTCTTTGACAATTGTCAATAACAACATCAAATAAAAAATCTTTATTTTTTCTGTATTTTACCAGAAATATTTGGATATTAAATTTTATCTTCGTATCTTTACATTATTCATTATGCCAATAAGCATATTAAACATAAAACTATGAACCAATCTTATCGTACCAGAAAATCTATGTTTAAAAAGCGCATTACAGATTATTTTAAATCCGTAAAAGGTGAGTTTCACCTGGAGCCTAAACTTGACAAGGATGGCCGGGAACTGCCCGGTGTTACTCAGAAAGTGTGGGACCGCGAACCGGCGAAAATTACGGTCGCCGGCCTGGCCCTGGCTCTGGGTTTTAATAGCCTTGATGATTTTGATAATTATCTTAAAAACGGCGAATTTGCGAAAACGTTACAATGGGGCCAATTACACATTATAGCAGATTACGAACAAAAACTGCAAGGGCCCGCAGCTACCGTATTTGCCCTCAAGCTAATGGGCGTGCATGAACGCGAACCATTAAACACACAGGATGATGCTGAAAACAACAGACTGATAGTAGAAATATTGGAAAGCGGCCCCAAACCTGCAGGGACAGAAAAAGAGGTTATATTATAATTGTTTGGCAAACGTAAAGTCGTCTATCTCGGTGTTAAACTTGCCCTGAACTACGGGGTCCGGAATCTGTGATTCATAGTGTATCGCCAACTCATTTTCGGTGAGCCTGGTGATGGTTTCATCTACACCATGGCCGCCATCAACAAATATGGTGATAACGTTATTTTTAATTGTATAATGAAAAATGGATAAGCTTGCAGCAGGTGCGCCTTGTTTAGACTGATAGCCCGTCCCGTCTTCCAAAAATTGAGCAAAATCATCTTTGGTGTAGCTGGTACGGATGGTTTCGCCAATCTGTACGCCGTCTTTTACCAGCTTAAGGTTATGCTGTTTAACGTACCATTTGCCTATCACTGTTATTTTAGAAGATAGTACAGGCGGGTCGGTCTTGCAACCAAACAAACACAACAATACAGGAATAACTAAAAGTATTTGTTTGTGTTTCACGGCTTTACATTTATTGTTTAAATGTAGCGATAGTTTTAATTAAAAAACAACAGCCTGCCGATATTTACCGGGTAAAGTAATAATCAAGCACGCTTTTATAGGTTTTGGTATTGCTGTCTACCGTTTGGGTGGTCTCGTATTCAACATGCAGGGTCAAAGCCGAAGCCGTTAACTGAACTATCGTTGCAGACTGCGATACCAGGTGCGTAACCGGCACGGAGCCGGTGCCGGTCGAAAATGAACCCGTACCGGTAATAAAGCCTGGCAATAAAGGATTGGTTAAGTTAAGTGCAGAACCCGAAAAGCTGTAATTGCCTCTTAATGTATCAACTGCAACCACATTTGAAAGTGATGTGCTGCCCATACCACCGGAGTTATAAAAGCTTACAGATATAAAATTATTATCTGGGTTAAACT
>JAZJZL010000027.1:6961-70810 GCA_040389845.1 Bacteroidota bacterium
TGTCCGACGCATCAGTGGTTACTGTGGGCTGCTGTACACCATCTATATACCCTATAGCAACCTCTTTTTTTAAGTTCCACTTACCTAATATCATTTTTTGCTGCTGACCTGAGGGGCTGCTGCCATGTTTTCCGCAGGAGTAAATCAGCAGGGCTGCTATTGCAAACATGAAAATGTAAATGTGTCTCATACCTATGGGGCGCTTATTACCCCTAACAAATATAAAATTTATAAAAGATAAACTAAAATAACTATGGTCCCGCAAAAGGCATCAGTATTATTCAAGCTCAATTACCATTCCGATAAACAAGTTGTCACGCTAATTAGTACGGTTAGTATTGTAGTTTCAGTTATGACAGCTTATTATGGATTAAAATCTGACATCCAAAAAATCAGTGCAGACCGGATTTCAGAAACCCGTTTAGCAAACCTCCGGCTTACATTGCTTGAAAACGAGGTTGCCTTGCTACAAAAAGAAGTAAATGCGATAAAGTTTTCCGAAAACAGCAAACCGCCCACTGTCAATACAACTACAGGGAACCAACATCTACTGACTACGGTTAAATGATCTAAAACAGGAAAATCAATGATTTTTGGTGCCCAGAACGAGATTCGAACTCGTACATCCTTACGAATGCCACCCCCTCAAGATGGTGCGTCTACCAATTTCGCCACCTGGGCCTGTTTAATCTTAAAGTCCTTAGTCGATAGTCGTGAGTCTTATTTTTTGACTACGGACCTTAGGCTATCGACTAAAGACTTTTAAAGGATGTGCCCGAAGAGAGACTCGAACTCTCAAGAGACAATTCTCAACGGCTTCTGAGACCGCAACGTTTACCAATTTCGCCATCCGGGCAGGGCTGCAAATATAAGTGTTTCGTGTAAAAAGCAATCAATAAATATAAAAAACTGTAATTGGTTGCAAACCGGCCATTTATAACCTAATTTCGGGTAAATCATTATGGCAATTCGCCCACTTTTATGAGAAGCTTCATATTATCAACTCTTATTTTATTACTTATTCTTTCCGTTTCATTACAAGCCCAAAGCATCATTCAACTGCAGCAGGGCAAGCCAACCAGCATACGCGGACTATCAGTTGTTGATGATAACGTTGCCTGGGTAAGCGGCAGTAGGGGATATATTGGTATTACAACTAATGGCGGCAAAGACTGGAACTGGCAGCAGGTAAAAGGATTCGAAAAAGCCGATTTCAGGGATATTGAGGCGTTCTCTGACAAAAATGCGGTTATCATGAGTTCAGGCACACCGGCACTGGTTTTGAAAACAACAGACGGCGGCGCTACCTGGCAGGAAAAATACAAAAACACAGATACCGCCTATTTCTTTGACGCGATGGATTTTGCCGATGCAAAACATGGTTTTATCCTCGGCGACCCGATCAATGGGAAATTTTTGCTGATGGAAACCAAAGACGGCGGTGAAACATGGAGCGCCTTTAAGGATACGCCTGCTGCCCTGCCTGGTGAAGCGGCTTTCGCAGCTAGTGGAACCTGTTTGCGTGCAATTGGTAACAGGCTTTACATTTCATCGGGCGGCACAAGCGCCAGGTTAATAACTTATGAAAATTCTTGGGATTATGCTGCGTTGCCAATAACACACGGACAGGCAAGCACTGGCTCCTTTTCGGTGGCGATGGGAAAGAATAATGGACTCATTGTCGGCGGCGACTATGCGCACGACAAAAAAAACGATTCTCTTACAGCTATATATGAAATTCATCCGGGCCTCCATTTTACGCCGGCAAGTAAACAACCTGCTGGGTTTCAGTCGTCTGTTGAATTTTTAAATGGCGATACATTTCTCGCCACAGGCACTCCTGGTAGCAATATTACAACTGATGGCGGCAAAACCTGGAAGCAGATTGAGACTACCAGCTATAACGTTTGCCGCAAAGCCAGGCAGGGAAAACTGGTTCTGTTAGCTGGAGATGGCGGAAAAATCGGAATATTGAAAATGTAGAAAGCTGGCTATGAAGCGCTTAAAAGCCTAAAAAAATAAATTAAAATAAGGCTTGCACGGAAAACGAAATAGTCCTATATTTGCACCACTTTAAACAAAAGCAGTTAAAGTACGATTCCGTAGCTCAGCCGGTAGAGCATAACACTTTTAATGTTGGGGTCCTGGGTTCGAGTCCCAGCGGGATCACGGAGGTCCGAAAGACGACCGACGATTTTGATAGAAAGGCGCAAGAAATTGCGCCTTTTCTGTTTAAAACGCACTTTTGGCGCACCTGCCAACAAATAAGCAGATCATTTTAAATCAATTCAAATCAAGCCAACTGGTGCCCTATTTGATGTGGGCACCACTCCTGTTAAATTTGGGCACCAGTTTTTTGAATAGACACTTGTGAGACAGGGTTTTAGAACAACAAATCGTCATCGGGAATACCCGAATTAACCGAATTGTTAACTAAAGTGATTGTGATGAAAAGTAACCAAAAACTAACGCTGCTGTTCTGGCACCGTAAATCAAAAGCAGACGCAAATGGATTTGCGCCGGTCATCTGCCGGATGACCGTTGACGGCAGCGAGGAAGAACTAGCTATCGGCAGAAAGGTACACCTGGATAATTGGGATGTCGCCAATAAAAAAGCAAAGGGCGCCGGAATAGAGGTCAAGAAGACAAACTTCAAGATCAACGAAATGACCGTCGACCTCGAAAGGCAATTTAATGTGCTGCGGTCGCAGTTCACGCACATTACCGCGCTGATGCTGAAAAATGTTTACCAGGGCCTTCCGGCAGAACACAAAAAAGATCGTAAACCCCAACCCGAAAAGGTGGTGCCTACCCTGCTGCAAACTACCGATCTGTTGATTGCAGATTTCGCTAAAATGGTCGACAAAAAGCTGCGCTCCCCTGAAACCTTAAAACAGTGGCGGGCAACCCGCAAGAAGATTGAAGAGTTTATCATCTTCCAGTACGCCTGCAAAGACCTGGATTTGGCAGAAATCGAGTATTCCTTCGCTCAAAAGTTCTATGCCTATCTGACGGTAGAACGGGAAGAACTATTGCAGGAAGCGGCTGCAAAAAAGCAAATCAAAAACACCAAACAAGTATTAAGCTACGCAGAATCCGCGAACTGGCTTGGTAAAAATCCCATCCAGAAATTCCGTTGTGGCGGCGATGAAACCGATGTCCCGCCCCTGGAATTTTACGAGGTGGATAAACTTTGGCGCAAGGATATTCAATTGCAGCGGCTGGCGGAAGTGCGGGACGTCTTCATTTTTCAGTGTTTTACCGGCTTTGCCTACCAGGATGTTTTTGCCCTGACCAGCGGAAACATTATCCGCGTTGGCGTTGAAGGAGAAAGATGGCTCGTCAAAGACCGGGGTAAGACCGGCGTTACGGAAATGGTTCCCATTATGCCGATTGTAGAGGAGATCATCAACAGGTATTTGCATCACCGCTGCAATAAGGTTGAAGGGCGTTTATTGCCCGTGAACAGCAACGCCAGGTACAACGGTTATCTGAAGGAACTTGCGATCATCGCCGGAATAAACCGAGAGCTGAATACCCATTTGGCCCGGCACACCTTTGCGGACATCATGCTTAATGTATTTGGTTTCTCGCTCGAAGAAGTGAGCAAAATGCTGGGACATAAAACGGTCCGTACCACACAGCGGTATGCCAAGGTCAGGAAAAACAAGATTAGCCAGACCTGGGCGAAAGTACGGCACGTGGCCTTCACAGAAGACGGACAACTGAGGAAAATAGCCGGCTAACTGACAGATTAAAAACGAATCGATAATCAAGAGCGTCATGGAAATCAATCCATCTATCATCACCGACATCAAAACCATTATCCTTAACTCCAGGGACAGGGCGATCCGCGCAGTTGATACCGAACGTGTACACATGTACTGGCGTATCGGGCAACGTATTTTTGAGGAGGAACAACATGGGAGAAATCGTGCCGATTACGGCACACAGCTATTAAAGACAATTTCAAAGCAATTACAACCCGAGTTTGGCAGCGGATTATCTATCAGACAATTAGAGCGTTACCGGCAGTTTTATCGCACTTTCCCAATTGCGTCCGCACTGCGGACGCAATTGGGCTGGACACATTATAAAATGCTGATCAGTATTGATAACCAGGACAAGCGGAATTTTTATGTGGCGGAAGCCATAAAAAATAATTGGTCGTCCCGCCAGCTGGAGCGCCAAATTCATAGCGGCCTATGGGAACGGTTATTAATAAGCAATGACAGAGAAAGTATATTAGCTGTCGCCAGGAATGAGCAACCGGCATCTGACGCTAAAGACATCATAAAAGACCCGATGTACCTCGAATTTTTAGGTTTGCAGCGTGAAGCCTCCTATTACGAGAAAGATTTGGAGCAAGCAATCATCACGCATTTGCAGGACTTCCTTTTAGAATTGGGGAATGGGTTTGCATTTATAGCCAGACAAAAACGGCTGCACATTGAAGGCGATGATTTTTTCATAGACCTGGTGTTGTATAACCGGCTGCTGCAGGCATTTGTTATTGTGGAAATAAAAACGACCCGGCTCACTCACCAGGATATCGGACAATTACAGATGTATGTGAATTATTATGACCGGGTAGAGAAGAAGGATTTTGAAAAGCCTACCATCGGCATTTTACTTTGTGCCGATAAAAACAATGCGGTTGTTAAATTTTCCCTGCCGGAGAACAATAAAACGATTATTGCCAGTGGATACAAATTGTACCTGCCTTCAGAACAACAACTGATCGACGAAGTAAAAAAGGAAATGGAAAAAAGGAAAGGCGATCAGGAATAGCATTCCTGTAAATTGAAAAGCAAGTCAAGGTGTCCAACCGACAACCTGAATAGTCATCATTTTTCATTTGATTTGTTGTAACTGGTTCTTCAAAACCCATTCCCAGGCTGCCGTTTTCCAGTTAGACAGCGGCCGGAGCCGGTTGTTTTTCCAATGCCGGCCGTCATAAAACCGGAAAAACTCCACTCCAACATTTTCTGACACCCCCTTTTCCAGGAAATAGATTAATACATGTGCTTTTAACGGCGGCACCTGTTTTCCCGACCCGATAAACCGGGGCGTTTTCATTTGTGGCAAACTTTATGTTTTTCGAATAATTTAAAGAGGTCATCCTGGTCATAGTAAATATTCCCTCCTATCTTCGTAAAAGGCAGCATTCCGCTTTCCCTGATGGCCTGCAACTTACCGGGAGATATCCCGATCAGTTTGCGCGCCGCAGCTGATTTCAGCCATTTCCTTTCCGGCCGCTTTACTTTTTCAGCAAGTATTTCGGTGATAACGGCCAGCAGTTCTGACTTGAACTGTTCCAGGTCACCGATAGTCACCAATTGATTTTTTGCACTTATTCCCATTCCTGACAATGTTTACCCGGTTTATCTTGCGATCTTCAAATCAATGCGGCTCCGCCGGTTGCGGTTAAAAGAGGGTTCATATCGGATATATCCGAAGTCGTGCAGGTCCCGGATGCATTTATGGTAAGTATTGGCAGATATCTTTGCGATCCCCGTTATCTCATAACTAAAAGCCTGAAACGGGTTTGCAAAATCATGTTCCTGCCAATACTGTACCAGGGCAGCGTAAAGGCCGATATGGGTAATACAGATCCGGCCATCCTTTTTTATGGCTTCAAAAAATCCCGATAATGGCCTAAACTGCTCCACGATTTGTTTATGCTACTTTCAGACCGCGTTTCTTGCCCTGCTTTACCTCATTGTTCTGTTCTGCGGCTGCATTTTGTTGCTCGGTTTCCTTCTTATCCTGCTTCAGGTCCTTATGCTCCGCCTGCTTGACATCTTCAGCCGCATTCAATTTTTGTTTCTCCACCTGCTTCACGATCAGGCTTTGTCCATTGCTATCATAAAAATCAAAACGCTGCATGCGCGGGTTAGCGGCGATTGCGCCTTTGATCTCTTGCCCGTCCTTCAGAATGGTCACCTGGGCCTTATCGCCTTTATGTAGCTTATTCAGCAAACGCTGATGATCATAATGTTCGTTGAGTTCCTTGATCGGGTATTTCACCAGTTCTTTCTCGTGGTTCCAGAACATGGTCTTCGGAACGAAATTGCCGTATCGATCACTTTCCTTAAAATTGAGCCCCTTCCAGCCCAGGTAAGTTTCACCAGTCGGAACCATCTTTACCTCGCCGTTGACTTCTTTAGGCGCAACTTTAGGCTGTTCCCGGTAAGCAAAGCGACCGTCCATCATATTATAGCGTTCCTGCAAGGTATAGTTGTATTGCTGGCCGACAAAGAAAGTCTGGGTCAGGTCTTCCTTGCCCGGTTGCTTCAGCGTAACATCGAAGCGGTTGAAAAAGGTCATATCCTTTTGATCGCCTTTGGAGAAATGCAATAAAGAATTGGTCTCGTCCTGCCCGAATTTCCGGGTATGCGGCAGCGTGAATTCCGTCAGGTTCTGTTCTATTTTTTCGCGTAAGGGTTTGGCGATCTCTTCGCCGAAGCCTAAGTAAAGCAACTGGTTCTTTACATAATCAAAATTACTTTCGTTCATGGTGTTTGAGTTTTTAAGGGTTAAATAATCATTGTTAAAGTGCGCCGGGTAAAACGCCGGCTGGTTGGCCGCCAGCGTCGTTTGTTCCAGCTTATCATTGTAGAGCTGTAGTTTGCCGTCTTTCATCCCGACAAAGACATACTGGCTGATGGTGGCCGGCTCGAACAGGGAATGTGCCTCGTGGTAATCGTGACCGTGGTTATAATTATGGTGTGCCGTCACTAACGTTAAGCCCGAATGCGGCAAGGCATACCCTTCGATATCCAGTTCCAGTTTTTGATCGTGATAACGGCCGATGATGAGGTAATCTATGCCATTGTCTGACAGTTCATTGAAAAGCACCGCGCTATCCATAAAAATGCGGGCATCTCTTAAGCTACCAAACGTTTCCAGCGTCCGGAGGCTGTGTCCTATTTCATAGATCTGACCGCCACTGTGCTGGTGGCCGATGACATGATAATCAGCGATCTCTTTCAGCGGATCAATGCTGCGCTGCCAGAGCACCGGGTAAACCAAACCACTGGAAAGCGCTTTTTCAAGGTCGTAAAAATCATGGCCAGCAGGCAGATAAAGACTTTGCCTGGCCATTTGCCCGGCAATATCTGCGGCATCATCCCAAATGGTCTTCAGCTCAGCTAGTTCCAGCCTTGCCGCTAAAGTCTCGGCCTGTATAAAGACATAATGGTCCCAGTTGAAGACCTGGTCAGCGAAGGTGTCCGGCCCGTTGGCATCATCGCAGAATTTTTCGGCTTCGGTTGCTGAGGTAAAAAAATGCAGGTCCAAAGCATGCAACTCTTTGCCGTCCTGGTCATCAAAAGCCACCCAGGGCTTCCCTTCCTTTTTCGCCGTTTCAAACACCGCGGCCAGTTGTTCCTGTTCGTTCGCTGTCATCATTTTGGCATTAGTGGCTGTTCTTCATTTCCTGGTTATCCCGCAGCAGCAGCGGATGGCCGTCTTTGAGTTTCGCTTTGACCCGCTTGATCTTTTTACCGAAAAGCCCTTTCGCAGTATTGATACCAGCGGTGGTGAGTTGCGCAGTCATCGAGGGATCAAAGCTCATGACATCCATATTCTGTACGCCACTGTTGGCCCCATCACGTAGCGCGTCGCCGGTAATGGCTTCCGGAACACTGATACCCTCCAGGCCGTCGGTCATATCGTATACCGTCAAATCCACCGGAAAAAAATTATAGCCCACATGGATACTTTTGATATTGACGGTATAGCGCTGGCTGGCCAACGTCCCGCTGCCGTAGATCAATTGCCCCCTGCTGAACAGGGTTCCGCCGATGGTCACTGTGTCCAGCAGTTTCATACGGATTACCGTTCCCTGGACGATCTTTTGCGTGCCTTCAATAATCGCCGGGATGGCCCGGAATTTTTTGACCGGTATCGTATTCCCGCTTTGCTCCGCTGTGGATTTTACCCGTTCCGGGTGCTGGATTTCTAATATCTTTTCTAACAGGCCGTTCATCTGGCTGAGCTGGGGATCTTCAGGCGGCACTACAGTTTTTAAAGGGCTTTCCGTACCATTGGCTGATGGCATTATAGCTGGCTTGGGTTCAGCCGGTGGTTTATTAATGGTCAACTGCAATTGTGCGAGTTTCTCGTATACCTTATCGACATTCCCGCCGGAAGCACCGTTGGGCTGCGGGGATTGATAAAAATGTCCGCCATCCGCGTGATTACCCTTGACCGTCAATGGAAAATGCAAACCGGCAGTATCGCCACCTGAATGGTTGCTGTAATAGGGGTCACTTTTCATCTGCTGGCGCAGTTTATTGGAATCGAGCGTGGCCTGGTCATAGTAGCTCATTTTATTTAGTGCTCGGTTATCTTTCAGTTTGGCATCGGGCAGCCGGGTATTTAAACCTTTCTGTTCAGTCGTTTGCGCGAGCGCCTGGTTTTCTTTGCCGCCGCCGAGCGCCCAGAAAAACAGGGTCAGGAATGGCAGGATGATGACCGGCAGTGCCAGGAGCATTTTGCGCTGGCGCTGCATTTTGGGTGTTAATGTTTGCTGTTTCATGGTTTTCTATTTGATATTCATTGATTAGTCGTTGTTGATTTTAGCTTGCGGTCCTGCCTTGAATTTTTCCCGGCGAGGGGAAAAACAAAGCCGTCCGTCAGGTTAGCGTTGCTAATGGTTAATCACTTTGATGTCTTTGTTCTCCAGGGTTTCCCAGCGCTGAATGAGGAAGCCGTGCGGATTATTGTCGCTGCGGGAAACATTCCGGAGTTCGCCTTCGGTCACCAGGCTGCGGGTGACGGTGCTGGTTGTCCGGATGATGCTTTGGGTGGCGTAGCACTTGAAAGCATAAGGATAATTGCGGAGGTCAACCGAAACGCTGTCGATTTTGATCAGCTGGCTGATATTACCCGCGATCACATTAGCGTAATAGCCGTTCTCACTCAGGTTATCGTATTCCTTTTTGGCGGATTCGTCGGCGAGGTAAAGCGCTTTGGTGAGGTTAGACTGGATGACTTTGTCATCCGGGTCGAGCGTGAAGAACAATTCGTGGAAAGTTTTCACATGGTCACGGGCTTCTACGGCGACGTTGTCCTTCCGGTCGGCCTCCATGGCCTCCAATACTTTACCATTGTAAAGGATATAGACCTTGCTTTGAACGGCAGCGATCAGGCTTTTGCACTGGTAAACGGTATAGCAGCTAATGGCTGCGGCAGCGATCACCACCGCGATGGTGAAACCGCGTACATGCTGGAAAGCGGTTTCGATATTTTTCATTTTTTTAAACATGGTTTTCTTCTTTTTCAATCATCATTTTCACGAACCATCTATTTCCGGTGGTCAGGTTTTGCCCGAACCGGAGAGTTTGTCACGGGCGGCGGGCTGGCCGTTATTGGCACTCCCCTGGTTAGTTTGCGGTGCCTGCTGCCGCGGCGGTGACTGGTTAAAAAAGCCTTGCATCAGGTTGCCGCTGACATAGGATACGGCCATCGAGGCCAGGGCGCTGGTCCGGCTGAATAGGGCATGCCCGCCTACATTCATGATATAATTGGCGATGCTGGGCACCGTAAAATACCCGACGATACCGATGACCAGGAAGATCAGGTAAGCCGTGTTTTCATTGCCGAACTCGTTACCGCCGAGCGTGCCGTTCTGCTGCGCCAGCAGCATATTCTCCTGTATCTTGGCAATGATTGCCCCGAAGATATTGGCGACCGGCAGCCACATAAAGACGTTGACATAGCGCGCAATCCATTGCTTGATGGTGTGCTGGAAGCCGTCAAATACGCCCAAACCGAAACAGAGCGGTCCGAGGATCGCCAGGACAATGAGCTTAAAGGTCCGGATGGTGTCGATGCAAAGTGCGGCCGCCTCAAACAAGACATTGAGTAATTCGGCAATCGCCTTTTTAACCATATTCTTCCAGCCCCAGCCGGAAAACTGGTCGGAGAGGTTTGTCGCCGGCGCGGCGCCATTTGTAGTTCCGGTGCCGTCAGGGTGACTGTACTGGTACCATTTGTCCGGGTCATTGTTCAGCCCGGAACTGCCAGGCTGTGCTGGACTTTGCGTTTGCTGGTTGGCCAGCATCGTTTCAATGGCCTGGTTGGTATTGGTGACCATGCCATGCGTCGCATCAACGACCGGCTGCAGTACCCCGTTCATCAAAGTCAGCACGGAAGGGAAAACCAGGATGCAAAAACCGATGGCAAAGGGCCGCAGCAGCGGGTAAATATCTACCGGTTCCGCAGCCGCCAGGTGTTTCCAGACCCTGGCCCCGATATACCATAAGGTAGCGAAGCCGGCGATGGCGCGGGCGACGCCAATAAGACCGGTGCAAAGGGGCATCATCTGGTTATAGAGGTCGTTGAGCATGCCCTGCAAACTATGCAGGTCGCTGGCTACGCCCTGGGCATAGGTCAGCACCGGTGAAAACAGGAACGCGAGGGCGATCACCATTCCCGGTATTATTTTTTTTCTCTTCATCGGTTGAACTTTAATTGATACCATAGAGCATTTTCAGGTTTTGCTGGTCATTGGCCTCCCGCGCCCGCTGGACGGCCAGGCGATAGGTGCGGTCGTTAAAGCCGCGCAGAAAGCTAAGCTGCCCGTGGCCACCTGTATAGATGCGGTCGATGGCGGCCAGCCGTTCGGCGTCGCTCATCCGCAGCCGGCTGTCGGTGAGGATCATGGAGAGGTCGTCGATATTTTTGAGACTGGCGGAAATAAGATGGTTATAGACCTCCATCATATAGCCGATCTCGTCCGGGTTGAAATGCCCGTTCCCCCGGAACAGCGTCCAGGCGGAATGGTATTCGCTGAGGATCATCGCCTGGTCATTGATGATATCCGCGACGCGCGGGTATTGCCGGACCGCCGGGCTGACGATCATCAGGCCGTCGAGGAAGGCTTCGTGCAGGGAAAAGTTCCCTTTGGAAACATCCTGGACGGCATGGTAACCTTTGCTCACAATCTCGTACCCGTGGTACATTTGAGATAAAATACTTTTCAGCCCGCTTAATTTATGGTAGTCCAGCACGAGTTGCTGGATACAATCGGCAACGGATTGTGCTTTACTTTTCTGCGGGATCATCAGCCCAATGGACAGGATGATCAGGCTGATTAAAATAATCTTTTTCATTTTACTGGATACCATAAAGTTTCTTGAGTTGGTCATTTTGCTGGCGGGCATGCTGGCGGTCGGTCGCGAGCTTCCGGCATTTGGCGGTGAAAGACGCGGCGAAAGCCTGCTTATCCTGCATCGCTGCATACAAGTGGTCAAGCCGTTCCAGCCGCTGGTGGTCGGTTAATTGCAACTTGCCAGGCGTCAGCACCTGTAAAAGTTCATCCATATCCGCCTGGCATTTTTTATCGAGACTTTGGTAAACCTTTTGGATATAGCTGATCTCATCCCCGGATAAAATTTTTTTCTGCTGCTGCCAGCTCAGCTCAGCCGTGAACAGGGTATTGATCTGCCCGCGCAGGTCGCTGATCGCCTTGCCTTTTGGGTTATTCGCAATAACCGGGTTAACCTGTTGCAGGGAGTTGAAATAAGCAGTATGCAGGCCAAAAGTGCCGCCCTTCCTTTCACGGGCAGTGTTCAGGCCGTTGCCGACAATCGTATAGCCGCTTTTGATGGCATGCAGGTACGTCTCATAACCGGCTATTTGCGCCAGCATGATTTTCACCTTGGAAGACTGCTGGTTAAAAAAACCACCGGTGCCTTGCGCCCGGCTTTGCCCGGACAGCAGGCTGGTGAGGGAAAAAATTAAAAGGTACTTTTTCATATTGCGTTGATTTGATGTTGTTCTTTTTCTAAATCTTGCCGGCGCGGGAAAAACAAAGCGTTAAACCCTTTCCGGCGGCTTTACCCGGAATCCCAGGCTTTTTTTTCCTCACCAGCCAAATTTTCCGGCGAGGAAAAAAAAAGCGGTGCTCAGGGCAGCCCGTAAAGCTGCCGGACTTGTTGCCGGTCATTGTCATCCCTGGCGCGTTCGAGGCTGAGCGTTATGTTCTGGCTGTTATATTGCCGCAGGTGGTCCAGGTTGGTCTGCATCCCGGCGGAGGCATGGTGCACCAGCAGCATCCTTTCGGCATCGTCCATTTGGGTGCTGAACGAACTGACGGCCAGCAGCGCCTCGTTGAGGTTGCGCAGGCTTTCCTGTAAAATGCCGCTGTAGATATTTTCCATGGCCTGGAGTTCGGATGCCGAGAAATGCCGGTCCTGGTGGAACAGGCTGCTGGCGCTTTGGTATTCTCCCAGCAATTGCTTTTGCCGGCTGATGATGGTTTTGACCTCATCATAGTCCGAAATAATGGTTTTGACGGTCGCGAGCTCCTGGTAATAATCCGCATACAGTTTTCGCTCCTTGCCGAGCCAGTTGTTGATATCGTTCAGGCTGGACAGGTGCAGGCTGTTTTCAACGTTTTGCTCGGCGTTTTGCAGGGCAATGGTCTGGTTCTGCAATTGCTGCACTTTCAGGTCTATGGCGATGATCACTTTTTTGAGGATGCCGGAAACGATGCTGACCACGGGGATCTGGGCCTGAACGGTGTTTCCGGCGAGGGAAAAAAGCAGGCAGGCAAAGGCGCAGATCAGGAGTTTGATTTTTCTTTTCATGAGGGTTTCTATTTTGGTGTGCTTTGTTTTTCTTTGACCAGCATTTCGATGCCTTTTTCGAGGCTGCCGTATTGTTCGGCCAGCTGCCGGACTTTGACCCGCTCCTTGCCTTCGGTGGTGTAGGCGTAATATTCTTCCGGGCAGAGTTCATTTTTAAAGACTTTAAGCAGTTGGCCGCCAATGTCGATGAAGATCTCGCGGTTATCCTTGTTCACGGATAACAGGATGGTTTTGCCTTTTTCGTTCATGCCGAGCACGTCCTGTAGTTTTTCGATCTTGCCCTGGAACTTGCGCATATCCATCAGGATCTTGATATCGGCATTATTGATGATGGCATCTTTGATAATAGGTGATGAAATGAGGTCTTCCAGTTCCTGGGTGATCACGATGGGTATCCCGTTGAATTTCCGGATGGTTTTGAAGGCGTATCTCAGGAATTCGGCCATGCCGCTCTTCGCGATAGCTTTCCAGGCTTCGTCGATGGTGAGCACTTTGCGAACGCCTTGCAGCTTGCGCATTTTGGAGATAAACAGCTCCATGATGATGAGTGTCACCACCGGGAACAGGATCGGGTGATCTTTGATATTGTCCAGCTCGATGACGATAAAGGGCTGGTCGAGCAGGTCAAGGTTTTCGGTGGCGTTGAGCAGGTAATCAAACTCGCCGCCCCGGTAAAACGGCCCCAGGACATACAGGAAATTATCCAGGTCGAAATCACGGTCTTTCACCCGCTGGCCCTGAAGGATCTCTGCATAATGGTTCCCGAGGTATTCGTAAAAGGTATTGAAGCAGGGGAATAAGGAGGCATCTTTGGCCAGCTGGTGGTAATAACCCTGCAGGGCATTGGACAGCGCAACGTATTCGCTTCGGTTATAGGCTTCGTCCTCCTGTTTCCACAAAGCTACCAGCAAGGCTTTCAGGCTTTCCTTTTTCTCGGTGTCCAGGTTTTCCCCGGCTTTAATGTAAAAAGGATTGAAGCGAATGGGCTTCTCTTCGGTATAGGTAAAATAATAGCCTTTCACCAGTTCACACAAGCCGAGGTAGCTGCCGCCGATATCGACGGTTACGCAATGCGCGCCCTGGTCGTACAGGGAGCGCAGGATATGGTTAACGGTCATCGATTTTCCGCCACCGGAAGTGCCGCAGACCAGTACGCCCATATTCGACGAAATCCCCAGGGCGCGCGGCCCGTCAAACAGGTCGACGAAAACAGGTGTACCGGCCCTGTCGCAGAAGCGGATGCCTTCATCAGGTCTGGCGCTTTTGTAATTACTTTCCAGGTTGAGGAAGCAACATGCCTGTTCTGCGAAAGTGTCGAAGGTATCGTTGGTGGGAAAGTCTGCCGCATTACCGGGAATACCCGCCCACCAGATCTGCGCGGCCCCGGCAGTTTCGGGCTTTGCAGCTGCGTCCATGCCGGCCAGCGCCGAGGCGACCTGGTTTTTGATATCCTTCAGTGATTCCGCATCATCCGACCAGGCCATCACGTTGAAATGCGCCTTAACCGGCAAACGCCCCTGGCTGATGGCCTCGTTCAGGAAATCATTGGTGGCTGCCAGCGAGATCGCGTTTTCACGGGAATAGGCCGATAAGGACTGCAAGCGCAGCCTTTTCTTCTCGAGTAGCTTGAGCGTGGCCTGCGCATCACCGACCAGGATATACTGGTTATAAATATGGTTGCAGGGCAGCAGCAGGCCCAGGTTTGCCGCAAAGCTGACCGGAAACTTGGTCTTGTCCGTGGAATATGCATCGTAGGTCACCCGCGAACCGCAAAGGCCGGGCAGGTTTTCGGCATCGCCCAGGGTATAAATGGCCATTTTCCGTTCACCTATCTGTACGCCCTCGTCGAAGCGGATATCCCGGTAAAGCAATTGATCGTCCCTTTCGGACAAATAGCAATAGCGTTCGATCAGTCCGCTCTTTTTAAGCTGGCTCTGTAATTCACCGGCGTCCAGCCTTTGCAGTTTGATCAGCCTGCTGTCTTCCAGCAGGCGTTTGAATTGTCCCGCCAGGTCCAGAAAATTGCGGAGCACCTGTGGTTTCAGGGTATCCTGCGGCGCCAGGTTGGGGCGCAGCAAATTGGACAAGATGGAACTGGAAGGTTTGCGCCCGGCGGGCTTTTTGGTCAGCAGGATATAGCAATCATGCTGCCGGTAAGGCCGTCCGCTGAAATAGCGGTCGGCGGCCTGCTTTAAAAAACCTGGCGCGGTTTTCCCGTTTTCCGGCCGGTACTGTTTTTCCATGAACCAGTCCTGTTTATGCAGGATGGTGTCTTTGGGCAATACCCGGACAGCTTTCACCCAGGCCTGGTGCAGGGTTTCGTAATCCTCGTCCGACAGGGTGAAGACCTCCGGCAGGCTCACTTTAAAGACCACCGTTACATCGCCTTGTTTGGACAGGATACAATCGTGCTCGATGCCCATAATGGGCAGTATATTTTTTAATTCTTTTTCCATCTCAAAATCGTTCTCACATCGTTGCCCGGTGAGGGGAAAAACCCCAATGCTGTTTTTTCCTCACCGGTAAAAAATTAAAATTTCGGTCGTATGCGCGGTTTGATGCGCCGGGCAATTTCCTGGTGTTCCTGCTGCAGTTGTTCCCGGTTGCGCTGGATCAGGGAAGGAATATGGGTTTCGCTTAGCGGGACAACCTCCGCTTTCAATGCTGCCTGGATAGGGTACCGTCTTAGCAGCTCCCTTTCTTCCATCCCATATTGTCTTGCGGTCTCCACCGGGTCGAGGCCAATCTCGTTCGGTATCCGGATCCTGATCACGCCTTCGGGGAATTCGGTGAGCTTGGGATCGATCTCCACGACCTGTTTCATCACCGGTTGGTAAAAGGCTTCGTAACTCCAGCCGTCATTGGTCAGCTCGAAACTTTTAAGGCTGATCACCGGGAAGAAATATTGCTTATGCCGCAGTTCATGCAGGCGCAGGTCGATGATGAAATCTTCTCCCGCGATATTAACATGGGGAAGCACACCCTGCCTGCGCAAGGTCAGCGCCTCCTGGTCAACGATGATATCGAAGTCGGTTTTCCCGGCCAGTTCAGACACCGGTATGCCATATTTCTCCGACATGCCGGCCGGGTCAAGTTCGACCAGTGGCGGAACATGGAATGGCAGCCAGGTTAAGGGATCGAGCACTGCGGGCGTACAGGTTTTTTCCACGATATCGTAGTTTAACAGGTAATGATTGCCCATATCCTTCATATCGTTCACAAAAGATATTTCATTCGATGGCCTTTCTGCCTCCCGCAGCACTTGCTTGTCGATGTCCACGATAAAGTCCGTGTCATGCAGGCTATAAATGGGCCGGTTGCTTAACTTGTTCATGGTTTACTCCTTTCATTGAAATACTGGAAATTCCGGCGGGTATAGGACTTGAGTACTTTGGGCCGCCGCTTTTTTGCCATCGCCTTCATCAGCCCGTGTTCCCCGTACTGGTGGCTGAGCGCGAATATTTTAATGGTGCCGCCCGCTGCCGCGCCGCCGGTCAGGATCATGCAGACCCAGGTATTGACACCTGTTATGTACAGTGCAGCAAACAGGATGAGCAAACCGATGACCAGGCCGCCGAAATACCAGATATATTGCGCCCGAAGGCCCCGGAACTCGATGCTTTTGTTAATGCCTTTGTTGATATTATAAATGCTGTTGTTCATAAGCGTATTTTTTTAGTTATTGCCGGTTTTGTTTTTTCCTCACCAGCCCGAATTTTTGCGGGGATCGTTTTCATAACCGCACCCCCTTTGCTTTTTTGAGTACCTGACTGATTTCCTGGTGAGGGGAAAAAACCATTTCACGGGAATTGACAATTAATCGCTCATCGAGGTGATTATTGGGTTCCTGCAGGTTAATCACTTTGGCCTCTGTTCCTTCCGCAATATTTTTTTCTTCACCCGCCTCCGGATTGATCGCCAGTTGTTTATCATCCTGCTGTTGCTGGGCCTGTTGTTTTTCCTGTATTTTTTGGGCAATCTCCCGCTCCAGCCGGGAGAGGTCGGACTTCATCTGCTGGAGTTCGGTCTCTTTTTCAAAGGGTTTATCCAGCAGGCCTTTGAGCTGCGGCACCTGTTCGTCCATTTCTTGCAGCTCCTTTTGGTATTTCTCCACCAGCCCGTCTACTTTATCAATGGCATTCAGGAAATAGCGGGCGGCCAGCTTCGGGTTATCGGTATTGGGTGCGCCGGAGCTGAACGTATAGCGGATGCTGCCATCCGGCCTTTCCGCATACAGGCTATTGTATTCGTTATTGAACAGCTTGCCGTCCAGGCTGTCCAGTTCCTTTTCATGGCGGATATAGAGTTTAAACCCGTACAGCTCGCCAAGTTCTTTGGGGTTCTCCGCGTTGCTTTTGGGCTTCCAGGCGCGGTACAGGCGGATGAGGTAATTGCCGATAGCCTTGCTGTCGGCACTTTGCACTTCCTTCAACTGGATGGGGTTGGATTTGCTGCCATCCTTTTCCATTTTGAGCCGGCTGTGGTAAAGCTTTTGATCGGCTGCCAGCGCTTTCAGGGTTTTGGAATTGGCATCCTTATCCCTGCCCAGGCTTTCCAGCTGGTAGCGGACGCGGACGATTTCCTTAAAGTGCGCGGTTTTCAGGCTTTCAGTGACCGCGATCTTTTTCTCCAGCTTGGTTTTTTCCAGCAGGGTCGTATCGCCGGACAGGATGGCGATGTACTCCGAAAAGTTCATCCCGCTTTTTTCATCGATGGAGCCTTCGTCGATGGTGCGCACGTTCAGCTCGCAGTTTTTCATCTGCGCGATAAAGGTTTGCTTGTTTTTCAGCAGGTTGAACTTATAGTTGTCCAGCGACTGCTCGACGGCATAAATAAAATTCTGCACCTTGTTGCCATAGTTGGATTTGGCCAGTTTATTGCCTTGCCTCGCACCCCTGCCGTTGCGCTGCTCCAGCTCGCTCGGTTTCCAGGGGATATCCAGGTGGTGCATGGCAATCACCCGTTCCTGGACATTCAGGCCGGTGCCGGCTTTCTCGGTACTGCCTATCAGGATGCGGATTTCGCCCCGGTTCATTTTTTTAAACAACTCCGGTTTTTGCTTATCCGTCCAGTCGTGGATATAGGTGATCTGGTTAGCGGGGATGTCCATGTCACTCACCAGCTTGTCCTTCAGCGCATCGTAGATATTAAAGGCATCGGGCTTCGGCGTTCCTATATCGCAGAAAACGATTTGGGTGCCCCGATGTGCCTGGCTGTCCCGGTAAAGCTCCGCCAGCTTCCGGGCGCAGACATTGACCTTGAAATCCGGGTGATCCCCGTATTTGTACGGGTCGATCAGCCGCATATCCGCCGCCATCTTTTTGGCGTAATTGGTCGCGATCAGCATCCGGCCCTTGTCCTCGTCATCAGTGAGCGGGGCGCGGCCGATCAGGGTGGCATCACCATTCTTGGCGAATTGCATGAGCCGTTTGATAAACTCCGCCTGCTCGGGCGTGGGCGGGATATTGACCAGTTGTTCATCCAGCGCGGGTTTGTCCAGCGCGATATGCCGGGCGGTCTTGTAATCGGTGATCTCATTATAGAATAGCGCCAGTTCCGGTACCTTGATAAAATGCCGGAAGCGCTCCTTGGCAATGATCTCGTTGGTGACGGAAAACTCGAAGTCGGTGGTTTTCTTGGCGAAGACCGCCGCCCAACCGTCAAAGTTTTCGATGCTTTGCCGCTCCATTTCCTTTGGCCGTAGGTATTTGAAGATGAGGTACATCTCGGTCAGGCTGTTGGAGATCGGCGTACCGCTCAAAAAAGTGACGCAGAGGTCGCTGTCGAATTTCTCCTGGAGCGTGCGCACGGCAAACAGCATATTCAATGCCTTCTGGCTGCCTTCGGTATTGCCCAGGCCAGCCACCCGGTCATGGCGGGTGGTAAAGGTCAGGTTCTTAAATTTATGGGACTCGTCCACGAACAGGTGGTCGACCTCCATTTCCTTGAAGTCGATACCTTTGTCTTTCTTGCCGGCAATCTCCTGCTGCAGGGTTTTGAGTTTAACGGTCAGGTTCTTTTTGCGGACTTCCAACCCCTTGAGCATCCGGCGGGAGATATCGCCGCCCTCCATTTGCAGGGTATCCAGGTCGCGCTCGGTATTGTCCAGTTCCGTCTGGAAGATTTGTTGCTGGATCACCGCTGATTGCGGGATCTTACCGAACTGGTCGTGGGTCAGGATAATGCAGTCCCAGTTGTTATTCTTGATCTCGTGAAAAAGTCTGAGCCGTTTATCGGGGGTAAAATCATTTTCACCCGGCGCCAGGATGCGGGCTGCCGGGTAGGCCTTCCGGTAAGTTTCCGCAATCTGGTTGACATTGGCCTTCAGCGCCAGGATCATCGGTTTATGCACGATACCCAAACGTTTCATTTCCTGCGCGGCCACGATCATGGTCAGCGTTTTGCCCAGGCCGACCTCATGGTCGATCAAAGCACCCCTGTTTTGCATAATGCGCCAGGCGGCGTTCTTTTGAGAACTGTACAGGTCTTCGATACCCAATGCCTGTTTGTCCAGGCCGGGGAAGCTCAGGTGGCTGCCGTCGTATTCCCGCAGGCGGTAACAGTTGAAGGTGTCGTTATACAGCTTTTCGATGTGTCTTTTGTCTTCAACAGGCAGGTCATTCAGCCAAGCAGTAAAGCCGTTACGGATCTGCTCGATCTTTTGGTGGGCCAGCTGGATGGCTTCATTGTCCGGGTAACGCTTGGTTTGCCCGCCGCCGAGCGATACCTCATAGCTGAAATAGGGGCTGGTGTTTTCCAGCGCATGCTCCAGCAGGGTATAGCCGTAAGTCCTACGGCTGCTTTCCTTCGGAGTAATGGCAAACTCCCGGCTGATCTTCAGGTTGCTGCCTTTGGTAGCCACTTTGAAGCTATCGCCGGAATGCAGGTAGGTGACCGTGACTGGTAGTTCAAAGAAGTCGGTGGCAAAACGCTCGTAATAAGCCAACGGGAACCAGCGTTCGCCCAGGTTGAAGTCGAGCAGTTCAAAGGGGATCTGCTCCGGCAGCACCCGGCTGATCTCCTGTAAACTGTGCTGCAGGTGCGGATCGCCTGGATGTTCCCCCGCTATCCGTTTTGCAATCTCCAGCTTTTGCACCACGTTACCCGAAAGGTACTGGTCGACCGTTTCCCATTGCCGGGTTTGCGGGTTCAGGCAGATATGGTTATGCAGGCTGATCAGGGTTTCTTCGGCAGATAAGCCAGTGGCCGCCCCAATAAAGCCGGGGTCGACGGCACCTTTTTCATTCAGGCAGCGTGCCAGGGCGGATACCGGGTCATCGGTTTTGAAATCCTCCCGGTTGCGAAAGACCGGGCCGCTTAAGATATCCGCCGGCCGGAAGCCGTTGCCGTCTTTGACTTCGATGGAGGACAATAATTTAAACCCTTCTTTTTCATCGGCCAGGATCAGCCGCCGGTTAGCCGGGCGGTTCAGTTCCCCGTACAGGTGCACAAACCTGCTATAGGCTTCATTGAGCGCCCGGCGGAACGAGGGATATTCGCTTTGTGCAGTAGCTTCGGTTTCCGAAAGGGCAAGGTAGGTGTCCCGCACCAGCACATAGCGTTCATAAAACAGGGCATCTTTCTGATCCGCCAGCGGCTGGAAAACTGCCTGCGTCCGGGTATCGTTGATCCGGCTGATGGTGCCCGTTTGCCCGTTCAGACTGACCAGGCTGCCTTCCTGGTGGAAAGCATTAAGCGCCCGGTAATAGGTTTCTGCATTGTGCCCGAAATTAAAATATTCTTTCAGGCTCTGGTCGCCCTCGAACGCAAAATCATGGTTGAAGGCTTGTAATTCCGGCACCAGCCTGGGCAGTTCCTGGCTGAGCTGGTTACCGTTGATCCAGCCATTGGGGACGGATACGTCCCCGACATTGACATACAGCTTGTACAAATAATATTTCTGGCTGGCATGCCGGGCGGTGACCAGGACGACGTTCTCATGTTCCGGCCGGTCCTTGGTGCGGATGGTACCGATCAGTCGGGCGGTGTTTTTGGTTACGGTATTTTCATCGCTCGCGGTAATATAGTCCATCGCCCGGTTGCCGTTTTCACCGGGTGTGCTATCGAATAGCCCAAGCTGTACGCTCACCCGGGTGGCTGACTTTTCCGGCATCGGCAGGTAGTTCATACTGGGTTTCTGCGCAATTTCTTCTTCCCCGTTGGTGAATTGCTGCGCCTGCACAAAGGCCTGCCGGTTGAAATTGGAAGACAAGCCGTCGCCGATAGTCTCGCGGAGTTTTTCAGCAATGGCATTGATATCCCCTTGCTGCCAGTTGACTTCATGGGCCAGGCCATACTGGTTCTTCCCGGCTTTCGTGGTATCGGCAGCGGTGATCCGTTCCCGTTCGTCATGGATAAATTCGTTAATGTGGTAATAGCCGAATTCATTTTGCTTTTGCATGGTTTCGACCAGCAACAGCTCGTCAATGCTGTAGGAGTCCTTCACTGTGCGCTTTTGCACCAGCAGCAAATGGCTGGGCGCTTCGGTATTGCCGGTATCCTTCATCAGGTTATCCGGCATGATGGTCAGGCTGATAAAATCGGCACGGTCGAACAGGTAGCGCCTGGCTTCGTTATTGGAAGGGCTGTTCAGGAAGCTGTCTGTCGTGATAAATGCCAGGAGCCCCCCCTCCGCCAGTTTGTCCAGCCCCTTGGCAAAAAAGTAGTTATGGATCTTGCCGCTGATCTCCCTGTCCGGGAAGGCCGGGTCAAAAACCTGGAAATTGCCAAAGGGGATATTGCTGACGATCAGGTCATGCTGACCGTTTTCGTGAGCTGCCGTTTCTTCCAGCCCTTTGACCTGCACGTCTACGGGCACAGGTAAAGTAGCGGCTAGTGCCTGCAGGACCATCCCGGTTACCAGGTCTTTTTCAACGGCGTTAACGCGTTCCGTCTCCGGGAAGGCTTTGACCAGTTCAGTAATAAATATCCCCGCACCGCTGCTGGGTTCATAAGGCCGTTTAGGGCTGATGCCCTGTTCCTTTAAAACGGCGTACAGCGTTTGGGGTACGACTGCCGGGGTATAATAGGCCGTCAGGATGCTGTCGCGGATGGACTGCACGGCGGCTTTATAATCCGCTTCGTTCAGCCCGTTTTTCAGTACTTCGTGCAGCTCAATCATGGAGGGATACAGCTTGAGGTCTTGCTGTGAAGCATTCCGGTCGATCCAGCTTTGTTTGTCACCAGCCGGGAACAAGACCGCTTTCAGGCCGCCGAAACCGGCATAGGCCTGCAAAGCTGCCTGGTCTTCCGGGCGGGCGGTTTGCCCGTTCCGGTGCGCCAGCGCGATTTTGATCGCTGCGATATTGTCCCTTAAATGTTGTAGCTGGTTATAAGCCATCGTTCCGCACCTATCGTTTTCGCTTTTGGTTTATCGTTCCAGGTATTCCTCCACCATGCCCATGATGGCGTATTTCAGTTCCCTGCTGTCTTCATTTTCTTCGCCGAAGCCAAAGACCTCGAAAACGGGCTCGCAGGCCCCGATCAGGTTGATGACCTCATAAGCCAGGATGCCGCTTTTATGCCAGCGGCGGCAGGCAGTATCGAATTCCGTTTCCAGCAGGTCGCGCATATAATTGAAGCGCGAGGGCCGCAGGTCGCGGGTGAGTTCTTCCAGGCAGAGGGCCTCCACCACGTAGACGGGGCGGTTCTCCGCTTCCAGTCCTTCCCACAATTCCCGGACGGAAGCCACCTTGGTTTCCAGGTAGGGGGTCAGGCGATGGTCTTCCTGCAGCGCGATGAGCAGGTCGAGGTGGTTTTCCAGCAGGTAGCTGTAGAGTTTGCTGATGAGTTGTTCTTTCATGAGCTTAAATTTTTCATGAGGTTTTCAATTGGGGCTGGTGAGGGGAAAAAGCAAGGCTTCTGGTCTTGTATCTGCGGTTGGCAGCGCCTGTGTTTTTTCCTCACGGGCGTTCTGATTCCCCTTTCAGGGGGCTACAGGCCGAAAAATGATTTGATAATGGTGGCCACGACGACTAAAAAGATACAGGAGCCGAACCAGGCGGCGGCGACTTTGGAGGTGTCCTGGTCGCCGGAATTCCATTTCTGGTAAACCTTGACGGCGCCGATCAGGCCGACGAGCGCGCCGATGGCGTACATCAGGTTGGTGCCGCTTTCAAAATAGCCGCGTACCTGGGTATTGGCCTGCTGGATGCCGGCATTGCCGTCCTGGGCAAGGGCATAAAGGCCGGTGATGATTAATAAGGCGCAGAGGGCGCCTGCTTTGAGGGTTGTCCCCTTGAATTTTCCTTTCCACGTTTTCATCTTCACTTATCTTATTTTGGTCATTCGTTGGGTATGGGTTTCCCGTATACCCTCCGCCGGTGCGGCGGAGGGGTTGGGAATTTGCTGCCGCCGTTTCCCCTGTTGGCTTTGGCCGGGCGTTGTGCGCCGGGACGTTCGGTCAGCTCATACTGTTGTCGGGTTTCCGTTGCCCGGCTCCCCGATATTTATCGGGAGAGCCGGGTCGGAAAAGGCACGCCTGCTACACGCTCCACCACTGGTCCACCTCTTCTTCGGTGAGCAGGGCGGTGCCGGTCTTTTCGCATTCGTTGACGATCAGTTCGTTGATGGCTGGCCGTTCTGTTGAGGCGGCCAGTTCAGGATGTTCCTGTAGTATCTTTTTCAGCTGGGGTATGAGCACTGCCGGTGCAAAGGGTTTTTCCGAAGCGATGGCGACGCAGGCTTTCAGCCGGTTGGTCAGGTGGTCCAGATCGCTGGGCGCATGCTGTTGATTTTCGGGATAGGCCGGGGCGGTGCTGGCCGGCTGTTCAGCGGCCGGTTCCTGGTATTGCAGGACGGGGGGCAGTTCATTAGCGGCGGTTTGCTGGCCGGACAGCCGGTTGAACAGGCTGCGCAGGTCGCCGCTGTAAAAGCGCGTAGCGATAAACAGGTAATAAGCGATGATGCCTGAGATCACAGCCGTGAGGTAGTTGTGCCAGCTGATGTGTTGCAGTAAGTGGTTCATATATTTTGTTGCTTTATGTTTGTTGTTCCTGGCAGATTATTTACTGCCGTTTGTTGATACAAAGCAAGCGGATCGGGGGATGCGCATAAACTTCAACATGCGGCTGCACCCTTGTTGCAGGTTTTGAAGCCTGATGGAAATCAGTCGGTTAAAATTGATTTTCTGAGGTTTTTTTTTAGTGGATGGCAGTTTTTTTTGACGGCTTTGGGAAATCTGGCCGGTGAGGGGAAAAAGAGGCAGCGAATGAAATGTAACGGAATAAGGGCTGGAGAAATGGCAGAAAACAAAAAAGCCTCCAGGCTATGGAGGCTATCTATCAACCCCACTATTAAGATTGGGGCTTTTATTACTATAAATTTTTTGTAGACTAGTCTTCCGGTTTAGCGTCATCATTTTCATTTGGTTTACTTAGAAACTTTAGCCCTTTGAAATTTAAATTCAATGTTAATTTGATTAACTGAACAAAATTTTTCTCGCTGATATGCGCAGTAGTTCTTAGAATAAACGCGCCAAGAATGGTAAATAATATGGGCAGGCCAAAAAGCGCGCCAATAAACCGGTACCAGTTAACTTGTGAAGTAGCCAGGCTGAAAACCATATAAAAAACAGCGAAAAAGGAACCTACCCAAAATCCTCCACTGACCAGCAGTAGCTTAATGCTGTTATTGGCCAGTTCTTTTTGCAAAAGCTTTTGTTCGTTCAGTTTGTGCAACTCTAATTGGGCATCGTTGACCTGTTTGACCAGGTGACTGGACACATTTTTGACTTCATCAGATTTATCGCCGCTGACGTGGATGACGGCATCACCTATTTTAATATGTGCACCACAGTACGGACAATTCATTGGTTTTTTTGCATACTCGCGATGAATCACAAAAGGAGAAACTTTGGCTCCGCCATTGCATAAATGGCAATAATATTCGTCCATATCAATTCGGTTAAATAATGGTCAATTTAAGATTTAAATCGCATATCAAAAAGGGCTAAGAACCTGGTATATAATTCAGTATTCCTTGATCTTACGAATCAACAATTCCAGGGTTTGAATGACGATCTCTTTATCACCGCCTTCCATTTTGTACGTACTGCTGCGGGCGCTTTTCCAGGAGAAGTCGGGAAAGCGTTCGGTGGACAGGTAGGGAATGATCGTTTTCAGCACCTGGCTGAAGGAGCGGGCGACTAATAATTTGATATCGTCTGCGGCTTTGAGGATAATGGCGATCTGGTCGACGCTGAGCCGGCAAAGGACTTTGAACAAGATGAAGGTTTCAGGGTCGCTGGCCGGCGGGTCTGCCAGGTAATCGTTATAGCGTTGGTGAATACTTTGGTAAAGTTCGTTGAGCCCTTCGAGTAAAAGCTGGCCGGTTTCCCGTAGCGTACCGCTGGCGGGATATTGCGCCAGGTTAATCTGCGCCTGTTGCTGCAGCAACCGGATGGCCTGGTCATAGTGGCCGGCGACGACTTTGACATGGTCCGTACAGTACAGGCTGAAGGCTTGGTTTTTGAGGTTGGCTGTTATCCGGTTGAACTCTTCCGGTAGCCGCTCGCGGATCTGTTGCAGTTCCGCCGGCTTTAGCGTTTCCGGACTGGTCTTCTCCGGGTTTAACCTGACCTCGGCCAGTTCGTCCAGCCAGTAAAATGGATAATTGTTCTCATCGTTTGATCGCTTGCTCATCTCACCGCACGTTTATAGTTTTCACGATAGCAGCCGCCGGAAAAAGCCGCAAAACTGTCCTATTCTTAAAAAAAATGAAGTTTTTAAGATTATTGGCTTTCAGGAAGTTTGGGTAATGACGGCTGCGGTTTATTAAGCTTAAACACGGGTTAGTGCAAGTTCCGGCCAACTGAGGTACTGGTATACCTTAACGACCATGAACAAGCACGCCCGCGTTTAAGCGGGCATTGCACTTGCTCTTGGTCGTTAATTCAAAAATTACCAGTTTTCAGTTGACCTAGAAGACGTGAATGCGATGTTTTCTATATGTTAGTTAAACGTATTTCTGTGTTGTACTTTCATGTTAAATCCTCCGTAAATATAGGTAAATGGTTTATTTTAATATTGGTTTTTGTCCGGTTGCCTGCCAGGCCCAGCCGATGACTTGCCTGATGGTTTTCAAGATTTCCTCCCGGTCGGCTTTCAGGTTGGCATCAATGCCGCTGACGGTGCTCTTGTTGGTAGCGGCATGCAAAACTACATAGTAGCTCCCGCCGAGCAATAGCGCCAGCAGCGCCCGGAAATTAAGCCCGCTGTTTTTGAACCAGGGGTCAGTCAGGCTGAGCAGTTTGGCCCCTTCCCGTTCACGGCCTTTGGACACTTCCCTTAACACTTCGTTATCCTCGCTGATCTGCCAGCGGATGATCTGCTGCATTTTGCTGTTGGCCGAAAAGAAACGGAAGTTCTCCTGCATCAGGCCGGTAAACAAGTTTTCCAGCTCTGTTTTTCCCGGTTGATCGCCCAGCCGGAAGCGCTCAAAGAACGGCGGCCAGTAGTCCTTTTCCCGGATATAAGCAGTGAGCAATCCCTCCAGGCTGCCGAAGTGGTAACGGATCAGGTTTTTATCCTTCCCCGCCTTGCGGGCGATTTGATTGGTCTTCAGGGCGCTGAAGCCACCCTCATCCAGCAATTGGCCGACCGCGTCCAGCAAGGCCCTTTCCGTTTGGCTGCTGTCCCTTTCTTTAACCGTTTTTCTTCTGGTGACCATATTTTTTACTGATATGTAGTTTCTGATCCACCCATTCAAAGGCATTCAATACCTTATCCATTTGTTCGATGGTATGGGTCGCCATCACGCTCATGCGGATCCGCGCATTTTTGCGCGCTACCGCCGGGTAGCCGATCTGGTTGGCATAGACGCCTGCCTCGATCAACAAGCGGCAGACTTCCGCGTTCAGGTCAGGCTTTCCGGTCATCACCGGGATAATGGCCGACTGCGTATGCCCGGTATCGAAGGCGAGACTGTCCAGCCCGTTTTTCAGGTGATGGATATTTTCCCATAGCTTCGTCCGCCACCAGGGTTCTTCATCGATCAGGTCGATGCTTTTCAGGATACAGGTCGAGGCGGGTGTGGCGCTGACCGAGAAAATGTGCTGCCGCGCCTGGAATTTCAGGAAGCCTGCGACCTTCGGATCGGCCACCACATAGCCGCCCAGGTGACCGAATGTTTTGCTGAAGGTGCCGGTGATGATATCGATCTCTTTAAACAGGTCGTACAGTTCGATCACCCCGCGCCCGGTTTCACCGATGACGCCCACGCCATGTGCATCATCCATGGCGGTATAAGCCCCATAATGTTTGGCCAGCCTGACTACTTCGTCCAGTTTGACGATATCGGCGGGTTGCGAATACACCCCGTCGACGATCACCATCCGCGTCCGGTATTGGCCCTGGGTTTCCTGGAGAACGCGCTCCAGCTTGTTCATATCGTTATGCGGGAACAGTTTGATGTTCGTATGACCGCAGCCCTCGTACATACTGGCATGGATACCCATGTCCACGATGGCCAGGTCATTCTTTTTCAGCAGTGCCTGTATCGTGGCGCTGTTGGCGGTATAACCGGTGGTGAACAAGACGGCACTTTCACGTTTAAAAAACCGGGCGATCTTTTCCTCGATCTCGCGGTGGTAGGGGAAATGACCGCCGATGGCCGGTGAGGCGGCTGCGCCCGCGCCATAAAGTTCGATGCCTTCGATGGCGGCTGCTTTCAGTTTGGGGTGCTGGGTAAAGCCGAGGTAGTCGTTAAAAACCATGGCGACAAAACGCTTGCCCGGATAACCCACCAGCTCCACCTCCGGCTGGCAGCCGTTCAAGCTTTCCTGGCGGTAGTTCCAGTGGCCTCGGCTTTCCCAGTTCTGCACATACTGGTCGAACTGTTCAGCCCATTCATAAAAATCCCGGTCGGGCATATCCTCAAAATCCTTAAAACTCGCTTGCTCAAAATTCATAGGCCTGATGGTTTATCACTTTTCCCCAACCGGGGAATTAGCGGGTGAATTAATTTTTGATTAATATTTTTTCAAAGTTCGGCGGGAAGGGCATTCGAAATCATAACGAACCTGCAAAATCAGGAGTAAGAACTGGTTACCTGCTTGCGGAATGCGCTGGGGGTCATCCCTTTCTGTTTTTTGAAAAAAGCGGCAAAATGCGCATGATCAATAAAGGCCAGTTCAAAGGTGATTTCCTTAATGGTCAGGCTGGTGCCGCCGAGCAGTGCTTCGGCTTCGGAAAGCAGGCGGTCATTGACCAGGTCATGCACCCGCTTGCCGGTCAGTTTCAAAGCCAGTTCGTTGAGCTTCCGGTTGACCATGCCCAGCTTCGCGCTGTAAAACGGCGCGGTCCGCTCGGTAATGTAATACTGATCGATCAGGCTTTTAAGCCGGCGGATCTGTTCAGCTTGTACCGGATGCGCGATAAAAGGGTGCAGTGGCCGGAACAACTGGTTGGCATGATACAGCAGGATGGACAGGTAATCGGCGATGACCGGTTCCAGGGGGTTGCCGGCTACCGCAGCCTGCAACAGGGGCAGCACCTGCGCAAAGACCGCTTGGGTCTGCTCGTCTAGGTCAGTAAATGGTTCCCGGTTCAGGTAATCAAAAAGTCCATGCTGCTCATGCGCCGGATAGCGCAGTTCAAACTGCCGGAACAGCGCCGCCTGGAACAGGATCATCCAGCCGTCTTCCGGTTGCCGGATCACGCGGTGTACCTGTCCTTCGCGTACAAACAGGACGCGTCCGGGAACCAGTTCGCACTTCCGGAAATCCACCTCGTGCTGCCCTGTTCCTTGGGTGATCCAGAGCAGCATGAGGAAATCATGCCGGTGGGGCCGGACGGAGGACGGATCATAGAAGTCACGCAGGGAGAGCACCTGTAAGGGGACGTCCAGCAGCATCTTCTGAAAGGGCAGGCGTAGTTTCAAATGTGTTGTTTTTGCGTGTATGCGTTATTTTTGCTTACCGTAGCCATCATAGCGAAGGGCCGCCAGTGTTACGATTACAAGTACTGCACAAAGCCAGTTAGCCATGGTGTTTTCAGGTTGGGTTTACAATCAGGATGATAAAAAAACGCCCCCGCGCTTAAGGGGGCGTTTGATTTAACTATTAACTGAGCTGCCAGTACGTATGGCGACGATAAAGAACGAAAGCGAATATTTTTTACTCCGTTTAATTTCATTTCCAGATAAAGGCCCCCCGCACCAACGGGGGTACCTTTACACATCAACTAAATAAAACTAACTCAGATCTTAAAAACGGGGCCGGGTTCAGGCAGCCCCGCTATTTTTATTGATCATTTGCCGAATCGCTCAGCTTCTTCCGGAGTACCCTCCTTTTCCTGGTGAATAAAAACACCCCGGGACGCAGGGTGCCTTCCTTTTTTAACCAATTTGTACTCCATTTTCAACCGGTGGGCTAATTTATCCCCCGCCGGCAAACTCTTTTAACCGGGGGATCCCACAAAGGCAGCCTCTTTCTCTTTTTGCCCCTGGCCGATCACGCGTTTCAGGTCGCTATCACCCAGGTTGTACAGCATGTCGGCCACCATAGCCGGCAAGTCATACTGTTCCTTCCAGCCCCAGTCCCTTCGCGCCAGTCGGTCATCGATACCAGTCGGCCAGCTGTCCGCGATCCGTTGCCGGGCATCCGGCTGGTAATTGATCTGGAAAACGGGCAGGTACCGGCAGATTTGTTCCGCCAGCTCTTTGGGCGAAAAGGACATCCCCCACAAATTATAGCCCGTACGGACGCTCAGGCTCTCGGCGGGCGCGGCCATCAGTTCCAGCGTCGCCCGGATCGCGTCCGGCATATACAGCATCGGCAGCGTCGTCGACTCTTTTAAAAAGCAGGTATAGGTACGCGTCTTCAGCGCCTGGTGAAAAATATCGACGGCATAATCGGTTGTCCCGCCGCCGGGTTGGGCCGTATGACTGATCAATCCGGGATACCGGATACTGCGGACATCCAGCCCATAGTTATCAAAATAATACTTGCACCACAGTTCCCCTGCATGTTTGCTGATGCCGTAAATGGTCGCGGGTTCGGTGACACTATGCTGCGGGCAGCAGGCCGGCAGGGCATGTTCGCCAAACACGGCGATACTGCTCGGCCAAAAGACCTGGCAGACCTGCTGCTCACGCGCCACCTCCAGCACATGGAGCAACCCCTGCATATTCACTTCCCAGGCCTGTTGGGGCTGTTGTTCGCCGGTTGCCGAAAGCATCGCCGCCAGGTGGTAAATCTGCGTTACGCCGGAGGCCATGACCCGCTTTTCCAGGTCATATTTTTTGAGGACATCCAGCTGGCAATAAGGCCCCTCCCGCTGCATTTGCCCGCTGGCGGCCATCCGGTCGGTGGCGATCACCGCGCTGCTGCCGTACTTTTTCCGCAGCGCAGCGCACAGTTCCGTGCCGATCTGCCCGCAGGCCCCGGTCACCAGGATCACAGGTTTGTTCAATTTATTCATAGTCTGATCTTATCTAAAGCCCGGTAGCCGGTCAGTTTAATATGGGGCGACAGGTAATCCTCCCTTACCGGTTCGTTCCCCGTCAAATCGGTAGACAAATATTTTTTATTGCTGTCGGGGAAGATGGTCACCACCGCGCCGCTGCCGCCTGCCTGCTGTATTTTGATGGCCCCGAGCAGGTTGGCCCCGGAAGAAATGCCCACGGCCAGGCCCAGCTCCTTGCCGAGACTTTGCGCCATAAGGATAGCGTCGCCGTCATTCACCTGAACGATCCGGTCCAGTTTATCCAGCGCCAGGATCGCTGGGATGAATTCATCCGAGATCCCCTGTATCCGGTGCGAACCGTTTTTGGTGCCGGTGCTCAGTGTCGGGCTTTCGGCGGGTTCGAGCGGGTGCAGCCGGATATCGGGAAATAAAGTACGGAGGAATTTACCGGCCCCCATGATGGTGCCGCCGGTGCCTACACCGGCGATAAAAGCATATGGTTTTTTCATCTCCAGGAGCAGCAGCTGGTGGGCGATCTCGCGGCCGGTGGTTTTTTCATGCGCCTCGGCATTGTAGCGGTTCTCGAACTGCCGGGGCAGGAAAATTTTATCGTAATGTTTCATGGCCTCCGCGACGGCGATGCTTCCCCGGAAGCCGCCCTGTCCGCTGCTGACCAGCTGGAGTTCGGCTCCATAGCTTTTGATCAGCGACTTGCGTTCCTGGCTCATCCAGTCAGGCATGATGATCTTTACTTTATGGCCCAGCGCCTTGCCGATGGCGGCGAAGGCGATACCGGTATTGCCGGAGGTTGCCTCGACGATGGTATCACCGGGATGGATGGTGTCGAGTTCGTAAGCCTTTTGCAGAATATACAGGGCCATCCTGTCTTTGATGCTGCCGGTGAGGTTATAATGCTCGCATTTCACGAGGATATGTTGCTCCGGGCCGCTTTGATACCGGTAGCCGACCTCGATCATTGGGGTATTGCCGACCAGCTGCCAGAGGCCCTGGATCTTGTCTTTTGTTTTAGTCGTTGTCGAGAGCATAGGCGTTAATCAGGGTTGTTGCGTTCGACGCTTTCCACGCGGATGCCGGCGGATCGCAGTCCGGTTAACAAATATTGCAGCTGGGTATCGTCATTCAGCCGGATGTCGAGGCTGTATTGTATAGGCCGCAGGTCAATACAAGGCAGGTAAACTGCTTTGCGCATGAGACTTATGGCCGGTGTTTGGCCCAGTACTGCGTAGAGGCTGGCTTCACCGGAACCGGGCAGCAGTTCCAGCCGGAGGTGGTAAGCACGGGTTGGGACAAGGGGTTGGTTACTGCCGCGAAGTGCTGTGCAGGACCCCACGAGCAGGATGACGCAGCTGCCGACGAGGCAGCAACTTTGGCTGAATAAATGGAGTATCCGGTTGATTTTGGTCATGGCTTACGCTTAAAGCTCTGGTTTTTTGCCGTTCTTTGCTGGTTTTTGTTCTACTTTGGTGGCTTGCGCTGATTGGGCTTGTACGGGTAGCGTTTTCGGCTACGGCCGGTTATTTATTCGGGGACCGGGACATGGAACTGAATGGTTTGTGCCGTTAAACAATGCTCATGCGTACAGGTCTGATACAGTATCATTCCCCTCACCTCCTTCAGTCCCGGTTTGATGGTTACTTTTTGCACAAAGTCGACTTTCCCGGCAAATTCATAATTAAGGATGCCGACTGTTTCATCTTTGTAGGTATCCTTCTTTCCAATTTCTGCAGGTATCCCCTTAAGGGCTAAACCAGGCTGTTTGGCAAAGGTGATCTTTGTTGCCGTACCGATAAAATCCTTCGTTTGTTTTTGGGCATAGATATGCCAGGGATCATCTATCGTGCATTGCAGGTGCACCTCATAGACATTGCCAGCGAGTTTTTTGAGTCCATAGGCCCAGTGTGCCGGGTCTTTTTCAATTTGCGCTTTAGCGACAAAACTGCCGCAGGCTAATAATAGAATTAAGCTTATCTTTTTCATGTTATTGTATCATTAATTTAATTTCTTGGTTAGCCTGGATGGTAACGCCGTCGAATGAAACGTGCAATTGCTTACCTTCAAACGTTTTTCTGCACTTAATTTTCCGTCCGTTAGCGCTTAAGGTTACAAGTCCTTTTTGTGTGACTTCGACGCCGATTTGTTTTAAAGTCAGCTTGCCATAATCAAGCTTAATGGTATTGGTTTGAACCCCGCCTTCTCTTTCCTGGCTAATAGTTCCCCAGCCTTCGGCGGCGGTAAAAAACCCACAGAAATGTTGCGGTTGTAATTTGGGTGCAAAACCCATGGTTTGCGCAGGGCCGTCATAAGTGCAGCCTTCGAGTGCGGGCAGCAATCCATAGCTGGCCAAACTGCGGGCATAGTGATCGCCGCATTCGAATTCGTTATAGGGATTGTGCTTTTCGGGGGAATAGCGTGCATCCAGGCCTTTGACGATGGATAACCCCTCATCCAGCATCCCGTCGTAGATCATGGAGGTAGCGACCTGGTATTCGATGCCTGTCCAAACCTCGTCGGCATACCGAACACCGTTGTCCCCGGGATGCGGGCTTAAAGGCCAGGTGCATACAAACAAGCCTGCTTCGCCGGGGTTGGCAAAAGGACGCTCCGGTTTATGCACCAAATTCTGCGGGCCGACATCGGGTGTCCAGTTATAGGTATAAATGGATTGTAACGCTTGTTTGACTTTTTGCGGGTCGTACAAATACCCTAAATTGTCGAGGTCGGCCCAGGTTTGACCGAATAGCTGGTCGCTCAGGCATCCGGTTCCGTATTGACTGTTTTGCTTTTGCTTGTCCGGAACATTCGTCAGGTCCTGGATAAAGTAATGCCCGTTCCAAAGCCGCTTTTCGGCATTGATTTTGCCGTTTTTGACGATACTATCGCAGGTTTTGGCGAAGGCTTGATCGTGCATCAACATGGCCATTTTGGAGGCGGCTTTCAGGGAAGCTAAGTATAAGCTGCCTGTAAAGGTGTTCGCACCATAAAAGGCGATGTCGTAGGTATTGGATTGCGGGCCCTCGATGAGGCCATCGCCGTTACCGTCGGTGCTGATCAGGTACTGCTCTGCTTTTTTAATTCTTTCCCAATTTTTGGAAACGAACGTATTATCGGGGCTCTGCAAATGTTCCCGATAAGCTTTGAGTATCGTGCCAGCCTGTCCATCGATTGCATAACCACCTCCGCCATCACGCATATCGATGCGGCCATCAGGTTCAAAGGATGTTGACAGGTCTGTCCGTTCCCGCACATTCCTTTCCAGTTCGGGGAATAAATGGGCCATGCCTTGTGCATAGTTCCAGACATGGGTACAGGTACCATAGCAACTGCCAACGCCTTCCCAGGCCCAGAACTTGCCATCACCCCACCATTGGGTGGTTTCTGTAGCGAGGTTGGATATAGGCATCATCATGCGGCGGGTCAGCCAGTAAGGGAGGTTGCTTTGACGGTAATAGGCATTGACGAAACTTTCGGTGGTACTTTGCAAACGTGGCAGGTTGGCTTGTAACCATTGGGCGACATCCAGCGAGCTTTTGAACCAGTTGGCATAATTATTTTTGATGATGGGGCCATCGGCATGTACCATTTGCGTGAAATTGTTTGGGCGTTGCGGCTGCGGACGGTTGGGGAAATACCAGGTGAGCAGGAAGGTCACTTTTCTTTGTTCGCCGGGTTTTATGCTGATCGTTGTACCGGCTTCACCGGTGAGCCGCTTGCCCAGGGGCGCTTCGCAGGTCTGTTTTTCGCTCCCTTGCTGCGCATTAGCAAAGCCCTCGTCATCCAGGACGCTCAGGGCCAGGTAACCCTGGTAAGGGTGATCCGTTGGCAAGCCACCGGCTAAGGACATATTTACCGATACCATGCCTTTGGATCGCACAACTTCGTTCCGGATGGTTCCATTGAGCAGGTTTTTTAAATATAAACCGGCTAAATTCTGCAAATGCCCGGTGAGTCTGATGCGCTGGGTTGCCTTTGAAGTATTGGCAATCGTAAATTGTAGGACGGTTCCGGGCGTTGCGCTTTCTCTGGCATCCAAAGGAATAAAGGGCGAAAAAACTTTCAACTGAATGCCCACTGGCGACGGCTCTTTTTCGTCATGGTAGGTAATCGTGGCCATTGGGTATTCACCCTTAAAACAAATATCATGAAAGCCCTCGCTGTCCAGTCGCCGGGGTGAGGCAGTGCCTATTTGAATAGTAAAACCCTGATCAATAAAGCTGATTGGTGTATAAGTTTGGTAACCGGTTTTCCATTGACCAAGCATGGTCGTAAAGTTCCAGCAACTTACAGCGCCCTGCCCGGTATTGTACGCATTATTGCAGATCCACCAGCAGGCTAAGGTGCCGTCACCACGAACATACAATTGGCCTGCACCAATGCCGCCACAAGGCATACCGATGGCAGTTAATTGGTCGCCTGTCCAGGTTTTCGGGCCGTCTGCATACAGCGTTTTTGCCCAGGAAGCAGGAAGTTGTTTATCCGCAGCAACATGGTGCGATGGATCAACCTGCGCATAACTGTCCTGCAGGAACCCTAAAAAGGTAATAAGGCTATATAAATAAATTACTCTCAAGTTGGTATCTTCAAATCGGTCAAAAAATAAATGGCCGTTAGGCGGCCAGCCCGTGAATTCGATATTCATCGGAATTCGCATTACCTGATAACTTAATGACTCGCCCTTCCACATCATCCAATAAGGCCCTGTCTGAAATCAGCCCAGTTTGTGTAAACCCTAGTAAATATGGTCCGTCAAGCTCATTATAAAGGTTCAGAATTGAGGTGTCGGTGCCGTGTTGCGCAATAAGGAAAGCATCAGCGTACCAGTTGACGATAATTGCACCGTGTTTTTGCAGGGCTGCGATTTGAGGGGTTTCTAAAAGGCCCTTTGCCACTTTGAAATATGTCGCCCGTAAGCAAACAGCCTGGTCATATTTTGTTACCTGCACTGAAAAAACCTCGATGATCTTTTCCAGTTTAAATGCTAAACTGGTTAATTCACTTTCGCTGACTGCAACTTCAATCGTGATCATAACAACATCATGGATATCTGTTGGAGCCAGGTTCAAACTTTTGATCTCAATGTGTTTTCTTTCGATCAAACCGGTAACCGAGTGGAGCAGTCCGGCCCTCTCCTCGGCTTTAATCGTCAATAAATACTTTTCTTTATTCATTTTATTAATGGTTAATTGTCTGCATTATTTCTTTATGATGATTCGTAAATGTTTCCATAACCCGCAGGCTTCTTAGGGCTTCATCAGCGGCACAAGGGTTATCGCCTTCGTCCAAAAAATAATCCACCACCTTGCGGATCATAGGTTGTTGGATATGCTCGGGTTGTACAAAATCAAATGTTTGAGTTCTGTTTGCACCGGTTATCCGAAACTGGTTGCCAAATACCGGGAAGGTAATTATCCCTTTTTCACCGATCATTTCGCAGTTGTCTTCCTGTAAATAGTCGGGCATGGTAAAACACCAGTTGCCGCTGAACAGGACATCGTGCGGAAATAAGATATTCCCGGTAACAGTGTCTTCCGCTTCGTAAAGGCCGGCCTGGTTAACTGCAATTCCGCTGTAACTGACCGGGTCACCCAAGAGCCAGATTAAGATATCCAGTTGGTGCGGAGCCAGGTCAAAAAACAGCCCGCCGCCGGAAATGCCTGGGACCACCCGCCAATTGTAATCTGTTTTGGCGATTAGCTTGGTTTGATAGGGCTGGAACATCGTTAAGTTCACCAGCTTCACTTTTCCAATCAGTCCTTTTGCCAGCGCCTCTTTGATCGCATTGAAATAAGGCAAAGCCCTGCGGTAATGAGCGACGCAAAGTTTGCCTTTATAGGTTTCCGCTGCTTCGATCATCCGCCTGCAGGAAGCCACTGAAGTGGTAACCGGCTTTTCCACATACACATATTTCCCTGCTTTTAAGGCAGCGATAACATATTCTTCGTGAAAAGCTGGCGGTGTGGCGACGTAGATGGCATTTACTTCCGGGTCATGAATCAGCGCATAGGCGTTATCATACCACCTGGGCACCCCATGCCTTTTTGCATAATCTTCTGCTTTAGCGGCATCGCGGCGCATAACAGCAAGCAATTTGGAGTTGGGTACTTTATTGAAGGCCGGGCCGCTCTTCTTCTCGGTTACGTTGCCGCAACCGATTATCCCCCAAGAAATACTGTTTTGATTAGTTAAACTCATTGTCTTATTTTTTCAATATCCCATCCACTAATTTTCCGTCCGGCGTTTGAAATTCGATTCCCAATAATTTTGAAATCAACGGCGAAATATCCACCACGCGCATTTCTTTGATATGACTGCCTTTATTAATGCCGGCACCATAAGCAATAAACCCGGTCCACATATCCGGTATGGCCGGATCATAACCATGATGCCCGCCGGTTGTTGGAATAAACACACCATCATATTTGCTTTGCTGGATCAGTGTTCCAGGGCCATGATTTTCGGTTTGTCCGGAGCGGGTGGAACCGCTAAAAACGATACCGGGTACGGCTGCGAGCGCCATTATGGCTGCACTATCGGCGCCCATCCGGTCCAGTTCTTTCCGGTCAATAATGCGGAACAGTTTCCTTTTGTCTTTAGGTAGTTTATTTAGGCTGTCGGTGACCGCTTTAACAATATCCGGCACGTCTTTTCCTGAGGTACCCCCATGACGGTATAGAAAGCAGGAGCCGCCTGCTGCGATGAATTTAGCGGCAACGCCCCTGATCAGGATATTGGGGCGCATGATCGTATGGATATTACTGAAGCCATGATCGCCTGTAATGATGACCGCGGTGCTGTCTTTCAGCCCGCTTTGTTCGATAGCCTGCATCACGTCCCCGATGGCGCGGTCATTGCTTTCAATGGCTAACCGGACACTATCGGCGTCCCGCCCGTCATCGTGCTCTTTACCATCCACGCAGGCAAAATGGATGGCCATAAAATTTGGCTTATATTTCTTGAACACGTAAGCGGCCATTCTCCCGGCATTTTCGTCCAGGGAAAAATAATTGTCGTTCATGCTGGTGCTGTCCAGCTTACCGGTAGCGGTCTGCTCTATTTCTTCATAAATGCCTGGAGGAATGGCGTGTTTCCTAACGGGTGTGGCCCGGTCGTCGGGATGGTCGACATCCCAGATCTCGCTTAAATTATAGGTGATCGGCCCGTCCACCACGTTCGGCCACATGATCGCGGCTGTGGTTAACCCTTTATCTTTTAAGGCTTGCCAGATGGTTGGTGCTTTGATGGATTTATAATACCAGTTCCATTCGCCTTTGCTATTGATGGGCTGGTTGTAAGCAATACCGCTCCTGGCGGGTAAGGCGCCGGTTTCCATCGCGGCATGGGAGGGATGGGTATAAGCGGGAAATACACTTAAGCAACGGTCGGCATAGGTGCCTTGTTTCATTAACAGTTGCAGATTCGGTGTCGGCCAGCTTTTGTCCAGGTACATATCGGGGTGCAATCCGTCAATAGAGATCAGGATGACGTGTTTCACCTGCGCTTGGGCGGCAAAACCGGCCCAGCAGAAAATAGCTAGCGCTAAAGACCTTGAAAATCTTGTCATTTTGGATAATTTTTAATTGTTCCCGTCTATTGTTTGTCGAAGTATTCTTCTAAGGTATAGTCTTCGCCATCGACCGTCATCGCTACCGAAATATGCAGAGTCTTGCCATCTGCCAGCACAGCCCATGTTTTTTTTACGGCCTTGACTTCCTTGCCATTAGTGTCGGTGTAAGTTGCTGTTTCGGCCAGTGTCTTATGATCTTCATTCCATTTAGCCACGGATTTTTTGGTGGTGCTGTCCGCTAAGGAATGGCTCGATACACTGCCATCCGTCTTCAGGACCTCCCTGTCCTTTTTGATCTCTGCTTTAACATTCGTGGAGGTGCGGGCGATGACTAGTTGGTTTTTATCTTGTTGAATTACCAATTCGATGGGGATCGAATTGATCGACAACCCGCCCGGGTCTGATGTTTCTTTGTTCACTTTCCAGGTGCCGCTAAAATCAACCGTTTGGGCGTTTGCTGCAATAGTTGCCAATGCTACCAAATTGATGGAAAGGAGTATGATTTTGATGGTTTGTTTCATGGTTTTTTAAGTTTTTTCGGTTTGTTAATGATCTATTTGGCACTATTCAGTTTATAAAGATTTTTAAGTTTTGCTGATTCCGAGCTCTCTTCGGTCATCCATTTGGGAGACGGCGCCCCTTTCAAATAATGATCAAAAAATTGGGTCATTCTTATCGTAAAGTCTATCTGGTTGGGCCTTTGGGCAAGTGAATGGTCCTCCCCGTCATATTCCAATAACCAAACCTTCTTTCCGAGGCTCTTCAAGGCGAAATACCACCTGAAACCCTGGTTCCAGGGGACGTTAAAATCCTCTTTATTCTGCACGATCAATAATGGCGTGGTCACCTCTTTGGCCCGAAACAAGGAAGAATTGGCGAGGTATCGTTCTGGGGCTTCCCAAACTGGTTTTCGGATCCTGCCCTGAGAAGTCATGTGAAAGTCCTGGCCGTCCCCATTTCCGAATCTTGCTGAAGATGCGGCGCTGAAAAGATCTGACGCTCCTTCGCAAGGGATAGCTGCTGCAAAAAGATGCGAATGGGTAACAATATAGTTAGTCTCAAAAGCGCCGAAACTATAACCCTTCAACCCCATCTTTTTACTGTCAACCCACGACTTTTTTGACAAAAACTTCGCTGCAGAAATCACATAGTCTGCGGCACTCTGACCGGGATAGCCGGGTTTATATAATTGAATGCTTGGCCGAAAAACCAGGTATCCCCGGCTGGTGAACCAGGAGATATTAAGATCAAAATAAGACACTGCTGGTGCTATATATTGGTTTACAACAAAAGGATCCTCCTCGTAATAAGTAAAAATTACCGGGTATCTTTTTGACGGATCGAAATCCTCTGGCTTATATAAAGTTCCTTCTGCCGCTTTTCCATCAGGCAGGTTCCAGCGAATCACTTCATCTGTGTACCAATTATAATCCTTTTGCTGGGGGTTAAGGTCCGTAATTTGGGTGAAACTCTGGTAATCTGTGGTATAATATAGGTTGGGACAATGTACGGCATTCATTCTGGTGACGAGGGTTGTCTGGGAATTTTCTGCTTTAACACCACCAGCCGGAATCCTGAATTTAGTGGAAACATTGGGTCGTGCGTATCTGTACGGCCCAGTCGAACGGGTTTTGAGATCTGAAGCAGGATTTAACAACTGAAAAAAGAAACCGCGATCTTTATTAATCGTATTCAAACCAGTGAGCCATAAGGTGTCGATCGTATCTGCCCAATGATCATCATTGTCTTTTTCCAAGTCCGGGTAAAAACGGCGCAAAATCACTGAATGCTTGCGCCCGTAACCTTTGGTGATGTTCATGGCGGGTTGGATGCCATCAAGGTCAACCTCCCAGACATCATAACGGTCATATAGCAAAACCTTATTCTCCGCTTTTAACCAGCCCGCTATTCCAAAAGGATCAATAGCTGTTTCTCTGGTGAAGTCTTCATCATAAAATGTCACCGGCACCCGCTTGGTTATATCTTTGATTATTCCTTTGGATATACGATAAGAATACCAATGCTTTATTTCATAATCGAACCAGATTACATGGTCCCCCATTAAATAAAAATCAAAATCCCGCACTTCAGACAGTATTTTTTTCCTTGAACCATCTTTCCGAGAAACCAGGAAAATATCTTTTAGCAGGCATTTTTCAGGATTATACGAGATAAGACCCAAACGCTTTTGGGCCGCCCAATTATCTTTCGAGACAATTATATAATCTTCATTTTTCAGTACCTGGTGCTCAATTTCTTCTCCCGCCTGCTGCAACCTGAATAACCCAATTGCTCTGCCGTTAAGGGATACCGCGACGGCGTATTTTTTACCCGTCTCCGAACCCAGCGCCAAGTGCGGCAGCGAGTCTTTATAATTCCATATGTTAACCGTTGGTTGACCTTCTGAGCGAACATTTACCGAAACGGGCAATGGATGTAAAAAAAAGAATAACCTTGAATTGTCTTTACTGAAATAAAGCGCATTTTTCCCGCCTTCCCATCCGTCATTACTAATGTGCATATTGTCCATTCCCGTTGCCCGGGGGCCCAGAACAATAGCTGCACTATCCATTCCGGGTTTGAAAAAACGTAATGCTGTATTGTTGTCATCTTTATCACCCTCGGAAAAAAATGCCAGCCGATCCCCTGTTTCATTAAAAGCCAATGACCCGGCTTTGAAGCCCAGACCTATCATGCTGGACTTCCCCGTAGCCATATCGATCCATTGTAAAGAATAAGTGGTCCTGTCTTCTTTATTTTCCGCTGTCTGAGTAATAAGCGTATGCCCATTCTTAGAAAACAAATAATCCTGAACATGAGGATAGGTATGTTTCCCGTTACCAGACAGGTTCCGAACCGTTAACCGGTTATCATCGGATTGATAAGCCAGTAAATTACCCTCATCTGCATAATGAAATGACCTGACCCCGGGAAGCCAGCTAATTTTCTCAGTCCCCAGTTCAAGGACGCCCAGACTGTCCGGCTTTTTCAGGAACATTGCCCGGCAATCCGAAGTAAATACATGATTTTCATCCAACTCCGCCCCCGCGATTTTCTTTTTCCAGTGCCCTTGTAAATCCTGAACGTTTATTACTGAAGATCCCCTGGTAGCCGTACTTACCGTAAAGCAAATATATTTACCATCATCGCTGATTCTCGGGTGGTCTAAATATGACCAGCTATCTGCGGCCGCGACATCGATTACTTTTTTTGTCCTGACCTGGGCATTCAAGGCCGTTCCGGCACTGCAAAGCAGCAGCACCATTATAAACCCTTTAAAATATTTCAATCTCATAGTTCGATTTTTTTGCTGGTCGTTGATTAATTTATTGAATACTGTTTGCCTGTTGCCAGTCTTTTTCCAGCCAGAATTGTCCGCCTTTTTCCATACCGGAAAGATTTAACCTGACCATGTCTACATGATCCTTTGGCGACTGATGATCTTCACCCATCTGTATCGCCTTTTTATCCCAAATTATAGCCTCCTGGATCTTCCCCAGCTTATAGAGCAGGCATGCATAGGTGTCGAGGTATTGATAATTGTCGGAATGCCTGTCAACTGCTGCCTTCATATAGTCTGCCAAAGCTTTAAGCTGTGCCATATCCGTCGCATGTATAAATCCGTAAGTCCAGGCTATTTGATTAATCAGGAAATAGGAAGCATTTTGCACGGTATCATATCTGAATTTCCTGATCTGTTCCAACCTGCAAGCGATATACGGTGTCCAATATTTATCCCCTCCCGTTGTTTTAGTGAGATATCGATACCAATTGAGCTTACCGTTTAATTCAACCATTTCGGCGTACTTCGGGGCGTATTTTTTAGCAATATGGTTATGCAGTAGTTTCCAGTCCGGTGCCGCATTGCTTTTCTTTGCTTGCTCAAACAAAGGCTGGAACTCTGTTTCGGAAATGATCCTCGTCACAGCTTTCTCGGCATAAGCGTTGTCCCCCATTACCGCGTTGATCCTTTCGGGGTAGTCATAAACAAGCCTAAAGCCCTTTTCATTTGTTCCTTCCGTAAACGCGGTTATAAACTCAACCAGTGCTTTAGTGTTGAGTTCCTGCACAGCCAGGCGATTGATGTGCATTTGGGCAATTTGTTGTACATCCGGGTCTTTTTGGAAACTATTGATCAAATCCTCATGGGTATTGATCATGGCAATAAATTCATTGTGGTTGAGCTGCTTCATATAATTCACGGCCAGATCACGTATCTCCCGGCGGGTGTGTAAAGCTTCTATTAAGGACAGATTTAATTCCGTGGAAAGCTGGGCCTTGCTCAAATGCTTTAGAAAATCAACTGTTTTTGCGAATACCTCAGGGCTGTCGCTCATTTGGATCATCAAATCCAGTTTATCCTTTGAATCTAAATGATCAGCAGGGATACGATCAAGGTAATCAGCGGCCATTTTTCTCGCCAGTATCTTGTCGTCCCATACAGCTTCTTTCGCCAGACTTTTGAGTTCAGCAGTGTCCAATTTTCCCGACTGGTATTTTTTTAGCAGGGAATAATATTGCTTCGCCGGGTCCCGGGCATCAGCAGCGAGTTTGATAAATTCCTCAACGGTCTTGTATCCAATTTCCTTATGAACGGCCTTTCCTTCCGGGTCAAAAAACAAAAAGCTGGGATACGCACTAATAAGGTAGGTCTTTGCCAGGTCGGACGCTGTGCCATATAGGTATTTAATTTCCGGGCTGTCTGTGGCCGTCCTGTCCATCTGTATTTTTGCAGCGATAAATTGACCGGCAAAGAGGCTGCCTACCCGTTTATCTGTATAGATTTCCTGATCCATGCGCTTGCAGGGACCGCACCAGGTAGCATAGCAATCAACAAAAAGGTATTTATGCTCTGCTTTTGCCTGAGCTAAAAGCTGGTCGATTCCTTTATCTTTTTCGAAAATGATGCCCTGGCCAACTACTTGCTTAGCCATAATGATGAATAAGCTCATCAGCAGGCTACGATTGATCCTATTTCTTAACTTCATATTGAGATGTTTTTAGTTTCATACGGGCATGGCTATCGCTGGCCCTATATTAAAAATGGCTTCAAAAAATGTTTTTATTGTTGTTTGTCTACGGTATTTTACCGCTGCTATCAGCCGCATACCCATCATCGATACCCTTCATGGTTGCAGGGATGCCGTCAGTCATCCAATGCGGTGGTGGCGCGCCTTTCAGATAATAATCAAAAAATTGCTTGACCCTGATCGTGAAATCTTTGGCGTTTTCCCCAAAAGCCCAATGGTCCGCACCATCATATTGGATCATCCATGCCTTCTTGCGAAGCCTTCTCATCGCGGTGAAGAATTCTACGCCCTGCTGAAAAGGGACGTCTGAGTCTTTATCGTTGGCCATCATCAGTAAAGGTGTGGTAACCTGGTCTGCTTTCAATACCGGAGAGTTTTCAATATACAAGTCTGGCTTGTCCCAAAGGGTTCCACCGATACGGTCGCGATACAACTCATATTGTCGTTGTCGGCTGTCCCCGGATTTGATACTGACACTACCATAGGCGCTGATAAAATCGCTCATGGGTGAGGAAGCCATAGCCGCCGCGAAACGCCCGGTATGGGTGATTAGATATAAAGTTTCAAAACCACCGAAGCTATGACCTTGTAAACCCATTTTGGTGGAATCCACCCAAGGTTGTTTTATCAAATAATTGGCAGCGCCCATTATGGTATTAAAGGCACTTTTGCCCGGATAGCCAACCTGGTAGTGAATGTCGGGAGTAAAAACCAGGTAACCATTGCTAACGAAATAGGGAATGTTCATTTCACTTCCGAAAACTCTCGGTCTCTGAAATTGGTGGATTTCAGAAACCTTTCTTTCATAATAATGAAAGATAACTGGGTACTTTTTTGTCGAGTCAAAATTCTCCGGCTTGTATAACACGCCGTGCGCGGATTTTCCGTCCAATGAAGTAAAGTTGACCAATTCAGAGGTAAGCCAGTTATAGGCTCTTTCAGACTGCACATTAGTTAATTGTTCGAAGTTTTTAAAGTCTGTTGTAAAATACCAATTAGGCGATTGAGACGCATCCTGCCTTTGAAGTAAATATGCATTCTTATACGGTGTAGTGATTATACCCAAATGGCATGGCTGCATGGTTAAAAGTACAGGGTCTTTTTCCCGCCCAATAATTGCGGTATAATATCCCTCGTCGAAAGTGGACCGGTTTAAAGCCTTCAACAATACTTTTTGACCATCCTTTAATGTACCCTGATTTACATTTTCCACCAATTCAAAAACGATATTACGTTTTTTTCCGTAGCCATTAGTTATATTGATTGGAGGTTTCTTTCCGGACAGATCGATCTGAAAAATGTCATTTTGGTCGTAAAGTAGCACATTGGAATCCTTTGCTGTGAAACCGGCAACGCCTGTAGTATAGTAATCGGAGGCTGGTTCATCATCCTGATCATAAGACATCCATGTTGTTTCTACTCCCCCGGTCAAATTCGTTTTAGTTTTGCTTTTGATATCATAGCTATACCAGTTTTGTGAATGAGGATCGAAGTAAATAACATATACTTGCTGTGGCGACAGAAAGTAGCTTTTGTCGTCATTGAAGCCCACGGAAGACTGTATCGTGCTGTCACTATAACGTTTGGACCCATCGTCCAAAGAGACCACTTGAACCGAGTTTTTTGAAGCAGGGTTCCAGTTCCATTCATCAATGTTGCCGACCCTTTTTTGATCAATTAGAATAAAATCTTGTGCAGCCGAGGATGAACATAGCGGCGACACAATAACTGCATCGCCGAAATCAATGATTTTTTTATTATTTACCTCGATACACGCCGTACATTCGCTTTGCTTATTTGCTTCGTATATCTGTTGCGGCTGTAATTTCGGATCATTATAACTCCAAATGTTGATATTGGGATTCTTGGACTTTTCTATCGTCCGGTTTGTTCTAACGTAGTCAAAAAAAACCCGGTGGTCATGGCTGTTAACGGCTTTAATATTTGTTATTGTAATCCCCGGATCGAACTGGGCTTCATTCAATTTCAAGGCAACTTGATAACCTGTTTCAAAGTACCATAAGTCTGCATGCTCTTTATTTTTCGACAGGAACGCCATGCTGTCGCCATCGTCCGTTATTGTTATAGCCTGCGGTCCGATACCTGACCATATAGATTTCCTTGCCCCTGTTTTAAGATCCAGCCAGATCAATCGAACACTGCTACTTTTCTCACCTGCAATTTGTAAGATCACTGTTTTTGAATTTTGACTAACCTGGTAGTCTAAAACCTTTTGGAACACTGACTCCAGGCCACCTTGCATCGGCTTGATTACAACTGTAGTACTATCCGTTTTACGGTAAATCAACCAATCCTTGTCTCTCTCACGATTGATGAGTCGAAATTTGGTAGCGTTAGCAATGTGTTGCAAGCGCGTTTTTCCAGGGGTACCTACATATAAGCTGTCGTTCCGTAAAAAAAGAAATCGCTTGCTATCCTGGGTGAAGCTGCAACTCTTTACTCCCTTCAACAATAAGTACCAGTCCGATCCCGTCGATTTGATTATCGTATTTAAGTCTCGGTTATAGCTGACGTATTTGCCGTCATTACTGATAACGGGAGGCAAAGCAGCCGGCCATTCTTTATCCAAGTCGGCAAATGTCAGGGCTGGCTTCTGCGCGCGGCAAATTAACGTAAGCAATAATAAGCCGACCAGCAAGCTATTTGATTTTAACCAACTATTATGAGTCTTTAAAAATGCCATAAATTAATTATTTGGTTGGCTATATCTAGCCTATTTCATCAATTGAATAGTAAAATCATGGTTAATGATCCTTGCTATCGCTGAAATCATGGAAACTATTGTATCTATAGCGAGCCAGCACATACCTCCGGTTTCATAGAAGCTAACAATAACTCCAGTAATAAGCAAAATGAGTAAAGACATTTCATCCTGAGATTTAATGATTAAAAATTGCAACCATGGCCCAGGGATCAATTGGTTAATACCAATACCTGAGTATCCCGTTCACCTTTTAACAGGTCAAATCCAGCTTTCTGCAAAGCTTTTCTCACGCTTTCATCATCAGATGGTATAAAATGAAAGTCTATGTCAATATTAGAGTTTATACCCGTTTCATCTAGAAGTGGCCCATCATTACCATTGTTCAAAAGCGTTGCTGAAATAAAACTGACGAGCAATTTCATATCCAAATTTTTCATAATATACATTTGAAAATGATTTTCCGGCTTCTCCATTTCCGGAGACGAATTGTTAATCGGTCCGTTGGGATATTTTGTTTTCAACTTTGCGACAGCATTCGGATTAGTGACCACTAATTTCCAATAGGGCATTCTCCTTGTTTCCAATCGGGCGTGATAGCCAAAATAGCTTTCCAGGTCTCGCTGCATTTGCTGCAACATACCTTTTCTCGTACCCCTGTCCTTCGGCAGCGTTAACTCGTAGCAGTATTTTTGCATCGCGATACTGTCAGGCATAACAGGCTTAGTGCCCTCCAATATCGCATTCGGCCAGAATTTTCCATAAATTGAGGAAAGAGGGTTAGGTGGGTTGCCCGGCTCCATTTCCGTAAATGCAAAAAAATACAATTCCTTCAAAGTATGTCCAAATGCTTTAAAATCTCCCCCTAAGCTCGGATTGTTGATTGAATCATCAGCAGCAGAAGGAAACCAGGTAGTCGGTAGTGAACGATTCCACTTCGATATAATGCTTCTGTATGAGAATGAACTATCATTCCCCCCGTTACCATTCACCAGTAATGGTTTTTTGGGGTCAAATTTTAAATTATCATCATACTGCGTTCGAAACGCATCTCGTAATGTAGGCCTGGCAGTTAATGTCATCTTTTTAAGGTCACTGTCTTTTATAGCATGACCAAGAGAGCCCCTAACTATCCCGTCAGGATCTATTGCAATAATTATTGGCATGCCGTGAACAAATTCGTAATTCCGGGCCTTCATAAAAAGTGTGGAGTCGAATGCGCAGGGTAAATCGAGATTTAACATCTTTTTTAAACGCTTAAACATTATCTCTACAGCTTTTGGCGGGTCGGAGGGAACACCAACCAGTAAGAACTGAACATTGTTTTGAAATAGTTTTTGCTCCCGATTATGAGCAGGAAACGCTTCAATACAAGCATGGCAACCCGTCCACCAAAAATCCAGGATTAACCACTTGCCGCGAAAGTCGCTTAATGAAACCTGCTTTTTCGACCAGTTGGTTACGTTATCAAAGTGGAAATCTGGACAAGGCTTACCGACCTCAAAATAGGCTTCATAGGGCTTTTGCTGTGCGTATAGCATACTACTGAGTAATATAAAGACCACACATTGTAAAAATATTTTATATTTTTTCATCTTATTATTTAGTGTTAATATCCCGGAGCTTGAGTAAGATTGGGAGCTTTTTGAATATCCGGCAACGAAATTGGATAAAGTTGTTGATAGCTTTGCCACGTCCCTCCTTTAGTAGCACAGGCATTGCCAGGCGCACCCATGACGGCATCTATCATCCCTGTTCGCTTTAAATCCACCCAACGTTGGCCCTCAGTAAACAGCTCTACCTGACGTTCATGGGCGATAGCAGCCAGGACCGAAGTTTGGTCAATTGCATCACTATAATCCCCTAAACCGGCGCGATGGCGAATTGCATTCAGGTCACTCAAAGCGCCGTTCGTTCCGGAAATGTTGTTTTGTTGGGCTCGGGCCTCCGAACGAATCAGGTATTGTTCACCTAAACGGAGTACCATATCATATTCATCGTTATTTCCTGTCGAAGAAGGCGAACGTCTGTATTTGCTGGCGTACGTGTATGACACTGATGTAGTTGGATTTGTATAGGTACTGATCCAATTAACTTTGCGTTGATCACCTGGTTCAAAAACGCCAAGTAACGTGTTGCTTATGGTACAACTCGTCGGAACCCCATTTGAAACGACAAATACCCCCCCATTGTATGAATAGGTTTTTGTATTATCCGGTATAAATTGTAAAATCGCTTCTCGGCTCGTATTTTTGAATACGGTCGTTAAGTCTGATGGCAGGTTAAATTCTGTGTTATTAATGACTATGGATGCCTGCGTTTCCGCATCCTTCCAATCTTTGGTATCAAGATATACCCTTGCTAGTAGGGCGTCCGCTGCCCAGGTCGTTGGTCTGACCCTATCTGTTGTAACCACCGTATCGCTCGCATCAACATAATTGGAATTGAGAAGACTATGGGCTATTTTGAGATCGGCCACAATCTGGGTATAAACGTCTGCGGTCGTTGACCTGGCTTTATTAGTATTAGTTGTATAATCGGTTGAAGTAACAAGTGGCACCCCGCCATATAAATTTAACAGCATCAAATAATTGTAAGCTCTTGTGAAATATGCCTCACCTGTTAATTGCTGTTTTATTTTTAGATTGACAGGGCTTTTTTCTAAATTCTCTATAATCGCATTTTCCTGGTAAATGGCATTATAATAAACATTCCAATAGGCGGTGCTTAAACTTGAGGCATCTTGTACGTTCAATGTATTTACGTAGGCATCTTTATAAAAGACCGCACGATTATAATTAAACAATTCATCCGAACTGATACCGGTGACAAAATTGAAATTAGCCACGGAACTGCGTATTTTAATATAAACGCCTAATTGAGCGGCCGTTGCTGAAGACGCGTCAGCAAAAACACTGGTGGTTACCACTTGTGTAGTAGGTGGAGGCACAAGGATGAATTTCTTGCATGAACAACTGAACACAAGAATCATAAGCAATATTTTAAGTTCAAGCTTATTAGACTCAAATATCATTTTTCTAAAAGATGACGTTTTCATTTGATTTAGATTTAGTTTTTATAGTCCGATTTGAATGCCCGCAGTGATCATTCTTAATGGTGGCAGGCTTAATGATTGTGTTTCCGGATCAAGTCCCTTATAGCCCGTAAAGGTGAATAAGTCCTGACCTTGCAGGTAGATCCGTGCATTTTTAACAAACACATGTGTTAAAAATTTAGCGGGAAGACGATAGGATAAGGAAATCGTTTTTATACGGATAAAAGATGCATCAGAAATAATTGCATTACTTTGGATATATTGACCGTAAGAATCATTACTCGTCGTATACTTTTGAATATTGGTTGATTGGCCGGGCGCCATCCAACGATTAAGCACTTCTATCGGTTCGTTATTGTTAAAGGAACCTGGCGCGCCCCCCGAGAAACTAGCCAAATAATTTAAGCCAGTTTGTTTAACAAACTGTGTAAAAACATCTAAACGCCACTGCCTATAACTTATGCCATTATTCATGCCTCCATAAAATTCTTGGGTATGTGCAGGTATAAATTTGAGGTCTGGAGCGCCGGCAAATACGTACAAGCCTGTTTGCGGATCGACGCCGGTACTTTTGAATCCATAGAGAAGCGATAATGGCTGCCCTACTTCGTAATCAAATGCATTGGAAGACGAGGACAGGTTAGGATAGCTTATTAACTTGTTTCGGGGAATTGTCAAGTTAAAAGAGGTTGTCCATTTAAATGATCCTGCATCAATGTTAATAGTATTTAGTTCAAATTCGAAACCGGTATTTTGTACAAGCGCGGGCAGATTTGACTGTATGGATGAGAAACCGTCCTGGGAAGGCAGCGGAGTCCGTGCCAGTTGATTGTTAGAACGGTTTCTGTAATAATCCACAGTCAGCTGAATTCTGTCCTTGAGAAAACTAAGATCAATACCGCCCTCTATTTTTCTGGTTATCTCCCAGCTAAAATAAGGATTGGCGATTCTGCTCGGTGTGAGGCCGGTTGTATTCTGATAGTTACTGCTGGTAGAGTAGGAGCTTAAATATTGATAATCCGCGAGCTGGTCATTACCCGTCGTACCGATGCTGCCACGCAGTTTTCCAAAACTCAGCCAGGGTAAATGATCTTCCACCCATTTTTCTTTCGTGAATATCCAGGCCGGGGCTATAGAATAAAAATCGCCAAATTGTTTGGATGGTCCGAAACGGCTGCTGCCGTCGCGGCGAGCGGTCACGTTAAAAATATACTTGTCTTGCCAGTTGTAGCTCATCCGGCCATATAATCCGTTATAACGGTAATCGGAATAACTGCCAGGAATTGCACCCACTTTAGTGGCAGCTGATGTGTTCGATATTAATGCATCATTTGAAAATCCAAAAGCATAAAACCCTTGTGAGGATTGTTTGCTTTCCTGAAATGTCGTTCCTAAAAGCACATCAAATCTACCTTGCCCCAATTTTTTGGTATAATTCAATTGGGGTTCTGCTATCCAGGTGCCAACATAACTACTACCCGTCGAGTTCGATCGATTATTTGGATTGGGGGGACCATAATAAGAAGTGGCCGGAAACAAAGTAATTTGATCGGCTTGGATCCGCGTATAGCTCAGCCTGCCATCAAACGACAAACCCGAAAAGATTTTATAGTCAAAATTCAGGTTGCTGACTAAATTACTGGTTGTCGCACTAAATGTCTGAAGGGTCGAAGTTAATGGATTATTAAAAGTCCCTCCCTGAAAGTTAATATTCCCATGGGCGTCGTACAAAGCAGGTGCGTCTGGTGCCAGGATGATATATTGCGTCATATCAACACCAGGCTCGGAATTAACATCGATATTATATTGGCCCGAGAAAGTAATATGAAATTTTTGATCCGCAGAAGTATTGGTAACACTGAAATGAGCCCCGCCTTTACGGTCATCAGAATTCCCAGGGAACACGGTAGTTTGCCTACTGTAGTTACCCCCTATTAAAAATGTCGTATTAGTATTGCCACCGGAAACTGAAAGATTAGCCGTCGTAAAGTGCGCGGTACCGCCTATCAGTTCTTTTTGCCAGTTGGTATAGCGCGTGGTATCCCAGGTGCCATTCACATCATAGTCCGGATTGCCTGGATCGGTTACAACTGACGGAAAAGGTACACCGTCATTGGCAAAAGCCTCACGGCGCATTTGCAGGTATTGTTGTGTATTCAATAAATCGATTGTTCGCGCAACTTTGCCATATCCTGAATTAATGTTGGCGTCAATTGCGGTCTTACCGGCTTTTCCTTTTTTCGTAGTAATTAATATGACACCATTGGCCCCTCGTGAGCCATAGATAGCCGTGGCATCTGCGTCTTTCAACACTTCAATACTTTCAATATCAGAGAAGATTAATAAAACCTAATGAATTACCTGAAACTTTCAATATCAGATGGATTTAAGCTATTGAAAGCGCTAATACCACCACTGGTCGGAAGGGAGCCCGCAGCAGGAATAAAATTATAATTCGCGCCGGCAAAAGCTCCTAAACCAAAGTTACTATTGGTAATAGGAACAGATGGATATGGAACACCATCGATAATAAATAGTGGATCAGTCCCATTGTTAAGACTGCCCTGGCCTCTAAGTAATATTTTCTCATTCGCTCCTGGAACGCCGGAAGCTTGCGTTATATATAATCCCGGAACCCTCCCTTCCAATGCCATAATCGGGTCGCTCACCGGTTGCTGGGCGATAACATCCGCAGTAACTTTTGAAACAGAACCTGTATTCAACTCTTTTGTGGTATTGTAATAACCCTTACTCACCACCACTTCTTTCAGGTTGGTCTGTGTCGCTTTCATTTTGATCACCGAGCCTGGGGGAATGTCCTTTGCCGCTAATTCAACGGTTTCGTAGCCGATAAAAGAAAATGATATAATGGTATTATCGTCGGGCACCTTTAGGGTGAAGGAACCATCCTTATCGGTTGCCGTTGCAGCAACATTGGAATATTTGGTTTTCACGGTTACACCGGCTAAGGGTGCGCCGGTTTCATCATTGACTCTACCGGTGATGGTCACCTGTGCAAATAGCGCCTTAGCTTTGTCAAAGAGTGTTTCTTTCTTTTCCTGGACGACGACGGATTTGTTTTCAATGGAGAAGTCAAGGGGCTGTCCTTCGAAGATTTTGATGAGGACGTCAGTGAGTTCTTCGTTTTTGACGTTGATGGTTACTGGTTTGGCGTTTTTGAGGTCGCTGCCGGTAAAGAGGAAGTCGTAGCCGGTCTGGCTGCGGATCTGGTTGAAGACGTCGACTAATGGGGCGTTCTTTTCCACCAGCGTTACTTTTTGGGCCAGGGAGCTTGCACTCAGGTGCAGGAACCCGGTGATCAGTATAAAGGTGGTGAGCTTCATGATCAGCAGGATTTTGCGGAGGTTGTGGCGCATGCGCGTTTGCCCCCAATTTTCTTTGTAAAAATTGTACATTTGTGGTGCATGGATTAATGCGCCCGGCCTTTTCATTTTCGACGATGGGTGAGGCTTTGCGCGATGATCAATTCGTTTAATTACGGTTTGGTATCCCTGCGTTCATCCCGGCTTGCCCGGGATGATTTGTTTTGGGGGTATACCGGTGGGGTCAGGATCTACTCAATACGGTCACCCTCCTTCCTTCGACTTTAAAATGTACCTTCTGTGTTTTTTCGAGCATTTTCAGCACTTCGCTGATATTCTTTTTGCGGGTTACTTTACCGTAGAATACTTCTTTGGTGACTTTGCCTTCATATTTGACTTCGATATTGTACCAGCGGGCGAGCTGCCGCATGATGACTTCGATGGTCTCCCCGTTGAAATAGAAATCCCCGGCTTTCCAGGCGGTGGTCTGCTCGATATTGGCGGGTGCTATCCTAAAAGTGTTAGCTGTCCTGATGGTCTGTTCACCGGGTTTTAATGTTTTAGCGGTGTTATTGGCGGCTACTTTAACCGCGCCTTCAACAAGGGTGGTTCTTTGTTCTTCCTCATCGGGGTAGGCGCTGATGTCAAACTCGGTGCCGATATCGGTGACCAGCTGGCCGGGTGTTTTGACTTGTAAAGGGGCGCTGCTGTTATGGGTAATTTCTGCATAGATCTCGCCGGAGATCAATTCGATGGGTTCGCGTTTGTCTTTGCCGAAACTTTCGGGATAACGGAGCGTGGTGGCGGCATTCAGGGTGATCCGGCTGCCGTCGGCCAGTTTGACCTGGTAGGGCCTGCCTCCTGCGGGTACCTGGATGGTATCATAAACGGCCTGTGTGGCGGCGGTGTTTTGGTTCGTATAAACGATCTGTTCGCCCTGGGCTTTGGTGATGATGGTGTTATTTTGCTGGGTTATTTTCCCATTGTGGGTTTTATCCAGCAGGATGGTTTTGCCGCCGGTCTTCAGAATGGCCTGGGCGGTATAAGGGGCGACATCCTGTTGGGTATTTTGGGTTTGAGCTATTTTGTTATGGAAATAGAAATAGCCGCCTGCGAACAGGAATAATAAGACGGAGGCTGCGGCGGCAATGCGCGGCCAAAGTGTTCTTGTCCTTGCGTGTTCGGGTGCTTTGGGCAGGCGGTCGAATACGCGTTTTTCGGCTGCTGTCAGTTGCTCCTCGCTGAGGTTTTCTTCCTGTTCGTTCCAGGTGGCATACCAGGCTTCGACGATGGCGCGCTCCTCGGGGGTGCAGGTGCCTTGCCGGTATTTGCTGATGAGTTCCTTGGCGGGTTGGTTGTTTGCGGGCATCTTCCTTCAATTGGGTGTCAATTATAGGTAAGACGATTTGCTCGGGGCTTGGGCCGAGATGAAATGAAAAAAAAGTTTTTTTTTGCTTAGTTTCCTTGAATGACCCACTTTTATAGCTAAAATAGCCTGGAACAGGCTTAATAAATATCATGAATGGTTAATTCTGCTTTGGGTATCCTGTCTTTATGGGTATTTTTGGATCAGCAGGATCATTCCATGTTTGAATACGCTAAAACAAGAATTAAATGTACAGCATTGGCAAGTATAGTCATGACGGAAGGATTCGCGCTTCAACTACGCTGTTTCCCCAGGCAAAAGACGTCAACTTAAATGTAAAGGAGATCTTTTTTAAATACGAAAAACCGCTTGGAGAGCAGATGGAATACAGCGAATTTCTTAAATCCGCAATTCGCGGCAATTTTGATAAGCATTTCGTACTGGGTAACTTCCGGTTGCAGAACTGGTCGGAGAATGGGCTCGTGGATTTGAGGAATATTTTTTAAAAAAAATCAAATCATTTCGTCGCGAGACAACTTAGCTTTATTCCATGAAAAAGTGTGCTGTTATTATCGGGGTTAACCAAACCGGCCGCCTGCCGGTTTTGGATGCGGCTGTGCGCAACGCCGAACGGTTCAACGAATGGGCATTGTCCCAGGAATATAAAACCACCCCGCTCACGGACGCAGACGGCCCGGTATCGGTAGGGCAGATTAAAAAGGCGGTCAATGATTTTGTGGAAAAACGAAGTTACGACCTGATGATTATTTACTTTTCAGGGCACGGTATCCTGCAGGGGGCCGAAGACGAATACTGGCTGCTGTCAGGAGCGCCGGGGGATGCAAATGAGGCGGTACTGGTCGCCCCTTCCGCCGCCTTCGCGCGCAGGAGCGGCATACCTCATGTGGTCTTCATTTCGGACGCCTGCCGCTCGGTACCAAAGGATCCATTGATCAGCGGCATGCTGGGATCAGTCATCTTCCCGAATACAGAGGCGCCTGATACCGACCCGACGCTTGATATTTTTTATGCCACCAAACCCGGCAATGCAGCATACGAAGTGGCCGCTGAGGATGCAGTTGCGGGTTATCGCAGCATCTTTACTGATTGTCTGCTGGAAGCACTTGGCGGCGGCGTCCCGGAGTTGCTGGAAGAACTTACGGAAAGTGGGCGGGATTACCGTGTGGTACTGTCCCAGGAATTGAAGCGCTACCTCCGCGAGGCGGTGCCCCTTGCTGCGCGAAGCGCAAATATTACCCTGCAGCAACTTCCCGAAAGCCGGGTCGAATCGGTCAAGCCAAGATATTTGTCGCGCTTTGTCGATGAAGACCGGCTCTGGCTTGAAGCTACGGCTAAGCTGGGAACGGAACGAAGGCTGACGCCGCAACTCGATTTCTTAAATGAAAGCCCTGTCAACCCTTTAGCCCAGTTTATGCAGGTTCAGGCCAATTTTCAGAAAAGCAGTGATTTTTCCACCGGGCTGACGATTGCGGGGCTTGCCGATGCTCCGACACTGGCGGGGTTGGATTTGGATGCCGAAATCTTTTCGGAGAAAGACGCCTGGCAGGTTAGATTTAACGGCGACAGTCTGCCCAAGCGGGTGCTGCTCATTTTGCCAGGCGGGAACGCTGTTCCGATTGCCATCCTGCCGGATTTTATCGGTGTTCTGGTGATGCAGGGGAACCAGGTGCTCAATGTCAATTACACGCCATCCCCATCTTCAGCGCGGTACAACGCGGCGCAGGAAAATGATATGGCGATGCAGCAGCGGCGGGCGCGTATCGCACTGAGCGCCCGCGAAGGTGAAGCCTGGTTTACCGGCGATGGGGATTATCTGATCAATACAGCCAGTTATCTTAGGGAATATAAACGGTTTGATCCGACCCTGGGACTTTACGCCGCCTACGCTTACGCCGGTGCGGGCGACTTCAGGGGTGTACGTTCCATCTTCAGGTATATGAAACGGGAGCCGGAGCCGGTGTTGTTCGATATTGCCCTGTTGAGCCAGTTTCTCCGGCCCGATTTCAATCCGCGGATATTGCGCAACGCCTGGCCTATGTGCCCTTTGTTGAATAAGGGCTGGTCTTATCTTGCGGGGAACCCGGACCGTTACCCGGAAGATCTGCGCGAGTTGTCCAAACACCGTATTCCCGGCCTTTGGACCACATTTAAGCCCGCCGGTATAGATCGTTTTTTTGAACTTCAATCCTTCATGTTATGAAACTCATCCTGATTCACGGGCGCGACCAGCAGGGCCAGGATCCCGGCGAACTGCGGCAAACCTGGCTTGATGCACTGAACACAGGACTGGCCGAAGCGGGATATCGCTTCCCGGAGGCTGTGGATGTGCTATTCCCTTTTTACGGCAATCTGCTCGATGACCTGTACCAGCGCGTGGCGGCGGCCGAGGTGCGTTCGGGCATTATTGCCAGGGGCAATGGGGAAGCCATTTCGGGCACCTATTATGACCTGCTTGAGGAGCTGGCAAAGAATGCGGCCATCCCGCCGGAAGCCTTGACGGATCCTGATGCAGCGGTACGCGAAAAGGGCATCCTAAACTTGCCGCAGGTCCATTGGGTGCTGAAACAACTCGACAATTATACCGGTATAGGAAAGTTATCGTTAGCCACATTTACCGGAGACGTCGCATTTTACCTGGACAATGCTTATGCGCGCGACGAAGTCAATAAAATTGTCGTCAAAGCATTTGACAACGAACCGGCGGTAGTGGTCGGTCACTCCCTCGGGAGCGTGGTCGGTTACAACGTGCTGCACCAGCTGAAGGGAAAAAACATCCGCAAATACATAACGGTGGGTTCTCCCCTGGGGCTGCGGACCGTCAGAAATAAACTGGCTCCTCCCATCCGGATGCCGGAGTGTATCCGCGATGGCTGGTACAACGCTTATGATGATCGTGATGTGGTTGCGCTCAACCCGCTGGACAAAAATAATTTTGATATCGAGCCACCGGTTTTTAACCGCAATAATGTCAGGAATTACACGCCGAACCGGCATGGTATCGAGGGTTACCTCTCCGACCCTGGTGTCGCCCGGGCGGTATACGATGCGCTGACCGGTGTTTGAATTCCAGTCTATTGCCTGCGCTCCCTTCTTTGGTAAGCGGGCGCGGCGTGAAATGAAAAGTACCGTTCCTCACGAAAAATACACGAGAGTATCTGCGGTAGCGCCGGCAGCCATTTTTCGCCACCATCCGTGCATAACTGGTATTTTTCGGGATGATAATATTGCAGGTAATAGTGAATAAGTTCACAATGCGGATCGGTAGCGGGCGCCAGCAGGCAGGCCTGTGTGATACCGGCATCCCGCAGGTCAAAGACAACACCGGTGTAAGTGGTCTCACCGACAGAAAATACCAGCTTTTCATACACGACTTTCTCATAGCTGTCAAAAACCTGATCGATATAATACAGCGGCGAAGTATCCAGCAGCAGGACGGCGTTGTCGAACTGTTCAAAGAAAGGTTTCCAGCTATCTGTCCAGTTGCCCTCCTTCAGCGCCCGGGTGGCGATACAGCCGTACAAGCGTACGCCGCCGGGTTTATCGCGGAGAAACTGTTCCAGCGCCGGGGGCGTGGGAAAAGGGATTAAGATTATTTTTTTGCTATACTGCTTGTCTTTCGAGACGATCCGGATAAAGGTAAAAAAGTCGTCAAGTGCTTCGAAACGTTCCTGGTCGACGGGCAGATCGAACTGGTAGTGGCCGGACAGTTGGCTGCGCTCCCGGCGGCTGACATAAACAGCTTTTGGTGCCCCCACGCCGTTCAATATAAACTGGTGCATTTCAGGCGGGACTTCGTCCGGATAATAGATCTCACATTTCAGGCGTTCAGCTGCGAAAACCCAGGTCTCGTTTTCAAAAGCCAGCATCGATGCGTCATCGTAGTTGAAGGGTTGTTCATTGAACTTCAGCGGGGATCTTGACCGGGCAAATGGGAAGATCCGGTCAATTTGAGCGATAATTCCGCCACCGTACGATAATTGGTCGTTGATGCCGATACAGGGCAGCCCTGCGTCCTTAAAAAATGTTGCTCCTGCTGTATAAAACCAGCGCATCAGGTCGGGGCCAAACCGGTTATAGCTTTTGAGATGTTGGCCATGCTTGCTTTTGGCCGTATAAAATTGGCTGGTGAATTCGGCGAGCGCTTCAGCGTCGGGGTATTGCCCAAGAAAGGCGTCCAGGCTGTTTTTAAAGAACTTTTCGGGCAGGCTGCGCAGGAGGAGGCCCAGCCTTTCGTTGGGAAATTCCGCATCCGCGATATTTGCTGGGTCAAAATGCGGGCCTTTGGCTGTCATCTCGTTGGCAATCCGTTCACTTTGGAAACAGAGCCTGAGAATGACCACCAGCGCCTGCTGGCGGTAGAACAGGTGATCCAAGTCCCTTACCAGGCGTGCGGCAAACTTATAATACTGAAAATAAGCAGAATCCCGGCCGAGCAGTTCGCGGGCCCGGGTGTCGGTGGTATCGTCGGCGGCCAACATGAAACCAAGCCCGGTAGCGTAGACTTCGTGAGCGATTCGGCAATGCTCCAACAAAACGTCCAGTCGTGACCCGTACGACGGCGCATCTGACGTTGCTTCCTGTGCCAGGTAGGAAAAGCATTGCAGCAGGACACCATAAATGGTCACATTGTTTAATTCGTGATGGAGCGACTCGTGCGCCGACACCATGCGCGTGAGCAGTTCGGTCGAATTTTTACCGGTGAAAATCTGCCAGCTCCGCAGATCGTGCCTGCCCTGCGCCTCATCAAAGTTACTGTTTAGTGTTCTTTGCAGGTCTAATGGGTCAAAGGGAGCGGAGGTATGCGTATCATCAGCTTTCATTGTCCTAAAATTAAAGGTTTTAGCGATGATAAGTCTGTCTTTTTTTTAATGCTACTTTTGCCGCTTATGAATATGACAGCGGAATTCAGGAAAAGGCGGCAGGAAGCACTGGCACGCTTTTATCCGTCGCAGCTGATGGCCAGTGTTCAGGAGCTCCGGCTGACATCATTCGTTCAGCTTGCCCTCAGGCTAAACCGTGACCCGAAAGAACTGGAGGAGTATCTTTTTGGCCATCTCGTCCGGTCTGCTGAAGGCGCGCTTGCCTACTATGATCAGGAAGAAAAAGAGGCATCACACCGCGGGTTTCTCCGGGCTGCAAACAAGCGGAACAATTATTGGTGTTATATCAGGGCCCAGGAAGAATATTTGCGCGCGGAGACCATCGATCTTTTCTTCGGCGAACAGATCTGCCGGATGGGCGTCAATACAGCATACCTGGAAAAGATCGGTGCGCAATTGCCCACACCTGTTCCGCAAATCAGGGATCAGGAAGACCTGGAAATTATCCTTTTGCAAATACCGCTGGTACTCGGACATGGGCTGGATTTCAATGCGTTTATCGCGCGGGTTGAACCCGGGCACGATATCCCTTACCTGGCGTTGAACCTCGCTTTATTACATGTGCTGGATATTTTCACGGTAAAAGTAGCGCAACTGATCACGGCCCCGGTCGACACCGATGCAGCGCCCAGGGTTTTCAGGTTTAAAAGCGATGAAGACATTCAAGCGGCGGCGGAGGACGCCTTTACGGCCAGTGTGCTGATCAGTTGTGTAGAAGTACTGCAGGGCAGGGATGTCCATGCGGTAAAAGTTGAGCCGGATCCGATAGCCGAATCATTCATGTACCATGCGACCGTACCTCCTGCGCTCAATTTCATCAGCATGCATGAATACGCCCACCTGCTGCTGGGGCATATTGAAGAGGACAGGAATAAATCAACGGAGCTTCAGGCCGACCTTTTCGGTATTCTTTATCTTCAGCAATTGTTCAAAAATCGGAGCAAGGCTGAAAAAGGTCTGGCAATGACGGGACTGGCCGCCTTTTTTATGCTCATGCAGGTGAATGAGCGCCTGACACAAAACCAAAGTATTTATTACCCGACGACGGAAGAACGGCTTATTCATTTATTAAGGCATTTCAGCCTTGAAGAGCAGGAGACTTTCTTATACGTGTATAACAAGATCTACCTGGCGACCCATCATACCTTGGAGGTCTATTATAATGTGTCGCTCTGGCCGCATGGCATTCGTCCGGCGGTAGAAGACGAGCAGTCAGATATTCAGGATTAAATTTAACAGACGGGGGCGGTCACCGGACCTTGCTGTTAGCTGCCGGCCAGTGAATTTGAATGAAAGCGGTGGATCAGCGGATCTTCCGGCTTTCGGCGGGCAGTTCGAGGCTGAGCTCACCGGTCTGCGGATGGTAGAGGGTGAATTGGAGCGAGGCCGTTAGCTTAAGGGGGTAATAGGCGGATGTTGACAGGCCGATAAGCAGGCGGTTGCTTCCGGGGCTGAGCGTGCCGCTGTCGGGTGAAAAATCCCATTGCACCTGCTGTCCGGTTTTGTAGCCTGATAAAAAACTATCAAAGTGTACGATCTGGTCGGGGCGGTCTTTTGGACGGGCTGCCGGGCGTTCCAGTCCGTGTTCTCCTAAAAAGAGATCATCCCGGAAACTGGTGGGCTGCCGGATCTCTTCGGGGTGCAAAGAAAGCAGCAATACGGGTTCGTCTTTCCTGGCTACCGGTGCGATGACGGCCCGGAAGCGGCACCAGATGAGCCTGGCGTCCGGGGGGAGCTTCAGGCTGAAACCGGTCTGGACGGCGCGGAACCAGTGGCTGCGGTCGGGGCCGTTGTCCAGTTCCGTGGGATTGGTAATGTTGCAGCGGATCATTTTGAGGATCTCCTGATTGGAGCGGGCGGGTGCACCGGCCCGGTGGATGGCTGCGCTGCCGGGAGCGGTCTGAAGGGGCCCTGCGGGGATTTCTTCCGTGGTTTTGGTGAAAAACTGGATGTTGCTCATGGCTGTTTCGTGGTATTATCCAGGCCAAAAATGGCGAACGGCGCCCAGAAATGCGGGTGTGCAAATCCGGGTGCTGATCGTAGTTTTCGCTGGGCATATCGAAGCGCGGTGCCCGGTGTACCGGAGCGCTGGTATGCTTCATAAAAAAATTGACTGAACAGTGCGCCCGCCTGGTCGTCGACCGGCCAGAAGGCTGCGATCAGGGTTTCTACCCCGGCTTTTAAAAAAGCGGCGGCGATACTGTGGGCATAGCCACCGGCGTTCTGCCGGTCCTCGGCAGTCTGGCAGGCGGTCATAACAAGGTGCCTGGCGCTGGTTCCCCTGCTGATAAGCTCGAAGGCAAAGACGGGACGGTCAGCTAACAAAAGGCAGGATAGCAAGGGCGCCCGGGGGTTATAGTACCCGTGACAGGCGATATGCAAGAGTGTGACGGGTTCCGGGCTTAACAGGTCGGTACTGGCCGCGGGCGGATCGATGATGAGCTGCGCATCCGGGAAATAGTTTTTAAAGCTGGCGGATTCGTTAAAAACGCCGGGTAAGGCCGGAGCCCGCACGTAGCCAACGGCCGGGGTGCCCAGGAAGCGGGCTTTACCCGGCGTTCCTGGGTCGGGCGTTTGACTTCCGGGTTGAAGAAACGGGATAAAACTGGTGACGTAGTTCACGGTATGACTTTCGATCAGTGCGCCGACGGGGCCGGGCATGGCATGAAAAGGGATCCCGTTGAGCCATTCCTGCGCGACGATGATCAGCTTGTCTTTTTGTTGCAGGAGCCCGCCGACGGGGCTTAACAGGGAATCGCTCAACAGGCCGAGGGAATCGGTGCCGAACAGGCCTGCCCGCTCCTGTTTGAAGGATTCGGCGAGCATCGCAATTTTAAAGGTATTGAGGGCAGCGCGCCGGAGTTGGATAGCTTCCCGGCTGACCGCCAATATCCAGCAAATGTCACCTGTAATAAAAAATTCCAGCAGCAGCACATGGGGATGGATTTGCTGTTGCAGCCTGTTAACCAGGCCGCTGAGTTCCATGTTTTCCCCGCCGCCCGGGTAGGACGCCCGGTCCTGCTCGGCGATCATCCATTCTGCATCGGACTGAATTTGATCCATTGACGCTGCCTGTCCCGTTTGCATGGCCTGCAGGCCATGAGCGAGCAGCTCGTTCAATAGTTGCGGGTCATAGGGCCGTGCAGCGGCGTTCCGGCTGCGGGGGGAGGCCAGGGCGCGGAGCCCTTCCGTCCGGGAGAGCAGCAGGAGTTGAAAAGCGGCGGTGGCGTTGCCCTGTTCTACGGCATATTGCAGGCCATGCTGGTAGATGCTGTCATGGCGTTCGCGGCTGATGATCTGGAAGCGGTCGGAGCGGTTTTGCAGGATGTCCAGGCTGAGCAGTTCAGCAGCTTTGAGGTAAGCGGGCAGGGCTGTTTCGGGCTGGTTGGTAAGCCGTGCGATCTCCGCTTCGTAGAAATGCGCCATGAAATAATCATTTTTAGCCATGGTAAGGGCGCGGACATCTGCTGCAGCTTCGTCATATCGCCGGAGCAGGATATTCCCGGGGATCCGCTCATAGCGTATCTCCCGCTTCGAGCCCTCGAAGCCTGCTTCCGGTAGCACGGCTGCCGCCCGATCGAGAAAATGGAGGGCTTCGATTTCCTGGTGGAGGAAGCGGCAGATGGTTGCCCGGTGAAAATAAGCGGCGGAAAGGCCGCTGGGGTCCTTGTCCATCAGGCATTCCTGTTCGCAGAGTTGCAGGGTATAGAGGGCGTCATAATATTGCCGGTCATCTTTTAAGGCGACGGCCAGTTCGAGGTAGGCCCTTGCCAGCCGGTACCGGCCGCCCTGCTTTTTAAATACTGCCGCAGCTTCCAGCGCAAAGGAAATCCGCTTGTCAATCGATTCATAATTGCGGAAGGCTTTGGCCAGGCTGAGCAGGCTGTACGCCAGGAGCAATGTGGGGCCCTGCGGGCGTAAGTAATCCACGATCCTGGGAAAATGTATGCAAAACAGTTCGTGGGCGGCGTTGCCGCCGAGCATATAGTAGTCCGCTATGACTGCACCGGGCAGCATCACTACGGGTGGCTGAAAACCTGTTTCACCCAGCACTTTGGCTTTCATGATCATCGTACTGGTATCCGGGGGGAGCTGCAGCCGGGGCAGTTCCTGCTTAATCAGTTCCATTTCCCGCTCATAATGGGCCGCGGGCGTGGTGAATATGGTTTCGGTTTGCCTGTTTTCCATCTTAGCGGGTTAAAAGGGCTTCGAGTGTAGTTGCGCTGTAGGTTTCGCCGGGATCTGCCGCCTGTACCTGCTGCGCAAGGGCTTCGGCTTCCTGGCGATCGCCGTTGAATAATAATGTCCGGGCATAAAGGCCCTGGAGTGTCGTGTTTTCCGGCAATTCTTTGATGGCAACCTGGGCGTACAAAAGTGCGGCGCCGGCGTCGCGCAGCTGCATATGGCACTGGATCAGCACTTCATAGGCGCCGGGAATCGCGGGTTCCAGGTAAACAGCGGTTTGCAGGGCCTGCACGGTATCCAGCAGGCGCTGGCGGCGGAGGTCCTTCTCAGGTGGCGTGGAGCCGGTCATCGTCAAAGCGATGGAACTGAGCGCTTCACCGGTTAGGTACCAGAAATAACCCTTCATGGGGTTCTCATCGAGCAAAGCAGAAAAACAGGCATAAGCCTGGTCAAAATCCTGCGTATGGATCGATTCCATTCCCTGTTGCAGGAGGCTGGCCTGGGCTTGCTCCGGCAATGGCTGCCCGATTCCTTTTAACATACCGGCCGCGTGTTGCGCTAGTTTGCCGTATTGCCTGGCACCGGGCAGGACGGCAAGGCGCTCCAGGCAGGAAGCCGCCGCTGAGGTGCTTTTTTCCTGTATGCTGCCGCATAGCCGAAAGAGTTGAAAATAACGGTCGAAGCGGTTTGTATCGCCAAAGGTCTTGTCCAGCTGGTCGAAAGCAGCCTTGAATTCTCCGGCCTGTTCATAGAATTCGACGAGGTAAAAGGCGGTATCGGCGTTGTCCGGGTCGCAGGCCAGCGCACTCATCAGGTGGTAGCGGGCAGTGCCTGGGTCATCAAGCCGCATACAGAGCAAGGCTGCCAGTTGGTTCAGTTCTGTCCCCATACGTTTGAACTTTTCAGGGGAAGTGTCTGAAGACGGGTTGAGCGGCTGGACAATATCGAACTTGAAAGCCCGCCAGGTTTGACGGAAGATCCGCAATTGTTCGCTGATGGCTGTCAGGGCATCCTTCAGATCGTACTGCCCGTTCAGTGCCAGCCGGGCTTTACGGATAGGTTCATCGGGACTGGTCAGCAGCTGTTCCGGGAAATCTTCCCAGCCCTCAAGTGTACTAAACAGGTCCAGTATATCCGGCATTGGTGACAGGTTTAATGATAAAGGCCTCCGGCGGATGGACAGACCGGGGCTGCTCAGTTCAGCGGAGCACTTCTCCCCTAAAAATAAACACAATAATGGCTAAAAAGCAAATTCCCGGCGAAAAATATTTATTATTTAAAAATGGAGCAGCAAAAATATCCAAATGAAGATGCCCAGCTTGACACGCAGGATCTTCAGGGCGTTATTGACCTGGCTTTTGACGGTTTTTTCGGAGATGCCAAGCTGTTCGGCGATTTCTTTGTGGGACAGGTGGGCTTTACGGCTGAGTTCGAAGACTTCGCGCATTTTGGGTGGCAGGGCGGCGATCTCTTTTTCGATGAGTGCGGTAAGCTGGTTTTCGCGGAGCAGGTGGTCGGTGGCGTTTTCGGCCTGGTCCATAAAGGTTTGAAGGGAGCCGATATAGCTGGACTGGACGTTTTGCCGGGCGACGAAATCGAGGATGCGGTTGCGGACGGCGGTGTATAGGTAGCCGGATAAATTGGTCTGCGGGGTGAGGGTTTCGCGCTTTTCCCAGAG
>JAZJZL010000027.1:70820-80441 GCA_040389845.1 Bacteroidota bacterium
CGTGGATGATGTCGTCTGCTTCGGCTTCGTTGCGCAGGCGCTGGTAGGCGTGTTTGTACAGGAGCCGTTTGTAGCGGTGGTAAATGGCGGTGAACGCAGCATGGTCACCTTCCCTGAGCAGGGTAAGCAGTTCGTTGTCGCTGAGGGTGCTGTTTGTGTCCACGGGTTTTTCCTTTAACGAATTTACATAAAAGTTTAGTGCAAAGAAAATAAGTGATTGTGAAGCATGTGTTAAGCCGGCAAATAAAGGGCAGTGCATTGTTGCCTGCCTGTTAAGGTTTGGGAGCGAGAGGCGAAGATGGGATCGTAAAGGCCGGTTTGCGGGATGAGATGATTCCTGCCTGGCGGCATACCGCCAGGCAGGACGGGGGTTCGCGGTGTTACCGGAACTTGAGGGTATAAACCGTTTTTACTTCTTTACCGGCATTGCTGGAACAGTAGAATTTCAAATAGACAGGCGCGGTTTTGTCAAACCCGCCGGTATCGCTGTAATAGTTCAGGGTGACCTGCCCTGCGGCATTGGATGCAGCCCCGGCGAGCCCGGTGAAACGGCCGACCTTCACGGTGTCTGCCTTGCTGTTGAGCTGGTAGGCAAAGGCGTTCACGCCGGTGCCCAGGCTGACCACGCCGGTGTTTCGCTTGAGGGTCAGCGTAAAGACTTTCGCGGTGGAGGCGGTATCCAGAAAGCTGGTTGCGGTCTCGGCCTGGATCAGGTCCGGCAAAGCGGGCTTGGCATGGATGATAAACTGTACCAGGGAGCCGGCGGAGGTCCCGAACTGGCAGGTGAGCAGGTAGGTGCCCGGTGTATTGCCGGAAAGCAGGGTAAAGCTGGCCTGGTTTTTTAAAATATAGACCTTCCCGCTGGCGTCGGCATTCAGCAGCTGGCCGCCGGCAGCGGGATAGGCTACGGTATAAAAATTGCCATCCTTGGTGAGCTTATCGCTGACCGTCACGGTGATTTTGGAGGAGTCATTGGCCAGGAAATGGGTGGTATCGGAAAACGAGTATTGGGTTACGCTGGCGAAAGGCACGAAATTGTCATCCTGTTTGCAGGAGAACAGCAGCAGGAGCCCGGCGAGCAGGTACAGTAGCTTTTTCATACGAAGTTCAGGTTAAATTGGTAAGGCCCGCCGGGCTGGTTGCCGGCTGCGGCGGTGCCGGTATCTTCGGTGGTCAGGATCGCCGCCTGCAGGTCCATGATGGGAAAGGCAACGGGTCCAATGGTACACAACTGGACGTACATCAAAAAATGCTGGTAGTCCGGCTGGTCGTGCCAGGTATGCCCGGTGGGCAGCGCGGCGCCCTGTGCGGGGTCGTTACCGATCCGGAAGGTGGCCGTGTACGCCGGGCTGACGGCCAGCGTATAGTCAAAACTGACAAAGACGTTGCCGTCCGGTACCTCGATCAGCGCCGGCTGCAGGTAAAACGGGTCAGAAATATACAGCCCGGTGGCTGCATCCTGCCTGAAAGTGATGACCGGCGGATTCACCGGGTTCTGGCCTGCATCGAGCAGGGTCAATACGTCGTTGGGGTCAACTGCGATATATCCCATAGCTTTTTAATTTAATAGTCCAAATGCCTTCCCTACACTGGAAAAGCTGTTGATGAAGTTGATATCCAGGGAAAGCGAGGCGCAGAGCCTGGCATCAAAATATTTATTGGTGGTCTGCGGGTTGTTATAGGTCAGGTAATAGCCGTCAAACCCGATATTGAACTTGGCGACGCGGGAGAACCGGTAGCCAAGCCCGAGGAAAACATCCTTGTTGCCGCCGAGCAGCGATACATAGCGGTTGCTGACGTTGCTGTTATTAAAATAATTATTGACAATGCTGACGTTGAGGCTGACGGTTTTCAGGATGTAGAGCCAGGGTTTAGAGGCAAAGGTCTTGAGCGGGACGGATTTATCCACCGGGGTAAAATAAAAATTGACCCCGTAATTGGTAAAAAAGCTTTGAAAGCTATGGTTATAACCGATGCCGGCATCGAGGCTGATATAGGGGGTGCCGCTGGCGGTGATATCGACCTTGGCGCTGGTTTCAAAAATGAGCTGGTTTTGGACGAGGTAGTTGGCGAACAGGTCGGGAAACTGGCTGATGATGTTCCCTTCGGCGCTGGCTCTTACCTCGTTGAGGTAGGCCTTATAATAGCCGTCAAATATCTCCAGGACATCGGCCAGGTCCTTGATGACGCCGAGCTCCTCCGGGGTCCATGCGGGGTGTTGCCCTTGCCAGGTGATCAGGCTGGCTTTAACCAGGAAGATCCGCAACAGGCGGATAAAGCCGATGTCCATCTGGCTGGAGCTGGTAAAGGTGCCCGCTTCAAAAGCGGCCTTACCGGTAATCAAATGCTCGAGGTCGGCTGTTCGTCGCGGATCGGCGAGCCCGGCGAGGTAAAAGTCCATCACCCCCATGGAGATGCCCTTGAATCTGGCGCTATCGTTCAGGTCCTGCTCGTAGACCTTCTTGGCATTGTCGGCCATGTCCGTGCTGGTGTTGAGTTTCAGCAGCACGGAGGCGAACGCGGGTTTTTGGAACAGGTTTTTCAGGGATGTAAGGATGCCGGCTTCTTTTACCTGAAAATTCTGCACCCTGCCCAGGCTGGTATAGAGGGCGGCGACTTTGCTGCTCAGCTGATTGGCGGCAGTCAGGATATCGGAAATATCGGTGGCTTGGAGGGTCTTGGCATCGGCCAGCTGCGTGGTGCCCACGATGGCGGCGATCTGGTCGGTTAACTTGGTTTTAAAAACAGTGTAGGTGGCGCCAGTGATAACCCCGTCCTTCAAATAGGCTTCAATGGCTTTTACCGCAGCCTGTTTGATAGCGGTGGTCTGTTTGGCGGAAACCGCAGAGTAGAGGTTGAGGGTGAAGATGTAAGGCCGGTTGGGGTGCAATCCGTTACAGTTGGCTTTCAGGTTACCGCTGGCAATGGTGCCGGTGAGGTCTCCTCCTGAAAACGCTATGAGGGTCTGGGCTTTTTTGGCATCGGGGTATTTCAGCGCAATATGGAGGGTAGCTTTTTTGATACTGGTATCTATTTTCAGGCTGAGGGTAAAGGGTTTGTCAAACGGGATGGGGTCGATGATCTGGGTATTATTGCCGGTAAAATCCCCGGTTACAATGTTTTGGCTCAGCGCGATGTTGGGGTTAGGCACGATCAGGGTTTGCTGCGCGGCGGGCTGCGGCGGGGGTGGCTGTTGCGGGATTGGCTGCTGTGCAAAGCCGGTGAACGGGAGGCTGCTCAGGCATAATAAGGCAGCCAGTTTGCGTAAGGGTTTCCAGGCTGTCCCTAAACTGGGGTTATGATAGCTGTTCATGATAAAGTTTAGTCTAAGGTTCTTATTATAAGCTAAATGTAAATATTTATTATTGGTATTTTATCAGCAATTCAAAATAATATTTTACTTTTATACAAGGAATACCTAAGCAGTCCGCAGGACGGACCCTTATTGCAGCTCCGTTTGATCCTGTCGCTAATTTACCAACAAAAAACAAGTCGGGACAAGGGTGAAAACACGGTAAAAAATACCGTTAAAACACGGTAAGCGCGCTGGCGGCATTCTTGTAGTATTGCAAATCTTAACCTTATTATCATGGCCAAAACCGCAACCACCCCGCCTACACCAAGTCCAAAGGGACAGGATCCCAAGGAACAGTTCAAACCGATTTTTATCTTTTGCATGGCCGTCTTCCTGATTGGTCTGACGGCGGCGCTGATCCGGTCTTCGAGCCTTGCTGCTGCGATGACTGCGGTGGAATGGACGCTGGCCTGCATGATCAGCGGAGCTTTTATGGGCTTCCTGTTCGGGGTGCCAAAGGTGGTGCAGAGTTCGGGGTCGGCAGCTCCGGCTGGGACTGGCGCAGCTGCACCGGGCGCAGCCGGGAATGGCAAGAACTACCAGCAGTTGGTCAATACCAATTTATCAGAGATTTCGGACTGGCTGACCAAAATTATTGTCGGTTTGGGGCTGGTCAAGCTCACGAAGATACCACCGTACCTGGCGGGGATGGCGGGAACGCTGGCAGCCGGCCTGGATGGTGCGGCCAAAACTGGGGCTGGTTCCTCGCTGGCTTTTGCTTATGGGCTCATCATTTCTTTTTTTGTGGTGGGCTTTTTATTCGGTTACCTGGTGACGCGGCTCTACCTGGCTGGCGAATTCAATGATGCGGATAAGCGGTCGCTTTCTGACCTGGCGGACCTGATCAATACGACGCAGGCCAAAGTGGACAACATACAGGCGGGGCAGACGATGCTGACACAGTCGGTGGTGCAGAATGCGGCGCAGACGGCGCCGGCGGATAAGCAGGCGAAGCTGGATAACCTGAAGGCGCAGGCAACGGCCTATATGCAGATTTCTTCGCCGGATTACGGGGAACGGGTGCGGCTCAAGGAGGATTCTGCGGGGGAAATGTCGGCCTATGCGTTAAGTAACCAGATTTCCAAGGACGACATTCTTCAGCTGTTAGCGGGCACTGTGCCCCCGAATGAGGGGCTGGTCATTGCGCTGGCGACCCTGGTGATCACCAGGCCGGAAACGGGGGACCTTACACGTTTACTAAGCGCGGGCGCGAATATCACGCGGATGCACGTCCGGTACCGGGTGCTGAATGCGATCAGCCAGCTGATCTCACAGCACCTGATCAATGTGAGTGACAAGGATAGTATCACCGCGCTGATCGATGCTTACCGTAAGGGTGCGGACAGTTCGCTTTTGCAAAAGGCGGATTCGGTGGCGGCTATGGTTAAGAGTTATAGCTAGCGCTTGGAATTTCAGCGGGTCTTTGCTACTTGCTGACCGGCCCGAAGCTTTTGCACTCCTTCATCACGAAGCAGCTGTCGGTATGGGCGACGTTGGGCAGGCTGTTGACCTTTTCCATCAGGAACTGAAAATAAGCCTGTGGGGTGACAGCGGTGGTTTGGAGGATACAGTTCCATTCGCCGGAGACGTGGAGGCAGCACTGGACTTTCTTCCATGGCGACGGCCCATTGCTCAAATTCACTGAGCAATGGGGTGGTTTGTTTCTCAAACCGGACGTGGGTGACGACGAGGACGGGGCGGCCGATCTTCTCACGGTCGAGGATGGCAGCAAAGATTTTGATATAGCCGTCTTCCTTTAGCCTATGGATGCGCTGGCGCACAGGCGTGGGGGTTTTGTGCACGAGGGTGGCCACGCGGGCGGCGTCCATGTGGCCGGCCTCTTACCTGTTACGGGAAGTGCCGGTCAATATAGCGGGGACTATCGTAATTTCCTGACACCCTCGCTTTCGGGGAGCTGGCCTGCCTGCCGCTGGATTCCTACGTGGGGCTCAGCCTGCGGCTGGAAAAGAATTTCGGGACGTACCATGCGCTCAATAGTATTGTCGATATCCCAATCGTGCTGATCGGTAAAAAAGGCGTGCCGGCACAGGGTTTGATCCTGCCGGCTAACCGGACCTCGGTCGGGCTGACGGTGGGCATTTCGTTCAGCAAGCTTGTTTATTGAGTCTAACCGGCTGCCATTCCGGGGTTTCCTTTTTGGATTTGCTTTAGGCGTTCCATATTTTCTTTGCTGAATGCCTTCCAGTCGGGGTCTTTTTCTTTGCCTTGTATATAGGCGCTGATGGCCTGTTCGTTTTCCTGGATGGCGGTAACGGCCTGTTCAAGGATGTTCGGGGTGACGTGCAGCGCCACGGCGAGTTCGTGTAAGGGCAAACGCGCGGCGCCTGGATGGAGCAGCAGGTCCATCAGGCTGCTGGCGACCCATGAGCGGAGGACGGCTGGTTTACGCGGGGCGGGGCTTGCCTTTTTTGCACTGATTGTTTTACTGATGCGGTTACCGTCACCGGCCATGCCTTTGAAAGCTGTCGTTACGGGCTGGCTGAGGGTATCTGCGCGGAGGCCCCGGCTTGGCCCGGTGTTACGGATAAGCAGTTTGGGCTGGCTGACGCGGAACCTGGAAACAGGGGTATAAGAGGTCCAGAACATGTCCGAAAAAAGTTTATCAACGACCTGTTCGGCCAGGCTGCCCTCCTCGATACGGTTTCCGCCGGCACTGATGACGGCGCGCATGCCGGTCAGGAACATGGCGGGTTCGCGGAGTCTTTGAAATGGTAGCTGTAAGCCGGGCAGATAGCTGCCCGCTGCAATGGTTAATGCAGCATAATCCGGTGACTCGCCAAGCAGCCGGGCGGAATTGGCAACCACCATGCGGAACAGGTCGTCCCGGTCGTGCTTACCGGACTGAAAATAGGCGTAGGCGGCCAGCAGGCCGAGGATGGGGTTCTCCCATTTGCCATAGGCCAGCTGCGTGATGATGTTATCGGGCAGGTAAAAAATGCCGTTGTTGAATTTCTGCAGCAGCCCTTCGATATCATACAGGTTATTGTCCTCGGGGCGGTAATCGAATCTCCGGAGGCTGGTTTTGCGGAGCGCGACGAACCAGGAACGGAAAGCGGGCCCGCTGCCAAAGGTCATGAAGCATTGGGTCTGCCAGTGCGCAAAGACGGTGATGGGTATTTCCCTGGCGGGCAGCGCGGGGAGTTTAAGTTCCTTGTCTGCCTGGCGCCCGTTGTAATAGAGGTAATAGGTGCCCGGGGTCAACCTGATATGCAGGGCCAGCCAGCCGTAATACGTCAGTTCTTCCCGGATGTCCCCGCCTTCCAGGCTGCAAAGCCGTTTGCGTTCGCGGTCCAGCAGGATAAAGCCGGTGCCGAGGGATTCTTTCAGCGGGTTATACCGGGTAAAGGCGTTTTGGTCGGGGTAGCGGAAGAACAGGAAGAGCGATTCCGGGGACCCGGGGTCCCCGGCTGCAGTGGTCGGGACGAAGGCGTGGTCCTTAAAGGGTTCGCTGTAGTATTCGTGCATATTGCCGAGGCCATTGGCGGGCACCGAGGAAGCCGAGGCGGTCAGGGGCACGACGGTTTCGGTCGGTTTGTCCACGCGGATGGACTGTTCGATCATTTGCTCGCCCTGAACGACGACGAGCTTGTAAAGCCCGGGGGCTAACCGGGCATCAAGCCTGCCATAACCTTTGAGTACGGTATCGAGGTAGCCGTTATAAAGGGTCAGGTGCGCGAATTCAGCCATGGCCCCGGAGGCCCTGGCGGTGAAGGCGTAGGTGGTTTGATCAGAATTCATAGCTGGCCTCCTTTTTGGTACCGTCAATTTTGATGATCAGGGAGCGGCCGCTGTCCTGGTCGCTGAGTTCGTACAGGCCTTTGCCGAGGTTGCGGGGGCCGTCCTGCTGCCCGGGGGCAAACGTTTGGGTAAAAATCGGCTGAAGGTCTGGGCCTGCCAGCTGGATGCGTCCGCCAATAGGGAAAGTCACCGTGACGGCGGTCACCGGTGGTGCTACGCCCTCCCGGATGATGAGCTCGTCCATGGTAATACCGGGGCCGTAAAACTGGGGGGTAACGGTCTGCGACTGCTGGTCGGCCATGGCCAGTTCGGCGGTTTTGCGCTGGGTAAAATTCACGAGGCCGTTGGCGGTGATATTGCCATTCTGGTCAGCGGCGGCGCCTTTCAGCCCGTCCACTAGTGCCTGGGAGAAATAGCCCCGGACGGTGGAGCTGGTATCCTGATCGAGGGCTTCGCCTGCGGCGTTCTCAAAATCAGAGGCGTACAGGACGAGGCTTTTGACGCCCTGCCCGCGCGGCCTGGCCAGTCCGAGGGTCGGCGGCAGGGCGATGGCATTGATGAGGCGGTCGCGGCAGCAATCCAGGAAAAAATAGACTTCCTGGAAAAAGCTGGTCCCTACGGTATAATCCAGGTAGGCTTTGCTGGACAGGGACTTGTTGCGGAAACGGCTGGTCCAGCCGGGCAGGCAAAGTCCGTTGGAACTCCAGTCCAGGCCGATGCCATGGCCGGCAAAGAAAAAATAGAGCCTGCGGTACGGGCCGCCACCGGCGATGATCTCGTCGAGTTTGGCGTCGATCAGGTCCTGCGTGGGTACGGAGGAATCGGTATTATCGATGAATTTACAGTTCTGTTCAGGGATATCCCCGCCGTCGGCGCTGCGTACCCAGTCCCGGAAGGCGAGCGCATCCGATACGGGGCCTTTCAGCGGGGGCAGCTCCTTATAGTCGTTGATGCCGACGATGATGGCAAAGTCGTTGTCGTTGGGCATAAGTTTAGTGGTTGAGGATATAAACGATGCTGTCCATGGTCAGGTACTGGTCGTCGTGGAAATCTCCATGGTGCTGGGCGGTACATTGCAGTCCGGGGGCTGCGCCTGCGGCGGTAACGGCGTATACGATACGGTTTGGCGGCGCGGCCATAAAGTTGATATTGGCCTGGAGTTTGGGGTCGGCGGCATAGGGCGGGTTGCCGCTGAGGTAGCGCTGCATGCCGAGGATATAGGCATCGAACTCGTCTTTTTCGAGGATGCCGGAGATCATATACAGCAGCGAGCGGGTATAGACATAGGGCACGCAGCGGTCCAGGCATTCATATTGATCCGACATGGTAAACATCCGGAAGTTCTGGAAAGCGTCCGGGTGCTGGCCGATGGTATCGGCAAACAGGTCGGACCGGCATGCGGGGGCCATAAAGATGATATTACGGACTTTTGCGTCGATGCCCATATCCAGGAACTCGCGCAGGAAATTGCAGATGGCTATAGCTCCGGCGGAATGTCCGACCAGGTCAATGGTCACGCCGGGATTGGCGCCGGAATAGGTTTTCAATTGACTGAGCAGGTAGCGTCCGGCGTGCTGGTCTAGGCCGGTGGTGCCGGCCGGGTCGGGGAGCCACATGTCATTGGCTTTGGTTTTCATGAAACCCCAGAGGGTGGTGCCGATATCGGCAATATAGACCTCGCGGAAGATTTCTTCCATAACGGTAGGATAAAAACCGTGGTCTCTTTTATTGACAAACCGTTTGATGACTTTAAAAATGACGGTGATCGCAGCGGTGATGATCTTGGCCAGGGACAGGATGCCGCGCTGGCCGGGACGGGGTACGCTGATGACTTTGTCCTGGTTGATCAGGTGCAGTTGTGCGGGCGTGAGGCTGGCGATCAGGGCGCTGCTGAAGTCGGGGTCGCCGGCGATTTCGTCCTGGATGCTGGCCTCGATCTCGTCGCGCAGGGTATTATCGTCGCCGCTGAGGATATTGACTGAGCGGGTGGCGGCGTTCTGGGTATAGTTTTCAAAGGGGGCTTCTTTTTGCAGTTCGAGCTGGATCTCTGCGTCGGTCAGGTTGCCGATGCCTCTTTTGCCGACGAGGGTGTTGACGTCGAGGCCGAGTTTATCACCGGCGACTTTGATCACTTTCTCCAGCAGTTTTTTGAAGAAGTCGCTGCTGGTGATGTTGCCGAGGTTCTGTTTGATGGTGGACAACAGGTCAGTCTCCCAGATAAAGGCAATGGGGTGTACGTCGGTTTCGTTAATTAGTTTTTCAGTAATCAGAATGGCAGAGGACATGGCATCTTCTTCGCCGACCAGCCCGCCGTGAAAATAAAGCAGGATCTTCTTTTGATCCTTGGCCTGAAGGTCATCGAAGAGGTCATCGACGTCCTGGGGTATGGAATCGTAACCGGGATTGCCCGAGGGGTTAAAGGTGCCGCCGGGTCCGATGTCGAGGTAATTGAGTTTGGATAAAGGCATGGTCGGATGATTCAGGTATATAATAAGGTTAATGGGCTC
>JAZJZL010000027.1:80517-84373 GCA_040389845.1 Bacteroidota bacterium
TAATAGGTATTTTTTTGTAAGAACGCAACATTATTTACCGGCCTTATTCATAAATATAAAACCTCGCAACAGGTTGCTATAGCCGTGGAGCTGTCCTTGTATGTCAGTCAGTGGCTCAACGCTCAGGCCAGCCCGAGTTTTTCCTTTCCGGTAATGGCATAGCCCTCTTTTTTCTCCAGCACACCGGACCATCCCTGGCAACAGTTATTGAAAACAACCGATTGGTCGCGGAACATGCTTACGATGTGGTAAACGGCATTCCGAGATTCGTTGGCGGCATTCATGGCCCAAAGGATTAAAAGGGAGGCCTGTTCGACATCCTGTTTGCGGAGACAAGTAACAGAACTTTGCAGTTCTTCGGTATAGGCCTCTGTTTCCAGAACGGGCAGGCTCCGCTAACGCTTCATTGAGGCATTAGGGCGCTATGCTTGTCCACGTTTTTTTACGCTAATGAATTTAGAGAATTAAATCGCGTAACGAAAATAAACGATTGTGAACCAGGTGTTAAAGGCAGAAAGCCGGATGCTTTTGCTTTATAATGATGGATGTGCAGAAAAAAAGGCAGCTGTTACCTTGGTATGAAATTGGAAACTTCATCCCAGGGTAACAGCTGGTATCTGTCCGGCAGCAATTCAGACCGGAGGCAACAGGTCATCCATAAGAATTACGGGGTAGTTGACCGTATGGGCTAAAACGGCTTTGAGGATGTCCTGGTGACAGGCGGTCAGCCGCATACCCTGCCCGTGCCGGTTCCAGATTGCATAGAGCTTCAGCAGCTCGCTGTGGACGGGATTGCGCTCCAGCAACAAGGAGATATCGGCCTGGTAGCCGGCCGCAGTAAGGAGCGCGTTGGCCAGTAATTCGATATCCTGCCGGGCTTCGCTTCCGCGGTAACTGATCAGTCCGCAGAAATAGATAATCTTAAGCAGCGCCTTTTCGTCTAAATACTTCTTTTTGATATCTGTCTGCAGGTCCAGCAGGCGTTCATAAATATTTCTGGACGCGGCCAGGACCGAAAGGCTTTTGATACCGCTGAGCTGATCGATGACCAACTCCCGGAGGATGGCCGGTACGTGCAGGCTGCGGACGGATCTGCGGCAAATATTCCTGGTGAGGGCAAGGGCGGCTTTGTGATATTTTTCGGATATGGGGTGCTGCGCCAGCCCGGAGATGATCAGCAGGGCCAGCACGGCGTAAGACAAATGAATGCAGGGGTCGCGCTGAATAAGCCGGGTATACCGGTAAGCGATCTCCGCCGCTTTTTCTGCGGCGGCGTCGGAGAAAAGGCCGGGGTAAAGGGTCAGGCACTGGTAAATAAGGACCAAATCCGCCTGCAGGTCAGGGTCCTGGCCCGCTTCTTCAGCTTGCTTTTCTAAAATCTCTGCTAACCGGACTTGCAATACCTCGCGACTGGTATCCGCCAGCCGGTTCCGGTGATCGCTGAAACTTTGCAGGGCCTGCAGGTCATAGACCGTCATATCCGGCAGGTCAAGCCGGTACTTACGCCCTTCCCGGCAGGACAACAGGTAAAAAGGGAAAGCAGCATCGGACTTGTCGATAACTTCCACCAGCCAGCGGCTTTTGGTTTCGTCGCCGGCAGCGTTTTCGCATTCCAGGATCATGCCGGAACTAACGGTTCTCACCAGTTGGACGGCCGTATTGCCTGCTAACGGTTGCACGGCTATCTCGGAGCCTATCCTGAAACGCCGGAATTCATTTACAGCGGCGTTGGTCAGGACGATGGAGGCGATCTTCGGAGCCTCGGGGCTGCCGGGTTTGGAGCTGACCAGCCTTGCCCTGGCCACGCTGCCTAATGGATAGCATAGCTGGAGCAGATCATCGGGAATGCGGGCCCAGGCGAGCTGGGCTTTCGGCATCCAGTAGTAACGGCCGGTCTCCAGGCAGCGGCCGATCAAACCGGCAAACCGGTCAGACTGCCCGTCAGACAGGATGCCGGAAATTTCGAGTTTTACCTCGGCTGCTTCATTTTCAGGCTTATAGCCGAATTGCAGATTTGTCCCTGTTTTCCGTATCCAGATTTCTTTCTTTTTTAAAATATCGAGCAGCTCACTTTCCTTCGCAGCGGGCACCCCGCCGATCAACTGCTGCATTTTACCAACGAAAAGTTCGCTGCCGGACTGGAACAGGAGATCCGGCCCTGCCAGTTTTCCCACAAGCCGGGCCAGGCTGATCTGCCCGTCCCTTATAAAACCGGTAGTATACTGGTGCCGCCTGGTAAATATCATTTGGTCACGGCCATCGACGCTGAGCATTTTTTGGACCGTTACCGGGATGGCCCCTCCGAGCGCAGCCGTGATTTGCAGGAACCGTTCCGGCGAGAACTGGTCGCGCGGGAACAAGGTCTGGTAAAGCGGATCGGCTTTCCAGTATGCGCTTTCTCCGGGTATGGCGGCCAGCGCGGGAAAGCCGAGTACCTGCATCTGGTCATTGATAAAAACGGTATCGCCGGATTTTGGTAAAGCGGCGGAACTGCTGATTTCATTCGCGCTATCGATGGCGATATGTCCGGCAAATCCCGGCGGCAGGCGGGTGGTCGGCACGCTGAAAACGAAGGTGCCTTCCCCGACCAGGCATTCTCCTTTGTCCTTTACCCTGGCGGGCGCATGGCACACTGCGTGCCGTAATACGTCGCGATAGCCCGGCTCCCATTGCAGCAGGCGGAGCTCTTCGGGTTCAGCCGGATCGGACATGGCCAGCTCCAGGGTCAGCCAATCGCCGGGTGCCAGGCTGTTCCACGTAAAATGCTCCAGGTACAGTTTATACGGTGTATGGCTGAAAAAACAAAGCTGCGGTGCGAATTCGGCGATCCGTCCTGGTGAAAGTTCCAGCCAGTACCGGCCGTCGCTTGTCCTGGCGGCAAAGGCATAGCGCCCGGTCTTTCCGGGCCGGTTTTCGAGATCGGCGATCAATGTGTCTACAGGGAAGGCAAATCTGAGCAGGTCGGCCGGTGCAGGCCTTAGCCGGTAGCCTTCTGCTGTCTGATCGAAAAACAGGGGTCCGGTTTTGCCGTTATGTAAGGGTATCCTGGAATACTGGACGCCTGTGATGACCAGGTCCGGACCGCATTGCCAGTGAAAGGTGGAGTCATCGTGGTAACGCCAGTGTTGCCCGGCGGCGAGGATCAGTTCCTGAATGCCGCATTGCGCGAAGCTGATCGCTTCCCAGCGGAGCTCGTGGGTTTGCTGATCTGACAACTCGGCCGCCAGTCCAAAACCGGCCGGGTCGATCACCAGGCGTCCGGCATGGGGATCAGGCCCTAAGCTGATGACCGGCTGATCCTGCTGCAGGCTGATCATTGCGGTTTTGGGATGCCGGGATACCATAAGCGCTCGTATTTCTTCATAGGTCGCTTTGTCGAGCTTCGCCTCGATATTAGGCAGGCCGCCGGCGGAAAACGCAACTTTGGAAAAGTTGGCAGAGACCGCTGCAACAGTTTTTCCGGTGAAGTCTTTTTTATTGCCCAACTGGTTCCATGGCAACAATACGCAAGGCCGCGGCTGGCCGGTGATAAAGGAATGGTCTCCCCGGGAAGCAAGCGTGACAAAAAAACGGATATCCGGATAGCTGGTGCCCTCGAGTTGCCGGATATACAGCCGGTCTCCGGCAATACATGAGTTCCATTCGGCGAAAGTGAGATCCTCGCGGCTCAGCTCAGTAAAAACACCCGGTTTCAGCTCAATTTCCAGGGTTCGTGCATTACAGGTTTTAGCGACGGCAATGACCACCGCCTGTGACCTGACCAGGTCGGCGAGCACGCGTTTCCTGCGTTTTGGGGTGTCTGTTAAAGAGGCATAAGGGCCTTTAAAATTGTAGCACAGGGCAATAAAATAGATCT
>JAZJZL010000027.1:84383-96966 GCA_040389845.1 Bacteroidota bacterium
GATCAGGTCCTGCTCCCGCAGTCTTCCCAGCAGGTTTTCCCGGACGGAAAAGTTTCGCCGGGAAAGGCGGATCAGGGGCGCACCGGGCTGCTCTTCTATCGGGGAAAGCAGCAGCCAGCTGTCGTTATTGCCGGTTACCCGTTCTTTGGCGACCATGGGGATCAGCGAACCGGCATTTCGCCTGTCGCCGATGTTCTGTTCATAATTGACCAGCTTAAACCTGATCTGGTGATGGCGTTTGTAATGATCGGTATTCAGGCGGGCATAGAGATAAAAATTAGGCCTGGCATCTTTTCTGATCCGTGTCAGCAGGCTTACCGTGGATTCATCCTCCAGATCAAATTCGGGGGAGCCGACCTGAAAATAATAGGCTTCCCTGTCTTGCCGTTCGGCAAAACCCATAACCTCTTTGATCTGCATCCGGTCATCGGCCGTCCGTTCGACCTTTAAAACATGGATCACCTTCTGGTTTTTGCTTTGAAAATAAAGCAATGACGACTGGCAATAATCGATCTGCAGGCTTTTGATATGGACGATCAGGATGGTCGCAGGGCCCTGCCTGATGGTGGACCATTGAATGCCCAATACTTTGTCACCCGGAAACAAATCCGGCTGACGGCTGGTCGGGCCTGAATTGTAGGATAGCTGGCCTTCCGGCACCCAGAGCTGTTTGCCATAGCCCCACTCAAACAAATAGCCCTCCTTATTCTGACCCCGCTGAAGCAGGGTCCTTTTTCCAACATAATGCAGGGGAAAAATGGAAGCGTCGGAAAAACGCCGGTCATATTCGATTTTGAATTGTTCGGGCAAGCGGAAATTTCTTTCCTGGACAAAATCTGCCCAGACGGCTTCCCCTGACCGGTACAGGGTGAACTCGGCTTCGTCCTTATCATAACCGGCGCCGCTAACCAGGGGTTCCCTGCCTGGTCCGATCTTAAAGGCGGGATTTTTCAGGGCAGACCATTGGTTGTCCCTGAAAAACACATCATCAGGATAAGGTCTGACTACGTTTTTTACCGGGTCATAGGCCCCTTTCAGGACGACTGAAGCTTCAAAATAAGCCTCCAGCAGGGCGTCCTGCAATTGTCTGTGTTCCTGCACGGGCTGCGGACTGGCATCCAGGTCCAGCCGCCCCTCCAGGATCAGGTTCCTGGTCAGCTGCCACTGATCTCCTTCAGGCTGCAGCCAGTAATCGACGTTCCGGATGTATTTCCCGTTGAGGGTACCGGACTGGCCGGCCAGGTAGGCCTGGCGGTTATTGACCAGCACAACCCGGTTCTGCCATCTGCCAAACCGGGCACCGGTGTTCACAAATGTATCCCATAGCTGCGTAGCTGGCTTCGGCTGACCTTTTCCCCGTACCGCTGCCGCGATGATTGTTCCGGGACGTTTTTCGGATTCATAATAAGCATGTTCGGTATCCTCAAATAAAAAGAGATCATTTTGCGCAGGCTGTGCATTGGATTGCGTCACTTCCCATAAAGCCCTGACGTGTATATCTCTCCGGTAGATGGTGCAGGCAATGACACCACCGGCATAGCTGGCTATAATTTTACAGCCGGGGTTATATTTCAACTGGTTCAGCCCTTCCAGCCGGATCATTTCCGGCAAAATGCCTGCCGGAGTGATCCAGGCGACCTTGCATGGATCGCCCTTGTTTTGACTGGTCCTGCTGTCCTGGGGTTTTTCCACAATAATACCCTCAAGGCGGTCGCCTTCCCCGGTGCAGTTCCGCATGGCTTCTTCGCCCAGCAGCAGGGTAAACGTCCTGATGGTGTTATCCTTCATGCGCATGGGCTTCCAATCCGTGATCCGGCTGATCATGGCCGGGCGCCGCCGGATGGCGGTCATCTGTTCCTTCCAAACCGTATATTCTTCAACCGGGCGCATCGTGACTGATTCCAGTTCCAGTTTTAAAGGTACGTCTTCCCTGGAAAACCCGAGCAGTTCCCCATCCTCCTGCCAGTTACAGGGAATGATCCGCTGGACGGTGATCCGGCTTCCGGCCGCCCAGTTCAGGTAAACAGGAATGAACTGGCTTAACTGCCGGAGATCGCCGCCGCAGAGCGTGTAGAAGGGGGCCGCTTCTGCCTTGATTTCGGCATTGCGCTGCCCTGCCGATTTCCAGTCCTTCGCATTGATGGCAATCTCTTTTCCGATATCTCCGGGGTTAAGACCGATGAGTTTAACTGCAGGAAAGCCTGGAACCAGTTCCTTATCGACCCTTAGGAAGCAAGCTCCGCCCTCTTCGAACACATCGGGTTCATCCGTCACCGTCCGGAAGAGTTGGCGCCAGTTAATATTGCGGAAGTCAAAGGGGCAAGACGGACCGGTATAAGGTGTTCCGGGCGTTCCGCCGGGCGGGGCGCTGACCAGCTGCAAGACATACCGGTAGTGAATAAAAACAGCGGTTAGGGAAACGAGCAGGCCAAGGGCGGTCCCGTTCTGGTGTTCCAGCCCGGCGACGGTTGATCTCAGCACTTCGGCGCCGGTCACTTCATCCTGGTGAAAATCGTCTTCGAATAAGGTATAGGTTTTTCCGGGTAACCTGGAAAATAACCAACCCGGCCGTCCTTCTTCATAGGTGATGCTGATATAGGCCAGGGTCAGCAGTTCACCAGGGTGACTTTCCAGCAGCAGGTCGGCCAGACGCCCGGGTACCGGCTGATAAGTAGCCCCGGCTAAACGGCAATAGACGGGGTAAGCGGGTTTTGGCGGACTGAAAAAAGCAGAAGTGTCCGGGAAAAAGAGGTCATCTGCCAGGCTGGATTCGCTGATTGTTGCTTTGGTCTGTGGGTTGGTTAGTGCGAACCGGGTCAGCCCGCGCCGGCGATCCTGATAGGCTGTCATCATCAGCAATTGACAAGGCTGCTGCGGGTCGGGTGTTATTTCCCGCCAGCCCTCCATTTCCCAGCGGCCCTGCCGGTGACAGATACGGTTGATACGGACCGGGCTGCCTGGTGTCGGGGCCAAGCCGCCCAGGCCGGATTGCAAATAGTATTCCAATCCGCAATTGAAGAGGCCGACGGCCGGGTCGGCCTCCAGCGGGCCGGCGTATACTGCGGCTACGTTATTAAATGCCTGTTTACCGGCCAGTTCAGCCGGGCTCAGTTCAAACAGGTTGACGAGCGTTTCCTTTTGGTAGGCGCGGTAATGGAGAATGGCCTGTTTGCCATTAATGTCATAGGTCAGGCTGGTCAGTACTTGCTGGAATGCGGGCTGACTGGTGAATTGCTTTTCTGACAATTGACTGTAGCGTCCATTGGAAAAGACAGGCACCGCGCTGCGCATAATGTCCTGTGCGCGGCAAAGACTTTTACCGTTATTTTTAGCGATGTCCTCCAGCATGACCCTGATCCATTCGGCGTCGCTGCCTGCAATCAGGCTTTTCAGTCCCAGCAGGAATTCCTCACGGGAGGCCTCCGTCCGGATCTTAAAATAATCGGGCACCTGGGGTTCTGAGTTTCGCGAAATGAGTCTGGCGCTGCTGTCGGTGAATAGTACCCTGATGAGCAATTCCCGCAGTCCCTGGTCTGCGGCATCCGCCGGTAAGTGCTGTCCTTTGGGGGCCGTAAACAGGACGGTGGCGAGGCGGTAGAGGTCATAAGCTCCGCCGAATTCGAAGATGAGCAGGACGATAAGTTCACGAAGGTCTGTCTGCTCCGCCCAAAGCGCGTCATCGGCGACGATCTCGACCAGGCGCAGCCGGACGAAGCGGTTCACGTCCAGGGCTTCTTTGATACGGATGATTCTTTCCCTGAAATCCAGTTCCCATTTTTGTCTGAGGGCGTTCCCGACGATATCCATCGGATTATTGCTGCGCACGGCGACAAATCTTTCCAGGGCCCGGATGAGCAGGGTGGTTCTCCCATTGGCGTCGGTTTCATCGGGCTCGACCGTCCACTCCCGCTCCCATTCCTTAGCCTCCAGCGCGGGATCATTTAATAAAAAATAATTCGGCGGGGCTTTCCATCTCAGGGGCTTTTTCCATTTTTGCCCGATGACCGTCCGCCAGTCAAACGCCGGCGAACCGTGATAAGCAGTGGTCAGGTACCGCATAAGGACAGCGGCCTTGACTTTGTCATCTTTATCGAGAATGGTGCCCAGTTCGTCCAGGGCGTTTATATAGCTGCATAAGGGGGGCAATAATTTAATCCAGGCTTCCGTCGGGTTGCCGGGTACTGCGCTGAGGTAGGCGTCGTAGATCCAGTCGGTCAAAGTGAGCGGGTAGATATACTGATAAAATATGGTTTTATCGCTTAAAGGTTCCCCCTTTTTGAAATGCCGCTGGTGTACATGGAAACCGCGGATGAAGTGTTCTGGCCGGATAAGCGGGCAATAACCACTTGACAGCAGCGAGATTTGCCGGTAACAGGTTAACACGAGCGCGGATAACGGCAGGGAAAGTTTCAGGATGTTTTTATCTTCTTTCTGCCGCCTGCGCTCTTCGCGACCCTGTACGATCGTCTTCAGCCAGGGGCGGAAGTCCGCCGCTACGTGGTAAACATGCACGATCAGGTCATTAAAGATCAGCGGCATCGGATCTCCGCCGGAAGGCGCGGTTTTCAACAGCCGGAGGGCATTGAAGAAGGAGGATGCCAGTCCTATCCATGCATTCTCGGTATCGGCATGAACATATTTGGTCAGGGGGGCCTCGTTGCCTTCGGCCCAGGGCTGATACAGTTGCTTGCCTTGTCGCCGGAGAAAGAGAAAGGGGGAGTAATACAGCCAGGCTGACCTGGTCTCCCGGTCAAAATCCACTTTGTCAATGCCGACTTTTCCCAGGATCAGCAAGTCGCGTATTTCCTTGTCCGTTGCCTGGTTTCTGAAAGGATCATTAATCGTGATCCGGGTGTGGACAGGTTGTTGCGACAGGTGCCATAACAGCCCTAACTGGCCGGTAGCAGCGGCCGGGTCAGCGGATATCGCTTCGGTGACCAGGCTGGTCTGCCACAAGGTCAGGCAAAGCGCCGCCGCCCGGGTGTCTCTCCGCATGGCTATGTAAATCTGCCGGTAGTGTCGTAGCTGCCGGTACTCCTGAAACAGGGCGGCGATGATTGCTGGTGGATCCGTCTGCCCGTAAAGGAACTGCAGCTTACAATACATGGCCACTATATCCGGCTGGCTCATCAGGTGAATATTTCCCTTCCCTGAGATCGCGTCCAGTAGCTGATCCTGATCCAGGCCCTGATGAACCATCAGGGCAATTTCGCCCGCCTGCAACAGCGCTAAGCGGCCATATTTGTTTTCCAGGCTTTGTAAAACGATTTGCTGAAGGAGGCCCTCTGCGGCCAGCAGCGGTTTCAGCCCTGGTTCTTGTTTTGCAATCAGGTGGTAAATACTGAGCAGCAGTACCTGCGGACAGCTTTCGTAGAGATCGAGATAAGGCTCGTCATCGGCAAGGTGGCCGGCTTTCTCGGCTGTTTGGGCAGCGAAGAAGGTCGCCGCTTTTTTAATATGACCCAATAAGGCGCCAAAATCAGGATTTGGCGTATAAACCGCTTTAAAAATCAATTTGAAAACACTGGACATTTCCAGCGGTATGATCCCGAGCAGGTTGTTAAAATAGGTTGTGAGTGTCCCATCAACCGCCGGGAACTCAAAATCAGGGCGGCTGAACAACTGTATGATCCTGGGGAAGGAATAGATCTGCATCCTGATATCAGATTCTGTCAGCTGACCGAGACAATGATAACGGGCGCGGGCGTCCGGCCCTTCGCTGAACAAGTGATAGGACAGGGATAGAAAAAGTTCAGTTTCTATCGGTTCCGCCTGGATACACTGACAAAAATACCAATCGGTGATGATGTTAAATTTTTCCATTTGCTCAGCTGGGTTTTAAGGTTCTGCAGGATTTGATTTGCGCCGATAAACGGCTATAGGGTGCTGTCCGGAGTTGCAGTCTGGTGCAAAGCCCGGCTATGCCCCGAATCAGGGGATCACTTTCAGCCAGCAAGTCGCGGGTATCCCGGAGATCCAGTTGCTGGCTAAAAAAAAACGTTTTCCAAAAGAGGCCGGGTTCCCGCTGGAGCAGGATGTGCCTGATCAAGCCGGAAACCGGAAAGTGGAAGCGCGCATTGATGCCCGACCGGACGAATTGCAGCGCCTGGAGGTGACTAAGCTTACCAAGCCAGGCAAAATAGGCCTGCGGGTCCATGCCGGGAGCAGCCAGCAAATCAAAAAAAGCAGGGAAGCAATGTCCTGGCGGCAGCTGTTCAAGGTAATGACTGATATGGGCGGCGAGGTTTTCGCGCTGCCTGGTCTGGCCCTCAGCGAGGTCGGTGTAGGCTTTGAACAGGCTGAGCAAAATTTTTTCGGGTTGTATGGTCTGGTAGACCGGCGGCTGTTGGTGTTCATCGGCAGCCTGCACCCAGCTATCAAGGTAGGTGTTGCCGCTGTGGGTCATACTGAATTTAAAAGCGGTATATCTGGCAGGAGGATACAGCGATCCGCTACAGGTCCTGATGAACCGGGCGGTGGCGTCGCCGGGAACATAACGGTCATGCAGGAGCAGCAGTTGTTCGAGCACGCTGATGAATTCCGTTTCGCTGGTGAGGTAATGGTGAACTACGTCCAGCACGGTGTGTGCATGCACTTCTTCACGTTCTGCCTGGTACAATCCATAATGGCGGATGAATTGCGCCTGATGCGCAGCACATATCCTGGCAATATCCGGTGCCCGCTCAAAAAAGATGGCTGGGTTGGTCTGATCCGGAACATGATCCCCCAAAAAAAACAGCATCAGGAACAAAGGTTTCAGGTCTGCTTGCTGTTCCTCAGGAAGCAGCCGGGAGGGGAATTGCCAGCGGGAAAACAAGCCGGTGGGCTTGCCGGTCTCCTTTTTTGTCCTGCTGAGCAAAACGGTAGCTTGTTCGTCAAGGCTTTCAGTGCAGACCAGGGAATGGAACAGCAGGATGTCTTCGTGGTGCCAGTTAGACAGTCCCTGAAGCTGCAGGTTGAACAGCATTGCGGGTGATAAAATTTCCTGTTCGCTTCGGTATTGCCTGATAAAATGGCACCATTGGCGGACCAGTTCGTAGTAGGCGGCGGGTTGCTGGCCGGGGTCGGGATTAATATGAACGAGTATGCCGGCAAGCGATGCTGTTACTTTATTGCCGGGAAGCATTGTTTCCCGCAGTTCCTTTATGATAGACTGGGTATCGGATCGTCCGGTGTGGACTTCCTGCCAGATACGGGGCTGTACGCCTGGGCCCGGTGTCCCGGCAAGCGCCAGCTGTTGTTCGGTATGCAGGAGTGCCGCAAGTAAAACATTTTCCTCCCGGCGGTTAACATACACGCCGGTAAAGGCATCTCTGTTGAGTCCCCAGTATGTCCCGGTAAACACCGGCAAAGGGATACTGGACATGAGCAGGTCTGATGCTTCGATAGCTAAAGGAAATTCGCTGTATTTCCTTTTGGAGAGTTCCTGGAACAGGTTGATTCCATAATACAGGTAATCGAGGACTTGTCTGTCAAATGCAGGATCCTGTTTGGCCAGGCAGCGGCCTGAGAGCTGCTGGCGGACATTTTCGAAGTTCCAGAGATGGTCCTGGTCAAATGCATAGCCAAGGGGTTGATCGCATTTGGATGGAAAGGCTGTTTTGGTGTCGTTCGTAAGGAAAAGCATGAAAAGCCGGGTTACTTTTTTTCCTGGCGTCGCGCTAACAACCTCATTGAGCTTTTTTACCGTGTCCCTGATTTTGTCCTGATCATTTTGTGTGCTGACCTGGATGCAGACACCACTTTCATCTTCATAAAGGTCTATGGCCTTTTCATTGACGCGCAGGCTTTTTAGCTGATACCCGAGGAATTTATTGAACAGCTCCCTGAAAAAGATTTCGGACTGTACATGCTGATGGTATTTCCCTTTACTTCCGAGAAATTTCAGTGTTCCGGCGATTAAAGTAAAGCACTCCGCTAATGCTTCCTCGGGGTCATTGTACAGCATATTTATAGCGTTAATGAATAATCAGGTGTAAGTAGCACGATGCTGCCGGGAAGCGGACCAACAGGTCCGGCGGCGGGAAAATTTATCCGGCCGTTACAGAAGTAAAACAGGCCGTCGGGCCGCATGTCTTTGTTCGTCAACCGGATTTTGATCCGTTTGGCGGGTCTTTCAGAGATGAGGCTGATGGCAAAAAGAATAGTGATGATGGTGTACCATACATCACTCGTTTGGGCGGACGGCGGTAAAGGTTTCATATGATAAAGCTGGCTTTAAATTTATAAAAAAAATAATATCAAATACAAGCGTGAAAACACCCTAAATGATACCTATGACCAGGTTATTTTTTTATTTAACTGCTTAACATTCAGAATTCTGCCCAAATTATTTAATATTTAGCGGCGAGTTTACCCGGGATTAAAGGCTGAGATTAACAAATCGCCTATTTTTATATCGGTTATGGATAACAGGATATGAGTAAAAGCAGGATATTTCTGATCTTAGTGTTCCTGGCAGCAATCGCCTGGCTGGTGCTTTCGCCAAGAAAAGGGAACCGGCGGGGCGAGCTGAACCAGGCCCTGAAGGCTGGGACTTTGGGGAGGCTGCCGGATAGTACCGCGCGGGGCTTGAACCGGTTGATGCTGGCTTACCGGGATTACTTAGGTATCCGGGAGCCGGTTTGCCTGAACTGTGCGATGGACAGCAGTGCGAAATTGCGGGTATATACCTGCGGGCCTGCTGTTCTTCGGCTGACAGGCTGCGCTGCGGGCAACGCGATCTATGACCGGGAGCTTAATGCGGTCTTTATTGACGGCTCGCTGGTCTCGCCGGCGGCCTGGAATGCAAAGGGTACTTTTGGCGCGGGACATACCACCCTGCCCTTCCTGGAGGTTTACCTGAAATTTGTTTTACTGCACGAGCTGGGGCATTATTTTTTGCACCGGGATGCCGGGCAGAGCTTTGACATTTTTTCGGGAAGCGGTTCGGCTACCCTGCGGCGTTATGAGGCACAGGCGGATTCTTTCGCGGTCGCGCATTTTACGGCGATCATGGCCGTGGATACGGCGGGCACGCTGTTCAGCCCGGCGGTGTTTGAGAACCTGGCGATGAATGTGGACGCGAAGGCCAGCGCGTCGGATAAAACGCTGCTGTGCCTGACGCTGATGGCGCGCAATATCAACCTGGGAATGTTGTTCGGGGTATCGCCCTATTCGGAGTTTTACGCGGACAAGGCGCATCCAACCTTTATGAGCCGTTCGGCGGGCTTTTTGTCAAAGGCGCTGGAATCGGCGCCGGTAAAGGATAAATATTACGCAAAAGCGGACTGGATCAGGGCGCAGCTGCTGGAAATTAGCCGGTTGGTTGCCCATCGTGCGATCCTGGAGGTCAGTGTACCCGCGCCCCTGCTGAACCTGGGTTTCGACCGGGATGGGTTATTGGTGCAGACGCTGGATTCGGGGCTTTACCGCATGGGCTATGAGCAGCTGAAATTGCCGGCTCGACCGGGTGTGACGGAAGCCGGGCTTGAGCGGGTGGCGGCGAATAAAGTTTTTTTTGACCTGGATGCTTTATATAGTTTCCGTACGGGAGGGAGTTTTTCTTCGGGTAACGGGCAATTATTTGCCTTAAATGGCGGGCACTGGCAGGCTGCGGCCTTTCATGATGGGGTGCCGCGCAATTTGGACAAAGTGCCGGTGCAGCGGCAGCCAGCGGCTGCATGGGTTTACCTGGGGATCAGGACAGTTTATACCGGGTGCAGGCGGACCGGGTATTACAGGGGCTGGGTCGCCGGGAAATGGCGGCGAAGGCATCTGGATTGTTGCCGGGTGGGCCGCTGGATATCCTGTGGGACCAGCCGCTGGTCACCGGGCCGGATATCCGCTTGGCGGTGCTGCAAAAAAATGGGTTGTACTGGAAACTTGCGGGGGTTTTGGTGCCGGATTTTCCCGGTCATGGTATCGCGTCGCTGGAGCGTTTTAACCTGGATGAGCCGCGCTTGGCGCTGGTGGCGCGCCAATATGATTTTTCCAAATGCAGGCTGCTGTATGATCCCGGGAATAAGGGGTATTACCTGCTTACTTCGCAAGTACCGGGTTTACCGGATGTGAAAATACAGCTCTGGCAATTGTTTGCGGACCGAAAGCCGCGGCTGGTTTCGGAGCGGCCGTTTTTAAACGGGATGTCTGCCGCCAGCAAGCTGCTGGGGACAGAGCCCACGCTGGCGGACGGTTCGGTGGCTTATTTATCCGGGGACGGTTATATCGTGAACTGGGATGATGACCTGGTCTACCGGGTCGGCCTGGAGCGCGGCGTGATCGAGCCGGTTTTTCATTTCGGCGCGGGGACGCTCGGTTTGCGGGTATCTCAGGACGGGCTGCTGGCGGTCTTTTCACCGATGGCTTATAAGTTTTATGTGTTTCAGCCTTAGTTTTGATTAATTCTCCATGGTTATTTAATACCGTTAAAATACCCTTTTTATTTCCGGTTTTTTTTGCTACCTCTACGCTAATTATCACAGCGTCATGGACTTCAGGCGGATTTTGCTTTTATTGGTTTGCGCCGGCTTGCTGGTCTGGCTTTGCCTGTCCAAAAAGACGGCCGGGCGGGCGGAACAGCTCAATGCCGCGCTGAAAAAGGGCCAGGTGGGGCGCCTGCCGCTGAAAGACAGCCTGCAACTGGACAGTTTGCTGGCGAAGATCGTCAAAGGGGCCGGGATCAGCACGCCGTATACGCTCAACCGTGCTTTTGACGGCGGAAAAGAACTCCGTTTTTTTACCTGCCAGCCTTCGGCCGTTGCGGTGACCAATTGCAGCAAGGGGAACGCGGTATTTGACGCGGAACTGAACGCGGTATTCCTGGACCAGTCGCTGGTGGTGCCGCAGGAATGGCGGCTTTACGATCCCTACAGCGGTTTTGAGATCAAGCCGGAGGAGCTGCCATTTCTGCGGACTTACCTGGAATTTATCATCCTGCATGAGCTGGGGCATTTTAAGCTGCACCATGCTTCGGCGGGTTTCCTGGATGCGGGAAAATCCGCGCATAGCCTGAAATGGCGGAAATACGAGGCGCAGGCGGATTCCTTTGCGGTCCGGAACATGAGTTTGCTGATCGCCTCGGACAGCAGCCATACTTTTTTTGCGCCGGGGACGGATGGGACGATTGAGCTGAAGGTGGATGCGACCACGCCGGCGCGTTCCAAAACGATGACCGGCCTGGCGGATGTGGGGCAGAATATGACTTTCGGGATGCTGTTCGGCCTGTCGCCGTATTCGGCTTTTTACCAGGACGAGGCGCACCCGACCTTTATCGACCGGGCAAAAGGTTTTCTCAACGGGGCCCTAAAGGAAAATAAAGACCGCAACAGTTATACCCAGCGCGGGGAATATACCCGGAACTTCCTGGACCGGATCGAGGAGGTCGGGAAAAATAATGCATTGGTGGAGGTGAGCCTTGCTAAACCGGTCCTGAACCTGAACTTCGACACGAAGGGTATTTTTATCCAGACCACGGATTCGGGCGCTTTTCATGCGGCTTACCGCCCGCTTTCCCCGGAGGCGCAGGGTTCGTTAAAAAAGGTGGTGGCGCGGCCGCTGGTGGTGAAACCGGCTAACCGTTTCCGGTTTGAGGTGGACCGTCTGCTGAGCTTTGGCGATAAGGGGACCTACTCGGTTGCTCATGATAAGACCTTAAAACGTTACGCCGAGGGGCAGGGTTGGGTTCCGGCGGTGTTCCCAAAATTTGATTTTACCAACTGGCGGCTGCCGTCGGTCGCGCCGCAGCCGGCGGGACCAGCGGTGTTCCTGGATGGCTATGCCTGGGCTTACCGGGTACAGGAAGGGCGGGTTGATTCTGTGCGGAAATCGGATTTGTTAAAAAGCGCCTGTTCGGCGATAGGCCGCACGGACCTGGACTTGGACTGGAGCGACGCGCTGGCGGGCGGGGACGCGGTTTACCTGATGGTGACGGATGCCGGGGGTAAAAGGCTGGTGGGTGTGGCGGCACTGGACCTGCAAACGATGCGGCTGCGTTCGGCGAAGGCGCTTAACCTGGCGGACAAACGGCTAAACCTGGCGGCCCAGGCACTGGATACGCACCGGAGCCGGTTGCTGGTGGACGAAACGAACGGGGAGGTTTACCTGGTCACGGCGCAGCTGTCGCCTGAACTGGAGGGGCAGTTCGGCTTGTTCCGGCTGAGCGCGGGAGCGGCGCCGCAGCTGGTCTGGCTGAAGCAGTTCCTGTACGCGAAAAACACCTACCGTGACCAGCTGAACATCAAGCCGGGGCTGTGGAACGGGAGTATCGGCCGGATCTCGGCGCAGTCTTATGCGGTCAACTGGGACAGCGATGCGGTCTACGCGGTGGACCTGGGGAAGCAAACGGCGGAGCCGGTTTTTATGCCGGGTTCGGAAACGCTGCAGATGCGGGTGGGGACGAATGGGATGCTCGCATTTTTTTCGGCGGGTTGTTATAAGTTTTATGTGCTGCAGCCTGGTCACAGGGCGGGGTCGTGGTGCCCCTGGTGGGCTGCAGGTGCTTTATTGTTTATGATCCTGGTATTTACTATAATCAAATTGAAAAAATGAAAAAAATCCTGACCTATTTATTGCCGCCGGTGGCTTTGGTAGCCGGCTTTGTGAT
>JAZJZL010000027.1:96976-105911 GCA_040389845.1 Bacteroidota bacterium
TCACGTATGGCTACCTGATGACGGTGCTGGGCGTGGTGCTGGGTTCCGCTTACCGGGAACTGCAAAAGATGAAGGAGGCGGGCAAGACGACGGTCGATGGCGCGTTCTTTAAGAATTTCCTGACGAGCATCGATCTCTGGATGAGCCTGATCGGCTCACCGCTGGTTTATGCCTTGCTGTGGAAGTCGGTGGAGGGGGGCAGTATCGCTAGCCTGACGCTGATCGCGCTGGAAAACGGTTTTTGCTGTAATGTGGTGATCAGCAATATTGTGCGGAGGCGGACGGCGGAGGCTGCGGCTAAACCAGAGGATAAGCCTGCGGTTAAACCGGCTTAGAGCACCAGCGGCCCGCCGCTTTTGCATTCTTTCATGACAAAACAGCTGTCGGTATGGGCGACATTGGGCAGGCTGTTGATCTTTTCCATCAGGAACTGGAAATAAGCTTGCGGGGTGGCGGCGGTGATGTGGAGGATAAAGTTCCACTCGCCGGAGACGTGGAGGCAGCACTGGACTTCGGCCATGGCGAGTACCCATTGCTCAAATTCATTGAGCAAAGGGGTGGTTTGTTTTTCGAGCTGGACGTGGGTGACGACGAGTACGGGGCGGCCGATCTTTTCGCGGTCGAGGATGGCGGCGAAGGTTTTGATATAGCCGTCTTCCTGTAGTTTGCGGATGCGCTGGCGCACGGGCGTGGGGCTTTTATGCACGAGGCTGGCGACCTGGGCGGCGTCCATGCGGCCATCCTGCTGGAGGAGTTCGAGGATGCGGAAGTCGGTGTCGTCGAGGCGGCCGTTGATCATGATCTGGTTTTTTTGAGGTGATTGTGGGTGGTCGCGGCACGATAATCCGAACGGTAAGAATTCAGCTGCTCCTGCGCATCAGCGGAGTTGGGGGTATTGCTATTGGGGAGACGTGGGCTTTGCATTTTTTCTTTTTTAATAAGCAGGAACCCCTCGCGGGTTCCTGCAGGCCAATTTTTACCATTTTTAACTATTTAATAAGGACCGCCCCGGCTGGGGCGGCAAGAAAGGACAAGGTTTAATCACTGCGATCCAGCGCGCCGATAAAATCGTTGACGATTCCGCGGTATTCCGGCCTGGCCCGCAGATCGCTGTGGCCGCCGCCGTTGATGATGATCTTTTGCCGTACTGGCGCCGCCAGATCCGTTAGGCCGATTGCTCCGCCATCATATAGGTCTCCTTCATACAAGCTTACTTCGAACAGTACAATGATCATAGCGGGTTTATTTGAGTGGAACACGAATGACGTTTAGTGAATAAGGCTCAGCCAAAAAGTTCAATTCTTTTCCGCTGGCGGTAAGTGCTTTCGTCTGGGGCTTGATCAGCTCAGGTTCGGTGATGCTGTTCATGATCTGCGTATTATTATTCGCCAAAACTGTCCAGTTAGCTTGTCCCTTCACCACCACATCCAGCTTGATGTTTTTGGATGAAGGCTTTCCGCTCATATTCACCAGCTTGATCACCAGCTCCCGGCTTCCTTTATCGATAACGGCACTCGCCCAACAGCTATCCTGGCCCGAAACGGCTTTGCCGTCCTTTCGCAAAGGCACTACATCTGTCCCCTTGTTCACGGAAAACAATTGCTGGACGTAATAATTGGGCGTATTATATGAAGTGGCATTATCAAACCAGATCAAATTCGGCGTCCATTGCCAGCCACTAATGTGTGCAAATAACGGCGCATATGATGCCATGCTTACCACGTCTGCGTTCCGTTCAATACCAGTCATAAAGCAAGCTTCACTTAAAGCCGTAAGCAGATTGTTTTTGTTTTTCATCGAGCCTATGCGGTCAGATTGTGCGGCATACTCCCCTACAAAAATCTTGGGGCCATTCCTATCATAGCTGTCATAACGGTTACTGTTATCCATGAACCATTTGGGGGTATCATAAAAATGTTCATCGATGATATCGGCCTTTCGGGCGCGTAGCACACTGTCCATATAGTTAAATACGGGAATATTGCGGCTATAGCCTGTCGCGTTGACGAGTTTGACATCGGGATACTTCTTTTTGAGGCGGTCGGTGAACAGTTTAAGGTGTTCGGCATATTGCGGGCCCCAGTTCTCGTTACCGACACCAAGCAGTTTCATATGAAAGGGCGCGGGATGGCCGAGTTGTGCGCGTTTCTTGCCCCAATAGGTGCTGGTATCACCGTTGGCAAATTCAACGAGGTCAAGGGCGTCTGTAATATAGGGTTCGAGTTCGTTGGTTGGCACGACTTCGGCAGCATCGAATTGGCAACTCATGCCCACGTTGATGATGGCCAGCGGTGCCGCGCCGATGTCTTCGCATAATTGGAAGTACTCGTAGAAGCCGAGGCCGAAAGACTCCATATAGTCGGGTGTTTGCCGGTCGGGTACATCGTCTGCCCAGATGGACTGGACCATTTCGCGGTTTTCTAAGGGGCCGATGGTGTGTTTCCACTGGTATCGGTGGACGATCTGGTTGCCTTCGACGATACAGCCGCCGGGGAAACGGAGGAAGCCTGGCTTTAAATCAGCCAGCTTTTGGACTAAATCTGCCCTTAGTCCTCCTGTTCTTTGTTTCCAGGTGTCAGAAGGGAACAAGCTAATCCGGTCAACATCCAGTTTGCCTGCGCCTTCGAAAATAACGAGCAGCTTGCCGGTTTTGGCGCTGTCGGTTGGAGTGATACTGACTTCCTGGTTAACCCAGTCTTTATCTTCACTATCGGCATTTTTGTTATTTTTACCAATATTCTCCTTCAGCGCAAGTGTTGTTCTGCCAACGATCCGATTTTTCGCGCTGAACAGAAAAATTCTCACATGGATTCCTGGTTGAACCTGCCGATAACGCAACGTGAAATTATAAGCCAGTCCTTTTTTAAAGCTCATGCCTTCGTCAAAGCCGCTGTTCATTAAACCAATGGTATCTTTTGCGTTGAGGTTGACGGACATATATTTCGGATTTGCTGCGTTGACGGCGCTTTGGTTAATGATGGTAAAGATGCCGTCACGTAATTGGGGTGATGGCCAGGTTTGCCAGGCGGTCATGGGTTTGGGGAAATCAAAACTGCGGTTTTCGACCATTTCGGCGTAGACACCGCCGTCTGCGGCGCGGTTGATGTCTTCAAAGAATAAGCCCCATAAAGTAGATGGTACCTTAGCCTTGGTCGTTTTGGTGCTGACGGTGTAGGTATCCTGGGAATATCCGGAGACGGCTATAGCGATAAAGCTTATAAAAAGCAGTGATTTTTTCATATTTTTTGAGGGTTATTGCTTGTCGTAATAGGCTTTGAGCGAGTAGGTGCCGCCATCGGGATTGACGACCGTGCGATCAATGATTAGGGTTTTGCCATCGTAGCTGAGCGACCAGTTCTCGGTGATCTTTGCCCCAGGATTACCATCATCTGTAACTGAAGAAGCGGAGATTATAAAAGATCTTTTATCTGCAGTCCATTTTACTGATGCCGTTCTAATCAAACCATTATAAAGATTCGATAAAGCTTCTGTGCCGGAATTGGCCAACGTTTCGGTACTTTTGTGTTCAGCCATTTGCTGATCCAGCGTAGTGCGTTCGACCATGATTTGATCATTTGCTACGTTGATATCAAAACCTCTGGGTAACGCCCATTCAGGGGCCTGCCCAAAATTCGTTTTGGTTTTGATGAGTTTTGTTTAAATCAAGGCGGGCTGGTGTTTTGTTGATCAACCATTTGCCAGAGAAATCTGTGGTTTGGGCAAATATTTTGTTCGCTACAAACGACGATAAAATTATAAAGTGAAGAATAAGTAGTTTTTTCATTTTAATTATGCTTTATTATTATGGTTGTGTATTGGGTATGAGTTCATAGCCGGGATCAATACCCTTCATGGATGCAGGGATGCCATCAACCATCCATCTTGGTGGGGGCGCATCTTTCAGATAGTGGTCAAAGAATTGCTTTACCCGTATAGTGAAATCGATGGATTCCGGAGTGTTCTTAGGCAAACCATGCTCCCCTTCATCATATTGTAACATCCAGGCTTTTTTCTTTAATCGTCGTAACGCGGTAAAAAATTCAATTCCCTGCGTATATCGTACTTGCTCATCTTTCTTATTATTCATTAACAAAACTGGCGTGGTAACTTTATCAGCGTAAAAAATAGGAGAGTTCTTAACATATAGGTCTGGCCGTTGCCAAAGCGTGCCGCCGATCCGGTTTTGAAATGTCTCATACAAATATTGACCGCTTTCGCCTGACACGAACAGGCTATTATATCCGCTTACGAAATCCGATGGTCCTGACGCTGAAACGGCTGCCGCAAAGTCTTTGGAATGTGTGATTAAGAAGTTGGTTTCGTAGCCCCCAAAACTGATACCTTGAACCCCAATCGCTTTTGCATTTATCCAGGAAAACTTTTTTATCGCGGTGATACCCGACAACACTGCATCACAAATGCTTTGACCAGTATGACCAACCTTATAGGTAATGTCCGGAGAGAAAACGATATAGCCATTACTAACAAAGTACGCAATATTGATATCACCAGAACAGGTATGTGGCCATAGGTAATTATTCAAGTTATCGGATAGTTTTTCATAGAGATGAACAATGACTGGGTATTTTTTTTGAGGACTAAAATCTTCGGGGAGATATAATATTCCTTGCGCTTTTGTACGATCCGGTTTTGTCCAAATGAATAACTTACTGCTAAGCCAATTAAAACGATCTTCCGGATATACTTCACTAATTTGTTTGAATTCCCTAAAATCAGTTGTCACAAATAAATTCGGAGCGCGCTCCGCCGAACTCTTGGTGATAAGAAAAACATTGGCATCTCTTGCTTTGGTGAACCCTTCATTATGCACATCTTGCATGGTCAATCCCTCAATGCTATTGGCCTTATTTAGTTTAACAGAGCAATAACCTTCAGATTTCAATTGATTGTCCAAAACGGAAAGATTTAGCGCGTCGTTAGGATCAATACCTCCTGAATTATTTGGTGTCGCTAACCGGAAAGTCAGGTGGTGTTTGGCACCATATCCGTTGGTTAAGCAACTAGGCGCTTTCGCGCCACTCGGGTCGATTTGCCAAATGTCCGTCCTGTCATAAACCAAGAATGCTTTATCATTTTTCAACCAACCCGCTATCGGAAAATTGTTATTCGCAATGGGGTAATCACTTTCATAAGTCCACAGCGTATTCACAGTGGCAGTGAGATTTATTATTTTATTTGTCCGTCGTTCAAAACTGTAATAATTTCTCTTTTCCCGGTTGAAAAAGACAATGAAATCACCTTTCGGCGAAAGTTGTATAGAAATGGCATTGCACTTTAAAAGCGAATCAAGCGAGGTCTTCAATCCTGTTTGCAGATCAACGAGATAGCATCGAAACGTTGCAAGCGGGTTCCATGATCGCTCATGGATATTGCCTTTTATTTCGCTAACAATTGCAATATCACCCGGCTGATGAACATCGCAACCTTGGTAACAGCGTTGATTTGACTCCTCTACCTGTACAACTTTGCCGTTATTTATATTTACCGCTGCTAAAAAAATCCTCGACTCTTCGTGATTTCCAATTTCTGCCAGCTGTTGGGATTGCAGCTTGGCGTCCTTGTAGTTCCAGACGTCCACCTTTACACCATTGCCTTGCGTTGTTGAAGTCGCCTTTAATTTAAGGTTAATAAATATCTTGTCGCCTTCGTAATTAAAGCCTTTTATTCCTGAAAGACTAAAGTCGGTTTTCGTTGTCTCTGACCCAGAAAACACTTTAGTTAACTTCTGGCCCTTTTCATCATATGCATAAATTGAACTTACCTGATCTTCAGTTGTCAGAAACACGAACTTCCCGCCCGTGCGATCAAACGATATGTCAACCGCTTTTTGCCCGGAAAATATTGTCGACAACTTTTCATGCGAGCAGTCATATAACTTTAGTTCGTATGCTCTCTTTGACACGTCGAAGTATTGGAAAACCAATTGATCACCACTGAGTTTATAGTCGTACACACTTAAAAAAGACTTTTTCGTGCGTTTGAACAGGTCGTAAACAACCAATGTAGAATCGTCCTTTTTTTGAAAAGTTAAAAAGGCTGAATCACCATCATCATTTTCCACCTGGTGGTTAGTTGCGATAGCTATATTCTCCCGTTTTGCCGTTCCCAATTCTTCCGATATTAACGTATCCCCCATAGAAATAATGGCACGTTTACCATCCTTCGAAAAAGTCACTAGCTTTGCATTTGGGATCTGGTCAGACCAGTTCAAAGCGGTAGCGCTTATTGTCAAGAAATCATCTGAGAAAGTCGCAACATATTTACCGTCATTATTTAATCTACCTCCATACATTGTCGGCCACCTGGAAAGATCTTTCAATGTCAACGCCGGCTTCTGCCCAAAAGCTGAAACTAAACTCGCGACGACGATCACCAAGGTCAGCAATAGCTGGGGCATCACCTTTCCATCAATTGATCTTTTGACCATTTTTCATTTTGTTAAAAGTTTCGACAAGACCTTGTTGATTATTTGACAGCTTCACGGCCTTTTTTTCCCAGGATAGCGCTTCTTTAACAGCACCCATTTTGTAAAGTAAGCAGGCATACGTGTCTACCATTTGGAAATCTGAGGGATGGTTATCGACAACTTGTTTTAAATAGAAAGCGGCTTTGCCGTAATACTGAAGTTCCTGATTGTGTAATACGAAAGTGAGGTATATCGAATTATTAAAGTAAACCCGCGCCATACCGACTGTATCCAATCCAAACAGATCTATTTTTTTGATCGTCCATTCCCCTATCTGTTGCCATTGACGGTGAGCATAATACCACTTAATGCGGGCATCAACCATGTTCTTTGTGACGGACGCTTTACCATACTTTTGTTCAACGATCATATTTATTGACTTCCAATTGGGTTCTTTCGTCGAATCAGATACGGCCAACTGCGCAGCAATTGCACTTTGTATATCGGCGTTGAGTATCCATGTAGTTATCCGTTTTGAAAAACCGGGCTGACTTCTACAGGAGTCCACTTTGGCACTTTGATTTATAAACACTTCATAAATTTTAGAACCGTAATGCACCTGAGACCAAAAAGACTGAATAAAATCGATGTTGGATTTTGTAAAAATTGAGTTAGTTGGTTGATCGGCCAGATAATTGTTAATATAGTCATCAGCTACCTTCTTTGCCATTGATGTGTCTTTAGATGCAAAAGCCGCTCTCGCCAACTTCGGCATTTGGGCGTAGTTTTTAATCCCGCTACGATAGTCCTTTAGCTGTCGCTGATAACTTATGTTGTTGGTATCTGCAGAAGTGGCATTGGTTTGCCCCTGGGCATAAGGCATGAAAGAGCATAAACATGCCAAAAATAAAAGCATTCGCATTTGATTTGATTTAAATGATGAAATAGGAAATAGGACCAGCCTTAGGGCTGGCCCTATATACGATAACTAATAACCGTTGTTTTGAACCAGATTTGGGTCTTTTTGAAGATCGTAAAGCGGGATCGGATAATATTGCTGATAACTTTTCCAGGTACTTCCTTTTGCGATGCTGGCATTACCTGGACTGCCCATGATCGCGTCCACCGTTTTTGTCCTTTTCAAATCCAGCCAGCGGTGTCCCCACTCGGAAAATAATTCTACCTGGCGTTCATGCAAAATAGCTGTCAATGCTTGTGCGATTGTTGCTGTTGAGGTAAGTATTGTACTTGCCGGCAAACCCGCCCGGGAACGGATAATATTGAGATCATTTGCAGCGCTACTCATGTCCCCTAAATTAGCCTCTGCTTCCGCGCGGATCAGGAATTGTTCACTTAGCCTCAAAACCATCTCAAATTCCGACATCGCGCTTGGCGAACTGATGGCTGAATTGACCGCAAATACTTTATATTTATAGGGGAAATAATAGGTTGTCCCGGAAACGGCGATTGAGTTCAACCAACTGGTTTTGCGGAGATCTCCTGACTCGAAACTGCCCAACAGACCGTCGCTGACATAAACAGGGTTTACATCGCTCAGACCTGCCGAGGTTATGACAAAAAGCGGAGCGTCCAATGTGTTGAAACCGACTGTTACAGGCTGCAACTGCCATATCGCTTCTTTATTCCCCAGACTTGCCTTTAAGAAGGCATTGTTAAGTGCGCTTAAGCCAAACTGTGCCGTGTTGTTAATTATTGTGCTCGCTTGTGCTTTTGCATAAGCCCAGTCCTGCGTATACAAATAGGCCCTTGCCAATAATGCTGAGGCTGCCCATTTGGTTGGCCTGACACGCTCTGTACTATTAAGGGATAACGAGGCGTCTAAGAAATTGGGACTGAGAAGGCTTTGAGCGTCTAACAAATCCGAGATGATCTGCTTCCAGACTGTTGCCGCCGGCGTCCTAGACGCCGAAACATTTGCCTGCGTATTCGAGCTTAGCAGCAAAGGAACGTCGCCATATAGATTGACCAGGTAGAAGTAGCAAAATGCACGAGCAAATTTAGCTTCACCGGTTAGTTGTTGTTTAACAGCAGGGGACAACGTAGTACTACTGCTGAGACCTTCTAAGGCAGCATTGGTGGAATATAAAATATAATATAAATTATTCCAAAATTCTGACGCATAATTATTGTTTAAAGCATTTTGATAAAACGCTGACAGCTCTGGATTGCTTGCACCCGACCAAAGCGTAAATTCATCTGCCGACAGTCCCGGGTAATAAGACAGAGGGGCGACTGTTCCGGTACCAGCCGGGAGATCAGCGCTCATGTCAAGAAAAATTCCGGTCAATACACCCGCTGCCGTTTGGTCCGTTGAATACACATTTCCTTGTGTTAGGTTTGTTGCGGGTGCAGTGACCTCAACCAGTTTTTTACAGCCTTGTTCGGGTATGACCAAGGCAAGTGTCAGCAATATTAAGAGATAGAGATTTCTATTTGTTTTTTTCATGACGTTGTTGTTATTTTTTTTCGCATTACTAAAATGTCTGT
>JAZJZL010000028.1:0-6666 GCA_040389845.1 Bacteroidota bacterium
CCTGCTCATTAACTACAATGAGTTTATTTTTAAGCTCGGCCACCCGCAATTCCAGTAATTCTTCCAGTTCCCTAAAACGCGCGAGGTTATTTTCGAACGTTTGCTCCAACGCCGGGTTCAGCTCTTTAAGCTTTGGAATTATCTCGAGCCGGATTTTATTGCGGGCATATTTTGTGGACGAGTTTGAGCTGTCTTCGCGGTGAGGTATCTGTAATTCGCTGATATGCTGTTGAATTTCATCCCTGCTTAAAAATAATAATGGTCTTACCAATGTGCCGTTCTTAGGCAAAATACCATGCAGGCCTGCGATGCCCGTGCCCCGCGTTAGGTTCAACAATATTGTTTCGATTGTGTCGTTCTGGTGGTGTGCAAGCGCAATTGCAGTGTAACCCTCCCATTGCCTTATCTCTTCGAACCATTGATAACGTAAGGTGCGGGCGGCCATTTGTGTTGATACTTTATTTTCGGAAGCGTATAACGATGTATCGAAATGGGTTACATGAAAAGGAATATCAAATTGCTCCGCCAGTTGGCGGCAGAAGGTTTCATCGCCGTTTGATTCATCGCCGCGGAGCTGGAAATTGCAATGTGCTATGCCGAAATTAAACCCTGCTGATTTGAGTAAATGAACCATAAGAACAGAGTCCATACCCCCGCTTACCGCTGCCAGCACTTTACTGTTGCTGTCGAAGAGTGAATGTTGTTCAACAAAGTTTATGAAATTTTTTACCGGCAGCATCCACCAAAATTATTAATTTAAAACCCCCGACAAAAAACTAATTTTGCGCCCGTGAGGAAATACGTGTTATTTGTTTTGTTATTGTGTACATCGACGGTGGCTTTGTGCCAGAAAAAGTCGTTGGTAAAGCTGCTCAAATCGAATAAAACTGCCGGGATAAAAATCAACGGGAAAGAAGTGATGAAGGTTTACCAGGGTACTTTCCAGCAGGATTTTTCGACGCTTAGTTCAGACAGCGCTTACTTTTACCAGGCCGACAATGCTTTTGATGCATTTGGCAATGTGGTAATTAACCAGGGCGATACGCTGCATGTTTTCTCTGATAAGTTGAACTATAACGGCAATACCAAGATTGCTATACTTACCGATAACGTGAAAATGGTGGATAAGGACGCCACGTTAACTACCAATCATCTTAATTACAATACAGCCACCCGCATAGGTATTTATACTGATGGCGGCAAACTGGTGAATAAAGACAATACGCTGCTTAGCAAAAATGGCTATTATTTCGCGAAATCGCGCGACGCGTATTTCAGGTACAATGTATCGCTTACCACTCCAGACGCATTGGTGAAAACTGATACTATGCGATACAATACCGGTACCAAAATATCATACTTTTATGGGCCCACTCATATTTACGGCATCCAGAAACCAAAAGAGAAGAAAGAGAAAAAAGACAATGATACGTTATATACCGAAAACGGAACTTATAATACGGCTACCGAGCAGGCCGCTTTTGGGAAGAATAACTTATACACCTCAGGCACTAAATCTTTGAAGGGGGATAGCCTCTTCTATGACAAGCTCAAGGGCTATGGCCGCGCAGTTAAGCATGTGACTTTTATAGACCTGGAACAGAAAACTACCATCAAAGGAAATTTGGGTACCTACTTTAAAGAGGAAGAACGTGCTGTTGTTACAGAAGACCCCTACATCATTATCGTCACCGAACAGAAAGATACCACCAAGACCGATTCGCTCGCCAAAGCGGATTCGATACGAAAAGCCGATTCCTCGTTCAGGATAAATCCGGGCAAACAGGCCGCTCAAATCAACATGGCGCAGTTAATTAAGAAAACCGTTCCAGGCAAGGCGGATACTGTGAAGAATACGCTTAAACGCAAGCCTGATTTAATAAAGGACAGCAAGATAAAGCTTGATTCAGCTATTACGAAATTACCAATTGATACCGGCGCGCTTCATAAAAAGATTGATTCGGTCAGCAAAAAGCTGCCGGGTCAACTAAAAAATGTAAACCTAAAAACGGTTCAGTCGAAAATAATTCCGAAAGGCAAAGCCAAACCTATAGCGGGAAAGGATGATGACATTATCCCCTTGCGGGCAGGACAGCCAAAATACACATTACCTGAAAAAAAGGCTGCAAAAGATACGAGCCATATCAAGCGCGATTCGGTTTACATGTCGGCTGATACGATAGAAACACAGATTTTAACCTATAAAAATTTAAAGGTCTACCAGGAGAAACAGCGGTTGGCGCATATTCGCGATACCTCGGCGAAGGCGAAGGTAAAAGTGCCGGACTCCAAATTTTTAACCGGTAAGCTGGCCGGGGTGTCTTTAGATACCAGTTTCCTGCATCGCGAATTTTTTGGCAAGCCCAAAGTAGTCGCCAAAAAGCCGGTGGTTTTGAGCAAAAAGCAAATAGCTGCAGATAGCCTGCGAAAAAAGCGGCTGGATGACTCCGTTACATTGACGCGTAAACTGGAACCAAGCGATACTGCGCGCATAAGAATTGTGATAGCGCACCATCATTTCAAAATGTTCAAATCGGATATGCAGGCCAAGTCCGACTCCATGTTTTACAGTGGTGTAGATTCCACCATTCGATGCTATGTAAACCCGATGATATGGACTGAAGGCTCGCAGCTAAGCGGCGATACTATTTATTTGCAGATGAAGCATAAAAAGATGGATAACATGTCGATGTTTCCGCATGCCTTTATTGTGAATATAGATAAAACGGATTCCCTGCATTTTAACCAGATGGCCGGCAAGAAAATGCGGGGATATTTTAAAAATGACAAGCTGAATAAAATGTTTATCGACGGCAATGCCGAAACTATTTATTTCGCCAGGGATAGCGCCAAAAATACAGTCACGGGTATGGAGCGTTCATTAAGCACGCGTATTGGTATCGACTTCGAAAATAATAAGGTCATGAGGGTAGCACTGTATCTGAAACCGGAGAATAAATACACGCCGATGGATAAGGTGCAGGAAGATGATAAGATATTAAAAGGTTTTATCTGGAAGCCTAAAGACCGACCGGTGTCAAAAGAGTCCATTATACCATCATTCAATAAAAAAGCCGAAGCAAAAGCTGCAAAGGATAAAGGAAAGGCCGGTAAGGCAACAGATAAAAAGATTCCGGCGATTGGCGGCAAGGCGGTAAAAGATACGACAGGTACAGGTGGTGTAAAATTGCCCGGCGTAAAAGCTGCTTCCGATAGTTTAAAGACAGTTCCATCAAAGTTGCCCGGCGTAAAAGCCGTTGCGGACAGCATCAATAAACTAGCGCCAAGGCAACAACCCGTAAAGGCTACTAAAGATAGCTTGCCTAAGGGTGTGCCAGTTAAGATGCCGGTAATAGCTCCTAAAAAAGATACGACAGCGGCAAAGCCGGGAGCCGTGAAACAAGTGTAAGCTACTGTAGAGGTGCAATATTTTGCGCCTCCGACTGAGAGGTTAACGATGACATTAAGCGGAGACGCAAAACATTGCGTCTCTACGAATAGAACGCCTGCTCCTAATTATTATTCAAAAACTCCAGCAACTTCTCTACAGCTATAGCCCTGTGGCTTATTGCATTTTTCTCTTCCAATGTCATTTCTGCAAAAGTAACCTTGTAGCCATCAGGTTGAAAAATAGGGTCATAGCCGAATCCTTCACTCCCTGAACTTTCGCGACGAATGGTGCCTTCAACCGTTCCTTCGAAAAAATGCTCAACACCATTCCATAAAAGAGAGATTACAGTACGGAAACGGGCTGCCCGGTTAGTTTTACCTTGCAGCAGCATAAGTGCCTTGTTAATATTAGCCCCGTGGTCGCCATGTTTGCCGGCATAACGGGCAGAATAAACGCCGGGCTCACCGTTCAGCGCGTCTATTTCGAGGCCGCTGTCGTCGCCAAAGCAATCGAGGTGATATTTGTTGAAGATATAATGGCTTTTGATGGAAGCGTTTTCATGGAAAGTCGTCCCGGTTTCGGCGATATCATCATAGCAGCTAATATCGTCAAGACTTAATATAGTTATCTGCCCTTTAATTTTAGCTGCAACTTCCTGCAGCTTATGGGCATTATTGGTAGCGAAAACTAAACGGTGCATGGTTAAAATTGCTTCATTTGTTCCCAGAAAGCTTTTTTATGCTCAACGCTGTTCATCATTTCATCAAAGCTGAATGTGAGTAGCGTGCGTATTCCTTCAACCGGGCTTATTTTATTTAGCGGGGTATTCGCTATTTCGGCAGGCAGGCTGTTTTTGCCAAGGAACAACAATTTCTGCGGATTGAAAAACGTACTCAGCGACTCAAGCTTAGTATCCGGATAATTTGCCCGGTTAACTATGGCTACATCATCGGGGCCGGTATTAAGCCTGCCAAGTGTGCTTTGCAATGCAGTGAGGTGCCCTTCGTCAATAAACTCAACACCAGGATAATAAGTGAAAATGAGGTAATGCTTTTTATTACCGCCCATAAACTTAAAGTTTGCAGGCTCTGGCTTTTCAACTACTGTTTCCGCGACAGGGGTTGCAACGTAAACCGGCTCCGGCTCGGCAACGGTATTTGACGCAGTAATAGGTACAGGCGTGGTGTAAAAGCTTTTATCAGCCTCCAGCAGGTAAATATCATCCTGCATAATAAAACTAAAAGCCCTGGGGTTTTCTACATTCATTAGTCAAACTCGCTTATCGTCCGGCATAAATATGCTTGTGGTTTTGTTTGTAACAATCGCAAATACCGGAAGACAAATATAATTTTTATGCGGCTTTGGAGTTAAGGATTTAGCAGATTTAGATGAAATTTTTAACAAATTTTAACCAAAAGCGAGTAAACAGTTTGCTGCATTATCGGCATATTCGCACAATTATAATTCAGTTTTAGGTATTTACGCCAATTACACCATAGGTAATTGATAAATTTTACCGAAATTCGAAGGTTTTTTAGTCCCGGAAAATGGGGATGTTATATAGCATAAGGTACATGAGAAAGATTGGGTTAGCCATTTTAAGTTTAATTTTAGTTATATCGGCCGTAAAGGCGCAGCCAAAAAAACGTACGCTCGATAAAATTGCCAGCGTTGTTGGAAGCAACATTATCCTTCAATCGGATATCGAGCTAAAATATGCCACTTATGTGGCACAGGGTATGCCGCCAAGCGAGGCTGCCAAATGCCAGATATTGCAGCAGTTGGTGACTCAAAAACTACTTGCTGCACAGGCTGTTATAGACAGTATTGACGTAAAGGACGACGAGGTTGATAACAGTGTAGACCGCAGGATGCGTGACATGATTCAACGTGCAGGTGGTCAGGACAGGCTGGAACAGTTTTTAGGCCGTTCAGTTATCCAATATAAAGATGAGGTTCGTCCGGATATAAAAGAGAGCCTTATCGCTCAGAAAATGCAGCAAAAAATTACCGCTAACGTAAATACCACACCACAGGACGTTAAGAAGTTTTTTGACGGTATACCTAAAGACAGCCTGCCAACCTTTAACAAAGAGGTTGAAATAGGTGAGATTGTATTTTCTCCGAAGTTGAATAATTCGGAGAAAGAAGCCTACCGGAATAAAGCTGAGGATTTGCGTAAGCGTGTTTTAGCGGGGGAGGATTTTGGAAAGCTCGCGCGTTTGTATTCACAGGACCCGGGTTCGGCGCCTCAAGGTGGTGACCTGGGATTTGGCGACCGTACGCAATATGTAAAAGACTTCACTGCAATGGCCTTTAAATTAAAGGCGGGAGACATATCGCCGGTATTTGAATCCGAAGCCGGAATTCATTTTTTGCAGGTGATTGAGCGGAGGGGAGAACAGGTACATACGCGGCATATTTTGATTATTCCGGCAATTACCGAAGAAAGCTTGAACAGGGCGAAAGCAAAAGCAGACAGTATTTATAATTTGCTAATGACGAATAAGAAGATAAACTTCTCGGAAGCCGCTGCTTTTTATTCGGACAATAAGGATACCAAATATAACGGCGGTATGATGCTGAATGCTGAAAATGTGGAGACGCGATCAACCTATATTCCGACGGATAAGCTCGATCCGCAGGTAGCACTGGTAGTTGATACGATGAAGGTTGGCAGCATTTCAAAGCCATTCTTATTTACCGGTCAGGACGGTAAGAAAGGCTACAAGCTGTTATACCTGAAATCGACAACAAACGCCCACAGAGCAAATTTGGAGCAGGACTATCCGAAGATTAAAGAGTACGCCAGCAACCAAAAGATAAACCTCACCGTGAGCCAGTGGTTTGAGAAGAGGAGGAAAGAAACATTCATCAGGATTGACCCGCAATACCAGGGCTGCCCAATGCTGAAAGGCTGGAGTACACCAGCGACCGCTGAAATAAAGACCGAAGAAACTAAACCTGCTGAAGTAAAACAATAATATGCAACACCGCTCGGAAGTGGAGGCCGCCGATGCTTTAAGGCAAGCCTATCAGCAAATACGTGCCGAAATTGGAAAGGTAATAGTAGGCCAGGACGAGGTGCTGAAATTTGTACTGATTTCTATCTTCAGCAATGGTCACTGCCTGCTTGTGGGCGTACCTGGTCTTGCTAAAACATTGCTGGTTCAAACCGTAGCGCAGGTGCTCGACCTTGATTTTAAACGCATACAGTTTACTCCCGACCTGATGCCATCTGACATCATCGGGTCTGAAATATTAGGCGAGGATAG
>JAZJZL010000028.1:6680-59355 GCA_040389845.1 Bacteroidota bacterium
ACCCGGGCCGGTTTTCGCAAACATCATCCTTGCCGATGAGATTAACCGTACTCCACCAAAAACGCAGGCTGCCCTTTTAGAAGCTATGCAGGAAAAAGCAGTAACCGCTGCGGGTATTACCCATAAGCTTTCGCAGCCATTTTTTGTGCTGGCTACACAGAACCCCATCGAGCAGGAAGGAACTTATCCATTACCTGAAGCTCAGCTTGACCGCTTTATGTTCAATGTGGCATTAGACTACCCGACTTTTAAAGAAGAGTTACAGGTAGTTAAAAACACCACCGGTACTAATACACAGGAGATCCGGCCGCTCTTAAACGCCGAGCAGATAATTTATTTTCAGCAATTGGTGCGCAATATCCCTGTTGCGGATAACGTGTTGGAATATGCAGTTCGATTAGTAGCTAAAACCCGTCCTAACGGAGAATTGGCTGCTCCGCAGGTAAAACGCCTGCTGAATTGGGGCGCGGGGCCAAGAGCATCGCAATTTTTAATTTTAGGGGCAAAATGCCATGCAGTTATCAGTGGAAAATACTCGCCCGATATTGAAGATGTGCAAGCTATTGCCAAACCGATATTAAGACACCGCATTGTGCGCAGCTACCACGCTGAAGCAGAAGGATTATCTGCTGATGATATTATTGGGCAGTTGTTTTAATTGCGGAATTCGGAATGTCGAATGCGGATTTATAGGGAAACGAGTTATTTTAAATCATTCAGCAAGCTATTAATTGAATAGGTTTTCAATGATCCCTGACGAAATAAGTCAGCATCTTCAAATGCATTTTTATAGCGCATAGCTAATTCCATTTCCTGTAATTCCCGTTTCAATTTATCGATCTTCTAAATTAAGAGCATTCCATTCTTTAAGAGAAACGATTACACCTGTCCGTTGACCTCTGGAATTAATCACATATTGATGTTTCATATGCGAAAATAAAAATAATCGCAGCCAACTGCTAACTCAAACCGCAAACTACTTCTTACCCACAACCATTTCTTCCAGCGCGTCAATCCAGGTTGAAGCATCGTTAAGGCTTTCCACCAATTGCACGTGCTCTCCGCCGAGGACCTTAAATTCTCCGCCGTATTCTTCGGTTACTTCGTAAACGGTTTCAAGACAGTCGGCCACAAAAGCCGGACAGAATACCAATAAACGTTTTTTGCCTTCTTTAGCCATTTGTGCAATAACCTGGCTGGTGTAGGGCTGCACCCATGGGTCGCTGCCGAGGCGCGACTGGAAGCAAACTGTATATTTTTCTTTGGGCAGATCGAGCTTTTCAGCGATCAAGCGTGCTGTATCATAGGATTGCGCAGAATAGCAGTACTTGTTTACGTCGTTAAGCGAATCGCAACAATCGGCGGATTTAAGGCAGTAGTTGCCGGTATGGTCGCATTTAACAATTTGGCGCTGGGGCAGGCCATGAAAGCTGAATAATATATGGTCGTATGTTTCAGGGTTATATTTGCGGCTGTTGTTGGCGAAGGTTTCGATCATCAGCTCATTATCGTGAAACGAGTTAACGAACGACAGCGAAGGAATGGTTTGCCAATGCCGTACAATGTCCATCACCTTATCATAAACCGAACCCGTGCTGGCCGAAGCGTATTGAGGAAAAAGGGCGATAACCTGTATACTTTCAACAAGGCCGGCCTTCAATCTATCCAGGGCCGATTCGATAGATGGGCTTTGATAACGCATGGCGAGCTCAACCTGGTATTCATCACCCAACCGTTCTTTCAAAGCCTGGTGCTGCAGCTTGCTGTAATGCAAAAGCGGTGAGCCTGTCTCTGCGCTCCAGATATGTTGGTATAGCTTGGCTGATTTCGGAGCTCTGAACGGCGCGATTATGCCCTTAACCAGCAACGCACGCGATACGGGGTTAATATCGATAACCCTTGGGTCCATTAAAAATTCGTTGAGATACTTTCTTACATCGCTGGTTTCGGGGCTGTCGGGAGTGCCCAGGTTAACCAGTAAAATTCCTTTTTTCGCCATAATTTTCGCGACGCAAAGTTAGTGATTTTATAATCCGAAAGACAGTAAAGGCCAAAAGTCGGGAAGAAATGACGCGGGTATGAATGCAGTTTTAAATAGATCGGATATAATCTTTCGGACTTTACTGACTTTTCGGTCTTTCCGACCTTTTAAAATCTCTCCAGCTCCGCCTTTACTTCCTGCATCAGCCACATAGGGGTTGAGGTGGCGCCTGCTATGCCCACCTTATCGCCGGGTGAGAATGATTCTTTCTGCAATTCTGCCGCCGAAGAAATGAAATAAGTATTGGGATTATGTTTGCGGCAAACTTCGAACAGCACCTTGCCGTTTGACGATTTGCGGCCCGAAACGAAAACAACTTTATCAAACTGGTTTACAAATTTTGGCAAATCCATATCGCGGTTTGATACCTGGCGGCAAATAGTATCGTTAGCTTTAAGATTGTAGCCGCGCTGCAAAAGCTGGTCTTTTATGCTGTAGAACTTCTCCATGCTTTTGGTGGTCTGGCTGTACAGCGTAATGTTTTCAGGCAATTCAACATCGTCCAGCTCGGCAATATCCTGGAATACAATGGCTTCATTGTTGGTTTGTCCCTGTAAGCCTATCACCTCGGCATGGCCATGTTTTCCGAAAATAATTATTTTCTCATTAGCGTCGAACGAGGTTTTGATACGATTCTGCAGTTTAAGCACAACAGGGCAGGAGGCATCTATCAGGGTGATGTTGTTTTCGAGCGCGATGCGGTAAGTTTCCGGCGCTTCGCCATGGGCACGTATAAGTACCTTTTCGTTTTTCAGGTTAACAAGGTCGGCATGGTCGATAATACGCAGGCCCCTGGCTTTAAGGCGCTCTACCTCCTCGTCGTTATGTACAATATCACCAAGGCAATACAAGTAACCATCTTCAGCCAGTATTTCTTCGGCCATATCGATAGCGTACACAACCCCGAAGCAAAAGCCCGAATCCTGGTCAATAGTAACCTGTAAACCGTAATCTCCCATGGTGGTACAAAATTAACTAAAAAAGTTTATTGGTTTGTTAGTCATCAGTCAACAAAGCGCATCCGGTTACAAATCATCAATCCGCACATCAAACCCGCCTGCCTTTCCACAGGTTTGTTTTGGTAAGATATTTTTGGATAGATAGAAATGCGATAATTACCATATTTATCATCTGTACCGGGTGCAGAACGATATTAAGCAGTGTATTTTGCCCTGAAGCGAGCGAAATCATGATACGGGTCAGCATGATTAAACCGGCCGTAAAAAATATTAAATTGAAGTTCAGGGTCATAAGGATAATCATCGGGCCGCCAACCAGCAGTAAGATATAAATTAAAAGGGCGATTACGCTGTAATTAAAAGCCGCCAGCGCGTTTTTGCTGAACCCGTTTAACGCGTCCTGGTAGCCCCGGTACATCCGGCAAAATATCATATTGTTAGCCAGCAATACTTCGCCGTTATGCGAGGCTGATTTTACAAGTCGCATTATCTCCGCGTCTTCAACCACTTTGTCTTTAGCCTGGCGGTGCCATTCCTGTTGCTGGTACACTTCGGCATCAAACAACATAAACTGTCCGCAGGCGGTGGCTGCCGAAGGGCTTTTGGTTAAAAATGCCAGCCGCAGCGGAAAGGTGTTCAGCAACAAAAAATGAAGCAGCGGTACTGTAAACTTTTCGCCAGGTGTAAGCATCTCCTGGTTGGGGAAAAGGCTTAATAACCCTAGTTTATTAATGTACATGCGATGCACTGCGCTGTTGATAAGGCCGGTGCTTATGGTAGTATCGGCATCTAAAAATAACAGGTATCTGCCTTTTGCTTTTTTTGCAAGCTGGTGGCAGGCGTAGTTTTTGCCCAGCCAGTCGGGTGGCAGTTCATCGCCCTTAATAACGGTGAAATAAGAGTGCTTTTTGGCAAATTCCTCGCATATCTTATAGGTATCGTCGGTTGACTCATCGTCATAAATTATAACCTCGTAGTTTTTATATTCCTGTTTAAGAATGGACTGAAGCAATTGCAGAATATTATCCTGTTCATTACGGGCGGGAATGAGTATAGATACCATGTCATCGTAATGGCGGTTCACCCTGGTGAGCTTTGGATTGGATACAAAGTTAAAGACCGTTACCGTGAAACGCAGAACGATGAAAAGCAGGGTTATAGATATTGCGATTAACACCTGATAAAGATAAAATAAATTGCTTTATGCGGATAGCCGGCGCAAATTATTAGTCTGAAAGCGCGGTTTTTATAGCTATCATTTCAGCGGCTAATATTTTGAATACGTTGAATCACGTAGGTCTTGTACGGTAACTACGTAAAAAAAAAGCAGTAATAACCCCTCATAAATCAAGTAGTTATCCTGATTCATCCGCCTGTCATTCTCAACACTTTTGTTCCGGCTACAAACTACTTATTTAATATTTAATTAAAATTCTATGAAAACAAAAAATTACTTCCTGATGATTACAGCCGTTGTTGTGCTGTGTGTCGTTTCCTGCGGAAAAAATGGAGACCCGGGTCCCCAGGGTTCAACCGGATCAACCGGCCCGATAGGCCCGATAGGCCCTACCGGCGCAAAAGGTGACAAAGGCGATAAAGGCGACCCCGGTACTACCGGCCCCACCGGCACGACCGGAACTACAGGCGCCACCGGCCCTACTGGTGCTATCGGGCCAAAAGGCGCAACCGGTACAGCAAATGTGATATATTCCGACTGGATAACACCGTCAACATACGCCAAAACAACCGTTTTTGGCACTGTAAATTTTACAGCGGATATACCGGCTTCTAAAATAACTCAAGCTATTTTAGATAATGGTTCTGTAATTGTTTACGGCAAATTAAATGGCTATAACCCGGTAATTTGGCCAACAGACCAGGTGAGCGCATTACCGATCCTTATTAATTATATGAGTGGTACTACGCCAAACCTTGACACATGGTCGAGCCTTTGTACAGTTGGCAATGTCCGGATTACTTTAACGAGCAGTATCAACGCCTATAGCAGTATTTCAAACGCCCATAGCTTCCGGTATGTTATTATCCCCGGCGGCGTACACACCTTGGGAAGCATAAACCCAAAGAATTACAACCAGGTGAAGGCCCTGTTGCACCTTCGTGATTAATCTATAGCATAATATCCTCTTAAATAACACCCCCAAAGCGTCAGTTAAAACCTGGCGCTTTTTTATTTGAAACTGATAGGTTCAACTAGGCAAGAAGATTAAAAGAAGACATATTTATTTTATCAGCGTTTTTATAGGTCTATTTCGATTTGTAATTTTTTAGCCGCATCGTAATGACGTTGGTATGCTTTCTTCAGTTCAGTTATGCTTTTATCCGCATAATCTACTGCCTCATTTTTTAGATATACGTTAATGCTTTGCTTCCTGTGCTTGTAAAACTGGATAAATGTTGCGGTAAACACTAATTGAAATTTACCCGCTGCTTGTTTTATCACCCGTAATACACCCTTTTCAAAACGCACATCTTCTACAAAATTCGAGAATAGCTTTCCCTGCGGAAACAGCAGCACAAGGTTATCGGGCTCCGCAAGCAGGGCGGCGGCATAATCTAAAGATTCCAGTATTTGTCTTGATTTTTTGTTGATGGAAAATGCGCCGCCATATTGCAGGTAATGGAGTTTATAGGCGGTGTCTTCATTTACCATGAAATGGAAATTCTTTTTAAACAGCGCATCATTAATACAGTGTAATATCAGGCCATCCCAAAAACTAAAATGATTGGCCAACAGGAGTATTGATTTATTTTTATCAATATCGATAGGGTTAGAAATAAGCTGCTGGAATTTAGTACGTACAAGAAAAGTTACGTATTGATGCATGCACCAATAAATAAGCTTATTTTTCCTGGGATATACCATTATTTATGTGCTCAACAATAATAGCTGTAGCGCCGGTATGTTCTTCTACATACCCCTTAATTTTCCGGGTAGCATTGTTATAAAATGTTTGATTGTTAACCATGTTATTTGTTACATTTTGCAATTCTGCCTCATTACTGATGCTAAACCCTGCCTGTAGCGCAATAAGGTCTTTCGCCTCTTTAAACTTTGAATATTCAGGCCCGAAAATTACGGGTGAGCCAAAAGCCGCCGCCTCAAGGGTATTATGAATTCCGGCGCCGAATCCACCACCAATGTAAGCAATATCGCCGTATTGGTAAAGCGATGAAAGCATGCCGATATTATCTATTATGAGACAGGAGATGTTAGATATGGGATGTGAGACGTCAGTTGTGTTCGCGATTTCTGAATATCGGGCAGCAGCGCCGGAAGGCAATAGTGATAATAATTTCTGAATTTTATCCTCGCGAATTTCATGTGGGGCAATGATAAATTTCCAACCGGGATATTGGGTTAGGAGTTTTGCTATCAGTTCTTCGTCTGGCGGCCAGGTGCTACCAGCAATGAACACCTTATGCCCTGCGGTGAACGCCTTAACTACCGGGATGGCTTTCGGTAGCTGTGCGTTAGCCCAAACCCTGTCGAAACGTGTATCGCCGCTTATAGTAACATTAGTTATTTGAAGCGTTCCCAGCAATTCTTTTGATTTTTCATCCTGCACAAAAAAATGTGATACAAAGTTTAGCATCTTTCGGTGCAATCCGCCATACCATTTAAAAAACACCTGCCCCGGCCTGAATATCCCGGAAATAACAAATAAAGGGATATTGTGCTGATGGGTTTCACTAAAAAAGTGATACCAGTATTCGTACTTGGTAAACACAGCAATTTCAGGTTGAATAGCATCTATAAACCGCCTGGCATTTGTTGCTGTGTCTAGCGGCAGGTAGTATACAAAATCTGCTAGTTGGGTATTCTTCCGTATCTCGTATCCCGAGGGAGAGAAAAAAGTAACCACGATTTTCTTTTCAGGAAATGAGGCCCGGAAATATTCCAATACCGGTCTTCCCTGCTCAAATTCGCCAAGTGAGGCAAAGTGAAACCAAATACTCTGTTTTAAACGTATAAATGCCTGCTTTTTGCGGCCACTTACCCATAGTTTGGCTTTCTTGTTAAAGAATGAAGCTAAGTAAACTGCAAGAAAATATAATTTGACCCCGGAATTATATAGTACGAGCATTTTAATTATGAATTATTATCTTCGCGGGGTAAATGTAATCACAATAAAATACTTTATTTATGAAACCATCGTGACCAGCATTAAAAAAAAGCAAATTGCTCACGATAGATCCATTTTCACTTAAAAAAAATAAAAAAAATGAAAATTGCTGTTATCGGAACCGGTTACGTTGGCCTCGTTACCGGAACTTGTTTGGCCGAAACCGGTAACGAAGTGGTATGCGTAGACATCATAGAAGAGAAAGTAAATAAGATGCGCGCCGGCGAAATGCCGATTTACGAACCGGGCCTTGATTTGCTGTTTCACAGGAACATCAAACAGGAACGATTGACATTTACCACTAACCTTGCAGAAGCAATCGGCCCTGCCAAGGTGATATTTTTAGCATTGCCGACCCCCCCGGGAGCTGATGGCGCGGCTGATTTAAGCTACGTGCTTGGCGCAGCAAAGGATATTGCAAAAATCATTACTGAATATAAAGTGATTGTCACCAAGTCGACCGTGCCGGTTGGTACTGCGGATAAGGTAACAGCGGTAATGAAAGCAAATACCGATATGCCGTTTGCCGTGGTATCGAACCCAGAGTTTTTGCGCGAGGGCGTGGCTGTGGAGGACTTTATGAAGCCCGATCGCGTGGTTATAGGCACTATGGACGAAAAAGCACGCCTGATAATGGGCGACTTATATGCGCCATACGTTCGCCAGGGTAACCCAATCTTATATATGGACGAACGTTCTTCCGAACTTACCAAATATGCCGCCAACTCGTTCCTCGCAACCAAAATCACGTTCATGAACGAGATTGCCAACATGTGCGAACTGGTTGGCGCTGATGTAGATATGGTACGGAAGGGTGTTGGTGCTGACGCCCGTATCGGCAAACGTTTCCTGTTCCCTGGTGTTGGTTATGGCGGTAGCTGTTTCCCTAAAGACGTGCAGGCATTGGCGAAAGCGGCAGAAGAAAATAAATACGAGTTTAAGATATTGAACTCGGTAATGGAAGTTAACGAGACGCAGAAAAAACGCCTGGTGCTTAAAATGCGCGATTACTACGGCAAGGATAGTCTTAAAGGGAAAACTTTTGCAATTTGGGGTTTGGCCTTTAAGCCGGAAACCGACGATATACGCGAAGCCCCTGCTTTATATATAATTGAGGAATTACTGAAGGAAGGTGCAAAAGTTGTTGCATACGACCCTGAAGGTATGCCAAATGTTAAAAAACTGCTTGGCGATAAAATAGAATATGCCACAAACAGGTATAATGCGCTCGAAGGTGCCGATGCCCTGTTGATTGTAACCGAATGGCCGGTGTTCAGAACACCTGATTTCGATTTTATGAAGGAAAAGTTAAAAGCTCCTGTTATCTTTGACGGGCGTAACCTTTACGATTTGGACAGGATGAAAGACTACGGTTTTTATTACAGCAGCATCGGGCGCAAAACAGTTAATTAATGGCAGAGCGTAAAAGAATACTCATAACCGGCGCGGCTGGTTTCCTTGGCTCGCACCTATGCGACAGATTTATTGCCGAAGATTACCATGTTATAGGCATGGATAACCTGATAACCGGCGACCTGCGCAATATAGAGCACTTGTTTAAGCTGGAGAACTTCGAGTTTTATAACCACGATGTTTCCAAATTCGTTTACGTTCCCGGCGACCTGCATTACATACTGCACTTCGCATCACCGGCAAGCCCTATCGATTACTTAAAAATCCCGATACAGACTTTAAAGGTGGGTTCATTGGGCACGCATAACCTGTTGGGCCTTGCACGTTCAAAAAAAGCAAGGATGCTGATAGCCTCGACGTCCGAAGTTTATGGCGACCCAAATGTAAACCCGCAGCCGGAAGAATATTGGGGTAACGTTAATCCTGTTGGTCCGCGCGGGGTATATGATGAGGCTAAACGTTTCCAGGAAGCGATAACCATGGCTTATCACACTTTCCACGGGCTCGAAACCCGCATTGTACGCATATTTAATACTTACGGCCCGCGTATGCGTCTTAACGATGGGCGTGTATTACCGGCATTTATCGGCCAGGCTTTACGCGGTGAACCATTAACAATGTTTGGAGATGGCTCGCAAACCCGCTCTTTTTGTTATGTAGACGACCTGGTTGAAGGTATTTATCGCCTGTTGTTTAGCGATTACGCGCAGCCGATGAACATTGGTAACCCGGATGAAATAACCATACGCGAGTTTGGCGAGGAAATTATTAAGCTAACCGGCACCAATCAGAAGCTGACAAGCCTGCCGTTACCTACGGATGACCCTAAACAGCGCAGGCCCGACATCGCCAAAGCAAAAAGTATTTTGGGATGGGAGCCGAAAGTTTCGAGAAGCGAAGGCCTGAAAATCACCTACGAATACTTTAAATCGCTGCCTGAAAAGGAAATACAGCATAAAGACTTTACATACTACAACAAAAACTAATGGCTAAAATTTTAGTAACGGGCGGCTTGGGATACATCGGCTCGCACACCGTGGTTGAACTGGTTGCAGCAGGATATGAGCCTGTAATAATTGACGATTTATCCAATTCTAATATTAAGATATTAGACCAGCTTAGCAAAATTATTGGGTTTAAACCGGCTTTTCACCAGTTTGATATTTGTGATATGGAAAAGCTGGAAGAGTTTGCCGCAGCTGAGCCGGGTATTGATGGCATAATTCACTTTGCAGCCTTTAAGGCGGTTGGCGAGTCGGTTAAAAATCCGCTGAAATATTATCATACCAATATTGGTTCGCTGGTTAACCTGCTGAAAGTTTATAAAAACAAGCCGGCCGATTTTGTTTTTTCGTCAAGTTGTACAGTTTATGGTCAGCCTGATATTTTGCCCGTAACGGAGGACGCCCCGGTAAAGCCTGCACAATCCCCTTACGGTAACACCAAGCAAATTGCCGAAGAGATATTAAAAGATGCCGTTGTTGCGGGTGATGTTAAAAAAGTTATCGCTTTGCGGTATTTTAACCCGGTTGGCGCACATGAAACTGCACTGATTGGCGAATTGCCGAACGGCGTGCCGCAAAACCTGGTGCCTTTCATCACACAAACAGCCATTGGCAAACGTGAAAAGATAACCGTTTTTGGCAATGACTATAATACAAAGGATGGCAGCTGTGTACGTGATTATATACATGTGGTAGATTTGGCCAAAGCGCACGTAGCTGCTTTAAAATTGATGGCAAACAACAATTTTAATGGCTACGACGTATTTAACCTGGGTACGGGCAATGGCAATACCGTGCTGGAAATAATTGCAGCCTTTGAAAATACCACAGGCGTAAAACTAAATTATGAAATTGGCCCGCGCCGCGAAGGCGATGTGGAAAAGGTTTGGGGCGATGTAACCAAATCGGCCAATGTATTAAAGTGGACGGCAAAGCTAGGCATCGACACCATGATGGCGTCTGCCTGGGAATGGGAAAAATATTTGGCGCAAAACCCCTCATAGTGCGCTGATAATATTCTCGTTTAGTGTTTTATACATCTTTTAACAAAAAGCCGTTTGATAATTGTAACTAAGCAGGTATAATTGTAATCAAACCGGTTAATAGATTTGATAGCTGCGAAATACGATTTAAAGGCCGAACAAAAGCAATCATTATTTTAATGAAAAAGATAATCATTACCGGTGGTGCAGGTTTTATAGGTTCGCACGTAGTGCGCCGGTTTGTGAAAAGCTACCCGGATTACAGCATTATCAACCTGGATAAGCTAACCTATGCCGGGAACCTTGCAAACCTGCGCGATATTGAGCATGAGCCCAATTATAAATTTGTAAAAGGCGATATTGTTGATAAGGACTTCATACAAAAGCTTTTTGCTGATGAGCAGCCTGACGCTGTAATACACCTGGCGGCTGAATCGCATGTTGACCGGTCTATTACCAACCCGCTTGATTTTGTGATAACCAATGTGGTTGGCACCGTTAATCTGTTGAACGCTGCCCGCCATGCCTGGCAGGGGAAGTATGACTCCACCCGGTTCTATCATGTATCTACCGACGAGGTTTACGGCACGTTAGGCGACGATGGGATGTTTACCGAAGAAACAGGATACGACCCGCATTCGCCATACTCTGCGTCAAAAGCAAGTTCTGACCATTTTGCACGAGCCTATTATGATACCTATGGACTGGGTACAGTAATTTCGAACTGCTCGAATAACTACGGTTCGTATCATTTTCCCGAGAAATTGATACCGCTGGCTATTAATAACATCAAACAGATGAAGCCTGTACCTGTTTATGGTAAAGGCGAAAACATACGCGATTGGCTTTGGGTTGAAGACCATGCACGGGCCATCGACGTAATTTTCCATAATGCCAAAGCCGGTTCTACTTACAACATCGGCGGCCATAATGAGTGGAAGAATATCGACCTGATAAAACTGCTTTGCCAGGTAATGGATAAAAAATTAGGCAGACAGGCCGGTGAGTCGGAAAAATTGATAACCTTCGTTACCGATAGGGCAGGGCATGATTTGAGGTATGCCATTGATGCATCGAAGCTTAAAAACGAATTGAACTGGGTGCCGTCGATTACCTTTGAGGAAGGCCTGGAGAAAACAGTTGAATGGTACCTGGCAAACGAGGAGTGGCTGAACGATGTAACTTCGGGACATTACCAGCAATATTACAGCGAGCAATATAACAACCGATAAAATGTTTGGGCTATTTAAAAAGAAAGAGGCAAAAAGGGAAATCACCTTCGACTATAGTTCGATAGGTGTAGATATGCACTCGCATATTTTGCCGGGTATTGACGATGGCGCCCAAAATACTCAGGAATCGATTTTCCTTATCAGGCAGATGATGGAAGTTGGCATAAATAAATTTATCGCCACTCCGCACATCATGGTTGATTATTATCGAAATAATGCCGAAACTATTAATAATGCACTGGCTATTCTTAAAGCAGAACTGGTAAAAGAAAATATTGATGTAGAAGTACAGGCTGCCGCAGAACACTATTTTGATGAAACCTTTGAGAAAAGGATTGATGACGGTGGATTAATGGTAATGGGTGATAACTATGTGCTTTTCGAGTTTTCGTTCATCAATCAGCCTGTTAATACCATTTCTGTAGTACAAAAGCTTCGGGACAAAGGATTTAAGCCAATATTGGCTCATCCGGAGCGATATCCCTATATGGACCTGGACCAGTTCAGGAACCTGCATGACTGGGGTGTTGATTTTCAGATAAATACCATATCCTTAACAGGTTACTATGGCCTGGGCGCAAGAAGAATAGCCGAGCAGCTGATAGATAACCAACTAGTGAATTTCATATCGAGTGATATGCACCACCCAAGGCATGCCGAAGCATTTAAAAATGCATTGAGAATGCCGTATTTGGAGAAACTGCTCTTTGATTATCCGCTGAAGAATACATTGTTGAAGTGATGTGCGAATGTGCGGATATGTAAATGTGCGGATGATATAATTTGAAAATTTGATGATGTGTTAATTTGAAGATGATAAAACAAATGTGCTGATTTGCTTAATTTTCAAATCGTCAAATCAACTCATCTTCAAATCATTCGCACATCCTTTATTCGTATCTCAAAGCCTCAACCGGGTCTAGCCTGGATGCTTTCTTAGCCGGATAAAATCCTGAAATAAGACCGATACCTGTACACAAGGCGATGGCGCCAAAGAGCCACTTCCACGGTGTTACGAATGACCCGCTGATATTTACGGCAATGAGGTTGCCGATAGCCATCCCCAATATAATACCGCCAATGCCGCCAATGAGGCATATAACTATAGCCTCGATTAAAAATTGTTTGCGGATGATAGACGGGGTAGCGCCCAATGCTTTACGCAGACCGATTTCGCGTGTGCGCTCAGTAACCGAAACCAGCATAATGTTCATTAAGCCGATTGCTGCGCCAATAAGTGTAATGATACCTATAGTTGCGCCTCCCATGGTCATGTAAGCAAGCTGGCCGGATAGCTCCTGCTGTATCGAGTCGCTTCTTTCAATTTCGAAATTATCCTCCTTGCCAACACGCAGGCCGCGAATATTTCTGAATAGCGAAGTTGCTTCGCCAACGCTTGCATCAAGCGCAGCTGCATTGTTTACTTTTATGGTGATGGTAAATGATGTGTGCAGCGAATCCTTAAGCTGGTTAGCCTTAGAAATAGGTATCACGCAAAATTTATCGCCTCCAAAACCGGCGCTGGAGCCTTTTGAGGCAAATACACCAATTACCTTATACTCGTTATTCCCTACATAGATCATTTTATTTATAGGGTCGGCGTCTTTAAATAGTTTCTTTTTTATCTCGTTACCAATCATCACCACATTGCTGCCATGTTCCATTTCGGACGAGGAAAAATTACGCCCGAAAGCCAGTTTTTGCCCATTGGTAACCAGGTAGTTCTCGTTTGAACCATTTACCGAAATATTAGGATTGGTTTTTTGATTGCCATACTTGGCTATTGCTGTTCCGGACATTTGTAAGTTAATAGCTATCAGCGACGGTAGTGCAAACTTATCTTTAAACTCCCGGGCTTGCTCATAACGGATTGCGGGATAAGCTTTACGATGCCCGCCATTCCCAAAGCCAAAACCATCGCCTCTGTTTTGCAAGGTAAACGAATTCGCTCCGAGCCCTGAAAAGGCATCATTAGTAAATTGCTTCACGCCTTCAATAGCAGTTAAAATGCCTACCAGGGCCATAATACCTATCGCAATAATCAGCGCGGTAAGCGAGGTCCGCAGCCTGTTGCCGCCTATCGACTGCAGGGCGATAGCAATATTTTCTTTGTAGGTGGTTTTTACGGCCATATCGGGTTAACAAAAGCTTGTAGGTAAGACTATGGTACCCATTGGTTTGTTACATGTAAGCAATTATAAAAGTATGGCTTATATATTAAGCCGCGTAGTATAACTTTGTGATTAAAAATTAATCAGAAAGTTATACTATTTGATGAAAAACGAATCAGGAAGTTATATTATAATAATTATATTTGATTAAGTAGTTATCGGTACGTTATTCCTGTTTTTTTGTTATGGACACAATTATAACCGCTCATTCAACCAAACGCAGGTTATTTAAAGAGTTCGAGTATCCCGACTTGATACCCTATAGTATTGCGGTGCTTTCGGTATTCGCTTTTGCATACCTTTTGCTTTGCCTGCCGCATACGTACCTGTAATTATTAATGTGCGAAATTAACCTTTCTTATCTGCGGAAAAAGGGTTTATATGGAACGAAACAAGGCGAAAAATAATAGTACTTTTCGCCTTTTATATTTGAAGGTAAATTTGTTTTACACCGAAAACGAGGTGCCGCAACCGCAGGTGCTTGCCGCATTTGGATTATTAAAAGTAAAGCCACGGGCATTTAATCCATCCTGGAAATCAATTTGCATACCCACCAGGTATAGGCCGTGTGCTTTATGCATAAAAACCTTTATATCGTCGATAATATATTCCTGGTCGCCGTCTTTTTTCTGGTCGAAGCCTAAAATGTAGTTCATGCCCGAACAGCCGCCGCCTTCAACGCCAACGCGCAGACCGAAATCGTCGCCTATCTCTTGCTGGCTTTTTAACTTATTTAATTCCTTTACCGCACCTGGCGTAAAGCTAACCGGATCGATTGCAGTTTCAACAGCAGTACTCATCTTATTTTCAATTAACTACACAAATATAAGGTAAAATGCGGATTTTTGCCCCTGCCAAATTATTTATGACCCGCATTTAACATTAGTAAAAATGAACTTGTTGCCATTCCTGTTAGATATATTAAAATACACTATTGCCGGGCTGGGGCTGATATTGATTGCCTTTTATTTACTAAGGCCGTATCTTGACAGAGATGAGAAAATACAGCTGCTTGAATTTAAGAAGACATTAAGTGCCCAAACCCTGCCGCTACGCCTGCAAGCTTATGAACGTTTGGTGTTGTTTATCGAGCGCGTTAACCCGGCCAATATGCTTATTCGTTTAAATGCGCCCTCCTATTCGGCACAGCAGCTTTATGGCTTGTTGCTTGAAGAAATACGCAGCGAATATCAGCATAACATAACCCAACAGATATATGTAAGCAGCAGGGCCTGGGGCGTAGTTAGAAATATTAAGGACGATACCCTGGGTATAATTAATAATGCTGCCAAGGGTATGCCGGAAGGCGCTACCGGGCTTGAATTCAGTAAGATTTTACTGGCGAGCTTAAGCCAACTGGAGGAAAATCCGTATGAAATTGGGGCGGGTTTATTAAGGAAGGATCTGGAAGAGATATTTTAGTTTAGTGATTAGAGAGTGGAAATTAGAGATTAGTTTGGACTGGTATATATGAGCGAGAAAAAGTTTACCACGACGTCGGGGATAGAGATAAAGGAAGTTTATTGTGCGCCTTCTGCAATGCATGAGCGGCCGGGTGAATTTCCGTTTACAAGGGGCATTCAGAAAGATATGTACCGTGGAAGGCCCTGGACGATGCGCCAGTACGCCGGGTTTTCTACTGCCGAGGAATCTAATAAAAGATATCATTACCTGTTGAGCCAGGGAACGATGGGGCTTTCCGTCGCTTTCGATTTACCAACTCAAATAGGCTATGACTCCGACCATGACTTAGCCGAGGGCGAAGTAGGCAAGGTTGGGGTTGCAATCGACTCTTTACAGGATATCGAGATACTATTTAACGGCATCGAGCTGCAAAACATTACTACCTCGATGACCATCAATGCCACTGCGCCTATATTATTATGTATGTATATCGCACTGGCAAAAAAACAGGGCGCAGATATCAGGCAAATTTCGGGCACTATACAAAACGATATACTAAAGGAGTATGCCGCACGCGGTACCTATATATATCCACCCGAAGCATCCATGCGGTTAATTACCGACGTGTTTGAATATTGCAGTAAGGAGGTGCCCAAGTGGAACACCATATCTATATCAGGCTACCACATACGTGAAGCAGGATCGACGGCTGTTCAGGAGCTGGCATTTACGCTGGCTAATGGTAAGGCCTATTTAAAAGCAGCGCTTCAAAAAGGCCTTGATATAAATGTGTTTGCTAAAAGGCTTTCGTTCTTCTTTAACTGCCACAATAACTTTTTTGAGGAGATAGCTAAATTCAGGGCTGCCCGCCGCATGTGGGCGCATATCACCAAAGAACTCGGCGCTACCGATCCCGGCGCACAAAAGCTACGCTTTCATACTCAAACCGGTGGCTCAACCTTAACCGCGCAGCAGCCGATGAATAATATAGTGCGGGTGAGCAACCAGGCGTTGGCAGCAGTATTGGGCGGCACACAATCGTTACATACCAACGGCTACGATGAAGCCATATCATTACCCACCGAAGCCGCAGCCAAAATAGCCCTGCGTACACAGCAAATTATAGCTTTCGAAAGCGGCGTTACTGATACCGTCGACCCGCTGGCCGGTTCTTATTTTATAGAGGCGTTAACCGATGAGCTTGAAAAGGAAGCGCAGGTATATATAGATAAGATAGATGCGATGGGCGGCTCGGTGAAAGCTATTGAGCAGGATTATATACAACAGGAAATAGCACGGTCGGCGTACGAATACCAAACGGATATCGAGAATTGTGCAAAAGTGTTAGTAGGAGTTAACAAATTCACAGAGCCGGAGGCAAGTAATGTTAGTGTTTTCAGGGTTGATGACTCCATCCGGATAACCCAGGCAGAAAAGATTGCGCTGCTTAAAATCAACAGGAATGCCGGCGCTGTTGCTGTATGTTTGAACGAGCTTGGTGAGGCCGCTAAAGGCAACCAAAACCTGGTTCCTTATATCCTAAAGGCTGTTGAGGCTTATGCTACCCTCGGCGAAATATCCGACATTTTAAGAGGGATTTTTGGTGAATATTAGTAACGGGAAACTTCGCTAACAGGCTTGTTATTCAAGGGGGTACCCATACCCTGAAAAGCAATATTATTTATTATTAAAAAAGTAAAACCATCAGGAATATTATTGGTTATAATAGCTTAAATACCGTCAACTTAGTAACCTTTAACACAGAGAAAGAAACGCGTCTGAAACCCGAAATACGATAAATAATTAAAAAAGTATTGGTTTAGTTAAATAGGAAAAGGGCGGGTAGTTTCTTGCACGAAGTATAACATTTTATATTCAAAATACACAAGGAAATGCCTTTTTATTTGAGAAATTTATTTACTAAAAATGTTGAAAATTAATTTTTTTATCCACTTTTTTTTAGAATATTCGATGTTCCGTAGCAGTTCCAAATTGTGTTTCGCTGGGGGTTGGAAATCAATATTTTAAATTTTTACATATGGAAAAAACTTGTACTTCTGTTTGGAATAGCTGCCTTCAAATCATAAAAGATAACATACCGGCACAAAGCTTTAAAACCTGGTTCGAACCAATTAAGGCTTTAAGGATGGAAGGAAGTGTGCTTACCATTCAGGTGCCAAGTTTATTTTTTTACGAATGGCTGGAAGAACATTATGTAGGCCTGTTGCGCAAGACGATAAAAAAACAATTGGGCGACGATGGACGTTTGGAGTATAATATAGTTGTAGAGCAGTCATCATCCAGCAAGCCATACACCACAAACATACCTTCAAACGGGAATGGCGCTGAATCAAAAAATCAGTCGATGCCGATACCAATTTCAATAAATAAGGATATCAAGAATCCTTTCGTAATCCCCGGTTTAAAAAAGCTGAATGTTGACCCACAGCTTAACCGTAATTATACCTTCGCAAATTTTGTGGAAGGTGATTGCAACAGACTTGCGCGTTCGGCCGGTTATGCCGTGGCTGCGAAACCCGGAGGCACTTCATTTAACCCACTGATGATATACGGTGGTGTTGGTTTAGGAAAGACCCACCTGGCGCAAGCTATAGGTAACGAGATAAAAAACTCATTGCCTGATAAGCTGGTATTATATGTATCGTGCGAGAAGTTTACCCAGCAGTTTGTTGACGCCCTGAAGCATAACAATATTAACGATTTCGTTAATTTTTACCAGGCTATAGATGTGCTGATAATGGACGATGTGCACAACTTTGCCGGTAAGGAAAAAACACAGGATTTCTTCTTCCATATATTTAACCATCTGCATCAATCGGGCAAGCAAGTAATCATCACTTCTGATAAAGCGCCGAAGGATTTGGCCGGTTTGGAAGAACGGTTGTTATCCCGCTTTAAATGGGGCCTTTCGGCCGATTTGCAGGTTCCGGACCTGGAAACCCGCATGGCCATCCTTAAAAATAAAACCTACCAGGACGGCATCGAATTATCAAATGACGTGATTGAATACGTCGCCCATAACATCGATAACAACGTACGTGAACTGGAGGGGGCCATGGTTTCTTTATTAGCGCAATCAACCCTGAACCGTAAGGAGATTGACCTGAACCTGGCTAAACAAATGTTGAAAAACTTTGTGAAGAACTCATCGAAGGAAATTTCGATGGAATATATCCAAAACCTGGTTTGCGAGTACTTTGAAGTGCCGATTGAAATGGTGAAATCGCAGACCCGTAAACGTGAGATTGTGCAGGCCCGCCAGATATCAATGTACCTTGCAAAAGCACACACCAAAAGCTCGTTAAAATCAATCGGTCATTTCTTCGGCGGCCGCGACCACTCTACGGTTATTTATGCCTGCCAAACGGTTGAAGATTTGATTGATACCGATAAGAAATTTAAAGGCTATGTGGCCGATATTCAGAAGAAGCTTAAAATGTCCTAACTGATCTTATAATAATGATTTGAGGCCCCGTACTTTTTGTGCGGGGCTTTTTTGTGAACATTCATTTCAAATACTAAATGGGTGAAATTACCTTGCTATGCGTATGAAGGTGCTTGCCAAAGTCTCGATTTATGTAATTAGCTGTGGTCTTCTCGTATCTATTGTTATTGATGTGCTTACTTATACAAGCGTTAGTAAATAGGTATCTTTGGATATTTCAATATAATCCCGATTTATGAAAAGAGTTTTAACGTTACTGGTGTTGTCGATAATTGCGACAACGGCTTATGCCCAACAAAAAGAATATATTAACCCTCAAGTTCTGCCGCCGCTTTCTAACGGCTATACACAGGCCATCAAAGCGACTGGCGGCAATACCATATACATTGCCGGACAAACTTCCGTAAACGATAAAAAGGAAGTTGTCGGCAAAGGTGATTTTGATGCACAGGTAAAAAAGACGCTGGATAATTTTAGGATCGTACTTGCCACTGCTAATGCCACAACCGCCGATTTGGTAAAAATCAATATTTATGTGGTAGATTTAAACACAGATAAGCTGGCGGTACTTAGAAAATACCTAAAGGACTTCGTGACCGATAGGCCGCCGGTGTCAACGTTAATTGGTGTGCAGGCGCTTTTTAACAAAGATGTAATGATAGAAATAGACGGAATTGCTAATACAAAAAATTAACCTATATGAAGAAGATTTTACTTACGTTGATAGCAGCTGTATTTATGAGCAGCACTACCTTTGCCCAGCAATCGGCAACAGACGGCGTTAAACAGGCCATCAATACCTTGTTTGATGCCATGCGCAAAGGCGACAGCGCTTTAATTAAAACCGTTTTCGCAAAAGAGATGGTACTGCAAAGTATCTCAAACGATAAAACCGGCAAGGCAGTCATAGCCGTAGACAGCGGCGAAGATTTCGCAAAGGCTATCGGCACGCCTCATAACGTAATGTACGACGAGCGCATCACCTTTAACGACATCAAAATAGACGGCGATCTTGCCAGCGTTTGGGCGCCCTATAAATTTTACCTCGGCGATAAATTCAGCCATTGCGGTGTTGATGTATTCTCTTTGATGAAAACAGCCACAGGCTGGAAAATCATTTATATCGTCGACACGCGAAGGAAAGATAATTGTATCGAATAAAATATTCATCAAAAAGCCCCGGCAAACTGCCAGGGCTCTTATAAATCGCTTTTTTAATCAGTGGAATCGGTGAAATCATCCTCAAATCGGTGAAATCACAAAATAAAACTATTCTTCCACCAATTGGTCGCCGCTAACGGTTTCCTTTATTTTAGTTTCAAGTTCTTCCATCAGCTCGGGGTTGTCAAGTATCAGTTGTTTAACTGCATCTCGGCCCTGGCCAAGGCGAGTTTCGCCATAGCTGAACCATGAGCCTGCTTTTTTGATGATGTTATGTTCAACGCCAAGGTCGATAATTTCGCCGGCCTTAGAGATACCTTCGCCGAACATGATATCAAATTCAGCAATACGGAAAGGAGGTGCCACTTTGTTTTTTACAATCTTAACCTTAACGCGGTTACCTGATACTTCGTCTGTATCTTTTATCTGCGAAATACGGCGAACGTCTAAACGTACTGAAGCGTAAAATTTAAGCGCATTACCACCGGTAGTAGTTTCAGGGTTGCCGAACATTACACCGATTTTATCGCGCAGCTGGTTAATGAATATACAGCAGCACCCGGTTTTGCTGATAGTACCGGTGAGCTTACGCAATGCCTGGGACATTAAACGTGCATGCAAACCCATCTTAGAATCGCCCATTTCGCCTTCAATTTCGGCCTTGGGAACCAGGGCGGCAACTGAGTCGATTACTAATATATCGATAGCGCCGGAACGGATTAGGTTATCAGCAATTTCTAATGCCTGCTCGCCGTTGTCGGGCTGAGAAATTAAAAGGTTCTCTACATCAACCCCTAATTTTTTTGCATAAAAGCGGTCGAAAGCGTGTTCAGCATCGATAAAAGCAGCGATGCCGCCCTTCTTTTGCGACTCGGCAATGGCATGGATAGCCAGCGTGGTTTTACCTGACGATTCCGGCCCGTATATTTCTATAACACGGCCTTTAGGCAAACCGCCAACGCCTAAAGCAATATCAAGCCCTAACGAACCTGTAGATATAACTTCAGTAGGTTCAATTACAGAATCGCCCAGTTTCATAATGGTGCCTTTTCCGTACGATTTTTCCAGCTTATCTAAGGTTAGCTGTAATGCTTTTAATTTATCTGAACTGCTCATCTTAAAAATTGTATAGACAAATATAAATACTGTTTTTGATAAATGCTAATTTTTTTAGTAAAAAGTTTAAAATGTTTTTACGTTTAGCTTCGGGTTAAAAGTAATATAATACTAAATGCACTTTCCGGCTATTTATTAACAGTTTTAACATCACGTCAAACTCCAGATTAACTCTGTCTCCAGTTTCGTTTCATCTTCTGTCCAGTGCCCGTATATTTCTATATAGGGCAGGCCGGTTTGTGAGCCTCGACGGGTTAGTTCGGCCGTAACTTTCGAGCCGGCGTTCCCTATCTGGCTATACGGGCCTACGTGCTTATAGTATGCATACTTGGGCAGGTTGATGATTTTAGATTCCAGCAATACTTCAGAACCAGGCTTTTCACCATTAAGCTCAACACCGGTAAACATTTTATTGCCGGCCTCATAAACCCAAACGTTTAGCCCTTTGTGCTTTAAATTGCCCGCTTTTATCTGTTTCCACATCTCGTTCATCAGTACAAAGCCTGTTTGCCCCCAGTTTTGGTTTGTCGCAGCGCCTGAAACTCCGTAAAGTGCTAAGCTCAGTTTTTTTTCAATGATTTGGATATCCATGACTTCTTGATTGTCAATCTGAAATAATGTTTAATAATGCTGCAGTGCTGAACCCCGCAGCGCAGCTTGTATAAGCTTTGCCGCATAGGCATTATCGGCATTGGTGGGCGTGCTAAAATCCATTCCACCCCGCCAATTTTCAGGAGCTTCAGCATGAATGCCGCTAAGGATGACCCATCCTTTTCCTGATTTCCCTTCTACTATTGCCGGCTTATTATCAGGATATTTTGCGACAACCGATCCCCAGCCCGTAAATTGCGGACCATCCTGCCAGTACTGATCCATTCCAGGGCCGCCGGCAATAGTAATGGGCACAGCAGCTTTGCGGATATTCTTTTCTTCAGCTGAGTAAAACCCAAACGTAGCGCCTGATGCCAGGTTGAATCCATTATAATAGGCGGATTTGCCGGCCAGGAAACCACCTGCGCAAATGCCGAGATAATTCAGGCCATTATTTACTGCATTGTGAATATTGGTAGCTGTAGCGGGGGTAAGACTCCTGCCCATATCGATAAAATTCCCGCCGGGCATCAGCAATAACCGGTAGGCCCCAAGCTGCGAGTCCGTCAGCCTATTCAACTGCGCCGAATTAGCGGTAGCATAATCAAGGTGGATGCCATCCATAATAGCTTCAACTGCGATTACATCGCAAGGAGAGGTACCGGTGCCGGTAAACAACAGTACAGGTTTTTGGTCTCCCGGCTTGGCCGGGTGTTCAACGGGCACGCAAGTATTGCCACCGATGCCGCGACAAGCAGCTAAAACAGTTAAGACCAGCAATAAAAAATAGACACAGTATATTTTGCCCATTACCCAACCCATTTTTGAGTGACTTGACTTACACTATAAATATAAGCGTTTAATGGCATTAACGCGCGAGGCAGCTCACGGCTTAATACTGCGCTTTTTCAGTTCCTTACTTATTTTATCCAAAGCCTTCTTCTTTTTTTGCTGCTCTGCTTTCTTCACTTTTAGCACTTCCGCCTTTCTCAGCGCAGTTTCAGTATGTGTACGCTCATAATATCTGCAGAACCAACTGATGGGGCATATTTCACATTTAGGGCTGCGGGCTACGCAAATATAACGGCCATGCAGTATGAGCCAGTGATGGGCGATGGCAAGTGTATCTTCGGGCAGGTTTTCTACCAGCTGCTTTTCCACAGCGAGCGGTGTACGGGCTTTGTTGGTAAGGCCAATCCTGTCCGAAACGCGGAATACATGCGTATCCACCGCAATGGCCGGTGCGGCAAAAACTACAGACGAAATTACGTTAGCGGTCTTCCTGCCCACTCCGGGCATTTTCTGCAAATCCTCGATAGCGGACGGCACCTCGCCCTTAAAAACATCAACCAATATCTTAGCCATGCCAACCAAATGCCTGGCTTTATTATTAGGATAGCTTACGCTGCGGATATAAGTAAAAACTTCGTCGGAAGTGGATGCTGCCAATGATTCCGGTGTAGGGAAGCGCTCAAAAAGCGCGGGCGTAACCTGGTTAATGCGCTTATCAGTACATTGGGCCGAAAGGATAACCGCCACAAGCAACTGGAACGGATTACCATAGTGCAACTCTGTTTCGGCATCAGGCTGGTTTTTAGAAAAATATTCGAGAAAGTGTTTGTATCGCTCCTTTTTGTTCATGGTTGATAGTTCATGGTTCATGGCAGCTGCACCAAGCCCAGCTACAAATTAGCATAAAATACTATGAACTATCAACCACCCCAAAATAGAAAGGTTCACAAGCCGCAGACCCCTTCGTTAGAAACAGCTGTGACCCGTGAACCAGTGCGGTGTTAGATACTGCTACCTTAGGCTCTTCGAATAATCGAGGACTTGATGAACGATTTGAACCCTGGGGCTCTTTTTCAGAAGGTCTAAATCAGCGCGCAATGAGTGGTAAAACATCAAATGATCGCCTTCCAGGTTCTCCTGTAATTCCTCGTTCACCATGGCTTTGTCAGTCAGTAAATTTAAAGTCGTTGTAAAAGTTTCATCCATAAGCGGGTTTCTTTTTTGGTTTGTACAGATACTAAACGATGGTATAAATATAATATTTTATCAACATGAAAATTAAATGAAATTTATTTTTTTTGAAACTAAAAAAAGGCCTTCTCAGCGCTAAAAATGTAATATTGCTAAACCTGGGCTTTCATTTTTGTGTGTTTTTGCAGCGTTCTGGAGAGCTATTCCATTCGTTAAATTCCCGAATTCATGGAATATTAACAAAATTCTGCTAATTTCTTAATTCTATAAATTCCGCTTCAGATGCTCCCCATCAATCATTTTACATCCGCATAACACTATTCCAATAAATTGCTGTTAAACTTGTATAAAAATCAGCCAGGGCAAAACATTCGCTTAAAGCCGGTTCGTTATCACTTAAATAGCATTAATGAAAATTGGAATAGTTTGTTACCCAACCTTTGGCGGAAGCGGGGTTGTAGCCACCGAGCTTGGCAAGGCGCTTGCCGATCACGGCCACCAGGTACACTTTGTTACGTACAACCAACCCGCCAGGCTCGACTTGTTTTCGGAAAACCTTTTTTATCACGAAGTATCTGTTTCCAATTATCCCTTATTCGACTTTCCGCCGTATGAATTGGCGTTGGCCAGCAGATTGGTTGACGTAGTTAGGTTTGAGAAATTAGATTTGCTGCATGTGCATTATGCTATTCCGCACGCTTCGGCGGCGTTTATGGCCAAACAGATACTAATGACTTACGGCATTTATATACCCGTAGTTACTACCTTACATGGTACTGATATAACACTGGTGGGCAAAGACAGAACTTTTAAGCCGGTAGTTACTTTCTCCATCAATAAGTCCGACGGTGTTACCGCGGTGTCAGAACATTTGCGCAAGGATACTTACGATTTTTTCGAGATAGAGAATGATATAAAGGTAATTCCCAACTTTATCGACCTGAATCGTTTTAACCTAAAGCCGAAGGATCATTTCAAAAAAGCCATTGCGCCGAACGGCGAGAAGATTATCATCCATACTTCTAACTTCCGTAAGGTAAAACGCACTGCCGATGTAATAAGGATCTTTGCAAAGATAGTGGAGACAATACCGGCTAAGCTGCTAATGGTTGGCGATGGTGTGGAACGTTCGCAATGTGAACAGCTCGCCCGCGACCTTGATGTGTGCGACGAAGTGCGCTTTTTAGGTAAACAGGATGCTATAGAAGAGATATTGTCGGTATCCGATTTATTCCTGATGCCGTCGGAATCAGAAAGCTTTGGTTTGGCTGCGCTGGAAGCAATGGCCTGTAAGGTGCCTGTTATCAGCTCGAACGCAGGCGGTTTGCCCGAATTAAACGTTGATGGCGAGACAGGCTTTTTAAAGGACGTAGGCGATGTTAACGGCATGGCCGAAAAAGCCATTTACATTTTGGAAGACGAAGAACGCCTGCAAACTTTTAAGGACAATGCTTTGGCACGTGCGAAGAAATTCGATTTGGCAAATATCCTCCCGGTTTATGAGAATTACTACCTGGAAGTGCTGGAAAAGGTAAAAGAGAAAGCGTAATCTCTTACATCCGGGAATAACAACTAAGCATTATACCAAATATTCAAACAGGGTTTGATCGCGGTTTAACTCGATTATTTCAAAGCGATATTCTTTCATCCGTTCAAGCAGCGAGGTGTAATCGGCGGCATCGGAAAGTTCGATGCCTACCAGCGCAGGGCCACTTTCTTTCGATGTTTTTTTGATGAACTCAAAACGGGTAATATCATCGCCGGGACCAAGCACGTTATTTACAAACAGCTTTAAAGCACCGGGGCGCTGCGGAAATTTTACGATGAAATAATGTTTAAGCCCTTCATAAAGCAGAGATTTTTCCTTTATCTCCTGCATACGTTCAATATCATTATTGCCGCCACTTACTACACAAACTACCTTCTTACCCTTGATTTTATCTTTACAAGCATCAAGCGCAGCAACTGATAATGCTCCTGCCGGCTCAACCACAATGGCGTCTTCGTTGTATAGCTTGAGTATCGTGGTGCAAACTTTACCTTCGGGAACCGTGAGCATTTCATCCAAAACTTCACGACAAAGCTCATACGTTAGCTTGCCAACCGTCTTCACCGCAGCGCCATCTACAAATCGATTGATATCCTGCAGGCTTACCGGGCCGCCATGCTCAAACGCTTTCAACATACTCGGTGCGCCTTCCGGCTCCACGCCTATCAAGAGGATACCCGGATTTTGTTGTTTTAAGTAACTGCCGGTTCCAGCCGCCAGTCCGCCTCCGCCTATGGGCATTACCACAACCTCAACGCCGGGCAAAGCTTCCAATATTTCAACGCCAACAGTTCCCTGCCCTTCAATAATGCTGTAATTATCAAAAGGCGGGACAAAAGTCATTTGATTAGCCTGTGTATATTTTAATGCCTCGATTAGGCAATCGTCAAAAGTATCGCCAACCAAAATAATCTCTACGTGGCCGTTGGCAAACATTTTGGTCTGTTTTACTTTTTGTTTCGGGGTAATTTCCGGCATAAAAATCACGCCTTTTATACCCATCTTATTACAGCTGAACGCTACGCCCTGCGCATGGTTCCCAGCACTCGCACAAACCACGCCGCGGCTTAATTCATCAGTGTTCAGCTGGCTAATCATGTTATAAGCCCCGCGCAATTTATAGGAGCGCACAACCTGCAAATCTTCCCGCTTCAGGTACATTTCGCAGTCGTAAGCTTTTGATAAACCGGTATGATATTCCAGCGGCGTATGTTTTACCACAGACTTTAAGCGCTGCGCAGCAGCCTGGAAATCTAATTTTAAATCGGGCATAAAGGTTGTATTATTAAAGAAACGACGAATTTTATCGCTAATTGCGATTTAGTTTCTGTCTTGGCTCTTGACCCTAATCGTCTAAATAATGTTCAGCATTTTTTGCGTGGCTTTAATAGCGCACACGGTTTGGTCGGAGTCGAGGCCGCGGGTGATGAATTTTTTCTCGGCGGTTTTCCAGGTGATGATGGTTTCGCAAAGCGCATCAGAGCTGCTGCCGGGGGCAATGCGTACAGCATAATCAATCAGTTGGGGCAATGTGCGTTTCTTGCGACTATACACTTTGGTAAGCGCTTTCATAAACGCGTCGAACTGGCCATCCCCCTGGGCATTTTCTTCAAATTTTTCGCCATCTATGCTCACCAATATCGTTGCTGACGGACGCAGGCCCATGGAAGGCACGAGCACATACGATTCAACTACCACTTTCTCTTCATAAAGGCTGCTGTCCAATACGTCAGAGATAATATACGGCAGGTCTTCTTTAGTAACAGTTTCTTTTTTATCGCCTAGTTCTATAACGCGCTGGGTAACTTTCTTTAGGTCGGCATCATTTAGTTTCAAACCGAGTTCCTGCAGGTTCTTTTCGATGTTGGCCTTGCCTGATGTTTTGCCAAGCGCATATTCACGCTTACGGCCGAAACGCTCCGGCAGCAGGTCGTTAAAATACAGGTTGTTCTTATTGTCACCGTCCGCATGAATACCGGCAGTTTGGGTAAACACATTATCGCCAACGATAGGTTTGTTGGATGGTATCCGGATGCCGGAAAAGGTTTCTACCAGCTTGCTCACCGAGTAAATAGCAGACTCCTTTATCCCAATCCTTACATCGTGAGCAAAGTCATTAATCACAGCAACAGCACTGGCCATTGCGGCATTACCGGCACGCTCACCCATGCCATTTACGGTAAGGTGCAAGCCATTTACGCCGGCCTTTACCGCCTCAAGCACATTGGCCGTACCCAGGTCATAATCATTATGCGCATGGAAATCGAAATGAACCTTAGGGTATTTGTTTCTCAAATCGGTAAGGAACAGGAAGGTTTCCAGGGGCGTAAGTACGCCAAGCGTATCGGGCAGCAATATCCGCTTAACAGGCTGTTTGGTAATGAAATCGAGGTACTGATACACATACTCTTTCGAGTTACGCATGCCATTGCTCCAATCTTCCAAATAAACATTTGTTGATATCCCTTTGCTTTGCGCCAGTTCAATAACTTTTGCTATCTCGGAAAAGTGCTGTTCAGGCGTTTTTTTAAGCTGATGGGTGAGATGATTTAATGAGCCCTTGGTTAAAAGGTTTTGAACCTTTACGCCCGACTTCACCATCCAATCTATGGAAACACCGTCGTCTACAAACGATAATACCTCAATGCGGTGGGTATAATTATTTGCTTCCGCCCATTCCATAATGCCTTTAACGGCCGCAAATTCGCCCTCTGATACACGGGCCGAGGCAATTTCAACCCGGTCGATATTGAGCTCTTCCAGCAGCAGCTGAGCGATAGTCAATTTTTCCGACGCAGAAAACGATACGCCCGACGTTTGTTCGCCATCGCGCAGCGTGGTATCCATTATCTCTATGTTCCGTTGTTTCATTATGGGATGGGAGGAGAGAGCCAGGAATCAAGAGTCAAGAATCAAGAGAAGCGCATAGTTAACGGCGTTCCGATTCTTAAATCCTGGTTCTTGACTCCTGGTTCTTGATTCTATTTCTAAAGAGGCAAATTATCGGCAAACTCGCCAATTTCCGTTTTCATGCTCAGCAGGTAATCTATATCGTCGAAGCCGTTTACCAGGTTATCTTTCTTGTAAGGGCTGATATCGAATGACTCTTTTTCGCCGGTCGAAAGCAGGGTAACTGTCTGTTCAGGCAGGTTAACCTCAATTTCGGTATTTGGATCAGCGTGTATAGCCGAGAAAATCTTTTCGGCAAATTCCGGGCTAACCTGTACCGGCAGCACGCCTACGTTCAGGCAGTTATTCCTGAAGATATCTGCAAAAAAGCTGGAAATTACACAGCGGAAGCCATAATCATAAATAGCCCATGCAGCATGCTCGCGCGATGAGCCTGAACCGAAATTTTTGCCGCCTACCAGTATCTGACCGCTGTAGGTAGGGTTGTTAAGTACAAAATCCTGCTTAGGGGTATTGTCAGGATTGTAACGCCAGTCGCGGAACAGGTTATCGCCGAAGCCAACGCGTTCCGTAGCCTTTAAAAAGCGGGCTGGTATTATCTGGTCGGTATCCACGTTCTCTATCGGGAGTGGTACCGCCTTGCTTGTTAGTATGTTGAATTTATCGTAAGCCATCTTATTGTTTTTTGGGATTTCACCGATTTGGGAATGATTTCACCGATTTTTTTATTGATGATTTCTTTGATTTGCTTGATTACACTGATTTCTCCAGGTAATTTTACTGATCTCTAATCTAAACCAATTCCTCAATTAACGTTCTTGGATCTGTTACTTTTCCGGTTACTGCGGCGGCGGCGGCTACCAGCGGACTAGCCAGCATGGTTCTTGCGCCGGGGCCTTGCCTGCCTTCGAAGTTTCTATTCGAGGTGCTTACTGCGTATTTGCCTGCCGGCACTTTATCGTCGTTCATGGCTAAACATGCTGAGCAGCCGGGTTGGCGTAATGCAAAACCGGCTTCGGTTAAAATATCCAGCAAGCCTTCGTCTTTTATCTGCTGCTCCACAATGTGCGAGCCGGGTACCAACCAGGCGGTAACGTTGTCGGCTTTGTGCTTGCCTTTTACCAGTGATGTAAATGCCCGAAAATCTTCAATCCGGCCGTTGGTACAGCTGCCCACGAACACGAAATCAACCGGCTTGCCAATCATGGCATCGCCCTCATGGAAGCCCATATAGTTTAATGATTTCTCGTAAGTAGCCGCTCCGCCTTCAACATCACCTGAATCAGGAATATCGTGCGAAATACCCATACCCATGCCCGGGTTGGTACCGTAAGTTATCATCGGTTCAATCTTCGAACCGTCAAAAGTTAATTCTTTATCAAAAACTGCGTCGTCGTCGGTTTTCAAGGTTTTGTAGTAAGCAAGCGCTTTGTCCCAGGCTTCGCCCTTCGGACTAAACTCACGGCCTTGCACATAATTAATGGTGGTTTCGTCGGGGGCAATCATGCCGCCGCGTGCACCCATTTCAATGCTCAGGTTACAAACCGTCATACGGCCTTCCATGGTCATATTCTCGAAAACCTCGCCGGCGTACTCCACAAAGTAACCGGTAGCGCCTGACGTAGTTAGCTGCGAAATGATAAACAGCGCCACATCCTTAGGCGTAACGCCGAAGCCTAATTTCCCGATAACGTTAATGCGCATCTTTTTAGGCTTGGGCTGCATAATACATTGCGTAGCCAAAACCATCTCCACTTCCGATGTGCCGATACCAAATGCAATAGCACCGAAAGCACCGTGCGTTGAAGTATGCGAGTCGCCGCAAACAATGGTTGCACCGGGCTGAGTAATGCCATATTCCGGACCAACCACGTGCACAATACCATTTTTTTGATGACCCAATCCCCAGTAGCTGATGCCATACTCGTTAGAGTTCGCCTCCAGCGCATTCAACTGGTTGGCCGAAAGCGGGTCCGCAACCGGCAGGTGCTGGTTGATGGTTGGAGTGTTATGGTCGGCCGTGGCGAACGTGCGCTCCGGGTATAAAACTTTTATGCCCCTGCTTTTCAGTCCCAAAAAAGCTACCGGGCTGGTTACCTCGTGGATAAGGTGACGGTCGATAAAAAGCACATCAGGTCCGCCTTCAATCTTGCGGATAACGTGCCTGTCCCAAACCTTATCAAACAATGTTTTGCTCATCTTATTTAGTGTTTATTATTCTCTTACGATACAAATTTATCACTATTCACCAGCGATAAAAGGTCTTCGTCGGTTATATTCAATTTACCATCGGCCAGGGTTAAAAAGTTTTTGTAAGCTTCGTCAAGTTCTGTCTTGTCGAGCTTAAGGCCCAATCGCTCCAAATGGAACTTTAGCGCGTGCCTGCCGCTGCGTGCGGTAAGTACTATACTTGCGCTTGGGAAACCAACGTCTTCCGGCCTGATAATTTCGTAATTTTCGCGATTTTTCAGGAAACCGTCCTGGTGAATGCCCGAGCTGTGCGCAAAGGCGTTGCTGCCGACGATAGCCTTATTAGGCTGCACAGGCATGCGCATTTGCGTGCTCACCATGCGGCTTATTTCGTAAATATTTTTTGTGTTGATGTTGGTGAAGAGGTCTATCTGCTGATGGGTTTTCAGGATCATTACCACTTCTTCTATCGAGGTATTTCCGGCACGTTCGCCGATACCGTTGATGGTACCTTCTATCTGGCGGGCGCCGTTTTGTAATCCGGCTATAGAATTTGCTGTTGCCAGGCCAAGGTCGTTGTGGCAGTGTACAGAGATAATGGCCTTATCGATGTTCTGAACGTTTTCTTTCAGGAATTTAATCTTGTCGCCATACTGGTTCGGCAGGCAGTAACCGTTTGTGTCGGGGATATTGACCACGGTTGCGCCTGCCGCAATGACCGCCTCCACCATTTGCGCAAGGTAGTGTATATCTGCCCTGCCTGCATCCTCTGCATAAAACTCTATATCCTCAACAAACTTCTTCGCATATTTAACGGCATCAACCGCACGTACCAATATCTCCTCGCGGGTGCTGTTAAACTTGGTTTTGATGTGCATATCCGACGAGCCTATCCCTGTATGGATACGCGGATGTTTAGCATATTTCAACGCTTCCGCAGCAGCGTCAATATCTCCCTTGTTTGCGCGGGTAAGCGCGCACACTGTCGGGTTACGCACTGCTTTTGATATCTCCACTACACTCTGGAAATCGCCCGGGCTTGATACCGGGAAGCCTGCTTCTATAATATCCACACCCAATGCTTCCAGTTCCCTGGCTATCTCTATTTTTTCAGGGGTTGTCAACTGGCAGCCTGGTACCTGCTCGCCGTCGCGTAGCGTGGTATCAAAAACATAAACGCGGTTCGGATCGTGTATCATAACTCTACTCTTTTAATTTATTTTGATTTCACCGATTCAGATGATTTCATTGATTCTTGCCGACGATTTCCCATTCCCTTCTAGGGGTGTAGGGGGCTACGCCTATAGATATTCCAGCACCTTTTGCCCCATGGCGGTGGTGCCTAATATTTTTGCTTTGTCTGTGTTAGTATCTGCTATATCGCCTGTGCGGTAGCCGGCTTTTAAAGTCTTGTCGATGGCTTCTGTTACTTTTTTAGCTTCTGCCGGTAGGCCAAAACCTATTTCCAGCATCAGCGCTACTGATAGTATAGACGCAAGCGGATTAGCTTTATCCTGCCCGGCAATGTCATGCGCCGAACCATGGATGGGCTCAAAAAAGCCGGTGCCATCGCCTATCGATGCCGATGCCAGCATACCCATAGAACCTGCTATTTGCGAGGCCTCGTCGGTAAGAATATCGCCGAAAAGGTTGGCGGTAACAACCACGTCGAACTTTTTAGGGTTCTTTACCAGCTGCATAGCTGCGTTATCGATAAACATGTGCTCGGTTTCAACATCAGGATATTCTTTAGCAATCTCCTGCACTACTTCGCGCCATAATCTTGATGTTTCCAATACGTTAGCTTTATCTACCGAGCAAACGCGTTTCGAACGCAGACGCGCAGCATCATAAGCCTTGCGGGCAATGCGCTCCACCTCGTAGCGATTGTAATTCATCAAGTCGGATGCAAAATCTGCAGTGCGGGTTTTCTCCCCGAAATACACGTCGCCGGTCAGTTCGCGGAAGAACAGAATATCGGTACCTTTCAGCACTTCGGGCTTCAGGCTCGATGCATCCAGCAGTTCGTCAAACAGCATTATCGGGCGTAGGTTAGCATACAAGCCTAAACCTTTGCGGATACCCAGCAAACCCTGCTCCGGACGAACCTTTGCCGACGGGTCATTGTCATATTTGATGTGACCGATAGCGCCGAATAAAATGGCATCACTTGCCTTTGCTTTTTCCAGCGTTTCATCCGGCAGCGGACTACCGGTCGCCTCGATAGCCGCGTGACCCATCAGTGCTTCATCGTATGTAAATTCGTGCCCGAAATCATGGCCTATCTTCTCTAAAACAGCTTTACCCCAGGTGGTAACCTCGGGTCCTATCCCGTCACCCGGGATCACTAAAATGTGTTTCTTCATTTTTTATCGTTCCTTTTTGTCTGAACTCGAATTTATTGAATTAATGAATTTTTCGAATTACGCCTTGATGGTGGCTAAATCAAATTCGGTTTATATTTTTTATTCAACAATCTTTTAAATTGAAGACTTTTGCCTCCGAAATTTATCAACAAGCCTATCTTCATGTTATACGCTTCCGGGTAGTTTATAGCTTGTGCTAAATGAACGTCCTCCAATTCAATAATAGCCTTCAACTCAACCATGACTTCATCTTCAACATAAAAGTCAACCCGCCTGGTTCCTATTTGTGACTCTCTATAAAATATCGGCATCTCCATTTCTCTTTCAAACCGCAATCCTGCCAATTCCATTTCAAGCTCCAAGGCCCTTTGATAAATAACCTATTGAAAACCGTCCCCCAACGCCGAATGAACCCGCATCGCACAACCAATTATTTTGCTTGTACAATCATTAAATTCTTCAGCCGTTCTTTTGCCATTCGCCATTCAATTCAAGAAATTCATTAATTCTATAAATTCGAGTTCAGACAATTTTACTATGCCTCGACTACTTGATTTTCCGGCCTTAAGCTTCTTACAGTTTTACCAGCCTGCCACATTTCGCTTTCACGTAATTCTTTCAGTTCGGCATCTAGTTTTTCGCGGTAATCAGGCTTGCTGTTACTGTCGATTGATTTTTGCGACTCAACGCCTGTTGCCACGCTTTTGTATAATTCTTCAAATACAGGCTGTGTAGCATCGCGGAATTTCTTCCACCAATCTAACGCGCCGCGCTGTGCGGTGGTCGAGCAGTTGGCGTACATCCAGTCCATCCCGTTTTCAGCAACTAATGGCATTAATGATTGGGTCAGTTCTTCAACTGTTTCGTTAAATGCTTCGGATGGCGAGTGGCCGTTTTTGCGTAACACTTCGTATTGTGCCGCGAAAATGCCCTGCACGCAGCCCATCAGGGTACCGCGTTCGCCGGTTAAGTCGCTGTATACTTCTTTCTTAAAATCGGTTTCAAAAAGGTAACCGCTGCCTACAGCAATACCCAATGCTACTACGCGTTCTTTAGCGCGACCTGTTGCATCCTGGAAAATGGCGAAGCTTGAGTTTAAGCCGCGGCCCTGTAAAAACATACGGCGTAATGAAGTACCTGAACCTTTTGGAGCAACCAAAAATACGTCCACATCAGCAGGAGGAACGATGCCTGTCTGCTCTTTAAAAGTGATGCCGAAACCGTGAGAGAAATATAGCGCTTTACCCGGAGTTAAGTGTTTCTTAACAGTCGGCCAAACAGCAATCTGGGCAGCATCGCTCAGCAGGTAGCAAATAACGGTACCACGCTCCAATGCTTCTTCAATTTCAAAAAGTGTTTCGCCGGGTACAAAGCCATCGCTAACAGCCTTATCCCAAGTTTTTGTGCCTTTACGCTGACCAACAATAACGTTTATGCCATTGTCTTTTTGGTTAAGCGCCTGCCCAGGACCCTGAACGCCATAGCCTATTACCGCTACAACTTCGTCTTTTAATACTTCCTGTGCCTTTGATAAAGGGAACTCATCGCGGGTAACTACGTTTTCTTCAGTACCGCCGAAATTTAATTTTGCCATTGTTTGATTTTTATGATTGCACCGATTTTAATGATTTCACCGATGCCTGGTTTCTAATTTATATGGTTAGTTTTTATCTTTTATTACACTGATTTGAAGATGATTTCACTGATTAGTTCAGACTTACGAAGTTTACTTGCGAGTTAGATATTAAACTTCGTAAGTCTTCCGTCATGCTAACCATTCACTACTCTCTATTCACCACTCACTTTTTAGTTATTATCACTATCCCTGTTGCCCAGCCCATTTTTGTAAGGATGATGTCCTCGCGGCTATCCAGGTAGCTGATGAGGTCTGTTGCTTTTTCGGCGTGGCCGGTGGGCCAGTTTGCCTGGGGCAACATGTCATCTATAATATAGATGCCGCCTTTTTCAACCATATCCAGTACTTCATCCAGCAATAAATATTTGCCCGGCCATGTATCGGCGAAAATGAAGCTGTACTTCTGCCCGGCGTTTTGTTTTATCCAGTCGCCACCATCAGTACAAACCAGTTTCAATCTTTTATCAACCCCAAGGTTCTCTTTGGCGATGCCGAGCAGTGTTTCATCATTATCTATCGATATCAATGTCGATGCCTCGTCCATGCCGTCCAAAATCCAGGTGGTAGATAAGCCGGTGCCTGTTCCCAGCTCCAAAAACTTTCCACCAGGCTTGGTTGCCGCCAGCGTTTTTAACAGCGAGCAAGTCAGCACTTCCGAAGGCATCGTAAAACCGCTTGCTTCGGTAGCTTCCTTTATGGCGTTATAAGCCGATGGGTATTTTTGTCTGATTTCTTCTAACATTTTTTTGTTGTGATTTCGCCGATTTGAGAATGATTTCACCGATTTATTTGTCTTAACTCGAATTTTTGGAATTTGTGAATTTTTCGAATTCTGGTAATTCGTAAATTCTAAAAATTCGAGTTCAGACGCCCACTACATCGAAAACACCTTATCCCCTTTATTCAAATATTCGTTCTCTATCACTTCTTCACCTGGTTCCAGCCTTTCAAATTCGCGGATTTTGGCGTTGAAGCCTTCGCTGTCTTTGATAATGGCTACGCGGGCGCTGCGGACGAATTCTATTAGTCCGTAGGGCTGCAGGATGCTGATGAGATTATCGGTTTCCTCGCGGTGACCAGTTGTTTCAAACACGGTATAATCCTTACGCAGGGTTACTACGCGGGCGCCGTTCTCGCGCAGCAAGCGCTCTACGCTTACGCGCTCGGCAATTACATCTGTCGATACTTTGTATAGCGCCAGTTCCTGCCATATCACGTCTTCGTTGGTATGGTAATACACCTTCAGTACTTCCACCTGTTTCTCTATCTGGCGGGTTAGCTTGCGCACAACATCTTCCGATTCGGTTATCACAATATTAAACCGGTGTATACTCTCAATTTCCGACGGCGAGGTATTCAGGCTGTCGATATTGATTTTGCGGCGCGTAAATATAATGGCTATCCGGTTCAGTAAACCAATTTGGTTTTCGGTATAAACCGTGATGTTATATTCCTGTTTGTCTATTTGGTTTTCCATTTTGTTTCGTTTTGATTCCCCCTTTGCAGGCGGGAGACACAAAGTATTGTGTCTCTACAGCCCTTCGGGCCGGGGCTTTTACTTCAACCTAATTTCTGCAACGCTGCATCCCTGTGGTACCATCGGGAACACGTTGTTCTCTTTGGTCACCATTACTTCCAGCAGGAAGGAGCCTTTGTTTTCCATCATTTGTTTTAATGCCGATGGCAGGTCTTTGCGGTCGTCAATCATTTTACCGGCAATACCGTAGGCTGCTGCCAGGGCCACAAAGTCAGGGCTTTGAATATCCACGAACGAGTACCTGCGTTCGTTAAACAGTTCCTGCCATTGGCGAACCATGCCGAGGAATTTGTTATTGAGGATGATGATTTTTACGTCGATACCGGTTTGCATAATGGTGCCCAGCTCTTGTAAAGTCATCTGGAAACCGCCATCGCCGATGATGGCTACAACATCACGGTCCTGTGCGCCAAACTTAGCGCCGATAGCTGCCGGCAGTGCAAAACCCATGGTACCCAAACCACCGCTGGTTACATTGCTGCGTGTTTTGTTAAGCGTTGCGTAACGGCAGGCTACCATCTGGTGCTGGCCAACGTCGGTAACAATTACAGCGTCGCCTTTAGTAAGCTCATTCAGTTGTTTAATAACCTCGCCCATAGTCATTTCAGGAGTGGTCGGGTTCAGCTCGTTGTGTATTACGGCTTCAACTTCCTTTTGGGTGTACTCGTTAAAAAGGTTCACCCACTCAGTGTGCTCTTTTTTGTCAACCAAAGCAGTAAGCAATGGTAAAGTTTCCTTGCAATCGCCCCAAACAGGTACGGTTGATTTTACGTTTTTGTCGATTTCAGCAGGGTCAATATCCAGGTGGATAACCTTAGCCTGCTTGGCATATTTGTCTAAACGACCAGTTACCCTGTCGTCAAACCGCATGCCGATGGCAATCAGCACATCGCACTCGTTAGTCAATACGTTCGGGCCGTAGTTACCGTGCATGCCCAGCATGCCAACGTTCAACTCGTGGCCGGTCGGTATAGCGCCTGCACCTAATATTGTCCATGCTGCCGGGATGCCGCTCTTTTCTACAAAAGCCTTAAATTCCTGTTCGGCGCTGCCCAATATTACACCCTGGCCCCAAATGATGAACGGTTTTTTTGCGCCGTTTATCAGCTCGGCCGCCTGCTGTATATACTGCGGCCTAACGATTGGTTTTGGGCGATAGCTGCGGATATGGTCACACTTGGTATAGCCTTTATAATCGAACTTCTGGATTTGTGCGTTTTTGGTGATGTCGATAAGCACCGGGCCGGGCCTGCCTGTTTTGGCTATATAAAATGCCTTGGCAATAGCTTCCGGAATTTCAGTAGCATCAGTTACCTGGTAGTTCCATTTGGTAACGGGTGTGGTGATGTTTATCACGTCTGTTTCCTGGAAAGCATCGGTACCCAGCAAGTGTGCAAACACCTGGCCGGTAATGCATACTAATGGCGTACTGTCAATCTGCGCATCGGCCAAACCGGTTACTAAATTGGTAGCACCGGGACCGCTGGTAGCAAACACTACGCCCACCTTGCCCGATGTACGCGCATAACCCTGACCGGCATGTATGCCGCCCTGTTCGTGGCGCACCAGTATGTGGTTTAATTTATCATGATAATCATATAAGGCATCATAAATGGGCATTATCGCGCCACCCGGATACCCGAAAATTGTATCAACACCTTCTATAATTAAAGCATCTAACAAAGCCTGAGAGCCCGTTAATTCTATTTTTTTTGATTCCACCGATTCGGGAATGATTTCACCGATTATCTCCTGTGCAACTTCCATATTTTTATTTTTTAAGGTGATTTTTCGTCCTTTGTCTGGTTTTCAGTGGCACTCAAGAGGGCTGCTCCGCTTCACCGATTTGAGGATGATTTCACCGATTGCATTCTGTTAATTTGTCTGAACCCGAATTTTTAGAATTTAAGAATTTTTCGAATTCTGGTCATTCGTTTGTTCTAAGAATTCGAATTCAAATTCAAATCTTTTTTAAAATTCTGGTTAATTCATTAATTCCATAAATTCGAGTTCAGACTACTCCATCTCATCCGTAACACAACCTTCTGCGGCTGTGGTAACGGTTTTGGCGTAGCGGTATAATAAGCCTTTGCTAACTTTTAGCTTTGGCTGCACCCATGCTGCTTTGCGCGCTGCCAGTTCTTCGTCGGATATAATTACATTGATTTTGTTAGTTGTCGCGTCAATAATAATTTTATCCTCATCCTTAATTAAGGCAATGCCGCCGCCGTCGTAGGCTTCGGGGGTGATGTGACCTACCACAAAACCGTGTGTTCCGCCGCTAAAGCGTCCATCGGTAATCAATGCTACCGAACTGCCTAAGCCTGCGCCAAAAATGGCCGATGTGGGTTTCAGCATTTCGGGCATACCGGGCGCGCCTTTAGGACCAACGTTGCGGATAACCACCACATCACCTTTTTTGACTCGACCGTTTGTTATGCCGGCTATCAGTTCAAACTCACCGTCGAATACGCGGGCAGGGCCTTCAAAATGAGTGCCTTCTTTACCGCTTATTTTGGCTACGCTACCTCCTTCGGCAATATTGCCATATAGGATCTGCAGGTGTCCGGTTGCCTTAATCGGGTTTTCAACCGGGAATATTATTTTTTGATTCTCAAATTCAAGTTCAGGAACTTCGGCCAGGTTTTCGGCAATGGTTTTGCCGGTTACAGTAAGGCAGCTGCCATCAAGCCAGCCTTGTGCCAGGCAGTATTTCATTACCGCAGGCACACCGCCAATGTTGTGCAGGTCTTCCATCATGTATTTGCCGCTGGGCTTCATGTCGGCCAGTACAGGTATACGGTTGCTCACCGCCTGGAAATCGTCCTGTGTTAATTTTACGCCAATGCTTTTCGCCATGGCTATCATGTGCAAAACCGCGTTGGTGCTGCCACCCAAAACCATAATTACCACAATTGCATTCTCAAATGCTGCGCGGGTCATGATGTCGCTTGGCTTAATGTCTTTTTCTAATAATATTTTAATGGCTTTTCCAGCCGCTAAACATTCTGCTTTCTTTTCCTCACTCAACGCGGGGTTTGATGATGAATATGGCAAACTCATGCCCAATGCCTCGATAGCTGCAGCCATGGTGTTAGCAGTGTAAACGCCACCGCAAGCGCCTGCGCTCGGGCATGCATTTTTAATTACGCCTATAAAATCCTCAGGGGTAATGGTACCTGCAATTTTTTTGCCCAGGGCCTCAAATGCCGAAACGATATTTAAGTCCTCACCTTTCCAGTGGCCGGGTTTTATGGTGCCGCCATATACCATTATCGATGGGCGATTCAACCTGCCCATAGCCATGACCGAGCCCGGCATATTTTTATCGCAGCCCGGCAAGGTAATCAAGCCATCATAATATTGTGCGCCGGTTACCGCTTCAATTGAATCCGCAATAACATCGCGGCTCACCAGCGAATAACGCATACCTTCGGTGCCGTTGCTCATGCCATCGCTTACACCAATAGTATGGAATATCAGGCCAACTAAATCCTCTGCCCAAATGCCTTCTTTCACCAGCTTAGCTAAATCGTTCAGGTGCATGTTGCAGGTATTGCCGTCATAACCCATACTTGCCACGCCCACCTGCGCTTTGCGCATATCATCGTCGGTTAAGCCGATGCCGTAAAGCATGGCCTGGGCCGCCGGCTGGGTAGGGTCCTGCGTGAAAGTTTTGCTATACTTATTCAGTTCGTTGGTGCTGTTTGGTGCGCTCATATATCAGCTGTTACGGCAATATTTTTTATTAAAATTTCTTGTTAAAACCAGGTTTCGCCTTTTAGGCCGTTTTGATATTTGTAAGTTAGGCAGCGCCTGAAAGAATAACAAGTGATTATTTGATTTTTTGAAATAAGTATATTGTTTGGTTGTTGTGTTATATTCATCCTAAAAAGATTGTTTAATATCAATTTTACCAAACAAAATAATTCACAAAATATACCAAAGTTCAAAACGGTATTCGGTATGTTTTATATGCATGCATAGCATGAAGGTGGATTTTCGGCGTAAAACGAGGAAATTGATGTGCAGATGTGCGAATTTTTCGCGTATTTGTTATTGTTTAAATGGCGCTAAGAGACTTCGTGTTTCTGATGTGCAGATGTGCGAATTTTTCGCGTATTGTTAATGTTTGAATGGCAGTCCAGAGACTAGCTGTTTTTGATGTGAGGACGGATGGCCACCGGGTACGTAAAATGAATAGAAATTAAAAGTTAAAGCGTTCCATTTTTCCGCGCGGAACACCATGAACACTGTGTAATATTCTGATTATCAACAATATGTATTTTGTTGCGTTTGTAACATATTGATAGTCAGTGTCTTCCTTCAGGGTTTACAGACGGGTTTACACTGTAAACCCCTATTCAACATCAATCATCTGGCAATGAATATCGGAAAATAATTAAAGGGGTTTACAGTGTAAACCCCTTTAATTATTTTCCGATATAATACGAAACAGCAGGAAATTAAAAGCTTTAGTCTTACTGCATCGGGAACGGCTCCGCTTCCAGGCTGTCGAAGTTTTTCCAGTCGTATTCTATCTGGTTCATTTTGAAATAGTAGGGAATGGTTGCAATCAGTTCTAATCGCAGGCTAAACATACCGCCCGGCCCGAAAAGCGAATAGCCCATTGTACCGAGGCAAATAACCGTACTTAGGGCAGCGTCAATTTTAGCCAAATCAATAGCCCAGGTTTTTTCAGTCCACAGGCCAAATGCTACCAGGCCTTTATAGGCGAACAGGAGCATCACAAATATGCCGGTACCGGAAAACGGATCGGCTGCCGACAGCCCGAGTAATGAAACCTGGAAGGTTAACCGCATGGCGCCAAAAACTATGGCGACAGGAACCAATGCAGCAAATACCATAAAAATCCATATAAAGCCAATTACCCACCAGGGCAGCATGCTGCGCCTGCGTTTATATTTTTTATATCCGGCAGTCGGTTGCGATGTGTTTAAATCGAGCTCGCTCATCAGGGGGGCAGGTTTGTTTGGTGGGTTAAATTAACAAAAACTTTTAATTGCTATGCGATGGTGAGAGCAAAATATCAATCCCCCAATACAATAAGCTTTCAGCCTAACCAAATAAACCTGTTCAGCGCGTAAATTTGTATTTTAATAATTTAACCTAGCGATGCAGATACAAAACACCAACCCTACCGACACGGAAACCATTTTTTCGCTTTACGACGATGCGATATCCTATCAAAAAGAGGTGGGCAACAACCATTGGCTGGGCTTTGAACCGGCACTTATTGCCAAAGAAATAGAGGAACAACGGCATTACAAAGTTGTGGCCGATGGAAAAATTGTAGCTACTTTTTGCATCACGCTCAGCGATCCGTCTATTTGGAAAGACTCCGATACGGTACGGGCCGTGTATATTCACCGCATAGCCACCAGCCGGTCTTTTCGAGGGCATAACCTGCTGAAACATATTATCGACTGGGCAAGGGAATTTGCAAAGACTAATAACCTGTCATATATCCGTATGGACACCGGCGGCGGTAATGCCCGGCTCATCAATTACTACGTAGACAGCGGTTTCGCCCATATCGGAAACACCGGTATTGATTATACGCCCGATATGCCCGCACATTATAAGGACGGTGTTTTTGCGCTGTTGGAGATGGCTGTAGCGGGGTGATTTTGAGGGCAGTTTAATCGCGCCCGGCATAGTGCCGCCACTAGGTTTTACCGGCAGAACGTATGTAGTGACTATCGGCTTACGACACGGGAACCGTACTGTTCCGCGGAACACTTATGTACAGTTTGAATACCAATTTCGTCGGTTCATGCGTCCCGCTTGAACCCAAACGTGTGTAAGCGTCTCGCTTACAATAACTTTTAAACAACACAAGCAAAGCCAAACTTATTTAAGAGTCTGATTAATAAAGTCAGCGGGACGCTGACCAGTAGTTAGGTTCAACCGGAAATCGAATTCACATCCCCGCCGAAAAATCGCTAACTAATCTGTCGTTTATAGCATTCCAATTGGTATGATAATACAAGTTAAATCTGCTGTAATTATCAAAAAAGGACTTAGTGCGATCACTAAGTTTTATTCTCAATGTTTTATCCAACCGGTTATACCAGCGTTTCCGTTCATTTACCAGGTATCGTATTTCATTCGTCTCGTAAGGAGTGAGGTCTTTTCTATCTGTGAATTTAGCCAATATCGATATCGCCTTACCTGGCTTTATTTTATTAATAAGGAGCTTAAGCGCTACTACGCCAAAAATTGCCCGTACTTGAACAATGTCTTCTATTAAATCAACAGAATTTAATACAGTAATTAATTCCGGTACGGCCCGGCTTGCAGAAATTCTTTTAAAGAAGGGGTGGGGATCATGTTCCGTCGAAATTATCCAGTCTGCCCTTTCAGTAACTTCATGTTTTGAAATTAAATCGAGTTTAAGGCATTCACTAAAAACGGCAAACAATGGTTTCAGGCCTTCGGGATCGACATTGCCGTAAACTTTCGCCTTTATTTCATCTTTCCAATGATATAGCCCGCCTTTTTCGAACACCCCGCCTTTAAGACACCTTCCGACAAATTCAGCCACTGAATGGGTTAATGCTATTTTCCCGTGATCCATATCATCGGCTAAAATTGAGTAATCATTAAAATTATCAGAATCTATTTCTAACTCCCACATTTCAGAATAGATCATATATTCCGCTATCCATATCGATTTATCCGCATTTTTATGGGAAATCATTTCCTGAAGCGGTATCATATTCAAAATATCCTCGTCGATTTCAAAACCATCAGTAAAGCGATATAAGGTTTTAAAATCATCCGGTAAGGTGACGCCATAAAAATGTTCCACTTTCTGTATCAGGGCTTCGCTAGCGCCCGGATGCAGTGTTAATTCAAAAGGTCCGCTGTAACATTTAAGTAATTCTATAGCGTCGTTCATATTCATAATAATTGGGATCAGATTAAAGCCCGAAAAATATGTGCTGAATATCTGTTTAATTATAACTTGAAGCCAATGAAGAATAGTAATTCAGAATAACTTTTGGTTATGGGTTAATTGGAAACCATCGTAATATTCAAGATTCAAGACCCTCTTCAGGCGCGCGCATGCCGATGTGGCCTGTGCTGCAAAGGCTCATGCCTCTGCAGCACAGGTAACCTACAAACAGAATTAAAAAAAATAATCTCCCAGACAGACACCTGATCGACGATAGGCTTATAAACCCCTTCCCCGCAGTAATAATCAGAAGGTTTAATCGATAGATTGACTGCTGTTAAAGTAATTATTGGGGTCCCAACGCCGTTTCACGCTGCGGAGCCTGGGCAGGTTGTCGCCGAAATACAGCCGCAGGGCGGGTTCCCGGTTGCCATCTATATTAAGATCGGTATCCGGGTAATTATAATAACAGCCATCCACGTTGGCCGTCGCATCCATCTGCGGATCAGGTACGCCTCCTGTCAGTCGGTATACATCTGTGTAAAAGTCCCTTATCCAGCTTAAATGTGCATCGTCCTGGGCCGCATCGGTCCAATAGGTTTGGTATTGCAGCTTTAAAATGGATGAACGCTGGGGTATGGCGGTAGCTGCGGGGGGAACCTCGTTAATCCTGCCGCCGTAAGTATCTACCTGCAGCAGGCTCTGCTGCATGTCCGCGGAGGTCAGGCCCGGTGGAACCGTGGTGAGCCATTTGTAAATGGCGGCGACCTGGTCAGCGGGAAATGGTTTGCGCATGTACGCGGATTTGTATTTGCCTCGTTGATTGGCACCGGAGCCATTCAGGTTTTGTACGGCTTCATAAAAAGTGTAGGGGAGTGTTGCTGCCGTTCCCTGGAATAAGTACCCATGATGTGCCAAACCGGGGCGAGTCATCAGCCTTGAAGGCGTAATGTAGTTTAAAGATGCCAGTAAAGGGTCGATGTATTGTGCGCGGATGTCGGTTTCATTGTCGCCATCGTTTAATACCGTTTGTATCGTCAAATGTATCTCGCCGGCTGCCTGGTGGTTGAGTGCGAAAATGCCGAACTGCCGCCAGTTATCGGTGCGTTGGGCAAATCCCGCGAACAAGTTCAGCAGGCTTCCAAGGATGCCTTCTGTTAAATCAGACCAGGGAAATGCCACTGTAGTAAGCAGGGCCATCTGTGGCGCCGAAGGCAGGTCTCTAAAATAATACCGGGTGATTACCCCAAAATTTCCGCCGCCGCCGCCGCAGTGCGCCCAAAACAAATCCTGTTGGTCGGGCTCCGTCGAATCCGCAGAAACATAGGTAGTGTAAGCCGGGAGTTCTTCATGATCTTTAACCACTACTTCCACGCCCGTCAGCCAGTCGACAGTCAGCCCGTTCAAGCGGGATAAAAGGCCGTAACCGCCGCCACAGATATGTCCGCCCAAGCCTACCGAATAACACGAACCTGCTGGCAGCACTCGACCATAATCGCGGAAAAGCGCCTGGAAGGCAGTCCAATTCGTCCCGCCCGACTCCAGGTAATATCCCTTTGACTCGTCATAGCCATACCCCGCCATTGGGGTCACATCTATAATGGCCCCTGTACCGGCGTTAAACACAAAATTTTCGTAGCAATGGCCGCCACTCTTAATCTTTACATTTAAGCCATACAAACCAATAGCATCGGTAAGCGCCTCTGCCGTTCCGGCGGAATCAAAACAAAGGTACACCGACTGGCAGTTACCGGCGTACCATCGCCGGTTAAAACCCTGCAGGAAACTCGGGAAACGGCTATCCGCCTCTGCCGGGTTAATTTTAAGATAACCTGTTTGCATTTCGATTTGATTTAGTTAAGCTGATTATTGATTGTAAGCTGTGCCTGCGCAGAAATATTGCCGCACCGCAAATCACCCCCATCTCCTTTTTTTGGTACGAGGTTCAGCATACGTTGGAAATAAATTTGCATCATTTGTGATCGTTAGGTTTAACTTCAAAGAAGCGCAGAGGCCCGGGCTTATTTGAAGTTAAATATAGCAATTAATCCTTACAGCGGAAATAATACTTCTGTTTAGAGCCGGGCTGATTTATTGGGAGTTATAAAAGCGGGCTATTCGCTATATATTTTACCGGGAAATATTTTTTTGTGGAAGCAATGATTTTAGAAATTTTTATGTAACTTTATTGTTACACCAATCCCTAATGACACGCGAACTGAAACTTTTTAAACGAGAAATCGACATGCTCGAACGTCTTCACAAGCGTTTAGATATATTGCTCGAACAGAAATTGGCTGCATCGCCGGTAAACATAAACGAAGCCCTGGACATTATCCATTACCAACAGCTCATTTTAAATAAACTGGACCATTGCAGGCAACAAACTGATACGGACACATACTACAGCCCGGCGGGCTTTTCCGGCCATCTTTCTATGCTCGATACAATATTAATGGAATGTGGTGTTGCCTGGAATTAAAACGCCGGCAGAAACAAGGCGGAGGCCCCCCCCAAAATACATATAAATACTTAACTTCATATTTCCCTGCTGACATACTGTTGTCAATCGCCCCTGTTACTTTTGATAAAATCGCACGATAAAAACCACAAAAGCGATGCTTATGCTCGCCTGTATAGCGGTACTAAGCTCAGCTAAAACAATTAAACCCAAAACACCTATGCAAGCTAACGGAACATTTGAAGTAAAAATAGCACCGGCAGAGGGCACTGCGCTGGAAAAAGAGGCCGGTATAGGCCGCATGACTATCGACAAAACCTGGACTGGTAATCTGTCGGGTACGTCCAAAGGGAGTATGCTGACGAGCGCTACCGAAAGTACAGGCGCCATGGCCTATGTCGCGCTCGAAAAAGTGGACGCTAAGCTTAATGGTAAAAGCGGTAGCTTTTATTTCTCGCATACTGCCACGATGAAAAAAGGCGATGCTGCCAGCGGTGTGCTGAAAATCATCGTAGTGGCTGGCTCGGGTACCGGCGAGCTTACCGGCTTGAGCGGCGGCGAACTTACTATAAACATCGATGCAAAAGGCGGCCATGCTTACGTATTTAATTACGAACTGCCCGAATAAAAACAAATGCCGCCCGTTTGGCAGGCGGCATTTGTTTTTATTTAAAGGTATTTAATATGCTGTTGATGTGCTCAACGTTTTCCAGGTTTCAAGGTCGTTTTTAACCGATTCCATCTTAACGTAAGCCATATCATATGCATCCTGGCCAAGGAATAAATGTAATGGCGGATTTGACTGCTCCGTTAACGTGATGATGGCTGCCGCGCCTTTTTCCGGGTCGCCGGGTTGGTTGCCGTTAATGTTATCCTGGTGTGTTGCCTGCATTTCGCGCACCGACTGGTAAGCCGGAACCTGTTTTTCCGGAATAACGAAAGAGTCGGAAGTTAAAAACGATGTGCGGAAGTAGCCCGGAGAAACTACTGTAGCATTGATGCCGAAAGGCTTAACTTCGGCGGCAAGGGCTTCAGTAAAGCCATGCACCGCAAATTTTGTGGCGCAATAAATACCAAAGCCAGGAAACATGCCGGTAAAGCCGCCGATAGAGGCTATATTGATAATATGCCCCGAACCCTGCAACCTTAGCTGCGGCAGTACCGCCCGGATAATATTCAGGGAGCCGAAAACATTAATGTTAAAATTCTCACGAGCCTCGCTATCGGTGAGTTCTTCCAATGCGCCGAACAAGCCATAACCTGCGTTGTTTACAACTACGTCGATTTTACCAAAGGCGTTTATTGTTTTTTCTATCGCTTCGGCAACGCTGCTTTCTGATGCCAAATCGGTAGCCAGTGGGAAAAATGAGCCGCTGCTAAAATCGACTGCTTTTTCAAGACCGGCGATTGTCCGGGAGGTAGCTGCAACCTTATGACCATTGTTTAATAACTGTTTTACCAGGGCTAGCCCCAAACCTTTTGAGGCCCCTGTTACTAACCATACTTTTTGATCTTTCATTTTCTTATTGTTTAATAAGACAAAAGTAGGCCGCCAGTTAAAGCTCAATTAGCACAATTCAAGCCGATACTTACATAATTCAAACCTTTAGAGAAATCAGGCTAAGCGGAAAGCAGTAGGCGTAAACCGGGTTTGTTTTTTAAAGAAGTTATTGAAGTGTGAAGGCTCGTCAAACCCAAGCGAATAACCGATCTCCGAAACATTCCAGTCGGTATGCCTGAGCAGTATTTTCGCTTCGCCCAGTAAACGCTCTGTAATAACATCGGTGGTGGTTTTGCCGGTGGTTTGCTTAATGGCCCGGTTAAGGTAGTTTACATGTACGGCTAACTGATCAGCAAAATCTTTTGCGGAGCGCATTGTAAAACGCTTCGCCGGCGTCTCTATCGGGAATTGCCTTTCCAGCAGTTCGGTAAATACCGCAGTTATCCTCGATTTAGAATCCGGGTGCTGAAACAGGTTTTCTGATGGTGTCGATTTTAAGGCCAGGTGCGTAAGCTCCGCCACATAGTTTCTTAACAGGTCGTATTTAAAACTATATTCCGACTTAATCTCCTCCAGCATCTTCAAAAATATTTCGCTTACGCGCTGGTCCTGCGCCTCGGTTAAGGAGTAGGCAGGCTTGCCGCCCAGCTTATACATGGGCAATTCATTTAAACCGCCAAAAAGTTTTTCTCCCAAAAATGGCTTCGAAAAAATGCAAAAGAATCCGCTTATTTCCTCAGAAAGCGGCTCCCAGGTGTAAGGTACACTCGGGTTAAAAAATATCAGCGTCGGGCCGTCCTGGTCAACAGTTTTATCGGCATAATGGTAACGGTTCTTTCCGCGTATAAGCGTAACCTTATAAAATTCCTTGCGACTGTACCTCACCGGCGAGCTAACACAGTCTTCTAAACGGAAAACATTAAAGTGCCCGATGTCGTCGCGAAGGTTTAAAGGCAGGTAATTTAATTTATGCTGATAAAATTCTTCAAGTGTTTCCAGTTGTGCAGCCATAATGGTATTTGTAAACCGTAAAATTACAACAGGTTTTATTTAATACGGTTACAAAATTCAAACCGGGTGTTACGAAATTCAAACCTGTGCCATCATCTTTATATGTTTATTCCGCTATCCCAACCACATTCCCCAAATAATTATCCATCAATACTGTATCTATCTTATCATTCAAAAAGCCGATATACATATCCGGCCTTACGATAATGGAAACGCCTTGTTTTTCGTTTACCTCAAAAGCGTCGAAGATATGCTGGTTTTTGTCTGATTTAGGCAGATGGAAAAAATTAAGCTTGCCGGGATATTTAGCGCTTATCCATTTAGCCAGCACAAAAAGCTCAGTCTCGGCCATTTTGCCGAGGGTGATGAGCGTAAACCCAGGTTTGGCGCACCAGGCGTGCAGGTCGGTTTCTTCCTGCCGTTTCTCGTCGAACAGTTTCATATAGGGCAGCCTGTCGCCGGCTTTTATTTTGGACGACTGGCTGACGTGCAGGTTAATTTTGCTATCGCGATAGTTGATAGCGATTTGCGATACCTGTTTAAAAAATGCCTTGCGTAAAGTGTCGCTGCTCCAGGCCAGCTTTAGCAGCGATGGCATCAGCCAGCGTTTAAAAATAGTATTGAGCCAGCTTGACGAGGTAATAATACTAAACATCCTGTCGGTGGTGCGCAATAATGCCTTTGCGACGGGCATGCGCTCAGCTGCGTAGCTTTCCAATATGCGAGCATTTATTTCGCCTTTTACAACGCCGGCAAGCTTCCAGGCCAGGTTATAAGCATCCTGCAGACCGGTATTCATACCCTGCCCGCCAACGGGAGAATGAATATGAGCCGCATCGCCAACAAGGAAACATCGCTGCATCCGGAAATTATCGGCCATGCGGTGGTGCAGGCGGTATTTGGTAAACCAATAGGTACGCGCAATTTGAATTTTCAGTCCGCTGGTCTTTTCAAGGCCCGGCAGGATATCTTCGATAGCTAAATCTTCCTTGTTTTCCAATTCTACAGGCAGGTTGCCCAGCGCCCGAAAACGGCCGGCCTCGGCCATCGGGAAGAATGCCGAAAAGCCGCCGCGCGCTAAAAAAAGGTTTACATATTCGCCGTTTAATTCAGTATTGGTTACCTCTACATCCGCCAGGTAAAAATTATGGGCATAGGTTTCGCCGTTAAAGTGCCCGCCTGATAATTTTCTCACCGCGCTGTGCGCTCCGTCCGCGCCCACCACATAATCGCAGGTAAGGGTTACGGTTCCGCTGGCATTCTGTAATTGCACTTCTACATTGTCGGGGGTTTGCTTCAGCGATGTAAGCGTGGTTTCCCAGTAAACCGGGCAGGTGTTACGGGTAAGGTAATCGAGTAGCAGCCGCTCGTTTTTGCTTTGCTGGTAAAGCAGTATGTACGGAAAAGGTGTAAGTCCTTCGCCAACGTTTTGCATAGCCAGGGATGCTACCTTTTTGCCATCCTCGTTAAATATCACGCCACCGGCAGGCTTGCCGTTTTCAACCGCATGCTCAACCACGCCTAACTGCCGATATATCTCCAGCGAGCGCGACTGCACAGCCAGCGCTTTGGATTCGTCGGTAGGACCTTGTTTGATGTCGATAATCATCGGCTGCACGCCATTTCGCAGCAATTGTGCGGCCATCATCAGGCCAGACGGGCCTGCGCCCACAATCAATACCTGGGTATGAGTTTGGCTGGGTAACATTTATTTGTGATATATTAAAAAAATTGCGGGGCGTTTATGAAGTTCAGGTTTGTTTTTTTGCCATTCGGCGATGGTTTTGGTTTGAACGAGCTCTGTTGCGGCGGTTAAATCGCAGGCTATGCATAATTTGGTTTTGGAATTAGCTGTCCTCAAAATTTCCTCCAGCATCGGGTTATTACGAAAGGGGGTTTCAATAAACAACTGCGTTTGGTCGTTCTGTACCGAAATCTGCTCCAGCTCCTTTATCTTTTTGCTGCGCTGTACTTTATCTATTGGCAGGTAACCATGAAACGCAAAGCTTTGACCGCTAAAGCCGGATGCCATCAGCGCCAGTAAGATAGAACTAGGGCCGACTAACGGCACCACCTTAATACCCATCCTGTGCGCCTTTGCTACCAGCGCGGCTCCGGGGTCGGCAACACCGGGGCAGCCGGCCTCGCTCATCAGGCCGACATCGTTACCGGCTTGCAGGCCTTTAAAAAACTCGATTGTATCGTCCTGGCGATTATGCTTACCATAATCATGTATAACCAACTCGCTTTGCGGCGTTTTTAGTCCTGCTTCTTTCAAAAATTTACGCGCAGTTTTCTCATTCTCAACAATATATTCTTTTATACTGTTAATAGTATCAATCAAATACGGTGTAAATGATTTTGCAGCGGCTTGCTCGGCAAGCGGTACAGGGATTAAATAAAGTGTTCCGTAGGGCATAACACAAATGTGATGTTTTTCAATTAATTTAACATCAATTATGCAAATCTTATAAGCGGCCGATTTTAATTTATAGTAATGGTCCGGCCAGCAGGTTGAGCATCAGCAAGCCGATGCAAAGCAGGCAAAACAGCAATACAAAAAATATTTTCTTCATTAACGTGTTCAATGTTTAAGTGCTATCTGACGCTATTCCCGCTTAGATGTTACACCCTAACGCACCATTGCAACTATTACAACCACTACAACCTTTCTAACTAAACAAGTATCTTTACCGCCGATGGCAAATACACCTTTTTTGCAGGCAGAATCAGTTAGTAAAGTTTATCCGGGCATCCAGGCTTCGGGCGTAAAGAAAATCGATTTAAGCATTGCCCCCGGTAAAATAACCGCCATAATTGGCGAAAGCGGCAGCGGGAAGAGTACGTTACTAAAGCTATTATACGGACTATTATCCCCCGATAGCGGCAAGGTATCCTTCAAGAGCGAACGCATCTGGGGACCCGAAGAAAAGCTGATACCCGGCCATGATGCCATGAAAATGGTAACCCAGCAAACCGACGACCTTAACCTGTTTGCCAAGGTGCAGGAGAATATTTCCATCATGCTGCCCAGCACAAATCTTAAAGCCAAACAGCAAAAAACGGAGCAAATGCTCACGCAGCTTAAAATGACGCGCATCGCCCAAAAAAAAGTGGCCGAATTAAGTGGCGGCGAAAAACAGCGTGTAGCTATAGCAAGGGCATTGGTAACCAACCCTCAGATATTATTGCTTGATGAACCTTTTAACCAGGTCGATACATCTTTCCGGGAAGGATTACAACAGGATATCCGGCAGATTGTAAAAGAGACCGGCCTTACGGTAATCATCGTATCTCACGACCCTGCCGAAGTGCTGTCGATGGCGGATGAGCTGGTTGTGCTTAAAGACGGAGAAATCCTTGAATCAGGAAGCCCGAAGGAACTTTATCAGAGCCCCAAATACCTATACACCGCACAGCTGCTTACCAACTGCACCGTGCTTACCAGCGAAGAAGCCCGTGTTTGCGGATTGAAAACAAAATCCGACCATGTAGTTATCTACCCCGAATGGATTGAAACTGTTAAAACCTGGACCAGCAACGATTGGGAAGTAAAGCAGGTGCTATTTAAAGGTTGTTACGAAGACCTAATCATGGAGCACAACGGCGTCACCATCCGCGTACTGAATGACCAGTTCGGCAAATTCTCCGAAGGTGATAAGATAAACCTGAAGCTGAATAAGTGGCTGGAATATTGAATGGATGTGCGAATTTTTGATGTGCGAATGAAAAAAGCGGTCTGAATATCAGTTTCACAACATCTTCAAATCATCAAATTCATTCGCACATCTACAACAGGTGCTTGTAATTCGCCTTTACCGTATCAATCACTTCATCCATTCGGCCGTTCAGTACCAGCTTGGTCATAGATAGCGCCATGCCTTTTACCTGCTCAAATTCAATTTTTGGCGGCATGGCCAATGCGTTGGGGTCGGTCATAATGTTTACCAGCGCCGGGCCTTTGTACATAAATGCTTCCTGCAGGGCTTGTTTTACGTTATCCGGGTCGGTTACTGTAAAGCCTTTTATACCCATTGCCTGGGCCACCATGGCAAAGTCGGGATTGTGCATATCGGTTTGCCAGTCGGGCAGGCCGGCAACTTCCATTTCCAGCTTTACCATACCCAGCGAGCGGTTGTTGAATACCACGATTTTAACCGGCAATTTATATTGGGTGATAGTGGCCAAATCCCCTAAAAGCATCGACAGCCCGCCATCGCCGCATAAGGCAATCACCTGCTGATCCGGACAAGCCAACGCTGCACCGATAGCCTGGGGCATAGCATTCGCCATGGAGCCATGATTGAAAGAGCCAAGCATCTTACGTTTCCCGGTGGCCTGTATGTACCGGGCGCCCCAAACGCATGACATGCCAGTATCCACCGTAAAAATAGCATCGTCTTTCGCCAGCCCGTCAATTATGCTGGCTACAAATTCAGGATGTATCAGTTCCTTTTTACCGGGGTCGTTAACATAGGTTTGCATTTTCTTCTTCACCTCGTCGTAAACCTTCAACTGCGCCTTTAAAAAACTGTTATCCTTTTTTTGCTTCATCAGCGGCAACAAAGCTTTGAGCGTATCCTTTACAGAGCCATGCAGCCCCACATCCACCTTTGCCCGGCGACCTATACGCTCCGGTTTGGTATCTACCTGCACAATTTTACAATCAGGCGGCATAAACATGGTGTAGGGGAAATCGGTACCGAGCAATAGCAGCAAGTCGCTCTCATGCATGCTGTGAAAGGCTGCGGGAAGGCCGAGTAAGCCGGTCATACCCACTTCGTTCGGATTATCGTACTGGATATCCATTTTAGCCCGGAACGAATAGCCAACCGTGGCGTTTATCTTTTTAGCCAGCTCAACTACCTCATCATGCGCATCGGCAGCACCTATGCCACAAAAAATGGTTATTTTATTGTATTT
>JAZJZL010000028.1:59365-85475 GCA_040389845.1 Bacteroidota bacterium
TATTTGGCCAGTATGCCGGCCAATTGATGCAGGTCATCCGGCGAAGGCGTTACAACCGCGGTCGACCTAAATACCTCCGTGGCAGTAGCTATTTCTTCCGCATCTTGCCCGGTCAAATCGCCGGGCAAACCAAGCACCGCAACACCCTTTTTATGAATTGCCGATTGTATAGCCGACTGCAGCATACGCGGCAACTGCTTCGGCGTGGTCGCTATTTGGTTATAAACACTGCAGTCGTCAAAAAGCTTGGTGGTATTGGTTTCCTGGAAATATTCTGTGCCGAACTCGAAGCTGGCAACGGTTGATGCGATAGCGATAACAGGTGCGCCGGAACGATTGGCATCATATAAACCGTTTATTAAATGCACATGTCCCGGGCCGCTGCTGCCTGCACAGCAGGCCAGCCCGTTTAATTGCGCTTCGGCGCCTGCAGCGTAGGCGCCGGCTTCTTCATGCCGCACATGTATCCATTGAATGCTTCCCTCGCGCCGGACGGCGTCGTTCACATTGTTAAGGCAGTCGCCGGTTACAGCATATATTCTTTTTATCCCTGCATTAACCAGCATTTCAACCAGTTGGTCTGCCACACTTTTCGCCATGGTTTTCGGTTAGTTTTATTTAGCTAACCAAATAAACGGCAGTAGGTTTTAAAAATGTATGTTAGCGTGTTTATGCAGCATGTGCGGCCGCCTTCTTCAATACGTTCATCAGCTCTTCCAGCTTCATCGGTTTGGCCAGGTAATCATTCATGCCCGACTGCAGGCATAAGTCCCTGTCCTCACTCATGGCATTTGCTGTCATGGCCACTATATAAGGTTGCTTAGCCGGATTGCTGCGTATGTGAGCGGTGGCTTCCAAACCGTCCATTTCGGGCATTTGTATGTCCATCAAAATGGTATCGTAGGCTTTTTCCTTCATCTTTTCAAGCGCCTGCACCCCGTTTTCTACAATGTCGCATATATAACCAAGCTTGCTGAGTATGCGTTGTATCAGCTTTTGGTTAACAGTATTGTCTTCGGCCACTAGTATTTGCAGCGGATAACTTTCAGCAAAATTCACGCTCAATACCCCGGCTTGTTGTCCTTCCGCCGGCACACTCCCCTGTTTTGACAGGGCCGCCTGTATAGCTTTACAAAGGTTATTTTGCTTAGCAGGTTTTATCAGCACAGATGAAAATAAATCCGGATTTTTTTTGCGGGTCTCGTCGCCTATCGAGCTCAGCATTATTACCGGCGGCGGGTTGTTTTTAGTCCTTATCACTTTTGCCAGGCCAACACCATCCATCTCAGGCATTTCCATATCGGTAATTACCAGGCTGAAAGCTTTTCGTTTATCCAGTAAGGCAAGCGCGTCCATAGCTGATGAGGCTGTTACCGGTGCCAGCTTCCATAATTCAAGCTGAGTTTTTAATATCGTAAGATTGGTTTCGTTATCATCTACAATCAATACCGAAAAACCGGCAAAATTGGTTAGGTCGCAAACTTGTGCTGCAGGTACCTGGTTGGTGCTGGTTACGGTTTGAATAGTAAACTTAAACTCAGAACCATGACCGTAAACGCTATTTGCCGAAATATCGCCCCCCATCAGTTTTACCAACCGTTGAGAGATGGCCAGGCCCAGCCCGGTACCGCCGTATTTGCGGGTAGTGGATGAATCCACCTGCGAGAATGCCTTGAATAACTTGTCGAGTTTTTCTTTTGGTATGCCTATTCCTGAATCTTTTACGCAAAAGCCTATTTCAACGCCGTTATCTGGCAATGTTTTCGCCAAATTTACTTTTACAAATATTTCGCCCTTCGAGGTAAATTTCAGCGCGTTGTTTATGAGGTTTATAAGCACCTGCTTCACCCGTAGACTATCGCCCACTACGTGTACCGGAACGTCTTCATCCAACTGGTAAATCAAGTCAAGGCCTTTTTCCGATGCTTTTAGCAGGAATAGGTCCATTACCTCTTCTATTACACTGCGCAGGTTGAAATCGTCGCGCTCCAAATCCATCTTGCCCGATTCAATCTTCGAGAAGTCAAGAATGTCGTTTATTACATTCAGCAGGTTTTCGCCGCTGTTGATGATGGTATCGGTATATTCCCGCTGTTCGCCGCTTAGGCTGGTCTCCGAAAGCAGCGAGGCCATACCGATTACACCGTTCATAGGTGTGCGTATTTCGTGGCTCATGGTTGCCAGGAAAACGCTTTTTGCCTGGTTGGCCTTCTCGGCTTCCATCCGGGCTTCATGTTCCTGCTGCTGCTGTTCCACAAGCTTGCTGTTTAATTGCTGCAGATTGTCCGATTGCGTCATCAGCATCTCTGATTGCTGCAGCAATTCCTTATTGAGCAATTGCAGCTCATCTGATTGCGTCTTCAGCTCCAGCGATTGCTGTGTTACTTCAGCGGTACGCGCTTTTACCTGGCGCTCCAATTCCTTTTTTTGCTGTTCGATGGTATTGATACGGTAGCCATAAAACAAATATGCCGAAAGCACAATGGTCAAAAATATCAGCATACGGAACCATAGCGTAGCCCAAAAAGGCGGCGCAATGTAAATGATAATACTATCGCCGGTTTCATTCCAAACATTATCGTTGTTTGAGCCTTTCACCTTGAAAGTATAAGTACCGGGGTCAAGGTTAGTATAACTGGCCTTGCGCTCCATACCGGCCTTTATCCAGTCTTTATCCAGACCTTCCAGCTTATAATAATACTGGTTATTACGTGTGATGATGTAATTGAGCGCTGCAAACGTAAATGCTATAGACGATTGTTTGTAATTAAGCGAAATGCTGTCCGCAAAAGTTATGTCTGCATTTAATGGCGACTGTTTGTCGGACGGAGAAACCGATTTATTGAATACCTGGAAATCGGTTATATAAACCGGCGGGACAAATTTGTTATTCTTGATATCATCGGGATAAAAGCTGTTAAAGCCCCTTTCGCCACCAAAATACATTTCGCCATCGTTGGCTTTCAGGTATGAGTTGGCCTCAAACTCCATCCCCTGCAGCCCGTCCCAGGTATTGAATGATTGGGTGGCGCCGTTCTCCGGGTTTAATTTTACCAGGCCAGAGGAAGTAGATATCCATAGGTTGTGCCTGTTGCCTTCGGTAATGCCTTTAATAAACAGCTTGTCGAGCCCCGCACTATGCGAATAAAGCTTAAACGTATTGCTTTGCTTATCCAGCCTATACAAACCGGCCATACCAACCCAAAATTGTCCTTTGCTATCTGTAAAAAGTACGCGGGAATCGGTACTCTTTTTTTCGTGCTCCAGGTAATGCGAAAAACGCCGCGACGCCAGGTTATAGCGGTTCAATCCGCCGTCATCTGTACCGAACCAAGCGTTGCCGTCGTTGTCCTCGCCTATCGAAACGATATTTTTTCCATGCAGGCTGGTTGCGCCATCAGGGTCTGCTATTACCCGTTTAAAGACGTGCGTTTGCGTGTTTAATAAATTCAGTCCTCCGCCATAAGTTGCAACCCAGAAATTACCCTGCTGGTCCAGGTGCATCATCTGTAAAAAATTCGAGCTGATACTGGTTTTATCGTGAGGATTATTTTTAAAATGCGTAAACCGGCCGGTATTGGGGTCTAACATGTCAAGACCATCGCCCCAGGTACCTACCCATATTTTCCCCTGTGCATCTTCGGCAATAGCCTGGATTGCGTCTGATGAAATACTGGATGAATTGGCCGGGTCGTGCTGGTAACGTACAAAAGCCCCTGTTTCACGGTCGAACCGGTTTAAGCCGCCGCCATCCGTACCTATCCATATATTGCCTTTACCATCCTGGCAAAAAGCTTTTACATCATTATAGCTCAGGCTGTTTTTATCTGCACTTTGGCGGTATAGCTTAAATTTATCAATGTCGTAAGTGTAAAGGCTTATTCCTCCGCGATGCGTCCCGATCCAAAGGTTTCCCTGTTTGTCTTCGTATAACGCCGATACCGTCATATTGGAAAGGCTTCCATTATTTTCGGGGCGCGGAAAATAGTTATAAAACACCCCTTTGCCGGAATCATACTGGTTGAGGCCTTTATTTATAGTGCCCACCCATACATCGCCCTTTTTATCGCACATAACGCTCAGCACCATATTGCCTGATAGCCCTTGCTTTGCACCGTCCAGGTGTTTGATAGGTTTGAATGTGTTTGCGGCAGGACTGTAAACAAGCAGCCCTGCGTCTGCCGTGCCCAGCCAAAGGTTGTTTTGCTTGTCTTCGGCAATTGCTGTTACCTGGCCGCTGCCAAATGTTTTAAAAGAAGATTTATTGGCGTCGAACTTATCTATCCCCTTTTGAGTGCCCAGCCAAATGTTTTTGTAGCTGTCGCGATAGAAACAATTTACGGTATCGCTACTTATACCGGCAGCATTTTTACTGCTATGCCTGAAATGTGTAATGCGGCTGGTTTTGGTATTTACAATATCCATGCCTCCGCCTGTGGTGCCTACCAGCAGGTTGTGGTCATCAATAGCGGAGATTGCCGATACAATGTCAGACGTGATGGTGTTGCCATCAGTTTTACTGTGCCTGTAACGGGTGAATGTATTTGAAACGGGGTTTAAGCAACTAAGCCCTGCCGAAGTACCAATCCATATTTTATGAGACGGATCTTCATAAATGGCGCGGACAAAATTATCGCTGATGCTGGTAGCATCGCCGGGTTTGGTGCGATAAATTACCGTATTTACACCATCGTACCGGTTAAGGCCGTCGCGGGTACCAAACCACATAAAGCCGCGGCTATCCTGGAAAATGCAATTGATAGTTGAGTTTGATAGCCCCTGGTCGGTGCTGATACGCCGGAACCTGGTGGCGGATATCTGTGCTTTTGAAATAAGAGTGGCAAACAGCAATACAGCCGATAGAAGTATTACACGCATTATTGACCGGAAAATTAAATTAGAACGGGCTGCAAGCATTTATTCAGGGGCTATAAAAACTCTTTTTCGTCCTGACTTTTAAGGGTTAGAACAAAAAAGTCAAGAGGTCACAGGCAAATACGGAATAAAAGTAATGACGGTTTTTTTAAAACCATCACAATTTCTGATTTTTTTTGAACGGTTGATAATTTTCGCCCCCCCGGCAGCGGATTTACCACCTAACCAATGTCCGGAAAAGGGTATCTTAGCGCCCAATGCGCATGCTCGATATTTTATTCCGTGATGATGATTTGGTAGCCATCAATAAACCCCATGGATTGCTGGTGCACCGGTCGCCGATTGCTGCCGATGTTGAAGAATTCGCACTCCAAATTTTGCGGGATCAATTAGGCCGGCATGTTTACCCTGCTCACCGCCTCGACCGTAAAACCGCAGGCGTATTACTGTTCGCATTGAATAAGGATACGGAAAAGCTGATGCAGCAACAGTTTTATGAAAGCCTGGTAAATAAAAAGTATCTTGCCATAGTGCGTGGCTACACGCCGGATGAGGAGGAAATAGATTACCCGTTACGAAAAGAAAACGGAACATTGCAGGAAGCATTTACCCGGTACAAAACCCTGGCCCGCGCAGAGCTTGATGTGGCGCTGGGTGCGCATGCTACCTCAAGGTATTCTTTGATTGAAGCGAACCCCGAAACTGGCCGCATGCACCAGCTGCGTAAGCATTTCGCCCATGTTTTCCATCCCATCATCGGCGACAGGACACATGGCTGCAACAAGCAAAACAAGCTGTTTAAAGACAGGTGGGAAATGGAAACCATGCTGCTGCACGCATCCGAATTATTGTTTAATCATCCGGTTACTAAGCAGCCTGTTCATATTAAAGCACCATTGCAGGATGAGTTTTTGCGGGTGATGGATATTATGGGGTGGGACCAGAATTTTTCACATTTTTAATCGTTTTTTTATGGCGTTCAAGAGGGCTGCGCCGTTTAAAGAATTAAAGAATTGCCTGAATTTGGAATAGCGATGTTAATTAAAAGAGGATATTATTATATAAAGCACAAGATTAAGAGGCTTGGCCAGGTTATTACGCAATCTGCGCAGGCTGATATAATAGTTATAGAGCTTTCAACCATGATTGATGCACCGATTGGGGTTTGCTTCGATTTATCACGCAGTATCGATTTACATATCGAATCGACCAAACAAACCGGCGAAAAGGCGATTGCGGGCCGGACAAGCGGATTGATAGAAATGGGTGAAATAGTAACCTGGCGTGCAAAACATTTCGGCGTCTGGCAAAATCTTACCTCAAAAATCACAGAATTTAAGTCTCCCGATTATTTTACCGACGAGATGGTGAGCGGCGCATTTAACAGCTTCAGGCACGAACATTTGTTCTTTGCTGTTAATAATCAAACGGTAATGAAGGACATTTTTATGTTTGAATCGCCACTGGGATGGTTAGGCAGGTTCGCCAATATTCTTTTTTTAGGCGAGTATATGCAGCGGTTGTTAATTGAGCGGAATAGGGTGATAAAGCTTGCTGCGGAGGCATCCCCTAAATTTTAATAGCAGGTGTGTCGCATGCCCCCTCGCAGAGCCGGTCTGATGGAATTAATAGTGTTTTAAAACACCAAAATGTGGAAAACAGGGTTAACACAACTTAACACTTTTTGAATTTAAAATCATTTAATTATCTAATAATAAGATATTTGCAAAAACAGGCGGAAAATAAATTTTTCAACAATTTTTATCAAGGTACCAGCACTGGCGCACTCTTTGTTGCACGCTGCGCGAAGATAATCGTCACCACTTTTTTTAACCAGGCCGTATGCTATACGTCTTGCAGCACTTTGATATTTTCACGGTCATACTTTCCCACATCCCGTTACACTATACCCATAAATGCGTAATTTAGCATCCTCGAAAACGAAGCGAAGGGAACTATACAAAAATGTCAGACATCATAAAGCTTTTACCTGATTCCGTTGCCAACCAGATAGCCGCCGGCGAGGTGGTGCAGAGGCCGGCATCGGCGGTAAAAGAGCTTATAGAGAACGCCATAGATGCAGGAGCCGATAAAATACAGCTGATTATAAAGGATGCCGGCAAATCACTGATACAAATTATTGATAACGGCTGCGGCATGAGCGTTACCGATGCACGCATGTGCTTTGAGCGCCACGCTACCTCCAAAATACGCAAGGCCGAAGACCTGTTTGCCATCCGCACCATGGGTTTCCGCGGCGAGGCCATGGCATCTATCGCAGCCATTGCCCAGGTTGAATTGAAAACACGCCGCCATGAGGATGAACTGGGGACGTGTATTATTATCGAGGGATCAGAAGTCATCAGCCAGGAAGCATGCTCGGCCAATCCGGGGACTTCCATCTGCATAAAAAACCTGTTTTATAACACCCCCGCCCGTCGTAACTTTTTAAAAAGCAACCCGGTGGAAATGCGTTATATAATCGATGAACTGCAGCGCGTGGCCCTGGCGCATCCGGGAATATTTTTTACGCTCCACCATAACGGGCAGGAGGTTTATCACCTGCCTGCCACAACACTTAAACAGCGCATTATCCATTTATTGGGTAATAACTACAACGAGCGCCTGGTGCCGGTTGAAGAAGATACCACTGTAATTAACCTGCGCGGGTTTGTGGGCAAGCCCGAGTTTGCCAAACGCACCCGCGGCGAGCAGTTCTTTTTTGTAAACAACCGTTTTATTAAAGACGCTTACTTAAACCATGCCGTATTGATGGCCTTTAAAGAGCTGCTGCCGGAAGACACCTTTCCGCTGTATGTGTTGTTTATCGATATTGACCCGGCAAAAATCGATATCAACGTTCATCCCACAAAAACAGAAATAAAGTACCAGGACGAGCAGACCATTTATGCTATCATCCGATCGGCGGTAAAGCGCTCTTTAGGGCGATATAACATTACGCCCAGCCTCGATTTCGACCAGGAAAACAGTATAGGACATTTGGTAACACTGAAGCCGCTGGAAGAGATTGTGCCACCCACCATCACCTTCAATCCTGACTATAATCCTTTTGATACGGATAGTAACAAACCGGCAGCACGCGAAACCATGGCGGCGCGCAGCAGTTCAGACTACCGTAACTCGCCAATACCGAAAAACTGGGATACATTATATGAAATAGCGCGACGCGACGAAAACACCCAGCATAGCATGCACGAGGAAAAAAGCATAGCTGTGGATGACCAGGAATTGAATAAAACCAGCGAACGCCAGCTTTTTCAATTACACAATCGGTTTATCCTGTCGCAGATTAAATCGGGCTTTATGCTGATAAACCAGCAAACTGCACATGAGCGTATATTGTACGAGCGCTTTTTACAGCAGCTGGAAAATCACTCCGGGGTAAGCCAGCAAAGCCTTTTTCCGCAATCGGTTACACTAAGTGCGGGTGATTTTGAGTTATTGAGAGAACTTTTGCCGGATATCCGCGCCCTGGGTTTTGATATCCGCGAGTTTGGAAAAAATACCGTTGTAGTGGACGGTATCCCCGCCGATTTGAACAATACATCGGAACTGGAGATATTGGAGCAGTTACTGGAAGGTTTTAAAAACAACCAATCGGGCCTGAAGCTGGATAAACGCGACAGCCTGGCCCGCAGTTTAGCGCGTAACGCTGCAACGAAAGCGGGGGTTAAGATGTCATTAGAAGAAATGAATATTTTGATTGACCAGCTTTTTGCCTGTCAAATGCCAAATGTAGCTTTGAATGGTAAGCAGGTAATTACTACTTTTACACTGAACGAACTTTTAGAACGATTTGAGAAATAACCGCCAAAATGCGGCCTAATACTACTGTTAAACTATGAGTGCATACAGGCAATCGCCATTCGCCAATTTGACCCCGGTTGTAAAAAACCTGCTGATCATCAACGTTATTTTTTTTCTTGCCTTTCAACTGATCGATCATGGGTCGGGCGGCGGGCCGCTCACACAGGTCACGGCAGAGTTTTACTTTAACTCTCCAAAATTCAGGCCATGGCAGTTTATTACTTACATGTTTATGCATGGCAGCTTCCAGCATATCCTGTTTAATATGTTTGCCTTATTCTCGTTTGGGCCTATGCTGGAATATACCATGGGTCCCAAAAAGTTTTTTAATTTTTATTTTATCTGCGGAATTGGCGCCGGTTTGCTGCAAATGTTTGTCCAGGGAATTGAGGTATACCGCCTTATTGGAACATTTACCATACCGGCACCCGGCATCGATCAATCTTATTTTGATGCAGCAGGGGCTAATGCTCAGCAATTGTATAATATTTATCATTCGTCGCTTGTAGGCGCCTCAGGTGCGGTGTTTGGGCTGCTGATTGCTTTCGCGCTGCTTTTCCCTAACCTGGAATTGATGATGCTGTTTATACCAATACCAATAAAGGCAAAGTATTTTGTAGGCTTTTATATATTGCTTGAAATATACAGCGGATTTGCACAGGCAGCAGGCGATAACGTGGCGCATTTTGCACACATCGGCGGGGCTATATTCGGCTTCCTTTTGGTGCGGATATGGCGGCTGCGGGGCGAATAACATACAATTGCTATTTGCTCTGTTAACCTATTGTAAAATAGAAAACAGCTTGCAACATTTTCAAAGTTTAGCGGTTAATTTAGTGTACTGATTATTGTGTTTTTATGACTGCCTGGGAAAATTTACAATACAAAATGCTGCGCTCCGACAGTAAAATACCGATGCTTATCGGTATTAACATTATTGTTTTTTTGCTGGTAAACATCGCTTCTATTTTGGAAACGCTTGTTTTCCGCACCCATAACATTGATTTCTTTAGCGACAAATACCTGCTGCTTACTGCCAACCTGCATGAGCTGCCCCTTCGTTTCTGGACGCCTGTTACTTATATGTTTATGCATGCCGGTCCGCTGCATATTCTTTTTAATATGCTGATGTTGTATTGGTTCGGGCAAATTTTCGAAGATTTTTTGGGTAAAAAAAGAACGTTAGGCCTATATTTCTTAGGCGGATTGGCTGGAGGGGCCCTTTATATTTTATGCTACAACACGCTGCCTTTTTTTACACATGACAATGCTGCAGCAACCAGCACACTGGTGGGCGCATCAGCAAGCGTTATGGCGGTAATTGTGGCTACCGCAACGCAATTACCGAATTACACCATCTCCATTATATTTATAGGTCCTGTAAAATTAAAGTGGTTGGTTTTATTCTTTTTGATACTTGATTTCCTGGGAACCGCCGGCCCTAATGCCGGTGGAGAAATTGCCCACCTCGGTGGTGCGTTGATAGGCTTTGTATACATTAAACAGCTGCAAAAAGGTAACGATTGGATTGCCCGGATATCCGGAATTTTTAAAGCGAAACCAAAATTAAAGGTAGTCTCAAAAAATTCTTCCGGAAAATCTGACGGGAAGCCGAGACAAGAAGAAATTGACCTTATATTAGACAAAATTTCACAGTCGGGTTATGACAGCCTGAGCAAACAGGAAAAGGAAGTATTATTCCGCGCAAGCAGCAATGAAGGCTAAAAAAAAGCTAAGCAAGCTCTCACTTATCGATAAGATAATCCTTTGGCTGAATGGCCTGCTTTGTTTGGCGCTTTTATTAAGTTACCTGGCGCCTGTTGTAAACCCCAAAACTTTCTGGCTAATTGCATTTTTTGGCCTGGCCTATCCATTTTTATTAATAGCAGCTTTAATATTCCTGGTTTTCTGGGGCATCCGCCGCAGCCGCTATTTTTTGCTGCCGCTGGTAACCATTCTTATTGGTTACAACGCGTTGCTTAACAATTTTGAATTGCATGCGCCATCGTCCGGCTCATACGGTGCAGATGTTAAGGTAGCACACATGATGACTTACAACGTGCATAATTTTAAACGTTATGGGGCTAAAAACGATATATCTACCAAACACGAAATCCTGCAGTTGATTGCTGATAACCCTCCCGATATTATCAATTTCCAGGAATTTTATACCCGCAATACAGGCCAGTATGATATGCGCGATTCCATATTGAAAATTATGGGCACCAACTGGTATTATTTTGAGCCTGCGATGGCCAACAGCCAGGAGGCTATCGGACTAGCCATTTTTTCCAGGTTTCCCATTACCGCGCATGGTATAGTTCCGTTTACCGATAAAATGAGCGAAAACGCCTGCCTGTATATCGACGTAAAAAACGGTGAAAAGCAATTCAGAATTTACAACGTTCACCTGCAATCCATCCGCTTCGACCCGGAAGACTATAAATACCTGAACAGCATAGCCAAACAGGACGGTAAAGGCGAAGGCTCATCAGCACGCCGCCTGGGCGGCAAACTGAAAGCCGCTTTCATTAAGCGCGCCGACCAGGTAGCCAAGGTAAAAGCACACGCCGCACAGTGCCCTTATCCTTATATCATAGCCGGGGATTTTAATGATACACCGTCATCATATGCTGTAAACCAAATGTCGAAAGGGTTGAAAAACGCATTTCGTGAAGATGGCACCGGCTTTGGCCGCACCTATAACGGCGATTTTCCGAATTACCAGATCGACTACATAATGGCCAGCCAGCAGTTTGATATCAGTAACTACCAGATCGTAACCAAAAAACTGTCGGACCATTACCCGGTACGGGCTGATATGGTTTTGAAGTAGTTTGAAACACTATTTTTTTAGAATTTATTACAATGAATGGCGCTTTAGCTCAACTTATTGCTTTGATATCGTTCGGAAACAGTTTCTTAACAAACGGTAATGTCAAATACAGTATGACGTTGCAAAACTCTACGTTAAAGTACTGTAACAGCATGGTATTCGAAAATGCCACCTTGCAGCAAAATGCAAATAGCATCGTTAATAACAATATTGTAGGCTGGTTTAATTACCTAAAAAACACGAAGTGTAGGAAATTGAAACTTCGATACCACCATTCAATCAGTCAGAGTCAATCCAAAGATCATGAAACGGCTGGATTCGTCGGAGGTGGCGGCACATGGTTGATCGAGGCTGTTTATGATTCACACTCCACTTATTGGATTGGAAAAGAAGATTTAACGCACAAGGATAAAAAAGACGGCAAAATATGGAATATAACATACTCGCAACTCCTATCAAAGCCAGATGCCTTTCAACCTAATTATTCTCTGGTAGAAGCAAAGCAAAAATTAGCATCAATATTAACCCGAATTGCAGCTTTTGCTGATAAACATAACATGGACTACTGGGCAGACATTTTTCAAAAAGCAAAAAAAAATCTGACAATTACTCAGCCTGTGGTTGATTATTATAAAGATTTTATTGTAATTGAAAACTATTCACTATCCGCCCGGCAAGTATTATTTGCAGCAAGTACAGCTTGGGTTTTTGGCGGAATGGGGTCTTGGAACGATATTTTATACGAAAATGAGAAGGATAACTCTTTAAATAACGCTCTTTCATCCGAACTTTATGACGCGGTTATTGAAGGCACTATAGCAGCCGTCAACTCGTTTCCCGGTAATAATTCCTAAAAACCCGGTCAAAATAATTCTATCAGAACGAGCTGCTTGAACCACCGCCGCCAAAATCGCCGCCGCCAAATTTCGCCCCGTCATTTGCCGGGCCGGCGGGTGTATGCGAGAATGTTTCAGCAACAATAAGCGATTCAATTTTGAGGCTATCCATAGCATTGATATCATCAGGCTCAGCGTTGGTGAACCCATGTTTGGGTGTTTTAAGATATTTGGAAATTGCATAAACAAGCGCCAATACAACTATCCCCGCAATGGTCAGCATAATATCAACCTGCAGCAGGTGGTAGTAATTGCGGAAAGTTAATACGGCGGCCACTACCAACAATAAACCTGTTCGTAATAATATCCTGTTTTTTTGTTTGATGCCAAAACCGAGGTAAACAAAGGGCATCAATATCGTCCACAACCAAAAGAAAATACCAAAAGCAACCGGCCCGGTCTGATGCATCAGTTCGGTACTTAATGTATCTATAGCGTAGTAATTACCTGCCGCATACAGCGCCAACAGGCTTAAAACCTGCATAACGCTAAGGCAGTTATCGTAATTGATGAAACGGTTATGATTACTGCATTTACGGGACAGCCAATAGGTAAGTCCCGAAATGAGCATCAGTACAAATGGCGCTGTGGCTACATTGCCAACCTTCGTCCAGTACAAAAATATCATCCATAAGAAAGATCCATAACATACCGCAGTGGCAAGCATATCTGCAAAACGAAGCGTAAGATATAACGTAAGCGGGAAAACCAACATTGTAAACGGCAGGAAGCCGCCGGCGACATTGTGTATGCTTAGTACCATTATGCCGAAAGCTATGATAAATAAGCCACCTGCGGTAAATACAAGCGCATCATCCACCCCGGAGCGAAAATGATTTTTACCATTGACCATCAGTTCAAGGCCGCCATAGCTAAGCAGGCCGAGAAAAATAAACCAGCCCGTGCTTTCAATCAAATTACCGCTTGCTGCCATCAAACTCAACAGCCCATCGGCAAATAATACAATTATACACGTAAGTATAAACAAGCCCACCCGCACGAATATATTCGGTGAGTAAAAACCAACGGGATATTTTTCGGCGATGGCTTTAAACTCGCTGTCGCTGATGTCGCCGTGGTCTGTATGGTTTTTAACCTGTTGCTGCAGCCGCAAATTGGCGAGCCATGTTTTGTTATATGCTATCATGCCGCTTTAAGTTTTTTGTTTAGGTTGATGAGCAGCATGATCATGCCGATAGCCGAACCAATAAAGTAAAGTAATAACAGGTATATCGCGCCGATATCTCCAACCAAAAAAAGCACCCGTACCACTAATGAGCTTATGGCAATATAACTGTATAACACCACCAATAACAAAAAGTAAAACGACTTGCTGCTAAAGGCATCGTTATACATTACAGCCGATAACAATGCAATGCCCATCATAAATCCAAATGCGGCAACGGAATCGTAAAAAAGAAAATAACCGGCCAGGAAGGCGATATAGGTAACATGTATGCCGTAATGCTGATAGCTGAACTTAAAATGCCCTTTAAACGCAAAATGCTGTGTGGCCCACGCCGCCGACAGCAATATCAGCCCGAGTACCAGGTAGGTTAACACAATTGCCTGGCTATTAAAATCGCTGTGGAGCAATAGCTCTTTTGGGGTAACCGTTACACCCATCCATACAGCCAGGTTGGCAATAGCCATACTCAGTATGCCCAGGTGGTCGAAGTAATAGGCGATAAAAAATAAGGCCAGCATAGGTATAAGTGTCGCCATTCCATAATGGGTGCCAAACACGCCGTATTGATATTGCAAATAGCCTATAAAAGATACAAGCGTAATGCTTCCCAGCAGCAAAACATAATCGAAATAGCTATTGGGCGACTTTACCTTCTCCCGGCTAAATGGCAGCTTGGTTTTAAAACAATATAGCAGGCTGCCTGCGCAAATCAGCGCTATTAACATTAAAACAACCTGGTGGCCGATAGTATCAATGTTGTCATAAATTAACAAGCCCGACCCCGATGTAAGCAGCAAAACTCCCACATACAGCAACGTACGGATTTCCCAATGTACCGAAAATAGTAGTGGTTGTGCTTTCCGCTGCCTGATTTTCTCGATCGAGCCCTCGCTTATTAAACCTTCAGCATGCAGATTTTCGAACAGGTTATTATCCATCGAGGTTATGGTTGATTAATCAATTATAATAAAGATAATCGGGATTAAGGGTATAAGGGTGCAAATCAGATTGTCGCTTCGTGGTCTGCTAACGCCGGGTTGAAACCCGGCGCTAAAACATTAGCCGAGCTTACGGCTCTTTAATAAGCTTACGAGGAAAGAACTTTCAAATGTCCGCCGATTCAAGAGCCATCGGCTCGATTCATGTTGTAGCGCTGGGTTTTAACCCAATCTGCTAACGCCGGGTTGAAACCCGGCGCTAAAACATTAGCCGAGCTTACAGCTCTTTAATAAGCTTACGAGGAAAGAACTTTCAAATGTCCGCCGATTCAAGAGCCATCGGCTCGATTCATGTTGTAGCGCTGGGTTTTAACCCAGCGCGAATTAGCGACGATCTCATTTGCGTCCGATTAAATCAGACATTGCTGGTCAGGAAAACGTTGTTAATATGGCCAATAATTTCCGCTGTCCTGCCGCACCCATTTTGTTAAAAATTGTTAAATCTATATTATTTATCTACGAAATATTCGTAGATGTACGGAATAGTCGTAATTTGGCATCGTAATCAACCGAACAGCTCACAGCAGGCTAACTATCGCAAAGCAGTAACGAAACGCTTCGACGCTTAATCTGCCTACTATTGAATTATGAAACAAAGCTTACGCCGCTCAGTCTCTACCCTAACATTTATTTTACTGGCTTTAATGGCCATCGCCCAGCCTGCCAAACGTCAAATAAAAGGCAGGCTTACCGATGAGGCAAGCAAATCCGTGGATTTTGCTACCGTATCGGTTATAAACGCCGCCGACTCAACGCTTGAAAAAAGCACGGTGTCAGACAAAACCGGGGCCTTCGAAATAAAAGACCTTAAAAATGGCAACTATAAACTGGTTGTAGCGCAACTGGGGCTTAAAACTTTTGTGCAGTCCTTTACCGTTACCGCTGCTAAAACGTCAGTGGATTTTGGAACCCTGCCAATGGCAAAGGAAGTACGCGGATTGAAAGAGGTGGCCGTTAACGGCATCAAAGCTCCGGTTACCGTAAAAAAGGACACGGTAGAATTTAACGCGGGCTCATTTAAAACCCAGGCTAATGATAATGTGGAGCAGCTGCTAAAAAAGATACCAGGGTTGGATGTTGATGAAAATGGCAAGCTGAAAGCAAACGGCAAGGACGTAAAAAAAGTAATGGTTGACGGTCGCGAATTCTTCGGCAATGACCCTAAAGCTGCCACCAAAAACCTGCCCGCCGACGCCATAGACAAGGTGCAGGTGATTGACGATAAAACAGATAAAGCAAAAAATACCGGTATTGACGACGGTCAGCGTGACAAGGTGCTAAACCTTACGCTGAAAGCTGATAAAAAGAGTGGTTGGTTCGGGAACATTACAGGCGCCGGCGGTACAAAAGACCGTTACCTGGGCCAGTTTAACGCCAACCATTTCGACAACAAAAAACAGCTGTCGCTCCTGTTTTTGAGCAACAATGTAAACGAATCGGGTTTTAGTTTCGAGGACTTGAACAACTTTACCGGGGGAGATATATTCGGAGCATTTGCATCTCCGGGTGGAGGCATTTCAATAAACGTAGGCAGCAATGGCCGGGCGAACGTAAACGGCGCTTTTTCTGGCGTGAATGACGGCTTGATAACTAACCATAGCGGCGGCATCAATTATTCCGACATTTTCGGCAAAAAGGAACAGTTGAAATTTAACGTGAATTTTATTTCGACCATATCGTCAAACACACTGGTGAAACTATCCGATTTACAGGACAACCCGAACAACCTGTTCACCAAACAAAACTCGCACGGCAGCAATACCAACAACAGCTACCGCCTGAATTTTAGCTTTGATTATAAGATGGACAGCTTAACCAGCTTCAAGTTTAAACCAAGCTTTAGCACTACGCTCAATAAAAACAATTCATCGCTGTTATCAAATAGCCTGAATGGCGCCATGGACAGCGTAAACAATATCAATCAATTTTTGAATGGCCGAAAAGCCAGCCCTGCAGTGGGCGGACAGTTTACGGCAAACCATAAACTGCGCGGCGGCAAAGGCTCTGTAAACTTTTTTGTAAACGGCAATTATTCAAAGTCTGACTATGATTATACCAATATCTCGGCATCACGATATTTTATGGGTAATATACCCAATTCCGACATTAACCAACAGGCCAGCCAGGATAATAATGCCACGTACTTAAACAGCACCGTATCCTACGTTCGGCAGTTAAGTAAAAAACATCAAATAGACCTTACCCTTAGCCAAAGCTTTGACTACCGCAAACAAATTGCCAATCAATTTACCCTTGACTATAACGGCGTAACCGGCAAATACGAAATAATAGACCCGTTAACGAGCGGAAATTTTAATAACCGTAACTGGCGTTATACAACCACGGCCGGGCTGAACAAGTCGAATGATACATTTACCCTGAACCTGAATTTCGCCGTTGCCGATCTTGGGCTGCAGGGCGATTTTAATACCAATAATCAATTCAGTACCGTAAAAAGAGATGCTTTTGCTTTTGTTCCAAACGCATCGATATCCCTTCGTAAAAAGAACGGGCCAAATTTTTATATGAGTGTAGGCACCGACGTAAATTTACCATCAGCCACAGATTTGCAACCCGTTTTCAATAACACCGACCCTTTGTATATCCGCCAGGGTAACCCAAACCTGGTGATGTCGCGCTCACTGAATATTAATGCCAATTACAACCTCTTCGATATGAAGAATAACTCCTTTATCAGCTTCTATGGTAACTTTACACCTACCTGGAACGGCTTCTCGACAGAAAGTACGGTTGATGCAAACGGCATAACCACGTCAAAACCCATAAACACCGATGGCAATTACAGCAGCAACTTCGGGTTTAACTATGGCAAGCCAACCAAAATAAAAGGCCTGCGGTTTTCAACCGGTTTAAACGGCAACATTAGCCGGTATGTAAACATTATCAATGGCAACGAAAATGCGGTGCGCCGTTTTTCGCCGGGTATGAGCCTCCGCGGCAGCTACGATACCGAAAAGCTACAGTTGTCATTAAGCGGGTACGGCACCTATAACAATGCCAAAAACTCATCGCAGTCGCTTGCCGACCAAACCTACTATACCTTTAATAACACCATGAATGTGAGCGTAAAACCTGTAAAAGACTGGCGCATTTTCAGCGATGTTACCCAGCGGTTGTTCCGGGGCACACCTTCCAGCGCGAATACCTCATTTTATATTTGGAACGCCGGGCTGGAGTGCACTTTCCTGAAAAAACAAAACCTTACATTTTCGCTTAACGCTTACGACGTGCTGAACCAGGCTTCCGGTATCCAGCGCAACATATCCACCACCGGCGTAATCCAAAACGACCAGACCAACACCCTCGGCAGGTATTTTTATGCCAAGCTAATTTATAAAATAACCAAGGTGGGGGCGCAGAAAAATACGCCAGGGATAATTATTATGAGGTAGAGTTGTTGAGTCATAAGTCTTAAGTCCGGAGTCTTAAGTCGTAATTCCTGGGTTCCATTAAAACGGACTCAAGACTTTCGACTTAAGACTTTCGACTTAAGACTTTCGACTTTACTCCTTCCTCCAACTGTTTGTAAGTGGCTAAAAACTGTGGAATTCTGAATAGGATAAATACGTATCTTTACCCGCATTAAAATTTCAGGGGAAATACAATTCGTAATTCCTGATTTTCACTGCCGAAAAAAACCCATTTATAAATTTTTTCAACGTATAAAATGAGTAAAATTATTGCTTTGGCCAATCAAAAAGGCGGTGTCGGTAAAACCACATCATCCATTAACCTGGCCGCAAGTTTAGCCGTACTGGAGTTTAAAACGTTACTGGTTGATGCCGACCCACAGGCCAACTCAACATCGGGTATTGGGTTTGACCCGCGCAACATAAAAAACAGTATTTACGAGTGCATCATTAACCAGGTTGACCCGCGCGAGGCTATCCAGAAAACGGAAACCCCCAACCTCGACCTGCTACCGGCTCACATCGACCTGGTGGGTGCCGAGATAGAAATGATAAACCTTACAGACCGCGAATACAAAATGAAAGCGGTGCTGAACGCCATTAAAAAGGACTACGATTTCATCATCATAGATTGTTCGCCGTCATTAGGTTTAATTACCATCAACGCCCTTACCGCAGCCGATTCGGTTATTATACCGGTGCAGTGCGAATACTTTGCATTGGAAGGTTTGGGCAAATTATTAAACACGATTAAAATCGTTCAATCGCGATTAAATCCGACGCTTGAAATTGAGGGTATATTATTAACCATGTACGATGTAAGGCTGCGCCTGAGCAACCAGGTGGTTGAAGAGGTAAGGAGCCATTTTGAAGATATGGTGTTCGATACCATTATTCAGCGTAACACACGATTAAGCGAGGCGCCGAGCTTTGGTATTTCGGTAATTATGCACGATGCTACCAGCAAGGGCGCCATAAATTATTTGAACCTTGCCCGCGAAATCTTACGCAAAAACGGTTTGGTTAGAGAAGAAGCTTCTACAGATTCAGCTATAGTATAAAAGATGAGTGCAGAAAAACGAAATGCTTTAGGAAGAGGCTTAAGTGCGTTGCTGAACGACAATGAAAGCGTAAACCAGCCACACAATAATACTCCTAACAATACGAATAAAACTACTGAACCGGAGCCAAACAGCCTGGGTTCGGTAAACGAGATAAAGCTGTCGGAAATTGAGGTAAACCCTTTTCAGCCCCGTACTGATTTTGATGAAGAGGCGCTTGCCGAATTAGCCGACTCTATAAAACTACAGGGCCTTATTCAGCCGATAACTGTTCGCCGTTTAAATGCGCACAGCTACCAACTGATATCGGGCGAGCGCCGTTTACGCGCGTCAAAGCTGGCAGGTTTAACGACTGTTCCGGCCTATATCCGTTCGGCTAACGACCAGCAGATGCTGGAAATGGCCCTGATAGAAAACATCCAGCGCGAAAACCTCAATGCTATCGAGGTGGCCCTGAGCTTTCAGCGGATGATTGAGGAATGCCATTTAAAGCAAGACGAACTCGGCGAGCGCGTAAGCAAAAACCGCTCGACTGTTACCAACTACCTGAGATTGCTGAGGCTGCCGCCTGCTATCCAAAAATCTCTGCGCGACAATGATATTACCATGGGGCACGCCAAGGCTTTAATCAGCATTGAAGACCCCACCAAACAAATATTTTTACACCAGCATATTATCAGGGACGGTTTATCCGTTCGTAAGACGGAAGAACTGGCACGCGAGATACAAAGGGCGCCTGTAAAAAAAGAAGGCAAGCAGCCCGAGCCTATCTCGTTCCAGCTTCAGAAAATACAGGACGACCTGGCATCCAAATTCAGCAGCAGGGTTAAGCTGAATATAGGCAGCCAGGGCAAGGGTACCATCGAGATTCCGTTTTTATCGGAAAGCGATCTTACCCGTATCCTCGAGATAATGGAGTGGTAAACTAAAAATAAAGAATGTACAGATATTTGCTTTTAACATGCCTGCTGGCCGCTTTTGCCTTTACAGCCAGGGCGCAAAATCCCGATACCACCTCCAGGGAGATTTTGAAAAGCAAAATGGATACCTTAAAGGCGTCGAAGTCGGATACCGATTTCGTGAACTTTAAACGCAAAAAAATACAAAAGGTAAAAGTTTATCATATCGATACAACGCACAGTCCCCACAAGGCAGTTATACGCTCGCTCATCATACCGGGCTGGGGGCAGGTTTATAATCACAAGATTTGGAAAGTGCCTGTTATTTACGGCGTGCTGGGCTCGCTGGGAGTGGCATATGTGTTCAATGCGCAAAATTACAGGCTTTTTCTGCAGTTATCGAAATATAGAAACCACCTGATTGTCCCCAAGCCAGGGGACCCTTATTATGCCGAATATAATTTGTACAGCCAGGCCGGCGACCAGCAAATTTATGATGCGAAGGATGGCTACCGCCGCGACCGTGACCTTTGCATTTTAGGCACTGTATTGTTTTGGGGCATAAATGCTATTGACGCATACATCGACGCCAAATTCATTCACAGCTATACGCTGGATAATAACTTTTCGATGCATGTTACCCCCACTATGATGCAACAGCCCATGTATGCACAAAGTGCGTTAAAGTCGTATATCCCCGGACTAAAACTTACCCTCACGCTATAACTAAAGCTGGCATCCGGCTTTACATTTAAAATAAACTAATTTTTTAGTTTAAAATCACCGATCAGAACAATAGTTCTATCAGCACCCCGTTGTTATCGGAAAACATTCTTCTCTCACTCCGGGAATAGAGTTGTAATTCAAAATAACGAATGCGTAAATACCTGCTTTTGACATGCCTGCCCGCCGCTATTACCTTTACAGCCTGCGCACAAAAAACTGATACTATATCCGGAGAGATCTTAACGACTTCGAAGGTTGACACCGACTTCGTAAACTTTAAGCATCGGAAGGTACATAAAGAAAAAATTTATCATACCGATACAACGCATAGCCCACAAAAAGCCGTAATCCGCTCCCTGATTATTCCGGGTTGGGGCCAGGTGTATAATCACCGAATCTGGAAAATGCCGATAATATACGGCGTGCTGGGTTCGCTGGGCGTTGCATTTGTGTACGATGCTAAAAATTATAAGCTGTTTTTAGCTTTATCTAAATACCATTACCAAAACGCCCCTCCAAAGCCTGGCATGCCCTATTATGATAAATATAACCTGTATAAAAAGGCAAGTCCCCAGCAGATTTATGATGCCAAGGACGCGTTTCGCCGTGACCGCGACCTTTGTATTTTAGGCACCGTGCTGTTTTGGGGGATAAATGCTATCGACGCATACATCGACGCAAAGTTCCTTCATAGCTATACACTGGACAATAACTTCTCTATGCGTGTTGCCCCCAGCATGATTGAACAACCCATGTATGCGCAAAGCTCACTCAGGTCGTATATCCCTGGTTTAAAATTGATGCTTACGCTATAAGGGCAGCAGATTGTAACAAATTATATCCAATCCCGCTAAAAGATAGCCCATCTGCCCGGTATAATTCGTGAATGTCGCTTTAATTCATGAAATTAGTGCCTTTTAAAATCTGATATGAAAATTGCATTGTTAGGATACGGCAAAATGGGTAAGATAATAGAAAAGATAGCCCATGACCGTAAGCACGAAATAGTACTAAAAATTGACCAGGATAACCAGGACGACCTAACGCCTGAAAATCTGCAGCTGGCAGATGTAGCTATCGAATTCAGCACACCGGGCACTGTGATAAATAATATAGAACAATGCTTAAATGCAGGCGTTCCTATTGTAGTGGGTACTACAGGTTGGTACAATAATCTGCCTGCTTTAAAGAAACAATACGAGCAAAGCAATACTGCTATGCTTTATGCAACCAATTTCAGCGTTGGCGTAAACATATTTTTCCATGTCAACAAAATGCTGGCGAAACTGATGAATAACTACCCGTACTATGAAGTGCAGGTTGAGGAAATACATCACACACAAAAACTGGATTCGCCAAGTGGTACTGCCATAACAATTGCCGAAGGAATTATTGATAATCTCGGCGCAAAAACGGAATGGGTTAACTCGTTAAATGCAGATGGCGCCGAAAGTGAAGAAGCCCCTATAACCGCCGACAAATTATTGATAGAGTCGCACCGCGTCGAAAACGTTCCGGGAACCCATACTGTTATTTACGATTCGGAGGTCGACTCGATAGAATTTAAACATACCGCCCATAACCGTAATGGCTTTGCGTTGGGCGCAGTTCTTGCCGCCGAATGGATACAAGGTAAACAAGGCTTTTATTCGGTTGATGCGATGTTTGACTTCTGAGAGTCAAGAACCAAGAGTCAAGATAGAAAAAATTGAAGGGTTGGGACTCAGGAGCATTCATCAGGCGTTATTTGTCTTGATTCTTGGCTCTTGATTCTTGATTCTGAAACATAATCCCCAATATTGTAACCATGAACTGGAAATTCTGGAGTAAAAAGAAAAAGACTACCCCCAAAAAGAAAAAAAGCGCGGTGCGCGAATGGACTGATGCCATTGTTTTTGCTGTAATTGCAGCAACCCTTATACGTACGTTTTTTATAGAAGCTTATGTAATACCAACGCCATCCATGGAGCGCTCGCTGCTGGTTGGTGATTTTCTGTTTGTAAGCAAGGTAAACTACGGTGCGCGCACACCTATGACGCCTATAGCATTCCCGTTTGCACATCATACTATGCCGCTGATAGGAACCAAAGCTTATTGGGATGGCGTAAAGCTTCCTTATTATCGCCTGCCCGGTTTAAGCGAAGTAAAAAAAGGTGATGTTGTAGTATTTAACTACCCCATGGATGCCGACTCGCCGCTTTACAGGCCGGTTGATAAACGCGAGAACTTTATTAAGCGGTGCCAGGGTGTTGGCGGCGACACGTTGAGTGTTGTTGACGGGCAGGTTTATGTTAATGGTAAGGCGGCGGTTACACCCCCTGGTTCCGAAATGGAATATAGCTATGATACCAATGGTACTGAGCTTAATCCGCAGGTTATAACCGACCTTGAGATGACGCTTTACGAAGGCCATAATTATTATTCGATGACCAAACAATCGGCCGATGCTCTTAAAGGATATTCGAACGTAAAGAATTTTAAAGAAGTACTTTCCGCCAAAGGCAGCAGCGAGCAGGTTTATCCTGTAAATTCAAATCACCCGGTTGGTCCGCCAAGTTTAATGCTTAATGGCAAGCAGCCTGACTATAAATGGAGTGTTGACAATTACGGACCCATTATCATTCCAAAAAAAGGGTGGACCGTAAAACTTGACAGCCTTACTTATCCTGTTTATGAACGTTGCATAGCCGTTTATGAAAATAATAAGCTGGAAGTTAAGGGTAATGATATTTATATCAACGGCAAGAAAACCGACAGCTATACTTTTAAAATGAATTACTACTGGATGATGGGCGATAACCGCCACGACTCCGACGATTCACGTTACTGGGGATTTGTGCCTGAAGACCATATTGTAGGCAAGGCGCTATTTATCTGGATGAGTTGGGATGATAACGCATCATTCTTCCATAAAATACGCTGGAGCCGATTGTTTAATGGGATACATACTTATTAAGTAATAACCACAATGGGCATAGCATTTTATATAGGGGTCTGCATAATTGCAGGCCCTTTATTATTGCTTACAATACCTGGATACTGGCGCTTGTTTGAAAAAGCCGGAAGGCGTGGGTGGGAAGTGCTCATTCCTTTCTATAATACTTATGCCATGCTCAATATATGTGGCAGGCCATCGTGGTGGCTGGTTTGGGCATTTGTTCCCGGCTTTAATTTCATCGCCCTTATAGCTATCCATATAGACTTCGTTAAATCATACGGCAAGTTTAAAATACGCGAACAGCTTGCTTCAATATTATTAGCATTCATTTATATACTCAAATGGGGGTTCGACGGAACTCAATACCTGGGGCCCTATGCCAGCAGAGGGTTCCAGGAAAAACATGGCAAGCCGGCGGAGCGGCCGGCTATTATAGATTGGGGCATAGTTGTGATTTGCACGTTGGCTGTATTGGCATCTTTAAGAATGCTAATTATTGAAAGTTACCTGACAACTACACCGGCAATGGAAAGGACGTTGCTCGAAGGTGACAGTTTTTTTGTAAGTAAATTAAGCTATGGTGCCCGTTTGCCCATGCGTCCATTGTCTATACCTTTTGTGAACAACTATGCTCCGGGCACTGGTATTAAGACCTATTCTGATGGTATAAAATTGCCATACATGCGTTTACCCGGTTTGGGCAGCGTAGGAAGAAACGACATTGTGGTGTTTAATTACCCTATGGAGGCCGATTCGCCATACTATCGCCCTGTAGACAAACGAACCCCTTTTATCAAGCGATGTATTGCAGTTGCCGGGGATACCTTTAGTATGACCAATGCCGAAATTTATATAAACGGAAAGAAAATAGCAGATCCTGCAGAAGTCCAGATGAATTACAAAGTGGAATTGACAGGCGCAGCAATAAATCCAGAGGTATTTAAGCAACTACACATAACAGGCTTTAACGGTATCGAAAGCACCATGACGGCAGCATCAGCTAAGGCCTTGCGTGGCTATTCAGGCGTAAAATCGGTAAATGCCAGTATTGCCTGGCGGGGACAAGGCGGAGAACAGGAAGCAGTTTTCCCGGCCGTTTATCCGTCAAAAACAATGCTAAACCGAACGCTGCCGGATTATAAATGGAACATGGATAATTTCGGCCCGATAGTTATTCCCGCGAAAGGATGGACGGTAAAATTAGACAGCCTTACTTTTCCACTTTATGAAAGGGTTATTGAAGTATATGAAAACAATACGGTTAAGACCAGCGCGGGAGTAATATTTATAAATGGAAAGAAAACCGATAGCTATACCTTTAAAATGAATTACTATTGGATGATGGGCGATAATCGGCATGATAGCCTCGATTCCCGTTTTTGGGGTTTTGTTCCGGAAGACCATATTATAGGGGAAGCAGTAGCAGTTTGGACGAGTACGGACAGTAGTGAAGATTTTGGCCATCAAATAAGATGGGATAGGTTCTTTATGAAGATACGCTAATCATTTATTGGTCTTTTAATTTATCTATCCCAAATTTCTCCGCTAATCGGTTTATTATAATACGCTTTTAATAAGCAGGAAAATATTTTATAGCTTTATAATAAATTTATTATCAACTGCATATAAGCTATTTACCCCTACATATTAACAATGAAACCTTTTTACAATTCTGCGCTAGCTTTAGCAATAGCTACATCAGCAATACTATTTGGTTCTGGCTGTAAACAGGGAGAAATTCCGCCACCCATACCGGTAACGGAGCATCACATACTGGGCGTTTGGGCTGGCACGGCAACCAATGCCACTGAAACCATACCCTACTTTCTTACCTTGAAACCCGATGGCACCTGTTCATTTGAAGGTATCACCGCCGGCAGTGTAGAAAACTTTGGAGCAGGCACCTATTCGGTCAGCAACGGCACAGTCACAGCCACCCTGGTTACACTTTACGGCGTATCAACAAACATCGGCGTAAAACAATCTGTAAAAGGCACTTTCGACAGCAAGGCGGGGACATTGACATCGCTGACCTGGGAAGATATAGCGGGCGCTACAGATCATGGCACATTCAAATTGGAAAAATTGGGTGCCGATATCCAGGGCGTTTGGGTGGGCACCGCAAGTAATGCCGCAGAGACAATCCCTTATTTTCTTACGCTGAAAGCCGATGGCACCTGTTCATTTGAGGGTATCACTGCCGGTAGTGTAGAAAATTTCGGTACAGGCACCTATAGTGTCAGCGGAACCGCTTTCACCGGGTCTCTTAATACACTTTATGGAGTATCCACCAACATTGGCGTTAAGCAATCTATAAAAGGAACGTTCGACAGCAAAGCAGGAACGCTTACATCGCTTACCTGGGAGGACACATTCGGGGCAACTGATAATGGAACATTTATATTGGCGAAAGCCAATTAGTTGGGTTATCGT
>JAZJZL010000028.1:85485-96060 GCA_040389845.1 Bacteroidota bacterium
GATGCGGCAAGCCAAACTTCTCTGCCAGCCCATTTAAATCATTTACAACAGCATCCACCAATGGGATGCCGTTTGCTTTTCTATCAATCTCAGCTTCAAGCTCCGGCTCGCCTGGGATAATTACTTTTTGTTCTGGATTAATTGTTGATGCCGATTTAAACCGGGCAATCCAGTTATCCATGTGCGATTTAAAATCATCAACCGGGCGAAAACCGTCAACCCGCATAGCGCCTACAAAATGACCAATGCCCAGCCCTACCGGGTCGGCAGGGGGGGATAAAAATGCCACGAATGGCGGCACCCACGGGCCATAGTTTGCCCCGGAAAGCACTGCCGAAAGAATGTCGACCGTAGCACTCAATCCAAAACCTTTATGGCTGCCATGCTCTTTATCGCCGCCTAATGGTAAAAGCGAGCCTCCGGCTTTTAAAGCATGCGGGTCGGTAGTATAATTGCCGGCTGCATCCTGTATCCACCCTTCGGGGACTGGTTTGCCGGCGCGCTGGGCTATTTCTAATTTCCCGTTTGCGGCGGCCGAAGTAGCCATATCCACCACAACCGGCGGATATTTCCCTGCCGGGAAAGCATAGCACATTGGGTTGGTCCCCAATAGCCGCTCGTTTGAATAAGTTGGCGCAACAAGCGGACTGGCATTCGTCATCGCAAAACCTATCATATCCTTCTCAACAGCCATCAGCGAATGATAACCGGCTATCCCGAAGTGATTGGAATTTCGTACCGATACCCAGCCAGAACCATACGTTTCGGCTTTTTGAATAGCCAGGCGCATGGCAAAAGGCGCCACTACCAAACCCAGCCCGGCATCGCCATCTACCGTTGCAGTGGTTGGTGTTTCATGAACAATAGTGATATTGGGGTTTGTATTTATGCGTTTACTCTCCCATAACCGTACGTAACCGATCAGCCGTGCTACGCCATGAGAATCGATGCCTCTTAAATCAGCCTGCAACAATACATCGGCGGAAAGAGCGGCATGTTCTTCGCTGCAGCCCATGAAGAGGAAAATCTTTTGTGTAAAAATGCGGAGGGAAGACTCAGAAACAATCATTTCCAAACTTACGAAGTTTTTAAAACTTCGTAAGTTTTATGGGCAAGACACATTTTTGTTCAAATACGTATTAACGCTATTTCCCCCTGAACATGGACGCTATCCAAAGAATCAAAACAATAACAACGATAACGGCAATAACGCCAACGGCCGCCCCAGCTTTAAATATACCGGCAATTGCAGAGCAGCTGCTTAAGCAAAGCAGTAATAAAATGAGTGATGGAAAATATAGCCTTTTCATGGTAGATTTTTATACTATAATGTTCCGAACACTAAATAAGTTTTAGGGGGATAAACTAATTTATTTCGACCTGCTTATTATTTAAGCTTTAATTTAAGCTGAAACTTGTGCAAATCGAGGCCATCTGCCCAAAAATCAGGTTTAACATCAACCAATGTAAAATTCAGCTTCGTGAAAAGGCCCCGGGCACGCTGTGTAGACAAAGCTTCAACCATCGCCGACTTTTTTTCGTTGCGTATTTCTTTTATAATTTGCCTGAGCAACATAGTGCCGAGGCCTCGGTTTTGGTATTGCGGACTGAACATCAGCCATGATATCAGGGCAGCTTTAAAATAGTTAATAGCATAGCCACCACCACCAATTACTTCATTTCCTATCAGCAGTACGTGGTAATTTTGCGCATTTCGGTCCATAAACGCCGAAAGGTTCCTTGCCTGCGACTCATCGAAATAATGCGGTGTATTCTGCAAAAAAATCTTGTGTAGTGCCGGATAGTCAGAGCGCTTGTATTTCCGCACCACAATTTCATCCCCGCTCATGTTGTTAATAGTTACTCCCTTACCAATTGGGGTTAAATTTTACCCAGTAAATATCGTCCAGCCCGTTACCCGGGTCGGTTACCAGGCTTCTCATTTCGTCATAGGTAACCGCTTTATCCGAATCCCATTCTTTCCGCATCCGGTTACTCGTAAAAATAAAATACTTCTTATCGGCTGTTACGTACGGGCAATAGTCCAGCGCGGTTGAATTGATGGGTGCAGGCAATTGCCGCGCGGGCATCCAATTCCCCGCCTTATCCTTTTTACTCATATATAAATCGCCGGAACCTTTGCTATCAGCCCGCTTTTCCGACGAGAAAATAATAAACTGCTCGTCAGGGTCAACAAAAGCATTAAATTCACCAGCCTTTGTGTTGATGGTTTCGGGAAGACTTTCAGGGGCTGAATAGCCATTAGCTGTTGGCTTGCATACTACAATATCTTCACCGCCTTTGCCATATGGCGCCTCCACGGTGAAGTATAAATTGCCATTTTTTGCTAAGCTTGGATAATATTCGTTTTTATTGCTGTTTACCGTTGGTCCCAGGTTGACCGGCTGGCCCCATTTGCCGTCTGTATTGCGGGTAGTTTTCCATATATCAAAATCATTTTGCTGCCCACCCTCTTTCAGTGGCCGGTTAGACACAAAGTATAAAGTATTCCCATCGGCAGAAAATGTGGCCTCCAAATCATAATACACGCCCGAAAAAGAAGCCATTTCTGGCTTACTCCATTTACCGTTTACTTTTGATACCTTGACGATAAAGCTTGCAACCCGTAAATGCTGGATGGTAAAGTATATCTCGTCACCTTTAGGAGAAATGGTAAAATCGCGGTTGGCCAGGCCATCGGTCAATATACCGCGGGCGAAAATTTGAGGCACATCTCCGGGTAGGTTTGTATCGGGGTATGCTGCCTGGGCGAAAACGCAGTCGGCGCAAAGCGAAAATAAACACAACAGTATAAATATTTTTTTCATGAGTTAACAGCGTTTTAAGTATGCCGGAGTTATCGCTTTAACACTATCAAAATAAGCGCTTAACAGCAGCATTTCTATCACCCGCTAAGGGGGATATTATTCTGCGATAGTTTTAGTCACTTTTCCCGCGGCATCTAAAAAGTCGAGTTTTGCGCTACCGGCGGTGTCGATATAAAGTCTGGCACGCACATTTCCTTTTTTATCCTTCAGTTGTATCTGCGCCACCTCATTTTTGCTGCCGATAAACATGCGTTCCACACCGTTCTCGCCTTTATTTTGTGCATCAACCAATATTTTCCGGATTGAGTCCACCTTTTGGTCATTCTGTTTGTTTTTCACCATCGCCTCCAGCAAATCAAGCTGTTTGCTCATTGGTACATTGGTCGGCCTGTCCCAGATGCGCAGGCCGGCATAGCGGCTTTTTCCGTTATCGTTATAATCCAGCCCTACCACCTGGTTTTGCTTCCACTGGTCGAACGACAGGTGCACTACCTGCGAATAGTTTGCGGAATCTTTTTTTAAGCCGGTATAAATAAGGCCGCCCACTTCGTCGCCAACCTCGTTAAAAAACAGCATTCCGGCAAAATATTTACGACCGTCGATTATTTCCGGCGAATAATCCTTCCCGTCGGCCCGCGGACCAGGTATCCGCTTTTTGCCCGAAAGCACCATTACCGGTTTGCCGTTATCGCCCAAAATATTAATGCGCTCGGCATCAATCTCCTCAAATTTAGTGGACTGAATTTTGTCTCTGAAGGCTGAGAACAGGATAACTAAGTTCAACACCGTCAGCAGCAATACATAAACTTTAAGATTGCGGATTTTTTTAATAAGAATAGGTTCCATATTTGATTGGTTAGAATTCTGTGATTAATTTATTCCAGGACGCGCATATTTTAGTCACCCTATTAGGAGGATTTTGAGCATGATCAGAGAGGCGATATTCTAATATAAAAATAAAAGGATTGAGCCGGCAAGCTCAATGATTCAAAAATTAAATTATCGCTGCTGATTTTTAAGGATAAAATAATATATTTGCCATCCGCAAAACGGGGGATTAGCTCAGCTGGCTAGAGCGCTTGCATGGCATGCAAGAGGTCATCGGTTCGACTCCGATATTCTCCACAGGAATTATTAATAAGCCTGATTCAGAGTTAACTTAACGATGGGTCAGGCTTTCTTTTTGACAAAACTCTGCCACAAATGAGGTCAAGTAAAATTATTAGTGGATTAACGATCAGTGAACGCTGATTTAATTAGGCTGTTACAAATACTTCTCCCACCATCCCGAAACAAAGGCTCGTGCTTCCTCCGGTTTCCCGGGTTCTGGCACAAACAGGTCGATATGCTTTTCTTTGGCGTAGGTTAACAGTCGCTCGATAGGCTCATACCAGGCATGCGGGGCAAGGTTAAATGTTCCCCAGTGGATAGGCATCATTAATTTGCCTTTAAGGGCGAGGTGGGCATTAGAAGCATTATCGGGCCCCATGTGAATGTCCGGCCAGTATTTGCCGTATGCCCCGATTTCGAGCATGGTTAAATCGAATGGGCCAAATACTTCACCAATCTCTGCAAAGCCGGGAAACCAACCCGAATCTGCCCCGAAGAATATGTTATGCGTAGGGCCTTTTATAACGAATGAAGCCCACAGTGTTTCGTTACGCCCTATAATACCCCTGCCGCTAAAGTGACGCGATGGAGTTGCGATAACGCTAACTTCATGGCCTATCATCACGCTGTCACCCCAATCTAATTCACTTATAAAATTTCGCTCGATGCCCCAATTTTCAAGATGGCGGCATACGCCCAGCGGACTGATAAAAGGAATATGCTTATCGGCGAAAAATTTTATGGTTTCTTTATCAAGATGGTCGTAATGGTCGTGAGAGATGATGATGGCGTCAAGCGCTGGCAAGTCCTCCAGCCGGAACGGTGGCGGGTAAAATCGTTTCGGACCAAAAAACGAGCTGAATGATGCCCTGTCGTTCCATACGGGGTCGGTAAGGATGCGTTTGCCATCAATTTCAATCAAAAGGCTCGAGTGGCCAATCAGCGTAATCCTTAAACCGGTTTCAGGAGGGGCTTTAAAAACTGAAACATCGGTAGTAAACGGACCCAGTTGCTGTTTGGGAGTATTCTCAGCTTTGTTGTTGTAGTACTCTTTAAAAATCGGGATAAGCTTATCAAAGCCGGCGTCGTCAGTGGGCACAGGATTTAAAAACTTCTTCCCTTTTTTACGCGCCCCGGATAAGCTCATAAACAGGTATCAAATTCTGCCCTAATATAGCAAGGCAACATTAGCAAATATATTTAAAACCGAATTGTTACAATCCGTTTATATAGTAACATTCGCCCAGGGGAATAAGTTTAATAATATCGAAAGCCAGCGGTATCTATTTCTTAAAGAATGCGATAGCCTGTTCGCAAAATTCAAGCAGGTGCGGGGGAAGCGTGTTACCGGCATAAGGCTGTGCTGCGCCAAAAACATGGTCGGCGTGTTTGATCACGGATAGCTCAGAATCAGGCTGGGCTTTGTGCAGATCCTTAGCATGCTCAACCGGAACCGTAGGATCATCGCTACCATGAACTATCAGCCAGTGCTGCTTAATCCTTGCGGCATGCCCCAGGATATCCAATCGTGCGGGGTGTCGTTCCAAATCCTCCAGCAGACTGACCTTTAACGGCATTTGCTGCCCGGTACGCTTGTTTTCCATATAGGTGATGCCTGTCAACCTCCACTGGTCTTCAATTGCTTTGGGCCATAAATTACGGAAGCCGGATATAGATGCCATGGTAACCAGTTTTTTTACGCGCTTATCTTCAACAGCTTTAATAATACACATGCCACCGCCCATGCTATGACCGATAAGATAAACTTCCCTGGCCGCAGGAATAGCCGCTCCTCCGCAGGCGAAATCGATAACTGCCTTTAAATCCTCCAGCTCGATAGTAAACGTGTTATCGGCAAAAGCTATCAGGTCGGCAAAATCGGCAGGCTTATCGGCGGTTGTGCCGTTGTGCGAGAAATTGAATTTGAGGAAACGAAAGCCATGCTCTGCAAAATAGCTGGCCACCAGGTTATGCGCACCCCAATCTTTAAAGCCCTTAAAGCCATGGGCAAATATCACCAGCGGCGCGTTTTTGTTTGATGTGCGATAGGTTAAATCCATCAGCATGCCGCGGCCTTTGGCACCGGGAATGTTGAAGTTTTGTTTTTTAATCATGTTTAAAATGTAACATCGGTTTCTACAATATCCGATTTTTTTACGACAACGGTGTCAGCGAATAAATCGCCTAATCTTTGGAACTTCGGGGTATTGTATATGCAGATCAAAGCGGGAATACCATAAAAAGTAATATCTATTAAATCGACAATCCGGCGTTTAAAGGCATCGCCAATTGTTATTTTTTCACCTTTTGACTTTACAACTACAAGCTTACATATATCGTGGCCCGGTGTCGCCTGGTTTAGGGCTTCTGTCAATACAAAATAGCAAAACCAAAATATAAAAACCGGCAAGGCCATAGCGTTCCTTACTTCCATACTCCCTGATTCATTTTTTTCTCCAAAAAAATTGAGATACAAGTACACTAGCAGAAAGTAAATGCCGTAATCTATCAAAGTCGCGGCGACGCGCAGCCCCGTGTATCTTTTATATTCTACCCTGTAGAATTTCATTCCGGACAAATATTCCCCTAATATAATACTATCCCGAAATTTCCGGCACGTTATTGTATAATCGCCGGTAATAAAAAGCAAAGGCCACGGCAAACTCAATTTTTAAAATTGGGCTACCGGGCCTTCATTTTTTAATTAATATCCTGCGTTCAGGAAGCTATCTTATAAACAGCTTCTGCCTTTCCAGTTCTTTCAGTTGCTGTTGCAGTTCATCGCGCTTTTCTCTAAAATCCGGGTCGTATGCGCGGTTAACCATTTCATCAGGGTCCAGCAGCATGTTATACAATTCAAACTGCTCGGCATAGGCGCCCATCGCATCAAAATAATAGTTAAACTTCCATTCTTCGGTACGGATACTGCGCACGCGGTTGGCTGCATTCACCATCGACGGCTTATTATTAAGCCCCGCTTTGGTATCATCAAACGTAAACAAAATGCTATCCTGCACGGATGTACCGTCTTTCATTAACGGCACCAGGCTTACACCGCGCAAACCGCTGGGTGGGTTTTTAACGTTGGCCATATCCGCCACTGTCGGCAAAATATCAACCAGGCCGGCTAGTTTCATGGTATTCTGTTGACGGTCGGTTTTGCTGTTGAATAAAATCGGGTTCGATACAACCAGTGGCACACGTATGGTTTCTTCGTATGCATTAAACATTTTTTGCCGTAGGCCGCCGTGGGTAAGCCCCATTTCGCCATGGTCTGATGTTTGGATAACCAATGCAGTGTCTGCCAGCTTTACGCCGTTTTCATCTGGCGCATACAGTTCTTTGGTAACATAGCTAATTTCTGTGTCGACTTTGGATAGCAGGTAACCATAAAAATTAAGGTAGTTTAATTGATCCTCCTCGGTACTCAGCGGTCCAAGCCCTGCGTTTTGTACCAATAAAGTGTCAAACTGGGCTACCGGCTTTTTATTTCTCAGCAGGTTTTCGTTGATACTTTTGGGCAGCTTTATTTTGCGGTGAATCCAGTCATTCGGGTGATAGCCATAAGTTCCGGCTGTTTTTGGATAGGCCAGCAAATCGTGCGGGTTTACCAGCGACAGGATGAGGCAATATGGTTTGGTGTCGCCGTTGGCGCGGCGTGCTTTTACGGATTGTAAATAGGTAACAGCTTCCTTTACATATTTGCCGTCGTGATTGGCATAGCCGCCGCCAAAGTTCAGCGGGTTAGTATCTTCGCCAGAGTCTGGCGGAACCCAGCCCATGGCGCCATATAGCGCCACATCGGCAGCTACTAACGAGGCATAGGTTGTTACCCCCTTGCTCAGATGCCATTTGCCGCGGTATTGTACATCGTAGCCTTCGCCCTGCAGCATGTTCATAATGTTGGGCATGGTGTTGTCCAGTTCACCTTCCGCCGGCGAATAATTACCCAGGGCGGTAAGCGTTTGCGTTACCCCATGCTGCGCCGGGTAAGTGCCGGTAAGTAAGGTGGCGCGGCTCGGCGAGCACATACAGGTATTGCAAAATGCCCTGTCGAAACTAAAGCCGTTTTCCTTAAAGAAAGTTAAGTTAGGCAGGTGTTCTTTTTCCCAGCCCTCGGGAAAGTGTTGCGTAGCGCGTTGCTGGTCGGTAATGATGATAATGATATCAGGGCGCTGACCGACTTTTTTTAAATTTTCATTAAAGCTCATGGTATGTTAGGGTATAAGGTTACAGGTTTGTATCCTCAAAGCTAACGAAACTTTTGGATGAAATGCAAGCGCAGTAACCTGTCAATGTTTTGTTACGATATGGTAGAGCTTAACTATAGAAGTGTCGTCGTAGGTCATTTCGCCGTTTACGTCAATATACCTTAAGTAACGAAACCGGTCGTTAACAATTTTATAAATTCCTGTGGCAGTAGTAAACGGGTCTTCAGGCGTCACGTGATTGGGTTTGCCGACGCTGAAAATATGGTTCCTGTCAAGAAAAAATATCCCGCCGGTGCTGTATACATAATTGTTCCTGGCTGGGCTGCCGGTAATAAATTTCTTTTGTTTTAAATCAAAAGCATACAAATAGCCCCTGTAGCCCGTTCCCACATTATCTTGCAGGGTAAAAAATAACTTATTATCTACCAGTTTACTAAATGTTTGATTAACAGCGCCGGCCTCAATATTGTAAATTCCCAGGTAAGCGCTGTCCGGATTGGCTATTTGTCCTTTCGGAATAACTATGAAGCCATCATTTACAGCAACGCGCAGGCTATCTCCATATACACTTAAAAATTTATTTGTCGGTGCAGAAACTGAATGAGGAGTTGCCTTAACTGGCGCCCGGGCGTTCTTTTCCAGGGCTGAATGGTTATTACAGGAAGCCGAGACAGCAATGGCAACTATCAAAAAGGGAAAAAGCTTAACAACCCGGGCCATATAGCAGCTTTAATCAATTTTAAAGCCCCCAATGTAAAAATATTCCGCCGGTTATTCCTTTACCTCCGCATCAATATTGATAGTTACCTCATCCGATAACACCAGGCTGCTGGTACCCACGCCATAATCAAGGCGGTTTAACTTAAAGCTGCCCTTAAACGTGGTTGCAATACCTGTTTGGGTAGCAGTAAAAGGTATTTCAACCAACTTGGTTTTACCTTTCATAGTCAAATTAAATTGTCCTGTATAATTGTTGCCGCTGCGGTGTTTGATAGAAACTGATTTTAGCGAGATTTTCGGATAGTGCGCTACGTCGAAAAAATCTTCTCCATGCAGGTGTTCGTCGCGACTTGAGTTGTCGGTGTTGATAGTTGATGCATCTATACTTGCCTCAATAGTGCTTGTTGCCAGGTCGGCAGGATTAAAATGGACATTTGCCTGCAGGCCGCCGATGGTGCCACTAACACCTATGCCCATGTTTTTGGTTTTAAAGGTGATAGCCGAACGGGTAACCGTGCTGTTTAAATATCTAAAAGCGGTAGAACTGATTATAACTAAGAGTATTGGGAGCAAAAACTTTTTCATCGTACTAATAAACGCAATTTATTTAGAATGATTATAAACATGAGCTATTTTTACATTTGATTGAGAAAAGTTCAAAGGATTAATAGTTCGACAATAAATAGTAAAAGAATCACAAACTCACACTTATTACAACGAATTTGATATAAAGTAATTCGTGTAATTCGAAAAAATCCGTGAGAATTCGTGTTTAAATCATCTGCCGTGAATGTTTAGTTTCCCTAATACACTCAAACAAAAAAGGTAACCCATATGCGTGGATTACCTTTTGATATAATGTGATTTATATTGCTGATTAGTTTTGCTGCTCCGGTTGCCCTTCATCGCTTGGCAAACCTACAACTTTATAAGTTTTGTTGCCTTTGTCGTCCTGCTGCTCTTTGTAATAAACGCCGTCTGGAGATACATACAGCTTGTCGCCGTTAACTTTTATCTTCCTGCAATCAGGAGGCAATTGGGTTACAATATCACCCATCTGCGGGCCTTGCGGCTGGTCGTCCTGAATTTCGGTGCCGTTGGCGGTATTTAACTCGCCGTCTTTACCGGCAACCTGGTAAACAGTACTGCCATCATCCTTAGTAACCGGCTGATAGTATACACCGTTCAGCTCGTAATATTGCTGGCCGTTAATAACTATCGACTGCGCTTTTTCGGGCAACTCTTTTACTTCAGCGCCAATTGGCGGTTCAACAACGGTGTACTCGTTGTTATCGTATTGATAGAACATGCCGTCGCTGTAGTAATACTGGTAATCGCCATAAAAGAACGGATAATATCCATAAGGCAATATACCGATTGAAAAGCCAAGACGCGGGTAATAATATGAGCCATAGTAGCCACGGTTGTAGTGGTAATAATTGTGGTTACCCCAATAACCGCCATGGCCGTAACCAACACGCGGCGAGTTGCGGTATATGCCTGTAGCCGGCCTGTGTGTAGCATCGTAAGTGCGCGGTGCATAGCCATAGTTGCCCCTGGCGCCAACTGTAGCGGGGCGTGCGTTACCATAACCGTAAGTTCCTCTTGGTGTAACACCAACCCGCGGCGTAGCGCCTGGCCTTGCATAACTTTGCTGGCCTTGACCAGACGGTCGTGGAGCTACTGTTGATGCGGGCCTTGAAACG
>JAZJZL010000028.1:96070-109891 GCA_040389845.1 Bacteroidota bacterium
AAAATCATCTTTTACTCCAATCAATGGTCATTATTTAATTTAGTTAAATCATGCAGCGTGAACTGCTCGATATTAGATACTTCATGTTTAGTGCCAGCTGAAAGTGGCCTTTGCGGCCTGCTGAACGAAGGAGGAGGGCTGCTGGGCCTTGAAGAAGAACCGCTGCTGCTACTGCTTCCGCCGCCGCCACCACCGCCGCCTCCACTTGTTGAAGGCCTGTGCTGTGCACTGGCGGGAACTGCTAAAAACGCACATACCAGCGCGCCCAAGGCAGTGTTTAATAGATTTTTATATGTAGTCTTCATGTTAAATATGTTGTTTGCGAATACCGAAATCGGTTTTTTGGGCCGGTTTATATTATATAGACTAAAAAAACAGTTAACGGTTTAATTCGCAGTAAATTATTTTATGGTAATAATAGTCAAAAAACGAGCCGGGACTTTAATTGATGCAAAATTATTACAAACGGATTTAAACCCGGTGGCTTACAATGGCTTTTATATGTAAATATACGTAATAAACTGCTATTACGATACAGCCAAATAACAGCGAAAAGTAAAATCAAGGCTGTAGCTTATAAATCCTCAGCGATAAAGATAAAAGGCGCATTAAAATCCAGGCTGAAAATACCATCGCAGGCGGTTTCGTAACGGCTGTCATCAACCCTATTCAGGCCGGTAGATTTCACATCGCTAACCGGGCTTAATATTTCGATGGCTTCCCCCGCAAGTTTCCACTTATTAAAGCCAGGCGATACAGCAAATATGCGTTTGCCACTATTAAAGATAACCAGGTTTATTTTATCGGCATGCGGTAGATAATCGCTTAAGTTCAATTCATCGGTCACGATATTTACTGATGGGTATTCATAATCGGTTAAATATTGCAGCGCGGCGTCAACAAGGCTATTTCCATTGGCGCTCATGATTTTAACATCCGATTGCTCGATACTATTCAAACTATCGGTAATTATCCAGTCGATTTTAATGCCGAGGCTGTTAAGCTTTTCAGCTGTTTGAGAAGTACAGATTACGGTAGGGCTCCATTCCAATAGTTGCCCCAGCAGTTCCTCATCGAAACTATCCAGGCCCAGCACCAGCAAGGCAGGCTCCTGTTTTTCGCGAACTACGTGGTGGGAAGACATTGGAGGAGTAGTTGATTGTTTTTTTGAATCAAGGGCCAAGAATCAAGAGCCAAGATAGAAGAAAAAACAAGGCGTTGAAAATAACCCTTAGAAGGAGTGGAGTATGGCAACGATAACTCAAGCTTCAAATCTTGATTCTTGACTCTTGGTTCCTGATTCACTTCTCAATATATTTTCCTGTGGAATTCCTTAAATGCTCTTTCGGCATCAATGACGAGATTAATGGCTGACGATACAGCGATACCATAAATACCTGTTTTAATAAGCGCATCTACATCTTCTATATGTACGCCGCCAACGGCAATTACCGGAATTTTTATTTCAGGATGTTTCGCCAGTTCGCGGTAGCCTTCAAATCCGAGGAGGGGATGGTTATTAGGCTTGGTATTGGTGGTTGCAAACGGGCCGTAGCCGCAATAGTCAACCACGCCGCTGCTTTGTACAGCCTTTAAGCGATGAATACTGGTGGCCGATGCGCCCAGCGTTTTATCATTGCCTATTGCCTTGCGGATAGCCTTAAAATCGGCTTCAAAGTCTTCTATATGCACTCCCTGCGCATCAACTTTATCCAGCAGGTGGTAGTGGTTCGTTAATATCAGCGTGGTACCCCATTCGTCGCAAACCTCTGCAATCTCATTTATTTCCTCAATGAGTTCTTTATCCGGCTTGGTTAGGCAGCGGTATTGTATCCAGTTAGCGCCAGCCTCGCAGGCAATAGTAGCCTGTTTCAGGTGACTTCGGTTGCGCAAATCTTGCGTAAGGTAATGCAGGCGGGCTATGTATTTCTTCATGGACTAAGATTTTTATGATTATTAAGATTATAAGATTAAAATTGAAGCAGCTATTTTTTACTTCAATAGTCGTCGACAAGAATCCTGCAATCCTTTAATCCAACGAATCTTAGTCCTATTTCAATGCCTCTGTAATCGGGTGGCCGATACAGCCATTCGGTGTTTGTATATGCAATAATGCAGCCACAGTCGCGGCAATGTCGGTCATATGTGTTTCCCGGTTAAGATGACCTTGTTGTATTCCCCAGCCCATAAATACCAGGGGAATATGGTTGTCATATGGGTTCCAGGTGCCGTGGGTAGTGCCGGTGACCCCACCTGTAAAGTAGCCAGGTTTCAGCATTATTTGTATCACACCGCTATGCTCTGCATTGTAGCCGTTTATTACGCGGGTCCTCAACACTTCGGGCAGATCGGCTGTCATAGGCTTTTGCATATCAACAGCAAAGGCCACAGCCGGGTCTTTTAACAAAAAGTCCATACAATCTTTTTTCAGCTTGTTTACGTCAAGATGCGCATAATTAACAGCGTAATTGTTAAGGTTAACCTGGTAGTTAGTTAGGCTGTGCACCAATCCGTCTATGGTATATTTTGATGAAAGGTAAGCGTTCAAATCCTTTAACGTCTGCCCCTCGTTCCAAGCTCCGGCCGGTACGCCATGATCTTTCAGGAAGGTTGGGTTATGTGCAGCGCCGTGGTCGGCAGTAATGAATACGGCATATTTGCCTTTACCGATTTTGGCATCAAGATATGTAAAAAATGTAGCTAAGTCGCAGATAAGTATCTTCGGTTTCGATGGCATTTACACCAAACTGGTGGCCTACATAGTCGGTCGACGAAAAGCTTACAGTTAAAAAGTCAGTCACATCTCGCTGCCCAAGCTTTTCAGCATTAATAGCCGCAACTGCTAAATCAAGCGTCAGGGTGTTGCCATAAGGCGTAGAACGAATCAGGCCCAGGTTGTTCTTATACATACCCGAGGTTTTAACCGGCATCGTAGGGGCATCCATACCCTTAAATTTTCCTTCGTATGCATTGCTGTCGGCGGTGCTTTGCACGTAAGTGTTAATCGGGTATAAAGTAGTCCAGTCCTGTTTCAGATAGGTTTCCGGTAATTTCTGGTCGTTAAAGTCTTTTACCCACTGCGGCAGGTCTTTCATGTAGTAGGTACTGGTAATCCAGTTGCCGGTTTTATCGTCGAACCAATAAGCGGCGTTAGCTGTATGGCCGGCTGGCAATATACCGCCGCGGTCTTTCAATGCAATGCCGATAGTTTTTGACTGAAAATTGGTAGCCAGGCGCAGCTCATCGGTAACCGTTGTCACCAGCATATTACGCGGCGACATTTTTCCCGCAGTTGACGTGCTGCCTACCGTTTGCACGGTAGTATCTTCGGCGCAATACATCGATTTTCCGCTAGCCTGTACAATAAAATCATTACCTGCTATGCCATGAATTGCAGGCACGGAACCAGTATATATGCAAGTGTGGCCGGGCGCGGTAAAGGTTGGCAGGTAGTCAATTTGTGTATTGTCGCAGCTAAAACCTTCGTTCAATAATCGCTTAAAACCACCGTTACCGTAACGGCTGTAATACCGGAACAGATAATCCCAACGCATCTGGTCCACCACTATACCAACCATCAGCTTGGGACGTGGTACATCTGTGGATAAGGGTGTATCGAGTACGGCTGCAGGCCGGCCTACCAGCGGGTTTATCACCATTACTTTCCTGGGTTTTCGCTGTGCCGATGCGGTAACGGCCGCCAATGCAAATACTGCAAGGAGTAGTTTTCTTTTCATTCGGAAATTTAAGAAATTGTTAAATAAAGCGACGCAAATATCAACATTGCAATCAAGATTTAATGTGATATTTGCGTTACGCCAAGTTAAAATTAAGATGCTGGCGGCCCAAAAGTAAACAGCGAATGCTGGCTTGCTGTATGTAAATCGCGCCAAGCCCGGTTAATCTCGGAGCTGGTATGTGCCGCAGCCAAACCGCATAACGGGTAAAGCTTATCCACTACTTCGCGGCTTACCCGTGCAAGGGCATGACTGATGTTACTTACGGCCTTTAGCAACTCGTCCGGAATGATATTGTCATTTTCGATTGCCTTCCATGAGTGTTCCACAACGTCGTAAAACATCTTCCTTTGTCGGTCGATTTCTGTTTCTGCTGATTTTAATTCTTCGGTTAGCAAAGCCTTCTGCTGATCGGACAGCCGGGGCTGTTTTATCTTTTCAGCAAACAATTCCTTACATAAATCTATAAAATGAACCGCCATTCCGGATAGCGTAACCGCAATTGTGGTTTCGGCTAATTGAAGGAAAGGGTAAAGGTAGATGGGCGCAGCTATAATAGCCGCCGCCGGGTCTATTTTAAACTGACGATCAGGAGCAACCTCCAAATCTTTTATTTCAAAAGCGTCGCTGCCGGTAGCCACCATGCCGGTGTATTTCCATGCCGGCACAATGGTAACATCCTTCCGGTCGAATATAAAAGGGCGTATCAGCGGTCCGGCGTCTGTTAATACAGGCTCCCCATTGTTTGTTATAATGCAGTTTGCGGTAATATGGGTAGCGTGGTGTATCCCAGGCGCCGTTTATGCAGTAGCCGGTCGCTGTAACTTCTGCCGCACCTGTGGCCGCACCGCTGCCCGCCAGGCAAACATCTTCGTTGCCGAATATGTCTGGCGCTATTTCCGGAGAAATAAAACCTCCGAACCAGCCCGCGCCATTGCATAGGGTAACCACCCATCCCATACTGCCGTCAGCCCAGCTTATAGCTTCCTGCTGTTGCAAAAGTTCAGGCAAGGTTATCTGCAGCCCTGCGTAAACTTCGGGCACTAATAGTCTGAACCATTTGTTGATATAAATCAGCGCTAATTGCTGCGGATGGAGCGTGCCTGTCTTTTCGGCTTCCGCGGCAGTGTTGCGGATGATATCTGTATACTGTTGCGAGATAAACTGCGAAGGATGTAAAACTGTATTTTCTGTTTTCATAAGTTAATGACGGTTGATGTAAAGGGAGTATGCAAATTTTTACATACTCTTTGTGATTAAAATTAACCGCAGAGACGCGAAGTTGACGACGCGGAGCGCGCGGAGAAGAATTGCTTTTTCTGCGCTATCTCTGTTCGTTGTGGTTACTTTTTCATTATGTTATTAGGATAGCTTCCTGAACTTCGGTCATCTTCTCTTTTTTCAAAATCGCAAGCCAACTAAAAAATCCGAAAAAGGCGACGATAAATAAAAATAAGGTCAGTGCCGAAAACATAATTAAATGCTTGTAGCATAATAACGGGATGGCGAACAGGTTCGAGATATTCAGCAATATCCAATTTTCTATTTTACGCCTGGCCAGCAGCCACATGCCGGCCCATGCTGTCGACGATACCCAGGCATCCCACAACGGAACGTTTGATGTGGTGAAATTTTTGAGCAAAAGGTACAATATTACCCAGCCCGCAAATACAATTACAAGCGTGATTCTCCACTCCCTTCGTGTCGACCAGCTGATTTTTACAGGCGGCGAGTCTTGCCGTCTTATCCAGTGTATCAAGCCGTAAAAGCTCATTACCAGGTAATAAATATTTAAAGCTGATTCGGCATATAATCCAGCCATAAGCAATACATATATCCCGATAAAGGTACCTGCAATGCCCGCCGGGTACAGCCAGATATTATTTGCTTTGGCCAATAACACTTCGGCTACACCAAGCAGCACGGCTGCCCACTCCCAAGGCGTAGTGAGGCGAACCTGCTCTATAAAAAGTTGAATCCAATGATGCATTGTAATCGATTTTATAAAAAATAGAAAGGGATTACAGATGTAAGGCTGATGACACTGATAAAATATATAGGCCGTGTGTCGTCCATTAAATATCTGCGTCATCAGCGCTATCTGCTAACATCTGCGATTAAAATTTAAGGTTCAGCGATGCCAGGAAATTAACCGGCGCCTGCGGAAAATAGTAGTTGTAGTTTACCGTTTTACCGCCCTCGATATCAGGATAAGTCGCACCGTCCGATTGATATTTTCTACTGAAAACGTTATTGATCAGCAGACCTATGCCGACATTTTTAACGCCTTTCATCCTGAAGTTATAATTCAGGCGTACATCATTTACAAAATAGGCATCCAGCGAACGGCTGTCGGTTGATGTGTTATCCAAATATTGTTTGCCTACGTATTTGCTGATAAATGCGATCTCGGCGTTTTTTATGGGTCGGTAACTGATAGTGCTGGACCCAACAACACCCGGTGAGTAGGCTATGTCTGATTGTCCGTATTGCCGTTCTTCAAGCATTCCGGTATCGTAGTTTTGCAAATACTGGCGGAAATTTTTAACCTTATTAGCGCTAATTGAGGCATTGGCGTACCAGGTTAGCGGGTCAGCTATTTTAACCCATCCGTTTAACTCCACGCCTGCACGGTAGCTGTCTTTAATGTTGGTGCGGATGGCCTCACCCACATCGTCCAGCGCACCGGTAAGTATTAGCTGGTTTTTATAACGCATATAAAAGCCATTGATACCGCCGCCAAATGTTGGCTGGGCAATACGATAGCCTGCCTCAAAATCGGTTAAATGTTCAGCTTTGGGCCTGCTTTGTGGCGATGAGTTAACGAAATCACTGCGGTTAGGCTCATGGTTGGCAACTGCAACAGATGCATAAATATTGCTATATTGGTTCAACTCATAAGTAACACCTGCTTTCGGATTAAAAAAGTTCAGCCCCACTTGCTGTTGCACGTTGTTCAGGTTTTGGTCGTACCCAAGAAAAGAATAACCAATGTGCCGGTATTGTAGATCGCCGTATAAAATCAAACTGCCTAAATGGTACTCGGCCCGGCTGAAGATATTGAAGTCGGTTTTTTTGGCGCGGTTGCGCGAATATTCATAATCAGGCGGGATGGTGGTGCTTTCCTGCGTCCACTCGATGTTGTTATAATGGTCACCTTTATATTCGTTATAAGCCCCGCCAACAATTAAATTAAAATTTTTAGGGTGATAAGTGAAATTATAAGTAGCACCATAAAAATAATTACTCAGCCAAAGGCGGCGGACAAGGTCAGTAGTGGCGAGGGTATCGGTTCCTATTACAACCGGTTTTAAACCGTAATTGGCAACGGCGTCACTGTTGCGGTATTCCTCGTAATAGCCATAGCCGCGCGTAAGATGCAGCGCTCCGCTGAATGAGAGTTTATCACTCAATTGCTGGTTGTACAGCAACTGGTAGTAGTTTTGAGTGTAATTATCTGTTTGGTTTTTATAATAGGAATTGCTACTGGCTATGTAGCCTAGCTCGTTATAGCGACGGTCGCCGAATTTAACACTGTCTTCTGGTACGCCATCCCAGGCCTGGTGGGTTTTTTCATACCCGCTAAATACGTTGAGGCGCAGCACGCTTTTTTTGCCGTAATAAGCACCGCTTAAAAAGAAAGATTTTAAGGTTGATGCCGAGCGTTCGATATAGCCGTCGCTGGTTTGTTGCGATAAGCGACCATCAAAGCTAAACTTGCCGCCAAGCAGGCCGGTGCCAAGGCTTACAGTATTTTTAAGAGTTCCATACGAACCTGCCGAATTGTTCAGCTCGGTATAAGCTGTGTCCCGGCGCGTAGTAGTTTGTATGTTTATGCTTGCACCAAAAGCCCCCGCGCCGTTGGTGGATGTACCCACACCGCGCTGCACCTGGATATTGTCGACAGACGAAGCTAAATCCGGCAAATCCACAAAATAAACACCCTGGTCTTCGGCGTCATTCATTGGGATGCCATTTAGTGTTACGTTAATGCGCGTGGCATCTGACCCGCGAACGCGGATGGAAGTATACCCAACGCCTGCGCCAGCGTTTGAAGTAACTACCGTTGAAGGCGTTTGCTCCAGCAAATATTCAAAACCGCGGCCTGAATTATTTTTGGCGATATCTTCCTTTTTTAAATTGGTGTAAGCCGTAGGCGATGTAGCTGAGGCGCGGGTGGCGGTTACTGTTACCTCTTCGGTAAGCTGTGTTGCCGGCAGCAGTTGAAAATCGACGTTTACATTAGCATTAACGACAATGTTTTGGGTGATGGTTTGATAGCCGATAAAAGATACCTTGAACGTATAGGTACCACTTTTAAGATTATCGAAATGATACCTGCCGCCCGCATCGGTTACGGCGTTAAGAGCAGGGCTTGTTAATGAAACCGTAGTGCCGGGCAATACTTCGCCGGTTTGTTTACCGGTGATTTTGCCGGAAACAGAGAATTGGGCCGCGGCCATGACAGGCAGCAGCAGGGCAATAAATGCCGCAAATAAATTTTTCAAAATGATGAATAAATAATAATAGTTAAACCATCTCCGTATCAGGGCGACTACGCAGTACACTTAACTTGTTACCTCTCCCTACGCCGGCATTACCCGGATCAGGTGTATGTGGGGGAGTCGTTTGTCTCACGACTTGAACTCCTCACAACGGGTTTGATCTCAGCCTGTCTTTCAGTTTGGTGAAATACGCTGCAGCATATTTCGCGACCAAAGCAAGGCACCCCTTGAGAATTATGTGGCAAATATAGTCCGAAAGTCGGGAAAGTCAGTAAAGTCCGGAAGATTTATGGTTCTTTTAGGAATGGCTATGTCTATCAGCATGTGTTTTTTAAAGAAAATTTACATTTTTGGTAAATTTTTCTTTAAATTTGAGTTCATGTATATCATCGACAGGATAGCCAACGAAAAGCGCATCGCTCATATCCTGCCACTGCTAAAAGATGATTTTGAAAAGCTTACAGTAAGACGCCATTCATTTAATTGGAAGAAATTAGAAAAAGTGTCGTACATGTATAAGCTAACATTGGCTGGTGAGGATGATATTTTAGGTGTAATATCCTTGGTGGATCATTTTGCGGAAGAACGTATAGAAATTAAGCTTTTGGCGGTGTCGATAGAAAATAGGGGAAGAAATAAACAATTTGATCGCATTGCTGGCTGTCTGATTGCTTTTGCCGGTCGGGAAGCGATTAAAAAATTCAAGAACTACCCATCGGTATCTTTAATACCTAAAACAGAACTTAAACGGCATTATATTAATAAATATGGGATGATTGACGCAGGATGGCAGTTATTCATAGATGAAACCATCGTCCTTAATTTAATTAGCAAATATTTAGCATGAGCATAAAGAAATTATTTGAACAATATACCCCGGAAGAACTTGTAGAATCTTTTGTCTTCCCGGTAAAACTTACCACTAAACAACAAAAGGAAGCCGACAAACAATTGTCAGAACACATGGCAAAACGTCGGGCTGAAATGACTGAATCTGAAAAATTAAATCTAAGGCTTTTTCGTTTGAAATTTCAATTAGAGGATTACATTAACGGGGAATATTATAACCCTGAATTTACTTTTGGATATTTTCTCGAACAATACCTGCAACTGACGAGTCGTAAGAAAAAGGAGTTTGCCAGTGATATCCAGATTCACGAAACCCAGTTAAGCCAAATGCTGAAGGATCGCAGAGAGCCAAATAACAGTATAATGGTTCGGCTGGAATTGCATTCCAATAATGTAATTCCGGCTATATATTGGTTTAAGCTATTGGAAAAAGAAAAAGCCTATCAACTTAAAACTGATCAGTCTTTAAGAGATCATGAAATCCAGTATGTTACACATAGCTTGGAATTGGTTTAGATTATATCTACAGTAAATCAAAGCGTCAGATTCAACAATTTTTTTAAAGTTGTTGAATCTGACGCCGCTAAAACTCTCGTCTTCCAAAAACCTTTTCCCTTTCGCCTTTCCGTCTTTCACCTCAAAAACGTACTTTTGCAAACTTTTATAAATACATAACTATGCTACGTACACACACTTGCGGCGAATTAAATATGAGTAACCTGGGCCAAACGGTTACTTTATGCGGTTGGGTGCAAAAATCACGCGACCTGGGCGGAACGACTTTTATTGACGTTCGCGACCGTTATGGTTTAACCCAGCTGGTTTTTAATACCGACACCGATGCCGCAATTCGTGACATTAGCCGCAGCCTTGGCCGCGAGTTTGTAATTGAGGTTACCGGCAAGGTGCTTGAGCGTACCAGCAAAAACCCCAAAATGGCTACCGGCGATATTGAAATAGAGGTGACTACCATCAACATTTTGAACGCCGCCAAAATTCCGCCGTTTTTAATTGAGGACGAAACCGACGGCGGCGAGGAACTGCGCGCCAAATACCGCTACCTTGATTTGCGTCGTAACCCCATCCGCAATAACCTGATGCTGCGCCACAAAATGGCGCAGGAAACCCGTAAATACTTAGACGGCCTTGACTTTATAGAGGTAGAAACCCCGGTGCTGATTAAATCGACCCCGGAAGGCGCGCGCGACTTCGTGGTGCCGAGCCGCATGAACCCGGGCGAATTTTATGCTTTGCCGCAGTCGCCGCAAACGTTTAAACAATTGCTGATGGTGAGCGGATTCGACCGTTACTTCCAGATAGTAAAATGTTTCCGCGATGAGGACTTGCGCGCCGACCGTCAGCCTGAATTTACCCAGGAAGACATTTTAAATATATTTGAAGGCCTTACCCGCCACCTGTTCAAGAATGTTAAAGGCGTTGATTTGCCCGAAGTACCGCGCATGCAATATGCCGATGCGATGCGCCTGTATGGTTCCGACAAACCGGATATCCGTTTCGGGATGCAATTTGTTGAGTTGAATGATGTAGTAAAAGGCAAAGGATTTGGTGTGTTTGATAACGCCGAACTGGTTGTGGGCATCAATGCAAAAGGCTGTGCCGATTATACCCGCAAACAATTGGATGAGCTTACCGAATGGTTAAAGCGCCCGCAGATTGGCGTTACCGGCATGATTTATTGCCGCCATAATACTGATGGTACATTGAAATCATCAGTAGATAAATTTTATAACGAAGAAGAGTTGGCTAAATGGTCGGCTGCCTTCAATTCAGAACCAGGTGATTTAATACTGGTGCTAGCCGGTCAAACAGACAAAGTTCGCAAGCAACTGAACGAGCTTCGCCTGGAGATGGGCAGTCGCTTAGGCCTGCGCGATAAAAATACATTTGCCGCCCTTTGGGTGCTCGACTTCCCGCTACTGGAGTGGGACGAGGAAACCGGCCGCTACCATGCCATGCACCATCCATTCACCTCGCCAAAACCGGAAGATATTGCGATGCTGGATACTGCACCTGGCGAAGTTCGCGCTAACGCATACGATATGGTAATCAACGGCACCGAAGTTGGCGGTGGTTCCATCCGTATCCACGACCGTGCTGTACAATCGCTGATGTTTCAACATTTGGGCTTTTCGCCCGAAGAAGCACAAAAGCAATTCGGCTTTCTACTGGATGCCTTTGAATATGGCGCACCTCCGCATGGTGGTATAGCTTTCGGTTTCGACAGGCTATGCTCGATATTTGCAGGACTGGATTCTATCCGCGACGTTATCGCTTTCCCCAAAAACAACTCGGGCCGCGATGTGATGATTGATACGCCATCAACCATTGCCGAAGCGCAAATGAATGAGCTGAAGATAAAGACGGCTTTATAAATAGCGGTATAAATAATTGGCTGTTAAGGAGAAAGTGCTATCTTTCTCCTTACTTATTTATACCCTTTTCATACGAGAAATTTACTGTTTCTTTTGCTTGTTTTTGTTAATTAATTGCTCAACCCGTAGTAAAGTGTTCCATTTTACACAGAAAACGGAATGCTAAAGCGGCCAGGAATTAGTGGCTATTAAAAAGCCATCAAAAAAATTTATTCAAATAATCTTTTTCACACCCGGTATTAATATCAGTACAGACGCCAGCAGAAAACTACCGGCAACAGCCAGCGGGGCAACCACCAATAATTTTAGGGCCGGTTCAATATTCCAGTTAAAAAGTGACAGCGTAAGCGAAATAATCAAAAGAGGATGAAAGATATAAACTGCAAATGCCCGGCGCGACAAGCTATCCCAAAACGATGAGCTGTTATTCCAGGAGCGCTTGCCCTTAGCGATGAGAGCCAGTGTAATACCAAAACCCGTTAATTGTTCCCACAGCCCCAATACGATAGCCTGCCAATGCCAGCCGCCGTTGAACCAATCGAAAGGTAATTTTATAACTTTAACACCTACAAACAGTAACGGAAATACAACTAAAACCATCAGCAAAGCCAGGAATAAGCCTCTTTTACCTTGCTTGTCGCCGATGCTATCCAGCCATTTATGCTTTGACGCTAAAATACCTGCAGTAAACAATGCTATATACTGCGGAAAGTAGGCCAACTGAAATCCAACCGGGTTCAGCACCCATCCCAACGGAAAGATCAATCTCACCAAAAAAGAGACGATGCCAACTGTCATTGCAAAAAGTACAATTTGGCTGAAAGTTATGTATTGTACATCATCATTGTTTTTGCGTTTTATCAATCCATCCAAGGCGACATAAATCAACGTAAATAAAAGCAGCGCCGCCACAAACCACAGTACGCCGAAATTAATCCAGCTATCATACCCGCTTAGGTATTGCACCAGTGTAATGTGCTTGCCATAGCCCCAGTAATATATCATGTAATTCATCAGCGGACCAAGCACAAATGAATAAAACACAAGCGGTATACCCAGGCGGATTATACGGTCGCCAAGAAATTTCTTAGCACCTTTTTTCTTTAGAGAAGCAGGCATAAAGTACGCCGACAGGAAAAAGAAAAAACCCATAAAAAAGGATTGATTTACCGCTACAAAAAGCGTCATCGGGATTTTGGCTACCTCGTTGGTTGTTTTCTGGTAAAAGTACCAGCCGCCAGGCGCGCCATAGGTAATGAAAGTATGATGAAGGATGACCAGTACGGTCATGATGACCTTCAGGCGGTCGATGTAAGCTATTTTGGGTTTTGCCGGAGACTGGACTGTTTGCATTGCCGAATTTAATGATATCCGGGAAAAAGACGCAAATATAACCGCCAGGTTGCATAAAAAAGGCCGCGAATTCCGGAGCCAATTTCAATTCTTTTATAAATCGTTAAGCCATTTTACCAGCTCATCGCGGCCTTTGCCTGTTTTCTGTTGAAGCTTGCCCAGCATTTCGTCGTCTTTACCTTCTTTCCGTATTAAGTCATCGTCGGTAAGGTCGCCGTAGGCTTGTTTTATTTTACCTTTCAGCTCGTTCCAGGTGCCTTTTAATTTTAAATCGCTCATGATGTTTTTGTTTAATAGATGTGGGGATAAAAACAACGTGAAGCCGATTTAGTTTGGAAAGCCTTATGCGAAACAGGCCGAGTGTACTAATCCACCTTAAGTCTAATAGAATTTACCCACAAGGCATTTCTATCCATTGTGTGTCTAAAGCTAGTTAGTATAAAATTTTTATCAGCTTTAACTTTACTCTTGTAAGCTTCTTTGCCGTTAATGATAACCACAATATCATTTTCCAGGTTAACCATTACAGGGCTTATCAATAGTTCTATTGTTGTTACGCCCGAAGTTTGAATAGTAAACACATTGTTATTATAATTTGCTTTTACTACCGCACTTTTATTCAGGCTGCGATAATATGGCTGATCTGCTATTTTCACTTGCTTTGAAACTGCAGGCACATTAAAAGGACGATACCAAACTGCCTGCGGCAAGTTGGTATTTATGCCGGTTATGGTCAGCCAGTCGCAATTGTTGTAGATATCATTATTTGACGTTTCCCAGTACAGGCTTTTGCGAAAAGGATCGCGGCTTACGCCTTTCATAAATTCGCACGCACGGGGCAGGTCCATATCTAGGTGCTTATCGTAATGCTGATAACCAATGTACTCCTTATACAGGATATTATCTCCAAATTTCGAGAGCGAATCAACCAGGATCCTTGTTATTTCAATTGGCCGTAGGTTATCAAGACTTGAGTGAACAATG
>JAZJZL010000028.1:109901-120692 GCA_040389845.1 Bacteroidota bacterium
CCGCCTGTTTTGAATATTCCTGATAAAATAATCCTTCGCAAAAAGCACATTCAGCATAGAATTATATGCGACGATACCGGCAAATGCATTTGGTGCGTACACAGCCAGGCCACTTGCCCCATCCGAACCGTCAGAATGTCCCATGGCAAAAACTTTGCTATCGTCAATATTCAACACCTTTTTTAGGGATGTCAGGATATCATCGAGGGTACGAAATGTCGGGTTTATTCCATTAGCTTCGCCAAAGCTCTGCTGGCTTACCACCCAGTTAAAATTTTTATCACGGTCTGCCAGTGGCCGTATAACAATATAATTAGTGGCTTTTAAAGCATCAAATAATATATCATTGTCTGTGGCGTCGGTGCTGTCTATATCTTTGAAATGGCTCCCGCCGGTCGCTCCGTGTAACAGCATTACACAAGGAGTTTTTTGAGTGCTTTTATAAGCAGGGGGAATGTAAACATGCATCGGCACCTTGCCAAACGCTGTATCTTTATAATAATAGATATAGTCATAGCCGGTTTGTTGAATGTTAGGATAGCCCGACCAGCTACCGATAAGCCTGTAAGCAGAATCGGCATCGATTTGCGAGTTACCCAGCATTTGATTCACCGCTTTATCAACGCTGTTCTGAAGCAACAGTTGTTTACGGCCTTTTTGAGCAAAAGCCGTCAGCGAAAAAATCATTACACTTCCAAAGCAAACGGCTTTGCGCAAATACCTTATCATAAGCTATGCAAATTATAACCAGCGCTTCCGGCTATGAACTATGAACCATCAACCATGAACTCTTTTTCCCTACAACGCCCCCGCTTTTATCTCATCCACCACCGCTGGATCCAACAGTGTTGAAGTATCGCCTAAATTGCTGGTATCACCCTCTGCAATCTTCCTCAAAATACGGCGCATAATTTTGCCTGAACGTGTTTTTGGCAGGCCGCTTACAAACTGTATTTTATCAGGTTTGGCTATAGCGCCGATGATACGCTGTACCGTCATCATAATATCTTTGCGGGCAAGCTCTTCGTCGCCATGGTGGTTCGGACTGATAACAAACGCGTAAATACCCTGCCCTTTTATATCGTGCGGGTACCCTACTACGGCCGATTCAACCACGCTGCTGTGCATATTAATAGCATTCTCCACCTCGGCGGTGCCAATACGGTGACCGGAAACATTCAGTACATCATCCACACGGCCTGTTATGCGGTAATAGCCGTCTTTATCGCGCAGGCAGCCGTCGCCGGTAAAATACATGTCAGGATAGGTGGCGAAATAGGTCGTGCGGCAACGCTCGTGGTCGCCGTAGGTGGTGCGCAGCATGCCCGGCCATGGAAATTTAATGCACAGGTTACCGCTAACGCCGTTTCCTTCGATAACTTTTCCGTTTTCGTCAACCAGGACAGGCTGAACGCCTGGCAGCGGTAAAGTGGCATAGCCCGGCTTGGTTGGCGTTAGTCCGGCCAGGGGCGATATCATAATGCCGCCGTTCTCGGTTTGCCACCAGGTATCTACAATCGGGCAGCGACCCTGTCCGATTTTTTCATCGAACCAGTGCCAGGCCTCTTCATTGATAGGCTCGCCTACGGAGCCGAGCTTTTTCAGCGAGCTGAAATCCTTGCCCTGCAAGGCCTCGTCTCCAAAGCTCATTAGCGAGCGGATAGCCGTAGGTGCAGTATATAATATATTAACCTTATACTTCTCCACTATATCCCAAAAACGACCGGGAGTAGGCCAAGATGGTATGCCCTCAAACATTACAGTTGTAGCCCCCTGGCTCAGCGGGCCATAAGCAATATAGCTATGCCCGGTTATCCAGCCTATATCTGCAGTACAGAAATATACTTCGCCGGGGTTATACTGGAATACATTGGCAAAAGTGTAGCCGGCATAAACCATGTAACCGCCGCAGGTGTGCACAACACCTTTAGGCTTGCCGGTGGAGCCAGATGTGTACAGGATGAACAGCGTATCTTCTGCGTCCATTTCCTCGGCAGGGCATTGCTTATTTCCCTGGGTTTCTACCTTGTTTATCTCATCTTCCCACCAAAGGTCGCGGCCTTTTATCATAGATACCGGCGTACGGCTGCGGGTTAACACAATTACTTTTTCAACCGATGGGCACTGTACCAGCGCATCGTCAATAATTTCTTTCAGCTTGATGGGCTTATTGCCACGGAAACTGCCATCGGCGGTTATAACCAGCTTGCAGGAAGCATCGTTTATCCTGTCGGCAATGGATTGAGCTGAGAATCCCCCAAAAACAACAGAGTGTATAGCGCCGACGCGGGCGCAGGCTAAAATGGCTATCGCCAGTTCAGGCACCATCGGCATATAAATACAAACGCGGTCGCCTTTTTGTGCGCCGTTATTTTTAAGCACATTGGCAAACTGGCAAACCTTATCGTGCAATTGCTTATAGGTGAGTATACGGTGATTTTCCTGCGGGTCATTTGGTTCCCAGATGATGGCCGGCTTATCGCCAAGTGTCTCCAGGTGACGGTCGAGGCAGTTTTCAGTAATATTCAGTTTAGCGCCCTGGAACCACTTTACGCGCGGCTCCTTAAAATTCCATTCCAGCACTTGGTCCCACTTTTTGCGCCAGTAAAAATTCTCGGCGATGCCCTCCCAAAATTGCTCGGGCTGCTCTATACTTTGCTGATAAACTTGCTTGTACTCATCAAAAGATGATATTTTCATTGCGGTCTTCATAGTCTATGGAATTGGTGGTGTAAATTAGCAATTTTATAGAATATGGAATAGTTAAAAGCTAACTTTTTAAAAAAATTTAAAAAGTTAGCTTCAATAAAGCACTATTCGGATTAGATCAGTAATTTCTTAAATTTCTAACTAGTAGATATTCAGTACTGAAGAGCGATGATGCAAAGATCTTTTCGACTTAAATTGTTAAAAACTGGGGTAGTAGTCGCGTTTACTATTTGCTTTTCCTGTACTCATAAACGGGAGAAGCAACCTATAATATGGCTGTATGGCTACGCTGGTAAAGTAGAAATGCTATATGGCAATGTTAAACAAGTAGTTGAAGAGCCATACGGTCATACGGACCTTCCCATTCATTTTGTGTATACTTTTAATAAAAAAGGTGAAGTCACCAAGTTCGAAGATATTTATGATGACGGTATAAATACAATTAACTATAACTTGGTATATAAAAACGGAAAGAAAGCAGAATCTGTAGGCATAGAAAATAACAAGAGAGGAGAGGTTTATAAAACAGGGGAAGTTTATAAATACGATAATGATGGACACATAATCAGTTTTGCCCAAATTCTGGACATGACGAACTCGGACGGAATGGCCACTAACATTCGTAAATTAAGCTATGATAAGGCTGGCTATTTAACTGAAGAAGACGAGTATGCGGGTAAACATCTTGTTGAGATACATAAATATAGGTACTTATACAACGAAGAAGGCGAAATAATGGGCTTGGAACGAGCACATTCTGACGATTGGACAGATTTTAAATCTTTTAAAAAAGACACTATTCGTTATATTCTTATCGATTCAAAAAACAATTGGTTAAAAGAGGTAATATTTGGAGATACGATATCCCGCAAAATCACCTATTATTAATCAAACCCCCATGTTATTAACCCCGCTTATGTTCAAAACTATAGCCCGTAAACTATTTGAAAAAATAATTTAAAACAGTATTGCCTATTTCACTTTAAATCCTGATATTTGCAAACTCTTTACAAAAAGGGAGAATTAAAAAGATTTGTCATGTCAAGAATTTGTGATCTAACAGGAAAAGGATCTTTAGTAGGTAATAACGTTTCAAACTCAAACGTTAAAACCAAACGCAGATTTCATCCAAACCTAAAACTTAAGAAGTTTTATATTCCTGAAGAAGATAAATGGATTACCTTAAAGGTATCTACCTCGGCCGTTAAAACCATCAGCAAAAATGGTATAACCGCCTGTATCAATAAATTTGTAAAAAAGGGTTACATATAGTAGTTGATTAGGTTGAATTGTTGATTAAGTTAATTGGGTTTATGCCCGGCGACTTTTCAAATAATCAATTCACTAATTCACCACCTCAATAAATAAAAAGATGGCTAAGAAAGGCAATAGGGTTCAGGTAATTTTAGAGTGCACCGAGCATAAAACCAGCGGTATGCCTGGTATGTCTCGTTACATCACTACCAAGAACAAAAAGAACACAACTGAAAGGTTAGAGTTGAAGAAATTCAACCCTGTTTTACGCAAAGTAACTGTTCACAAAGAGATTAAGTAATTGGTTGATTAAGTTGATTGGTGAGTGGTTGATTATTTGAAGCCGCAGAGCCAAATCGCTAATTCACTAACTCACTAATTAAAACATTATAAAGACATGGCAAAGAAAGTAGTTGCAACCCTGAAAGTAGCAGGTAAAGGCAAAGAATATTCAAAAGTTATTACAATGACTAAGTCGCCACGCACTGGTGCCTATTCATTCAAAGAGCAAATCGTTCCTAACGACGGCGTTAAGGACGCGATTAACGGAAAATAATCTGTTAATTCAAGCTTAAAAAATACAAAAGCCATCTTGTTTACACAGGAAGGCTTTTTTTGTTGATATGATGTTGATGTGCGAATTGACATAGAAAAAACTCAATTGCATTTATAAATCCGCACATTTGCATATCCGCACATTCGCACATTAATAACCACATGGGATTATTCGATTTTTTCAAGAAAAAGGAAGCCACCCCGCAGGAGCAGGAGGCGCTGGACACTGGGCTGGAAAAAACCAAGGATAACTTTTTTTCAAAAATAACCAAAGCCGTTGCCGGCCGTTCGACTATCGATGACGATGTGCTCGACGACCTGGAAGAGGTGCTGGTAACCTCGGACGTCGGCGTTAAAACCACGCTGAAGATAATCGAGCGCATCCAGGCCCGCGTTGCGCAGGACAAATACCTGAGCACCGCAGAGCTGAACACCCTCCTAAAGGATGAAATCCAAAAACTCCTCGCCGAAAATAACAGTAACGATTTTACCAGTTTTGAGTATGGCACACATAAGCCTTACGTAATAATGGTTGTGGGTGTTAACGGTGTTGGTAAAACCACTACCATAGGCAAGCTGGCCAATAAATTAAAGCAGGCAGGTAACCAGGTAGTATTAGGTGCTGCCGACACGTTCCGCGCTGCCGCAGTTGCCCAGATACAGCTTTGGGGAGAACGTGTTGGCGTAAAAGTAGTGGCCCAGGCTATGGGGTCAGACCCGGCTTCGGTAGCTTATGATACCCTTCGCTCTGCAGTCGCCAATGGCGATGATGTGGCAATTATTGACACTGCAGGTCGTTTACATAATAAGGTAGGCCTGATGAACGAACTTACCAAGATTAAGAACGTGATGCAAAAGGTTGTCCCCGGTGCACCGCACGAAATATTGCTGGTGCTCGATGCCTCAACCGGTCAGAACGCCATAGAACAATGCAAACAGTTTACCGAGGCAACAGATGTAAACGCACTGGCCCTGACCAAACTTGACGGAACAGCCAAAGGCGGCGTTGTAATAGGCATAAGCGATCAGTTTAAAATACCGGTAAAATATATAGGTGTGGGCGAAGGCGTTAACGATTTGCAGCTGTTTGACAGACAGGGCTTCGTGAATAGTTTATTTAAGCAATAAAAAACTTTGTCATTGCGAGGAACGAAGCAATCTCGTCGCCTTGCATGGCGGACTATGTATGTCGACGAGGTTGCCGCGCTCGTTCCTCGCTCGCAATGACAAAGCGGGAAGATAAAGTGTTAAAGGTACATGAGAACAAAATCAATCAATCAGCCGATACTAAAAACTAAGCCACGTGTTAACGTTGTAACACTAGGGTGCAGTAAAAATATATATGATTCCGAAATATTAATGGGTCAGCTGAAAGGCAACAGCTTCGATGTAGTCCATGAAGCTGAGAAGATCAACAGCGATGATATTATCGTTATCAATACCTGCGGCTTTATTGATAATGCCAAGCAGGAATCTATCGATACCATTTTGCAATATAGTGAGCTTAAAGATCAGGGTAAGGTAGGCAAGGTAATTGTTACCGGATGCCTGTCTGAACGTTACAAGCCTGAGCTGGAAGCCGAAATTACCAATGTAGATTCATGGTTTGGCACTAACGATTTGCAAAACCTGTTAAGCTCCGTTGGTGCGAATTATAAGCATGAGCTGATTGGCGAACGTTTGCTCACTACCCCCAAACACTTTGCCTACTTTAAAATAGCGGAAGGCTGTAACCGCCCGTGTTCATTTTGTGCTATTCCGCTTATGCGCGGTAAACACTTGAGCACGCCGATGGATCAATTGGTAAAAGACGCACAGGCATTGGTAAAAAACGGCACGAAGGAGCTAATATTAATCGCGCAGGATTTAACTTATTACGGCCTTGATTTGTATGGCAAGCGTAATCTGGATGAATTGCTGCGCCGGTTGTCCGACGTAAATGGTGTGGAATGGATAAGGCTGCAGTATGCCTACCCTTCCGGGTTCCCGATGGAGATTCTGGACGTAATGAACGAGCGCGAGAACATTTGCAAATATATGGACATGCCTTTGCAGCACATCAGCGACGATATGCTGAAATCGATGCGCCGCGGCACTACCAAACAAAAAACTATCGACCTGGTAAATCAAATTCGTGATAAGGTTCCCGGCATCGCTATGCGTACCACGCTGATAACCGGTTATCCCGGCGAAACCGAGCAGGATTTTGCAGAAATGGCGGAATGGGTTGAAGAAACCAAATTCGACCGCCTTGGCTGCTTTACCTATTCGCACGAAGAAAAAACCCATGCTTTCTCGTTGATTGACGATGTGCCTGACGAAGTAAAGCAGGAACGCGCCGATGCCATCATGGAAATTCAGCAGGGTATCAGCTTTGATAAAAACCAGGAAAAAATAGGTCGTACGTTTAAGGTTTTGGTTGATAAAAAAGATGGCGACTATTTTGTCGGCCGTACAGAATTTGACTCGCCCGAAGTGGACAACGAAGTTTTAATTGATGCCTCTAAAGATTATGCAACCATCGGTGGTTTTGTGAATGTACAAGTTGATACCGCAGAGGACTTCGACCTTTATGGACATATTGTAAAATAAACTTGCAATTGTCGCTTCATTAATTGGGCTAAAGCCCTGTTCTATGTTTATTATAAACCGTCGGCTAAAGCCAGACCGCAATTTCCATGGCGGCCTTTTTTACAATTGCCGTCCCTTTTAAGGGACGGTTAAATATATATATCTCTAAAAGGGCTTTAGCCCAAATTCGCTGGTCGCTTCCACAAGACTCAATATGTATTTATTGTAAAATAAACCTGTTTCATACACAGGCTGTTGATATTAGAAATTTAAAATATAAATTCGACCTTGTTTTGAGGATGGTATAAATCCGAAATCGAACATCCGAAATTGCAAAGCACTCTTGAACGCCTTAAAAAGCAGACAAGCCGTGAAAAATTCGAAAACCAATGGACTCAGCCTGTATAAGCTATAAAGAAACCGGGGCTTTCTCCCCAACTGTTATCGATTACCTGGAAGATGCTCCGGCACTTCGCCCGTTTTACACCTATCGCCCTGATTTTGACGGCTTTGCTAAGCTATTGCAAAACAAAAAAGTTGTTGCCAACCGTCAAACTTTGGCAGATGTTTTAGACAGGCAATATGGTATTGAGAATGCGAGGGAAAAAAGATTCTACAACTTAGAATTATGGGATTTGGTGTGGGACAATATAGATCTCTTATCAAAAGATAATACCTACACCGTTACCACCGGTCACCAACTCAATATCTTTGCGGGCCCGTTATATTTTATCTATAAAATTGTAACCGCCATAAAACTCGCCCGACAGCTTAAAGAAAAGTTTCCCGATAAAAACTTTGTGCCTGTCTATTGGATGGCCAGTGAAGACCATGATTTTGCCGAGATAAACTATACCAATATCGGCGGAAAGAAAGTGCATTGGTGGTACGAAGCTTCCGGCGCAACGGGTCGAATCAATCCCGATACCATGCGTCAGGCCATTAATCAATATAAGGGAGCTCTTGGTATCGATATGCATGCCAATGAGTTGGGTGAAATCATCGAAATCGCCTATACCAAATTTGATAAACTGGCCGATGCCACACGCTACCTGGTGAATGCATTGTTTGGGCAATATGGCCTGGTGATTATCGATGCGGACGACCATCGTTTCAAGCAATCCTTCGCCCCTATTATCGCACGGGATATCATCGAACAAAACAGCTTTAAAAACATTGAGGCTACCAATAAGCAGTTGCATGACCTTGGCGTACACATCCAGGTTAATCCGCGCGAAATAAACTTTTTTTACCTGATGGACGGCCTGCGCGAACGGCTCGTTTTTGAGCACGACCGTTACCAGGTGATGAATACCGAAATCAGCTTTTCGGAGCAGGAACTGCGCGATGAGATTAAGAGCTATCCGGAACGTTTCAGCCCGAATGTAGTGATGCGCCCGTTGTACCAGGAATGTATTTTGCCTAACATCGCTTACATTGGCGGTGGTGCCGAGGTAGTGTATTGGCTGGAGTTAAAGTCGAACTTTGATTTTTATAAAGTTGATTTCCCGATACTGATATTACGCAACTCGGGACTAGTGATTGGCAAAGAAACGGCTGCAAAAATTGCCCGGATGGAACTACAGCCCGCCGAGCTGTTCAAGCCGGCCGATGAAATAAAAAACAACTGGATTAAGAAACACAGCGAACACAACTTGTCGCTTACCACAGAATGGGACGAGTTAAACGCCGTTTTTGAAAACCTGAAACAGCGCGCCGCTAAAATTGAGCCTACATTAGCGCCATCCACCGAAGCGGTAAAGGCACGGCTAAAACATGCCGTAGATAACCTCGAAAAGAAACTGGTAAAGGCTGAAAGACGCAATTATCAAACCAGGCTTGAACAGGTTGAGCATATTAAAGAAGATATTTTCCCGAAAGACAGTTTACAGGAACGTACCGAAAATTTCGGCCTGTTTTATGTAAAGTGGGGTCAGAATTTTATAGATGAGCTTGTGCGCACTTTTGAGCCGCTGGATTTTAAATTTACCGTACTGACGGAGAAATCATAATACAATAAACCTCATGACTTTCAATTCAACCATCCTTATCCTTCCCGGCCTCGGCAATTCAGGGCCACAACACTGGCAATCTATCTGGGAGCGGAATTTTAATTTTAAGCGCGTGGAACAAGCAGACTGGGATGCCCCCATCTGCTCTGAATGGATTGAAAACATCAATAACGAGGTTAAAAAGCATAATCCTGCTGATGTAATACTTGTAGGCCATAGCTCGGCATGTACGGCCATCGCTTATTGGGCCTTAAAGTTCGATACCATTATAAAAGGAGCACTGATTGTTGCACCAAGCGATACCGAAGCTGGCACCTATCCGCAGGGAACTATGGGGTTCAAGCCTGTGCCGCAGTTTAATCTGCCCTTTAAATCGATAGTGGTAGCCAGCACCAATGATTTTTATGTAACCGAAGCGCGTGCCCGTTTTTTTGCTGAAAACTGGGGCAGCGAGTTGGTGATACTCGAAAATGTCGGGCATATCAACGTAGCATCAGGCCATGGTGATTGGGATGAGGGACTGGAGATTTTAAAGCGGCTGGATTAATCAGTATTTTTAAGAGAAGCCATCAGATATAAGATAACCACCACTGCTTGTGCGTGCTTTTATATTGCCCATACCATTTACAAGGGAAGTATAACAGCATAACTACCAAAGGCCAGAACAGATAAACCGCCCATAGCGGATAGCCAAAACCGTCCGCCTGCCATACCAGTGGAAAGCCGGTGAATTTAATTGGAATACCTTGCACCATTACCAGCACTACGTTTATTATCCTGATGGCGGTTAAATGCATGATAAAATAAAAATAAGGTACATTACCATACACTTCGCATACCGCCGAAAACCAATTGCTTATTTTTTCGGCAGATGATAAAAATATCAGCACCGGCCCAAGCGTCATACATAAATAAATTGCCGATGGCGGTTGTTTGCTTGCATTCAAAAACGATATAAAAGTATGTGCCCCATTACGCTGGATGGCCCATGGCGCAGGATCGCCGTAGTGGTTAACAACTCGCAATATGATAAACAGCCCCGACAGCGCGACACCTGACAATAGCAGGATTCTCCGGCGGCTTTCGGCACTAAAATCAGCTTTATAAAGTGAGCCGAAGGCATAGCCAAGCAGCATGGCGCCTGTCCACGGAATAATAGAATATAACTCTACCAGCGTCCGGTTAGCACCTAACGGGAAAAAGGAAGCTACTGCGGTGAAGAATATAGTTACTACATTCCCGCCTGCTGAACCCTGTGGTATCTGCACATTATCCAGCAGGTTATGGCCGAAAATAATAAGCAAGCCGATTGTCGCAATCACTTTTACCGGTGCGCGTATGAGCAAAGCCAGAATAATCATCCCTGCTCCGATTGCCGACAGTACTTCGAAAACCACCACGTGATAAGTTGGATCGAAAGTAAACAGCAGTGATATTATCAGTATGTCGGAAAGTATCAGCCACGCGCCCCTTTTTAGCAGAAAAACGGATAGCTCGCTTTTCGTTCTTCTTTGCCCTGCAAGAAATGCCGATGTGCCGCTCAGGAAAACAAACGTCGGCGCACAAAAATGCGTTATCCAGCGGGTAAAGAACAGGATAACGGTTGTGGTCTGCATATTGGTGGGTGAAGGCGTAGGCGCACCTAAAAAGTCGCGGACGTGATCCAGCGTCATGATAATCATGATCAGGC
>JAZJZL010000028.1:120702-129180 GCA_040389845.1 Bacteroidota bacterium
TTACTAAGTAAATTGACGAGGAAGAGAAGGAAGAACAAGCATACGTTCCGTTACCATTATTAGAATTTGACAATTCTATAATGAAATATAAAGCTCTACAGAATGAAATTTCTGATAAACCTGCTTTTATTGAAGCCGGTTGGCTTTTGTCGTAAAACTCAGTGGGCATATAGCAATTGCCGCGCAAACGATGTTACCCGTTCCATATCTATACCGCTTTCCTGCTCAAAAAACAAAGGGTGATCAGCTTCCATAACTTCTATTTCGGGTCGGGTGCCTGGTTTTTGGGTGCGCACCTTTACTGCCAAACCAAGGGAGTCCGGGTAAACATGCAATTGCGTAGCAAGCGTACCGGGATATGGTTGTTCTAAGATCCTGTTCTCATCATCCCACACTTCTTCAGACCGTTCAAAATCTTCTTTTGATATTTTTGCCCAAACCGTCCAGCAAAAATTCTCCCTCCCGTCAACCGGTATATGCAGCGTCCCTTTAACGTAGAAATCTGCTTTATCAATTACGCATACTTCTTCATCTTTAGCACAGCGTTTATCCGCTTCATTCGGCGACAACCCGTAGTAAGCGTAAGGAGCTTCTGCATTGTATGCCATAGGGATTTCTTTGTGCAGTTCGCCGCACTGCGAGCAAATAAAACCCATCTCAGCTATTTCCTCGTCTGAATATTCTATTTTAACAACTTCCCATTTGTGTTTGCGCGTTTTACGCGTAGCCTGGTAGCCTTTTGGCATATCAGCTATGTCCAATACGCTCTTATCGTAATCAATAATGTGTTCAAGGCAAACCACCATGCAAGTTTTCTTATAATCACCCGCCGGTTCATCTCCCACAAACTGCCAATCGCCGTCGAGTTCGTGCGTAATCAGGGTAATCGGCGAGTTTTCCTTCATTACATAAATAGTTGTAAACACCTTCTTATCCAGGGGTTCAGCAAATCTTTTAGCTTTCTTAAAAAAGGAAAACATTACCCAGCCCAGCCCTCCCTGTCTAAACTTCTGAAATGTATAGCTTCCGCCAAATGCTCCAGTTCAATTCCTTCGCTGCCGGCTAAATCAGCAATAGTTCGTGATACCTTTAATATTCTATCGTACGCTCGTGCTGATAATCCAAGCTTTTCCATTGCTTTTTTAAGCAAATTTTGACCAGCTTCGCTTATTTTGCAGACGTCGCGCACCATTTGCGGGCTCATCTGCGCATTGGCATGCAGGTCGGGCTTATTGCCGAAACGGTCCGATTGTACATCGCGGGCCTTAATTACGCGGTCGCGGATGAACTCGCTTTTTTCGGCCAGGCGATCGCTGGCCAGCTCAGTAAAGTTTACCGGGGTAACTTCTACGTGCAAGTCGATACGATCGAGCAGCGGCCCCGAGATCTTACTTAAATATTTTTGCACAACGCCCGGCGGGCATACGCATTCTTTTTCGGGATGGTTAAAATAGCCGCAAGGGCATGGATTCATACTCGCCACCAACATAAACGAACTCGGATAATCGATAGTAAACTTTGCACGCGAAATGGTTACCCGCCGTTCTTCCAGAGGCTGTCGCATTACCTCAAGGGCACTGCGCTTAAATTCTGGTAATTCGTCCAAAAACAATACGCCGTTATGCGCAAGGGATATTTCGCCGGGCTGCGGGTTACTGCCGCCGCCAACCAGCGCTACATCGCTAATGGTATGGTGTGGCGACCTGAACGGCCGTGTGGTAACCAGCGCATCCGCCGCGGCCAGTTTACCGGCAACAGAATGTATCTTGGTAGTCTCTAACGATTCATGTAAGCTTAAAGGTGGTAATATTGACGGCAACCGTCGCGCCAGCATAGTTTTACCGGCTCCAGGCGGGCCGATCAGTATTACATTATGACCGCCAGCGGCTGCAATTTCCAGCGCGCGTTTAATATTTTCCTGGCCGCGTACTTCGCTAAAGTCACTGTCGTAGGCAGTGAGGCTTTTGAAAAATTCTTCGCGGGTATTTACTACCTCTGGGTCAATCTGCGTTGTGCCATCGAAAAAGCCGGCCACCTGGGTAAGGCTTTCAACGCCATACACTTCAAGGTCATTTACAATAGCCGCTTCCCTGGCATTTTGTTTAGGGAGAATAAACCCTTTAAAGCCTTCTTTGCGGGCTTGTATGGCAATAGGCAAAGCTCCTTTTATAGGCTGTACTGTACCGTCAAGCGAAAGCTCGCCCATTATCAGGTATTTATCAAGATTTTCACCGTCAACCTGGCCCGAACTAGCTAATATAGCTGTGGCGATGGTAAGGTCATACGCAGAACCTTCTTTGCGGATGTCGGCCGGGGCCATGTTTACCACTATCTTTTGTCGCGGCATGCGGAAGCCGTTGGTATTCAACGCCGCCTCGATGCGCTCCATAGATTCGCTCACCGCCTTATCCGGCAGGCCAACAATGGTGTAATAAGGTTTGCCGCCGCCGCTTAAATTTACCTCTATGGTAATCGTAATAGCCTCGATCCCGTAAACGGCGCTTCCGAAGGTTTTAACTAACACAATGCTCCTTTATAATTGTGGTGTAAGATAGAGTTTTTTGAGGAGTTGAGGAAAGATAACCAAAATGCAATTGGCCTGTTATTATTGTTCATCTTTTGCTTCCTCATTTTTTCCCTTAAAAATTAACTATATTATAATAAATTTGCCGCTTAACTGTTAGGCTTTGTAAACGTTGCGTTTATAAAGGTCATGGCCAAAGTTCTATCATTATGCTAAAAACCATCCCCGGGTTATTTATTTTGTTGTTATGCGGCGCACTTAGCGCATCGGCACAAAAAACCGACTCCCTGAAAGTTGATACCAACCAACTAAACAAATATCGTATCGAACCGGGCAAAAATGCGTTGCCGCAACGTTTTCGCGAAGTACAGATAAACAGAGAACAGCTGCCGGTTACTATGTTGGATTACCAGGTGAGCTACTGGCATAAGTGGGTATTGTTCGGGCTGAATTTCAGCCAGTCGGCGTTCAGCAGCAACTATGCCGCAGGTGGTATCAGCGCCATTGCATTGGGTGGTAATTTCGATTATAAAGTTGAATACAATAAGGCGCCGCTTGATTTTACTTCCGAGCTAAACCTGATTTACGGCATCTCAAAAAACAAAGGCCAGGGCTCACGCAAAACCAACGACCGTATTTTCTGGGACAATAAAATTGCTTCACAGCTATCCAAAAAGTGGTTCTTTTTTGGGGCACTTACGTTTGAATCGCAGTTTGATAAGGGATTTAACTATACAACAGATGCTTCTGGGAATAATATCACGCAACTGATCTCGAATTTTATGTCGCCGGGTTATTTAACAGAATCGGTGGGTTTTGAGTACAAACCGAGTAAATTTTTCGATTTGCGTTTGGGTACCGGTACCGCCCGTCAAACTTTTGTGCTGGATACCACCATTTACCATAATCAGCCTACCAACTACGGCGTGCCTATTGGTAAACGCGTACATAACGAGCTGGCCTTCCAGGTAGTGGCAGTGTTTGATAAAGACCTTACCAAAACCTCGCATTTAAACGTACGCTATGCCATGTTTGTGCCTTACCAGCAAGCCCTGGCATATACCAGCCACCGTGTAGATCTCTTGTATAGCAGTAAGGTGACTAAGCTGATTGCATTTACGGTAAACGGCACCATGCTGTATGACAAAAATACCTCCAACCGCGTACAGGGAACGGAAGGTATAGCGCTGGGGGTATTGTATAAGTTCCCTTGATGACTTTTAGCCATTAATTTGACCGTATACAGCATTTTGAACGACCTTACGGAAGCCGGAATTTTTAGATTTCAATTCCCTATGGGGATAAATATGTTCAACGCAGAGGATCGCCCTGCTTAATGAGACAGGGTTCGGACATGCGAGGTTTAAAACCCGCCGTTACAATGGCAATTCACTACACACGCAAATCTAACCTCAAACATTTTCCCTAACTTTGCAACATCCGGGATAAAAACCCGGCAGTAGCATGGTAAAAGAAATTGAAATTGTTTGTCCGCCCGGACAGCATGAAGATGAAGCCGCATTAAAAAAAATTGCAGCCACATCATTGAATACATCTCCACAAAAAATATCCGGTTTAAAAATACTAAAGCGTTCTATCGATGCCCGCGGCCGAAAGGTAATCTACCGCATGCAGGTGCAGGTGTTTATAGATGAGATTCAGAACCTTGAAATATTCACCATAAACTATCCGGATGTAAAAGTGGGCAAACCGGTTATCATTATCGGCGCTGGTCCGGCCGGGTTGTTTGCCGCTTTGCAATGTATCGAACTGGGTTTAAAACCCATAATTGTTGAACGGGGCAAAGATGTAAAGCAGCGCCGTCGCGATTTAGCAAATATCAACAAACAAGGCCTGGTAAATCCCGAATCGAACTACTGCTTTGGTGAGGGTGGGGCGGGCACTTACTCTGACGGCAAGCTGTACACCCGTTCCACCAAGCGTGGCGATGTGAATGCGGTGCTTAAAACCTTTGTAGCGCACGGCGCACCGGAAGATATATTAATTGACGCCCGCCCGCATATCGGCACCAACAAGCTACCACAGATAATTAGCGCCATGAAAGAAAGCATTTTAAATGCCGGCGGCGAAGTGTATTTTGATGCTAAAGTGACGTCGCTCTTAATTGAATTCGGAAAGATAAAAGGCGTGGCGCTTGCCAACGGTAATAAAATAATGGCCGATGCCGTGATATTAGCCACCGGCCATTCTGCCCGTGATATTTTTGAAATGCTGCACCGCCAAAATATTTTGATTGAAGCCAAGCCGTTCGCCCTTGGGGTGCGCATCGAGCATCCGCAGGAAATCATCGACCAGGCGCAATATCATTGCGAAAATCGCGGCCCGTACTTGCCGCCATCCTACTATAGCCTCGTAGAGCAGGTGGATAATCGCGGTGTGTTTTCGTTTTGCATGTGCCCCGGCGGTATCATCGCCCCCTGTGCAACGGAAGAAAACGAGATTGTGGTCAACGGCTGGAGTCCGTCAAAACGAAATAACCCCTTTGCAAATTCAGGCACTGTAGTGCAGATAAATTTGGAGGACGTTAAGGGTGATGAGAATGACCCGCTACGTATGCTGCGCTTCCAACAGCAGGTTGAAAAGGCGGCCTTTGCAGCGGGTGGCGGTAATTTGGTAGCACCCGGTCAGCGGATGGTTGATTTTGTGGAGAACCGGCTGTCGAAGGATTTGCCGGTAAATTCTTATCTGCCCGGCGTAAAGTCAACCGAAATAAAAGAGGTTTTACCCCGCTGGATAAATGAGCGCCTGCGTAAGGCGCTGCCCGTCTTCGGTAAAAAAATGAAGGGATATTATACCAACGAGGCTATTTTAGTAGGCGTTGAATCGCGCACCTCATCGCCGGTAAAAGTGCCGCGGGATAAGGAAACTTTGCAGCATCCGCAGGTAAGCGGACTGTTCCCCTGCGGCGAAGGAGCGGGTTATGCGGGTGGCATAATTTCTGCAGCTATAGATGGCATAAATTGCGCCGTTGCGGCAGCGGGAGTGGTAGCGTAATTTTTAACCATAGAGATACAGGCAAGGCACAGAGAGCACAGAGAAAAAATTATAAGATTGATGGGCTTTGTGCTCTCTGTGCGTCCTTTGCGCCTCCGTGGTTAAATAAAAAGCGATATTAAACGAAATAATTTATGAGCATTTCTGAAAAATTAAGCAAAGAGTTACAGGAAATATTATCGGGCGATGCCTGGTATGGTTCCCCGGTTTATGAAATCCTGGAAAAAGTCACCTTTGAAACCGCTTATGAAAAGCCCGGCGGCTCGGTACATAACATCGCCGCTATTGTGCTCCACATGCTGGCATGGACCGAAGAAGTAATGGACAGGCTAAACGGCATGGCGGCCGGCGTCCCCTCCAGCGGCGACTGGCCCGATCCCGGCGCTCCCGACGAACAAAAATGGCAGCTGTTTGTTGATGACTTTAAGCTGGTTAATGTAAACCTGGTGCACCTCATCCGAAACTTTCCGGAGGAACAATGGAGCGAGCCGATACTTGACGAACGCAACCGCGAAGAAGGTACCGGCGTAAGCTATGAAGCATTGGTAAGTGGGTTAATACAGCATCATATTTATCATTCCGGACAAATAGCATTATTAATTAGGATTTTATTTCTTTGATTTCACAGATTTGAGAATGATTTCACCGATAAGACACGATTAGAGGATTGATAAGATTTCAGGATTTGTTGGTAGGAATCATTTGGATGTAAAATAATCAATACATAATCATCAAATCATCGGTAAAATCGTTAATAAATCAATCGTGAAATCATTCTCAAATCGGTGAAATCCAGAAAAATAAAATAGTGAATAAAAAGACATTAATACTAGGTGCTACGCCAAACGAGGGCCGCTATGCTAACCTTGCGGCCAATAGATTAGTGCGTGCCGGTCATCCTATTGTGAATGTAGGATTGAGGGAGGGTGAAGCCGCCGGAGTTCCTATCGAAAAACCCGAAGCTATCCACGATGATATCGATACCATAACTTTATATATAGGCCCTTCGCACCAAACGGGACTGTACGATTACATTTTAGCTACCAATCCCAAACGCATTATCTTTAATCCAGGTACCGAAAATTCCGAGCTGCGCCGCATGGCCAATCAGCGTGGCATAAAAACAGCGTATGCTTGTACGCTGGTGATGCTGTCTATCGGTCAATACTAACCAGGATTCGTCGGATTTTTTGGATTTTAGGATTATCTCTCAAATAATCCATTATACGTCTTGAAAAAATCCTTCAATCCAATAAACCCTAAAAATCTTAGTTATTTTTGTGCTAATATTGTTATCATTATGGATATATACATATTAGCAGCCGCAATCCTGGTATTGGTAATTGCGGTGATTTTATTCCTAAAAAAGCCAGCCCCGGCAAATGGAATTGCTTTGGACGATTTCAACCGCCTTCAAAATGAAAATCAATCTTTAAATATAGAATTAGCCAAAGCCGGTCAATATGCCGCCGGACTCATCGCAGAAAAAGAAAGCATTACCAAATTGTTGCAGGACGAAAAGACCCGCCTGCTGGATGAGCTGGCTTACGAGCGGTCGCAATTGGCCACCGCCAATCAATCCCTCGAAAATGCGCGCGCCTACTACAAATCTCAGCAGGAAAAAATACAGGAGCAAAAGATTGAGGTAGAGCAGATACGCAAGGACTTCCAGCTGGAATTTCAAAATATTGCCGGAAAGCTGCTCGACGAAAAATCACAAAAGTTTGTAGAAACCAACCGCACCAACCTCGATATTCTGCTGAACCCGCTAAAAGAAAACATCAAGGCCTTTGAGGAAAAAGTAGAGAAGGTTTACAATATGGAGGCTGCGGAGCGCAACACGCTTAAAGGCGTTATCACCCAGCTGATGGATTTAAATAAGCTCATCAGCAGCGAGGCGCAGAACCTTACCCGCGCCTTAAAAGGCGACAACAAAAAGCAAGGCAACTGGGGTGAAGTCATCCTGGAGAAAGTGCTGGAACGCTCTGGCCTCGTAAAAGACCGCGAGTATCGCCTGCAGGCCAGTATTACCGGTCCGGATGGCATTAGGATGCAGCCCGATGCTGTAATCGATTTGCCCGATGACAAACACCTTATTATCGATTCCAAAGTCTCACTGGTAGCATACGACCGGCTGGTAAACTGCGAAACCGACGAAGAGCGCAAGCTGTTCTCAAAAGCGCATGTGGAATCCATACGCGGGCATGTAAACGGGCTATCTGCAAAAAACTATCATGATTTATACCAAATCAACTCACCGGATTTTGTGCTGCTGTTTATACCGATTGAATCGTCATTCAGCATTGCCGTACAAATTGACGCCGAACTGTTTAACGATGCCTGGGACAAACGGGTGGTGATAGTAAGCCCGTCTACCTTACTGGCTACCCTGCGCACCATTGCCAGCATGTGGAAACAGGAACGCCAGAACCGCAATGTGCTGGAGATTGCCCGCCTTAGCGGGGCTATGTACGATAAATTTGTAGGCTTTGTAGGCGATATGGAAGGCATAGGCAAAAACCTGCGTCAAAGCCAAACCGCTTACGACAGCGCCCTGAATAAGCTAACCGATGGCTCCGGTAATCTTATTAAAACTGCCGAAAAAATTAAGGGCTTAGGAGCAAGAGCTAATAAGCAACTGGAGCAAAAGTATTTGGGGGATGAGTAAACTCAGGTTATTTTGTGGTTAGGTGACAGTATAAACCCGGGGAAGTAGCATCGCTGTACTGTTCCACGGAACAAGTGGAACACCTGGAACAGTTGTAATACTTAAACAAAATAACAGCAACAGGCTTTAAATAAATTGATTATGTTAAAATCCACTGTGCTGTTCCAGGGAACACTTGTACAGGTGGAACAGTTTTGCGAGTTTCTAACGATTTGCGTGTATGGTTTTAAGAAATTAGCTTTTTTACATATATCCCCTGTAAATAGCCGTT
>JAZJZL010000029.1:0-18875 GCA_040389845.1 Bacteroidota bacterium
GTAGCTAACAAGTTTGATAAATGCCCGGGTACACCATCAGGAACACATGTTGACGGTTCGGGTTGCCCGCTTGTAACACCGGCACCGGTTGTTACCGAACGCGTAATTGTTACCGAAGAAGACAGGAAAGTTGTGGGTGAGGCCATCAAAAATCTTGAATTTGATTTGGGTAAAGCGACTATCAAAGAGCACTCTTATCCAACATTAGACCGCGTTGCAAAACTATTGGTTGATAAAAATTTCAGCCTTAAACTGGCCGGTCACACCGATAATACCGGTTCAATGGCGTTAAACCTAAAACTGTCTAAAGACAGGGCAGAAGCTATCAAGACCTATTTAGTTTCACAAGGTGCAAACGCATCAAGAATTGAAACTACAGGTTACGGTCCTAACCAGCCTATAGCTACTAACAAAACCGCTGCTGGTCGCCAGCAAAACAGGAGAGTTGAATTTAGCTTGTTGTAAGCAATAACAATTCTTGTATAATATAAATCCCGGCCTGGAAATCAGGCCGGGATTTTTTATGCATGTTTTTATCTAAATTTCAATAATAATTCTCTGGTTTAAACCTCTTCGCCAATAACCCCGTTGCCTTTTCCAAATCAATCTCTGCAACAAATACGCCCGGCTCGCCATAAACTGAGTGAGCTACGCATTTGCCGTCAGGTGCAATCAATGCACTGGCCGATTCAGGAAATAACGATGCATAATTCGAGCTGGCAAAATAAATAGTGTTTTCCAGCGCACGCATCATCATAGCCTTTTCGTAGTAAGGATTATCCTTGTGGCCAAACTCAGTCAGTTGCGGTCCGCCGACATTACTGCCGCTGCAATGCGGATGAAAAACAATTTGGGCACCATTGCGTGCAGCCCATCGAACCGATTCAGGATACCTGAAACCCTCATGGCAAATAGTAATGCCAATCTTTACGCCGTCCAATTCAAAAATATCCCTATCGCAGCCGGGCAACCAAATATCATCTTCGCTTGGGTCTAACTGGTTTTTTGCCTGGTAACCGAGCACTTCGCCGGTGTGGGATATAACGTGTGCGATGTTATAAACTTTATCATCGGCATACCAATCCATCGGCAAAATAATCGCAATATTGTTTTCGGCGGCAATGGCGCTTGCCTTTTGCAGGGAAGCCTTCATTTTTTCAGGTGAACCAGGTTCTACTACAAGTTCTTCGAGGGGATAGCCGGGAATGAACGACTCCGGGAAGCAAATAGCATCAGCACCTTTGGCGGATGCCTCTTTGGTCAGTTTTTCGAGCCAGTAAAGGCCGTCGTGAATGGATTTTGGGAATGGGGGAGATGCAACGGCTACTTTCATAAGGAAGCTAAACGGATGCTAACAAATTTAATACCTTTGCCTCACAATGCAGGGATTAATTACAAAATCTACAGGAAGCTGGTACCAGGTGCAAACACCCGACGGGCAGGTTATTGATTGCCGCATCAAAGGGAAATTCCGCATGAAAGGTATTGTTACCACTAACCCGGTAGCGGTGGGCGATATTGTGGATTTTGAAATGGAACCCGACAGCGAAAACGGCGTTATCACTAACCTGCATCAGCGCAAAAATTATATTATCCGCAAGTCTGTAAATCTTTCCAAACAGGGGCAGATTATAGCCGCCAACCTCGACCAGGCCATGCTGGTGGTTACATTAGCTTCGCCGCGTACATCGTTGGGTTTTATCGACAGGTTTTTGGTTACTGCCGAGGCTTATGATATCCCTGCTAAACTCGTTTTTAATAAGCTCGACTTATTTAGCGATGAAGGATTAGCGGTTTTGGCTGATTATAAAGCCATCTATGAAAATATAGGTTATCCCTGCTACGAAGTTTCTGCACTGGAAGGTACTAATGTAGAACAGGTGCAGGATTTGCTGAAAGATAAGGTTACGCTTTTCTCTGGTCATTCCGGTGTAGGTAAATCAAGCCTGATAAATGCCCTGTTGCCCGAGTTAGCTTTGCGCACACATCAAATATCCGACTGGAGTGACAAAGGCATGCACACCACCACCTTTGCCGAAATGTATGAACTGCCGCAGGGCGGGTTCATCATAGATACGCCCGGCATACGCGAGCTTGGCGTCATCGATATAGAAAAGCAGGAGTTAAGCCATTTCTTCCCTGAAATGCGCGAACGCATGCACGATTGCCGCTTTAACAATTGCCGCCACATTAACGAACCCGGTTGCGCTGTGTTAGCCGCGCTGGAAGAAGCCGAAATTGAATTATCACGTTATGAAAGCTATTTGAGCATTTATAACGGAAATGATACAAGGGCCTAAGGCAAAGACAGGCCTGGTAATTTTATTTTGAAGAAATAAGCAATACCTTTAATCCCATGAGCTATAATACGCTAAGTATCATCGCAGCCGTGGAGAGCGGGGATGATTACGCAAAATTAAAGGCTGATATCAGCGAGTTATTTCCACAGTCAAGTATCCGCAAGGTTGCTCATCCTTTTAAGGGCATTGTTGGGCAGCTGGACTTTAAGGCGATTAAGAAGGAGGATGTTGAAGATAGCTTACAAGATAACCAGGCAGTGCTATCGGGAAGAAATCCTGCTAACAAGATAGCATTTGTTGAAGTGGACTGTTTCGGCGGCAAATGTTCGTCCGAAGGTAAGGTAATGCTTAACGGTGAAGTGCTGCTTGAGGAAGAAACAGACCACATAGCCCATGTTAAATTACTTAAGCTGATTAGCGACAATTATCAAACCTGGCATTTTGAGCCTTTTACGCGGGAGTATTTTGCGAAAAAAGGAGGCATTTGGGGGCAAATTGACGATGAACCCCTGCGATATTTCGGACTTGGCTTGGCTGTGGCTTATAAGGATAACCCTTTGTTCAGAGTTGATATGACGATGAACGAATTGCTGCTTGAAAAACACGGAAAGTATAATGTATACCTGATGGAGCCTTTGGAGAATACGATAAAGGTTCTGGGAACGATATATGACGATTCGCAGGAAACGCTGGACGAATTAATAGCTATAATAAACGAACATATATTATACGCAAAAGCATACGTATTTATCGACCTGATAGACAAAGAGGAGTTTATCAAGTTGGATAATTATGGTGAGGATGGTTTCAGAGAGTCGCTTTACAGGTTTAAAGCTTTTAACGAGCGGCCTTTTTCTTTTCCTGAAGCCGGAGAAAAGCCTGCGACTGCGCAACCTGCCAGAAAACAGCGACCACCGCAACAGGAGGTTGACGACGAAGATACCGAACCTACTAAAACCTTTTGGCAATCCGTTAAATGGCTTTTCGGCAAATAGCCAGGGCTGTTTTTTTTCATACCCCATTCCCGGCTCTAGTTATGTTAATATTATGCTAAAGCTGTATTAAAGTCTTCCAGCAAATCGTCTAAATCCTCAATACCAACTGATAATCTGATTAGCGAATCATCAATGCCCATCTCAGCGCGTTTGGCAGCGCCCAGTTCATTAAAGATAGTATGCGCTACAGGTATTGCCAGCGTACGCGTATCGCCCAGGTTGCTCGATTTAATAACAAGCTTTAATTTATTTAAAAAGCCGAATAAGTCAATGCTATTATCCAATTCGATACTCATCAGTGCGCCATACTTGGTGAATAGTTCACCAGCCAGCCCGTGCTGCGGGTGCGACTCCAGGCCCGGGTAGTAAACTTTTTTAATGAGTGGATGACTTTCAAAAAAAGTTGCCAATGCCATAGCATTGCTGCAAGCACGTTCCATACGCAAAGCCAAAGTTTCCGAACCTACCGACAAAACATGCGCGGCTTCCGGCGCAAGTGTGCCGCCGGCGTCACGCAGTCCCTTTTTTCGGATTTGCGTCATCCCTAAAACCTCGGGTTTAACCTGGGTTTTAAAGGTTGGGAATATATTAGGAAAATTGCTCCAGTCAAATAAGCCTGTATCGGTAACGCTACCGCCCAGGGCATTACCATGGCCGCCTATATATTTGGTCAGCGCATTTACAACCAGGCTCGCTTTTACATCAACCGGCTTAAACAGGTAGGGCGATGTCATGGTATTATCCACTACGTAAATAATGCCTTTCTGCTGGCACAGGTCGCCGATTTTTGCAAGGTCGGCAATCTGGGTACCCGGGTTGGCTATGGTTTCAACAAATACCATACGCGTATTGTCTTTTAAACCTGCTTTAATATTATCAATAGAGGTAGCATCAGTAAAAGTAACATCCAGCCCCAAGTCAATAAACGATTGAAACACGCTGCGGGTGTTACCGAACAAAAACGAACTAGCCAGCACGTGGTCGCCATGTTTCATTAAGGACAGAATAGTAGCTGAAATAGCCGCCATTCCTGTAGAAAAGCAAATAGACGCCATGCCATTTTCCATCTGCGTCACTTTATGCTCAAGCGCAGAAACCGTAGGGTTTCCCTGGCGCGAATAAGCGTAGCCTTTCTTTTTGTTCTGGAAAATATCAACCAAATCCTGCACATCATCGAACCCGTAGGTTACCGCGGTGTGAATAGGTTTATGCAAAGCGCCATGTTCGGGTTTGCCTAATCTGTCGGAATGAAGGATGGTAGTTGTAAAGCCTCTTTTGGTAGTCATAACAGTAATATAGAAAAACGAATTGCGAAACTAATAAAATAGGAAAGGAGTTTTAATTAAATCTGAAATTATTGCCATGACAGCTTGATAGATTTACATTAAGTTGATTATGTTTGAACCATTAACAAGGACATTAATGAGAGCCGTAATACAACGCGTAACTGAAGCCTGCTGTAAAGTTGACGATAAAATAACCGGGGCCATAGGCCTGGGCTTTTTGGTATTGTTGGGTATTGAAGATGCTGATACTGATGAAGATCTGCAGTGGATCGCTCAAAAAATTGTTAATTTACGTGTTTTCGGGGATGAGAATGCATTGATGAACAAGGCGCTTGCTGACATCAGCGGTAATATTCTGCTCATCTCGCAGTTTACGCTGTTCGCTCAAACCAAAAAGGGAAACCGGCCATCTTTTATACGTGCAGCCCGCCCTGATAAAGCTATACCGATGTATGAGCAAATGATAAAAGTTATGACGGAACTTACCGGTAAAAAGATAGAAACCGGAATATTTGGAGCAGATATGAAAATAAGCCTGCTTAACGATGGCCCGGTGACAATTATAATGGATACGAAGGATAAGGATAACCATTAAGGAACACGAATTAGCACGAAATAATTCGAATTTCACAAATGAAAATTCGACAAAACAATTCGTGTAATTCGTTTCAATTGGTGAAAATTAGTGTTATCTCCTAAAATTAGTGATATATATGACTATTGAAGAAGCACAGCAACTGGTTGATAACTGGATAAAAACTACGGGCATACGCTATTTTAACGAACTCACCAATACCGCCATATTGATGGAAGAGGTAGGGGAGGTAGCCCGCATAATGGCCCGGCAATATGGCGAGCAATCGTTCAAAAAATCAGATACTGAAGTGAACCTGGCCGATGAAATGGCGGATGTGCTGTTCGTGCTGATATGCCTCGCCAATCAAACCGGTATTAGTCTGACTGATGCACTTGAGAAAAACCTGCAAAAGAAGAGCATCCGCGATGCAGAACGGCACAAGAATAATGAGAAATTAAAGTAAAGACAAAGGAGGATAAATTAAATGCAATTTTGTTGCATTCAATGCAATTTTATTTGGCAGCCCCCGTTATATGGTCAAATAAACTAAACTCCTTATTATGAAAAAATTAATTTATCCGGCGCTATTCTTGTTGCTGGTACTTGCATCATGCGGAAAACGTGAAGCAACCGAAAAACTTAAGGCTGTAAATCTTGCATTGGCTGCGCCAGTCGGGACCGCGAACCAGCGACCTGCGCAGGTCGCGCTCGACAAATCGGCTAAAAAAGCCGAAGCACGGGTGGGGGATGACGCGGAGGTCTCGAAAAAAATTATCAGGGAAGGTGAGATAACCTTCGAAACTGCGGATGTAAAACAAACCCGTAACGCGATTTATAATTCCCTTGTTAATCTTGGCGGATATATCAGCGAGGAAAATGAAACAAACAATGGCGACTCTTCCCGGAAAGATTATAATCTTAAAATAAGGGCGCCGGCCAAAAATTTCGACCAATTTTTAAATGGGGTTACTTCGGCAGCGGCAAAGATTGAATCGAAAAACATCCGTACTACCGATGTGACAACCCAGTATATTGACTATACTGCCCAGGTGGCTAACAAGAAGAAACTGGAAGACCGCTACCTGCAATTGCTTGGCAAAGCAACTAAGATGGCCGATATGCTGCAAATTGAAGACAAGCTGGCCGAAATTCAAACGGAGATTGAATCTACCCAGAGGCAGTTAAATTATTTGGTTAAGCAGGTTGAATACAGCGAACTCGATATTACCTTTTTTAGCAAACCGCCTGTACAAAACAAGAACAACAATAATTCTTTTGGCTATCGGCTTGTGACTTCCTTGTCGGGCGGCTGGTATATTTTGGGTGAGATCTTTTTCAGTGTTATTGCCGTGTGGCCGCTATGGATAATTATAGGCGCCGCAATTTATGTATTGGTGAGAATAAGAAAAAATAAACCGCAAGCTAATATAACCGCGTAAAGCTTTGCGACATGAGACAATTATACCCGTTGGATACTGGGCTAATGGGTATTAAAACTATCACAGTTTTAGTTTTACCAACCGCTCACCTTCAAGCACGGGGATGGCAGTCGTTAAATCTATCTGTAAACAAAACTCGATGTCTTTTTCGATCCCGAGTTTTTTAAGGCGTTCACTGTGAGATGTTTTTTTAAGATATTTGCTGATATCGCTTTTGCCGATTTGAAATAAATCGTTTGCAGCGATAGCCGGGTCATCGAGCTTGAAGTTACCCTCTTTTAATTGTTCGATAACAGCGCCCGCGAACAGCGTATCTTCCAGGTTGAAATTGTTTTTCCAGCCGGCGCATACCAGCAGGATATTATTATTTTGTGTTTTAAGCCAGTCGCAAAGCGATGTTAGATTTAAAAACGAACCGATAACCACACGCTTGGCAGCACGCGACAAATGCAGCGCCTGCGTACCATTGGTGGTAGTAAGCACTACTGTTTTGCCGGCTACCTTTTCTTTGGTATAAGAAAAAGGCGAATTGCCGAAATCGAAACCGCTTACAACCTCGCCGTTACGTTCGGCTGCCAGCAGGTGGCCATGCGCACGGTAGGCTTCACATTCTTCAATTTCGGCTACAGGAATGATGGCTTCGGCGCCATTTTCTATGCCATAGCAAATTGAGGATGTCGCGCGGAAAATATCAATAATAACTACGATGTAGTCTTCAACGTTATATAAAGAGATCAGGGAAGGGGTAAGGCAAACGTTAAGTTGGTTCATTAGTTCACTGGTTGATTGCGCCGCCGCTAAAACTAAGGCGCCACGCGGTAGTTCATTGGTAAAAATTGGTCAATTATCGAATAAGAGTTTGCTCATTAGTTCGTTGGCAGACACCGATGAACTAATGAGCAAATAAACCAATGAACTATTTTGTAAACGGAGGTTTCACAACCTGTGCCTTTATTTTGTTGTCGCGGATACTGATATAGATTTCACTGCCTTCTTTGGCGAAAGCATTATCTATGTAACCCATACCTATTGCTTTTTGCAGCGATGGCGATTGTGTGCCTGAAGTTACGCGACCGATGTTATTACCATCTGCGTCAACTATTTCATAATCGTGACGTGGAATGCCGCGATCGATCATTTCAAAACCTACCAGCTTGCGTTTAACGCCGTCTGCTTTTTGCTGCTGTAATGCAGCAGAGTTGTTAAATTCTTTGGTGAATTTGGTTACCCAGCCTAAACCGGCTTCAAGCGGCGACGTGGTATCGTCAATGTCGTTTCCATAAAGGCAGAAGCCCATTTCCAGGCGCAAGGTATCGCGTGCACCTAACCCAATCGGTTTTATGCCGAAAGATTTACCTGCTTCAAAAATTGCATTCCAGATATGTTCGGCGTTGGCGTTTTCAAAGTAAATTTCGAAACCTCCAGCGCCAGTATAGCCAGTTGCCGAAACCACAACGTTATCTATACCGGCAAAAGTGCCCTTTTTAAACGTGTAGTACTCCATTGATGCCAGATCAATATCAGTAAGACTTTGCAAAGCTGCCGCGGCTTTAGGCCCCTGGATGGCTAAAAGCGAAGTACGATCGGAGATGTTTTTCATATCCGCACCCATGGTATTGAATTTCGAAATCCAATCCCAATCCTTATCTATGTTTGAGGCGTTTACCACCAGCATATAGGTTTTTTCGTCGATTCGGTAAACCAGCAAATCGTCAACTATACCGCCATCAAGGTTTGGCAGGCAGGAGTACTGAACTTTACCATCATACAGTTTGGAAGCATCGTTACTGGTAACCTGCTGAATTAATTCCAGCGCGTGGTCGCCTTTAATAATGAACTCACCCATGTGGCTCACATCAAACACGCCAACGCCGTTGCGCACAGTTTCGTGTTCTGCGTTAATGCCTGCATATTGCACGGGCATGTTGTAACCTGCAAACGGCACCATTTTAGCGCCTTCTTTTATGTGTACTTCGGTTAAAGCGGTATTTTTCATCTGTAATTATTGGGTGGCAAAGTTATTTATTTTTTGGGATTACACCGATTTGAGAATGATTTCACCGATTGATATAATTTGATTGATTTTTTGGGATTACACCGATCGCTATGATATATCGATTATATGATTCAATTTAATAGTTTTTAAATCTGTGGAATCGTTCTCAAATCGGTGAAATCATATCTTTTCATAAAAGTCAACCAGCAAGTTTGTTACTTTATCCAGATTATGCTGTTCTTCCATTAGTTTTCGGGCATTTATACCTATGTTTTTGCAAAATTCTTCATCGGCAATACAGATTCTTATGGCTTCGTAAAATTCATCGTAATTGTTGGCGATGATGATATTCTCGCCGTTGGTGTACTTAATCCCTTCGGCGCCCAGCGGTGTCGATATGATACACTTCTGCATCGCCATACCTTCCACAATCTTTACCCGCATACCTCCGCCAGACATGAGCGGCACTATCATTATCGACTTGCTGTTCATAAACTCCAGCGCGTCATCCACCTCGCCTTGTATAAATATCTTGCCCATTACATCGTAGTCGTCAAAACGCTCAGGGATATTATTGCCGGCAACATAAAACTTTACACGCAACTCGCCGTCGGTTAAGTCTTTATTAAAATTCTCGATAAACCACTCAATGCCTTCGCGATTTGGCAGCCAGTCCAGCGAGCCAAGGAAAAACAGGCTTGGAAATTCAGTTTTGTTGAAGTCCGGCTTATAGTGCTCCAGGTTTAAGCCAACAGGCAATTCCTCAATAGGGATTTTAACGCCATATTCCAGCAGGGTCTTTTTGTCCTGGTTGGTAAATACTGCTATCCCATTAAAACTGTTTAATTGCTGTAGCTCGTAGTTTTTAATGCGCTTTGCGTGCATCTTCAGGTACGACTTTTTGAATGGGTCGTTCTTCTGTTCCGACATCCGCTGCCAAACCTGGTTTTCAATATTATGTGAACGATAGATAAGCTTTGCCTTCGATACCTTGCGGACCGCCGACAAATAAAGCGAAACATACAAGCCTTCGAATTGGATAATGTCGTAGTCTTTACTCCGCAACTCGCGCACCAGCAGCTTTTCAAATTCGGCATCATAATATCTATCGATATTGAATGATGTTTTGCTGAACAGGTTTACTGCAACTTCAAACACCGAAACATTGGTGTCGATATCATAAGCACGGTAGTTTATTTTGGAGAGGAGGTAGTTGTCGTCGCCGGTATTTTCATGATGATTTTTTCGTACGTTGAGGGCAACTAACGAAACATCGTGTCCCTGGTCCACCAGGCCGCGGATAGTATTGCAAACCACGATGGCATAGCCTCCATTTTGCGGAAACGGTACACGGTGGGTTAAAATTAGTATCCTCAACTGTTTTACGGATTTTTAGCAAAAATATAAAAAAAGGCCAATTAGGAAGGTTTAGAATAATATTAAGGTGGTTTTTTGCCTTTTAATTACCACATTGTTAAATTCTTGTAAGGACGTGTGTTCGGTATTAAAAATATCAGAACAACGCTAACTGCGGATCGCTTACTTTAAATGTTCGGCGATGATAAGGCGTATAGCCAATCTCCATAACCGTTTTGCGATGTTTGATGGTTGGATAGCCTTTATTTTTGTGCCAGTCGTATTCGGGGTGTTCTTCGGCTATTTTTTTCATGTAGTCATCGCGATAGGTTTTGGCGAGGATCGATGCCGCCGCAATGCTGAAGTATTTTCCATCGCCCTCCACTATACATTGGTGTGGAACACCTTTATATTTATTAAAACGATTACCATCAATAATCAAAAACTCCGGAACCAGGTGCAATTTTTCAATCGCCCGGTGCATAGCCAGGAAAGAGGCGTTTAAGATGTTGATTTCGTCTATTTCGTTATTATCAACTATTCCAACTGCGTGAGCAATCGCTTTCTGCTCGATTTCTACACGCAGCTCATATCTTATTTCTTCGTTGAGTTGCTTGGAATCGTTTAATAAGTTATGCTCAAAATTATCGGGAAGGATAACGGCCGCAGCAAATACAGGTCCCGCTAAACAACCCCGCCCGGCTTCGTCACAACCGGCCTCTAAAAACTCAAACTGATATCTTGATAGTAACATTAAGTTGAAAACGTTGTAGGGATTACAGTTGTTGTCAGTGTTGAAAACTCCTACGAGTGCGGCAAACTTACGAAGTTTTCAAAACTTCGTAAGTTTTATGGGTTCTAAAATATCCTTAGCGTCAATAGCGTCACATCATCAATTGGCTTGCCCTTTATCACCAAATTAATGTGATTCATTAACAACTCATTAAAATCATTTGGCGATAAATCCCCGTGAGCCTTAATAAAATCCAGCAAGCTTTCTTCCGTCCAGTTTTTATTGGGGTGCTCATGGTCCATCAGGCCATCGGTGTAGTTTACAATCATAGTGCCGGGCTCAATGTCAACCTCACCCTGGTTAATGAAGGGCAGTTCGTCAAACACGCCTATCATGGTGGTACCCAGCTTAAGTGAGATATTTTCGCCGTTGAGCACCATCACCGTAGCGTTATGGCCGGCGTTGATGTAGCTTAATTTATGGGTGCGCTCATTATATTTCGCCAGGAAAAGCGTAATAAAGCGCTCGCCTTTGGTGTTGTTGATTACAATTTTATTCAGGCGGTCGATGATATTTGCTAAATCATCTTCCACAGCCGCCCATGCATGCAGGCTGGCCTGGAAGTTCGCCATTAGCAGCGCTGCCGAAATTCCCTTGCCCGACACGTCGGCAATACACCACAAAAACTCGTGGTCGTTCAGGCGAATGAAATCGAAATAATCGCCGCCAATATTTTGGTGTGGAATGTAACGGGCACTGACTTCGACACTTTTATCTTTATATGCTTTTAACGGGATAAGCATATTCTGCACCTCTACGGCCAACTCCATCTCACGCTGAAAACGTTCGGACTGCAACCTTTCGCGAAACAGTTTTTTGTTCTCCAGCGCAACCACAATAACGTTTATTACCGTTTGGATAAAGTTAAGGTCGTTATTTAGCAGCTCGCTCGAGGTATTAAAATCGCCGATGAGGGCAAAAGCCAAAGCTTTCTTTTTATGATATATCGGGATGAAGTAATCATAGTTAGCAAGCAGTTGGTTTTCGTGATTTGCCAGGGGAGTGGGCCACTTAAACTTTCCTAATTTAAGGCAGGCCTTATGAAGCTCGGCGAGCGGTTCGATATCTCCGCCGTATTTAGACAACAATACGTAAGTGCCATCCTTCTCTATTAAAAACCTTAGTTTTCCAACCTGCAGGTAGCTTTTTAGTATCACCTGCAGCATCTGCAGCAAGGTGGATGTTGCGGTGTCTTTATTGATGGCTTGTGTAACCTCCAGCAATGCGTTTAATTCCGTTTGCCTTTTAAGCAGCAAGCGTATCAGTTCGTCTTCAGCTGAGATTTCGTCAATATTGTCCATCAGTTAATTGGGAAAGGCAGCCTAAAATAAAGATTATTTTTTTTAAAACCGGGTACTTTGTGATTTTATATCAAAAGCATCTCTTAATCCCATGGTTACCAGGTTGAACGCATAAACCAGCACCATTATGGCTAAACCCGGAACAATAGCCAGGTAAGCCGAATCCATTACAATATAGCCGTAATGCTCTTTTATCATGCTGCCCCAGGTGGGCATTGGCGGTTGGGCTCCAAATCCGAGAAAGCTCAATCCGGCCTCAAGCAATATGGCCGACGCAAAGTTTGATGAAGCTAAAACCAATATAGGACCGATAATGTTTGGTAAAATATGCCTGCTGATGATACGCGCATTATTAAAGCCCAGTGAGCGGGCAGCTTCTATATACTCAACCTGCTTTAAACTTAAAACCTGTCCGCGTACCAGTCGCGCAACCTCAACCCACATAGATAAGCCTACAGCAATAAATATCTGCCATAAACCCTTGCCCAAAGCAAACGATATAGCGATAACCAGCAACAGTGCAGGCAATGACCATAAAATATTCATCAGCCAGCTTAAGGCGGCATCAATCCATCCCCCAAAATAGCCCGCAATTGCGCCAATAGTTACGCCCAAAAGCATACTAATGATAACTGACATAAGGCCGACAGATAATGACACGCGCGTACCAAGGATCAGTCTGCTTAGCAAATCGCGGCCGTAAATATCTGTACCCAGCCAATAGGTGCGATGGATAACGTTGGCCCCCCGACCCCCTAAAGGAGGAGTGAATTTGTAAGCTTTTTTCTCCGGTTTATCTTCTGCGCCTATGTATTCATTCACGTAGATGGAGTCCTTCACCACACGATAGCCTGTAATGGGTATCTCCCGGTAAAATGATGGCTGGCCGAATAACATTTTCTTGAAAATATTAGCCGTATCAACGGGCTCAGTCTTGCGTATGCCAAGTATGGTAAAAGAAGAGCCGGGCTTTTTAATACTCAGCTGTATGGTCATGTTATTTGCCAGCGGAGTAGAATCAGGCATAATCAAATATCCTAATACAGCCACTATCAGCATTAAAGCAATTAGGGCAAGCCCGGCAACTGCAAGCTTATTCCGCTTAAATATTTTCCAGGTACGTTTGGAAGGGCTGAGCTCAGTCAATGTTTCAGTTAATGCTTTGGTTAAAGATAGGTTTTAGTTGATTAAGTTTCTTGAGAGAGCGGTTGATTAGGTTGGCTTAATGTAATATCTGACGTTATTATGGCTGAAATTGATTAGCCCAAAACGCTCCCCGGTATAATCAGATGCCCCGCCTTGTTTTTCAGAAGTGTTCCATTTTTGCTCACGGAACACCATGAACACTATGTAAAGAATTGATTGTCAGCGATGTGAATTTTTGATGTTTTGGAACATGCTGATAGTCAGTAATTTCCTTCTGGGTTTACATGCCGGGTTTACACTTTTTCACTTATTGAATTTTAACTAATTGATAGTTAGATAATTGTATGAACAGAGGGGTTTACACCTGTAAACCCCTCTGTTCATAATCAACTACTTCACCATCCTTCCCTTCCAAATATATTTGCCCTTGTTCCCCAGCACGCCGATGTAAACAAAATAAACGAAATATAAAGGTATAGAAAAAGGCAGCACCCACATCAGCAGCTTGCGTTTAAAGAAGGTGGTTACCGGCAGCAGTAAAGCTATCTCGGCCAAAAAGACAAACAGGTATTGCAAAGCAGAAACTTTAAGGTAATAAATATCATAAATGCCAAGCAGCAAGTTAGCCAGTACCGACACGTTAAAAAGCCACAAACCAATTACCAACGCCACCACTTTTTTATCCTTATACTTTACCGACTTTGACGCCCAGCGGCGGCGCTGCTGCATAAAGCTTTTAAAGTTGTGTTTGGCATGGGTGTAAACAATGGCATCGTACCACTTTAAAAAACCGATGCGTCCGGGGTGTTTTGCCGCTACCTTTTGCAATAATAGCTCGTCATCGCCGGAAGCCAGGTCGTCAATCCCTTTAAAGCCGCCCACTTCATAAAAAACGTCCTTACGGTAAGCCAGGTTAGCTCCGTTGCAAGTTGAGGCGTGGCCATTACCTATAAAGGCTCCACCGGTAGCAATCAGCGAGAAAAACTCCAGCGCCTGCATCCGCTCAAACACCGTCTTCTCTTCAAAATAGCTTACCGGCGATGATATCATCAGCGGGTGCTCTTCCTCGTAATAGCCGACAATAGACGACAGCCATTTGTTGCCCATGCGGCAGTCGGCATCCGTGGCAACCATCAGCTCGCCGTTTGATAGTTTAATGGCCTCGGCTATTGCTTTTTTCTTGTAGGAGTTTAGCGGCTTGTCTTCGTTTAACTGCAAAAGCTTAACGCCTCGGTCGGCATAACCTGCTATTATTTCAGATGTCCGGTCGGTGGAGTGGTCGTCAACAATAATTATTTCTGTAAGATGTTTTGGATAATCCTGCGCTAAAATATCGTTGATGGTTAAGTGAATGCTTTCTTCCTCGTTACGGGCAGCAATCATTACCGTTACTTTAGTAGTAAAGCCTGAAAATTTGATACGTGGGCGTTTGATAGCATGCCACCCGATAACGATAAAGGCCACCACACATAGAAACAGGCCGGTAAGCAGGAGCGATATGGTACTAAGAATTACGGTCAAAGAATTTCAGTTTAAAAACAAATATAGAACCTAAAGCGGCAGGAATAATCATATTGGTGATATAGATGATTGAGACTGCCACGATTATGGCGATATGCTGGTCGGTTACGTAGCTAAAAATCCTGTCTGCGGTGATGCTTCGTACACCAATGTCTATCACGTCAAGCGAGGGTATAGCCGACTGGATAAAAAAGAAAACAAACATCATTAGCGATAACTCATAAAGCGGTATCTGCGGAATAAGCAGGTGTATAATAAGATAGTACTGGAAAGTGAAAGTACAAAAACGCGCGAGGCAAAACCACATGATATTGAGCAGCTGCCCGGTTTTGTAGGTGCCCATAATATCAAAAAAGCGATGGTATTTATGCAGGAACTTTATCCGGTTCAACAGCTGTACCATCCACTTGATATTGAAGTAAAAGGTGAGCATGATAGCCATAAACCCGGCAGCAACTAACGTTGCGCCTACCATTATCCAGTCTTCCGGGCGGATAAACGTATACAGGAACCAAATAGAGGCGGCAGCCCCAAGTACATTGGTAATAACATTTTGGCCGAAAGAACCGACGGCCATGGCAAACACACCGTGAATGCGTTTGCGGTTGGGTAAAAAAAATACCCGGCCGCCATATTCGCCTATTCGATTTGGCGTAAAAACAGCCCAGGTTAAGCCGCAAAATACCGCTTCGACAGCCTTCCAAACTGACATGGGGGCTAGTTTTCGCGTAAGATGCCACCATTTCAGCGATTCCAGTACCCAGTTGACTATCATTAGCAACACTATACCAATCATAGTAAACAATACCTTGTTATAGGTTACGTGGGCAACCAGGAGCTTAAAGTTGGCGATATTATCCTCATTTTTTAGGAGGCGATGATAGATATACCACGCGGCAAGTACCAGGATACCGAATTTGAGGAGATAGGACAGTAGTTTTTTACCGCGGGCAGTCAAAGGCAGAATTTTTTTTGCAATGTTAGGGAATGATTTCGGATTTTTTCAGGTTTTGTGTGTTTTTAGCGGCTTCAAGAGGGCTTCGCCGTTCGGGAGTTTCGATTTCGAAATTATTTTTAGCTATGTGAGATGCAAATCTGAATAGTAACGCTTTTTCATGATTTTTTATGTGATTATATTAATTATCAAATGAGTGTTTCGACAACCAATAGCAGGGTGCATTTGTTTGCGTAGATATGGATAATGCATGAATTTTTAATAATAATGATGTAATTGATAAATTGCGACATTCTTATTTAAAAACATGGAACCCGAATTCATCACCTATCAAAAATTTAACGATGCAGCTTTAGCAAAGCAACTTGCTGAACTATTAGCGGAGCACAGTATCAGCTATTTTATAGAAGAAGGGGACATGGTTTTTAATCCGGCGTTTTCATACACCGATAAAAAGGAATATGCGGTAAAGGTAAAGCCGGGAGATTTTGAGCGGATAAACGATTTGCTGAAGCAGGACGCAAATGAAACGATGGGTGAAGTGGAGCCGGATTATTACCTGCTTGCCTTTACGAATGAAGAATTGATGGATGTTGTTACGAAAGCCGATGAATGGAATGTATTTGACGTTCAGCTTGCCCGTAAGCTGCTGGCTGAACGTGGACATGCAATAAGTGATAAGGAAGCTGCGGAGATAGAAGAAGAGCGGATTGAGGAGTTGAAAAAGCCGGAGCCTTCACAAAATGGTTGGGTGATTATAGGATACATTATTGCGATAGGCTGCCTGGCGATGCCTTTTTTTATCAGCGTTATCGGGCTTTTTATTGGCTGGCATTTGGCTTCACATAAAAAAACTCTACCTAACGGTGAACAGATTTACGCATATAATGAAACTGACCGGAAACATGGTAAAAGAATATTTTATATAGGTATCGCAGTGTTTTTAATCACTCTGGGAATACTTATCTACGGAGCTTTCTTTCCAAAACAGTATTACGAGAATTAACAGGCAGTTTCAAAAACTTCGTAAATCTTGCCCGGTTTCTTATTTTTGCCCCATGATTACGGGCGGTGGCAAACTTTTCAATTTATTAAACCAGGATTTATTATTACTACCGCAGCGGGCTATATACTGGCAAGAGGAAAAAGCGCTCATTGCTGCTGACGTGCACCTGGGCAAGGTTGGCCACTTTCGCAAGGCGGGCATCGCCGTACCGCGCGATATGGAGCAGAACGACCTCGGGGTATTGTCTGACCTTATCTTTGAGCAGAAACCGGAAAAGCTAATCCTGCTCGGCGACTTTTTTCACAGTGATATGAATGCGGATTGGGATTGGTTTATCCTTTGGCGCAGCCAGTTCCCAAAACTGGAGATTATACTGATACGCGGGAATCATGACATAATAGATGACAGCCATTACTTGCAGCTAAATATCCAATTGCATGAGCACTTGCTTATCGGGCCGTTCCTGATGTTGCACCACCCCTTAACGGAGAGCAAGCTTAAAGAGGCCGAAGGCTATGTATTCTGCGGGCATATACATCCCGGCGTTAGGCTGATAGGCCGCGGGCGGCAGACCATAACATTGCCCTGCTTTGCATTTGGCGCCAAACAGGTTGTGCTCCCTTCATTCGGTAAGTTTACGGGTAGGGTAGCCATCCGCAGCAGTAAAAGCGACAGGATATTCGCGATAGCGAAAGATAAAGTGCTGGCTATTGATTAAGGATGCTTCTTCAAATACTGCCCAACCTCAAACCCGATACTTTTTAACCCGATTTTCGGCACCACTATATTCCAATCGCCATCAAGCAGGTAATAGCTGGGTATTTCTGTTATGTTGTAATTGGCTGCGTTGGGCGAGTCGTTACCCTTTAGGTCTGAAACCTGGGTCCAGTTTAGCTGATCATCTTTTAAGGCCGTTTTCCACCAGTCGGGTTTTGAGTCGAGGGAAATGCTGATGAACGCAACATTCTTTTCAACATCAGGTTGTGCCAGCAGCGATTTAATTTGGTCGTGACTGGTGCGGCTAAAGGAATTCCCGGCTTTCCAAAAATCGAGCACAATTAATTTTTTGTGAATGCTTTTTGCGTCGAATGGCTTCCCTTCTGGTGTATTGCCTTCAAGGACTGGCGCTTTTTTACCGGCAACCAGCTTAATCATATGGCTCAGCTTGTCGCCGATTTCCTGGCCGTCTTCGCTTTGTTGCGCGGCTGGCGACAGCGTTTTAAACAGGGCGTAATAAGTAACTGGGTCGCCCTCATAATCAAGCTTGGAAAATATGTGACCTGCAATTTCGCTTTGCGGATACTGTTTTAAAAACTCCTTAAAAACAACAGCATCTGCATCGCGCAGTTTGGTCTCATTTTCCGACTGTTTAGCTACCAGGCTATTATAAGCATCAGGCGAAAGCTTGGCGTAATCGTCCTTTAGTTTTTTGCTTATCGTCAATATTTGCTGCTGTGCTCCTGCGCTTACGCTGTCAACCATCGTATAAAACGCCGACAGTTCTGTCTGCGCTTTTGACGGTGATGTTATTTTAGGATATTTATATAATTCACTGGCTTTTGCTTCAACCGTATATTTCCCCCCTTCCAGGTAAACTTCAAACGAGCTGTGGTCGTCTTTACTGCCGTCTTCCGTTATGTCCAATTTGTAAAAACCAGGATGGTTAAGCACCTTTTGTGATATTGAGAATTTGCCATCTTTAATATTTTCACCAAATACCGTGCTGTCGGCCAGGTTTTTAACAGTGAATACACCACTTTTTAAACCGGGTATGTTTCCTGCAAATTCAATTTGTGTTTGTTTCTTGCAGCCGGCTATTAGTAAAGCCGCTGCGATAATATAGGGGAATTTCATGCGCGATTTAGAATCAAGAGTCAAGAATCAAGAGCCAAGATAGAAAAAAGAAAGACTCGTGTATCTTCTGTGATTATAAAATCTAAAGTAGTGGTTCTGTCTTGATTCTTGTCTCTTGATTCCTGACTCTTGTAGTTCTCTTTTTAGATTGTTTCTAAATAGTTAATTCATACTCAATAAGCGGAATCCATTAATATCTTTTGGCATTTAATAAATACTTTTGCGGGAAATAAATCTGACATTATAATGAGCGAATTTAAACAAACCTTTAACTCGTCGTTGGGGAAAAAGCTGATAATGGCTTTAACGGGCTTGTTTTTGTGTACGTTTTTAATTGTGCACCTGGGCGG
>JAZJZL010000030.1:0-8217 GCA_040389845.1 Bacteroidota bacterium
TGATTCAACAAATTCCTTCTAAAAAAATTCTAATTTAGCTTTTTATTTTATGGGCGGGCCACCTGTAAAAGTCTATCTAATTTTGTGAAGCTAAATGATTAAACAGTATACAATCTCAGTACTTCGTTGCGGCGTATGCAGAATTGTATTTCTTTTGATTTTTATTGGCTTTTGCGCAGAAAGCAAGGGGCAGGGCCTGCAGTTTAACTCGAACGACAGCCTGCTGAGCAAACGCACATCGTACCTGGTTTTTAAAAAAAACGCGCCAACGTTTAACGGTCGCCTCGATATTAATTTCGACCTTTCTTTATGGGATATAGAGCACCTGGGGTATATTCTTAACATTACCGATGCCAAAAACAATTCATACAGTTTAAGCTCGATACATAACGGCACGCAATTTTTAAATTTTAATATCGATAGCAAAAGCAATAAACTGCAAATGCCGCTCGCACTTAGCCGGCTAAAAAGGCACATCTGGATGCCTGTAAAAATTCACATCGACCTGAAGGCAAACACGGTGGGCATTTTTATAAACGGGCAATGGTACAAAGCGAGCGGGTTTAACTTTGAAGGTTCCATCACGCCTAAAATATATTTCGGCAAAAACGAGCATTATTTTGATGTGCCGAAAATGGCCATCAGGAACCTGGTAGTAACCGATGGAGACAAAAGCTATGCTTTTCCATTAAATGAATGGAGCGGAAAAGAGGTTTTCAGCAGTGATGGTGACGATGTGGGCTCGGTTGATAACCCGGTATGGCTCATCAACGAATCGTACTTTTGGGCGCCGAAGTTTACGAGCGCATTTGCCCGGGTAGCCGGTATTAACTTTGACGAGGCTGCACAAAGGCTGGTGATTTTTAAAAGCGATTCGCTATTGTGTTATGATGTTCAACGAAACAGCTTATCGGCACAAGCGTATCAAAATATCTGCCCGGTGCCCCTGCATTTGGGTAAAAGCATCATCAATACTAAAGAAAATAAACTTTACGCCTACGAAACCTTAAAGGCGCCAAAGCAGTTTCAGCCGGCGCAGAGTGTCGCCTCGCTTGACTTAAGCACGCTGAAATGGGATGCTGTGGGTGCGGCTACCATCACCGAACAGCGTCATCACCACAATATATTTTACGACAATAAGCAGGAGAAGCTTTACCTCTTCGGCGGCTATGGCTCGTTTAAGTATTATACCGACTTTTTTGAATACAATAAGCAGGCTGATAGCTGGGATAAGGCAGCGTTTGCCGGCGATAAGATAATGCCCCGCTTCTTTTCCGGGTTTAGCCAGGCCGATGAGAATAACGAGGTTTACATATTCGGCGGATATGGCAACCAAAGCGGTAACCAGGTAGTCGGCGGGCAACACTTTTACGACCTGTACCGGGTTAACCTAACCACCCGCACCGTTAAAAAGTGCTGGGAGATTAAGCCCCCTGAAGTAGATTTTGTTGCCGCCAATAACCTTATCCTATCAAAAGACAAAAAGTATTTTTATGCGATATGCTACGCACACGATAAACCTAAAACCAGCCTGAGCCTTTATAAGTTTTCGATAAAAGACGGCTCGTACGAGGTGGTGAGCGGCAACATACCGGCCAAAGGCGAACGCATTGAAAGCGATATCAACCTGTTTTATAACCCTAAGCAGGAAGTGTTTTACTGTGCCATCCAGGAATTTACCACACCGGATGCGTCAACCATCCGGGTGTATTCGCTGGCGTCGCCACCGGTAAGGCAGCAGGATTATCTCGCTTCACTGAAACCCGTTGCACAACGCCATTTACGATATGAATATATAATTGCGGTTGCAGTCGCAATTGCTGTTGCCCTGGGGTACGCCAGGAAAAAACGCAAAAAAGCTGCGATAGTTCCGCCCGAAGCTGACAGTGATGGGGCGATAACGGCCATCCACAAAAAAGAGGATGAAAAACGTGCCAACGCCGTGTACATGTTGGGCGATTTCACCGTTTATGATAAAAACAGCAGGGATATCACCTACATGTTCAGCCCCAAAATAAAGCAGCTATTTATCCTGCTGCTTTTAAACAGCAATGATGAACACGGTGTGGTTTCAAAGCGAATATCGTCGACTTTATGGCCCGAAAAAGAAATCGCCAAAACAAAAAATATTAAAAACGTTACCATAAACCACCTGCGTGGAATACTCGCCGACATTAAAGGCATTGAGCTTACTTTTACCAATGATACCTATCGCTTTACTTTCAACGAAGCGTTTTTCTGCGATTATTCCACGGTAAATGATGCCATGGAAAGCTTAAAAAGCAATGCAGCCGGCGAAGGTAAAAATATATTGGATTGGCTTGACCTTATTGCCCGCGGCTGCCTGCTGCAGCATGTGCCGGAACCCTGGCTGGATGATACCAGGCAACTTTATGAAGAATCGCTGATACCGTTACTGGCGCCGGAAGTAAAGCGTATTTACGAGGAAGGTGATTACCGTAAAGCAATTGAGATTGCACGTGTAATTTTAAGCATCGATCCGTTTAACGATATGGCGATAAAATACAAACTTAAAGTATTGCGCCGCACCAAGGGCATTGAATACGCCCATAAAATTTACAACGATTTCGCCGCTGAATATGAAAAATCACTGGGTGAATCTTACGGCGTTCCCTTTGACAAAATTTGTGCAGCGAAATGAAGGTTTGATTAGCTTGCCTTTGCCTCTTTAATTATTTTGACCATTCGTAGCCACTCCGAAACAATGCGAATAGCTGTCATCATCCGTTACAAAAAACTCGGTTTGCCCATAATCCCTCACTTCTATTTCGGATACTTCGAAGCCGTGATCTTTCAGGCGCTGTCTTGTCTCTTCTATATCTTCCGGCGTCCAGTAAAGGCTGATGCCATGATATTCGGCTGGAATAGGGTCACCTGCCCGCTGGTTGAGCCAGAAGTATAAATTTTCGCTGTGAACCATGCAGCCAATTAACCGGCCTTCCCGCCACATATGCTGGTCGGCGATAAGCCCAAGGCCATCAACCCAGAAGCGCATACTTTTTTCCAGGTCGGCACTGGGGATAACAGAGATGCAATGTTTTAAGCTCATGATGATATTTCTTATTGGGGTTTTGGTTGTTTATTTTTGTCTGCCGGGATTGCCCGATTTTTCTTTAATGAATCAGGCAACACATCCGCCCCCGACGCCTTGTCGCTTCCACCGGGAGTCGCCTTTTGCCCCTGCTGTATCACATCCGGATTATTCGCATTCGACGGGCTCACTACTTTAAAAACAAGCCACGCCGCAATCAACAACAATACAATTGCTCCAATTATAAAAATACGTTTTCGTCTCACCGTTGGCGGCGAGGTAGCAATAGCCGTTGTTTTATGAATAGATTCGGAAACCACCCCATGCAATATGTAGCCTTTTTTCGGCACGGTTTCAATCAGGCTTTTTGTATCATCGGCTAATACTTTGCGCAGGTATGAGACGGCTTGTGTAAGTCCCTCATCCGCATTGCCATAATTGTCCCAAATCTCTTTGGTAATATGCGGTCGGGCCACCAACTTGCCGTTGTTGGCTGCAAGCAGACAAAGCAGGTTCATCAGGCGTGGTTCAATGCGTGTTTCTTTTCCTGCCTGTTCATCTTTTACCGAGCCTGTGGACGGGTCGACGGCAAATCGATTATTCAATAAAAATGGCCGGTTATTCATAAGCCTAAAATTAGGAAAAAATTAAACCGCTTGTTCTATACAGAAAATCTGAAGCAATTCTGAAGCTTTTCTATATGTGCCCCTGGCGTTCGCGAGTCTACTTTTGATCAATCAAAAATTAAGGTCATGAAAAAATTATTTCTTTCAACGGTAATTATGGTATGCCTCTGCGGGCATATCAATGCGCAGGCTACCCCAGGCGATCCAAATAGTATCAGCTATACAGAAAAGGGTGTACAGTACCGGCTAATAAGCATTGGCGATAAGCTGCCCCGTTTATTTGTAAACGATAAGGAAATCCCGGCAGCCCAATTAGAACGCTATTCAACCATTATCAACAAACTACAGCCGGAACTTTTTGAGCGTCAGAAAAAACAGGCGCTGTTAGCCAATCGCGAAAACGAGGAAGTAATAAACAAGATTGTGAGCGACCTGGTATCTCAAAAGGTTATTTCATCTACAGCAGCGCTTACTTCACTGCGATTAGACGTAAGTAGTTTTATGGTGAACGGGCAAAAACAATCCTTCGGCCTATACACGCAATACAAAAACAAATTTATAACCTCGGCCGATAAAGTCTACCGGTTTAACTGCAATTAAGACCATGAAAAAGAGCATCATTTTTTTAAGCCTTTTATTAGCGGCCGGCTGGCATGTGCATGCACAAAGCACTGCCGAAAAAATTAAAGCAGTAGAAAAAAACCTTGGCGGCTGGGTAAAGATAAAAGACAGCACTGGCTGGAACATTAATGACCGCATGGCGTATTATCATATTAACGGATTAAGCATAGCAGTAATTGATAACTACAAAATTGTTTGGGCCAAAGGCTACGGCTGGGCGGATACCGCTGGAAAAAGACCAGTGACGGTTAACACGTTATTTCAACCTGCATCAGCTGGCAAATCCATCCACGCGGTGGGGACAATGAAACTGGTACAGAGCGGTAAACTCGACCCGGACAGGGATATCAACTACTATCTAAAAACATGGAAGTTTCCTTATGATACAGTAAGCCACGGCAAAAAAATTACCACGCGGCAGTTGCTTGGCCATATGGCCGGTCTGTCTGTCCACGGTTTCGATGGCTATAAATGGAATGTGCCGCTGCCCAACCTGGTGCAGATATTAAACGGTACGCCACCCGCCAACAACGCCGCCGTACGGTCGATTTTTGAGCCGGGGAAGCAGTTTGAATATTCGGGTGGTGGATATGCCATTTCGGGGCTGGTAGATGAAGACATAACCGGGGAGCCTTATGCTGCTTATATGTCGAAGACCATCTTTAAGCCCCTGGGTATGAAAAACACTTATTACAATTCACGGTTAACCGCTGAACCGAAAAAGGACATGGCTACGGCGTACCGGTTTGACGGGCAAAACATCGGCTGTAAATATCATATTTACCCGGAAGATGCTTGCGGAGCATCGCTATGGTCTACGCCGACAGACTTTGCAAAGTTTTTGCTTGAATTGCAGCTATCGCTCAAAAATAAAAGCAACAAAATATTGTCAGCCGAAACGATTAAAGAGATGTTTACGCCTCAAACCACAACAGGCCATAACGCGCTTGGCTTTTTTGTGGAACAGCGGGGCGATGCTACCTATTTTCACCACGATGGTTTAAACGAGGGTTTTGTTTCCGACTACTTTGCATCTATTGATGGCGGCCGTGGCGTAGTAATTATGGCCAATACGGATTTAGCGACGGATTTGGACATCACAGAAGAAATCTGCAACAGCGTAGCCACTGTTTATGGCTGGAAAGGGTTTTATACGCCCGTTGTAAAACAGGAGGTGAAAATTCCGGACAGCCTGATGAAAAAATACGCCGGCCGTTACAAATTCAGGGAGGACCAGGACCAGCACGTCGATATCTATTTAAAAAATGGAAAGCTTTGGTTTAACAGCGGCGCGCCTGTTGCATGGCAAATCCATTTTACGGATATTGAGAATTTCTTTTTTAATGAGGCGGCCAATGTTGGGCAATCATTCACGAAAGATGCTGACGGTAATGTTGATGGATTTATGGTTAAAACACCTGGCGGAGAATTTAAGGCGAAAAGGGTTAAATGAATTAACCCGTTACTGGTTTTACTATATTTGATAACAGGTAAGACACAAACAGACCAAGTCAATGAAATTTTTGGATATCCGGGCATTTGTGCCTTCCGGTAAGGAATATGAAAAATCAAAACAGCTTTTTACTGAATTAGGCTTTGAGATGAGCTTTGACGCGGGCGATTTCGCCGGTTTTGAAAAAGACGGCTGTAAATTCTTTTTGCAGAATTACGATAGCGGCGATTGTGTACAGCATTTTATGATGGCTGTCGGCATAAGCAATGCAGAAGAATTCAGAGACAATACAATAACAAATAAACTGGCGGAAAGATACGGCATTAAAGTAGGACCGGTTGTGGAGCAACCTTACGGCAAAGAAGTTTGTGTGGTGGATATTGCCGGGGTTTTATGGCATTTTGTTGAACCGCCGGTAAGCAGATAAGTCCTGGCCTTTAGCGTAAGGGTTGTATGAACTATGTTGGATAGTATTAGGGATTTGAATTATGTACACTTAAGCCTGGGCTAAATATACAAACGGTTGCCAGGCAGCGGCCTCAAACCATCTGCCGATGTCAAACTCAACCGCCGTTCCCTTAAAAACATATTCATTCCTCCCCCTGTAATAAACATAATCCTTGCCCCAGTCCTCAAAGTTCAAAGCCGTTTCTTCAATCGAATCCATAATAAAATTAACCTCAGCGTCAGTCATTGTCGGATGGAGGGATAGCCTTATCCAACCCGGTTTGCATTGTAAATTCCCGTCCAGGATGTCGTCCAATATTTTGTGCGACTGTGTCTTATCAATATTAAATAACTTATGCCCATAAGTGCCGGCACACGAGCAACCACCGCGGGTTTGAATACCGAACCTGTCGTTCAAAAGCTTTACGATAAGATTGTAATGCGCATCGGCTATAACAAATGAAATCACACCCAAACGCGCTGTGACATTATCCTGCAGTATTTGAATATTGGGAATTTTCCGGAATCTATCGAATACTATATGCAGCAGTTCCTCCTCCCGCTGTAATATATTCTCAACGCCCATGGCCTCTTTTAGCCGGACGCACATGGCTGCCTTTATAGCCTGCAAAAATGGCGGTGTGCCGGCATCTTCACGGTGCTCTATATCTTTAGTGTATTCAAGCTCTTGCCACGGGTTGCTATAAACAATAGCGCCACCGCCAGGCTGGTCGGGGATAGTATTTTTGTAGAGCTTGTTATTAAAGACCAGTACCCCGGGAGTTCCCGGCCCTCCCAGGAATTTGTGTGGCGAAAAGTAGATAGCATCCAGGTGGGCGCCGTTTTTTGCAGGGTGCATATCCATATCAACATAGGGTGCAGAACAAGCAAAATCGACAAAGCATAAACCGCCATTCGCGTGAATAATCGTCGCAATTTTATGATATGGCGTTTCAATACCCGTAACGTTTGAACATGCAGTAACAGCGGCTATTTTATTTTTGCGATTGGCGTATTTCAATAGCAGGCTTTGAAAGTGCTCCAGATCAACGTAGCCCTCGGCATCACAATCTATAATTTCTACGGTTGCTATAGTCTCCAGCCAGGTGATTTGATTGCTATGGTGTTCCATGTGGGTGATAAACACAACCGGGCGAAGATCTTCATCTGTCTCAAACCCCGCGCTGCCCTTCTTCAGGTAGTCGGTTATACGTTCAGGCATCCGCATTCCCAGCAGGCGTTGCAGTTTATTTACGGCTGCCGTCATTCCACTTCCACAGAAGATCAACACATCATCGCTGTCCGCATTTACATGCCGCTTAATTATTGTTTTTGCTTCTTCGTACGCTTTAGAAATCAGCGTTCCGGTAACCGTAGTTTCGGTATGCGTGTTAGCTACAAAAGGCAATATGTTTTGTTGGATAAAATCTTCTATCGGCCGGTAAGCGCGCCCGCTGGCTGTCCAATCGGCATATACAATTTGCTGTTCGCCGAAAGCTGACTCAAAAGCCTGGTTGCGGCCGATGGTATACTCACGGAACGGGGCAAAGTATTCTTCCAGCGTACTTTGGGGCTTCATCGCCTTTACTTGTTTTTTTCCTTTGTAAACAACCCAAACATATCATACGGCTTTTTTGCAAACTCCCCCTTAAATAATTGGGCGACTACGAAAATGTATCCGATGAATAAGAGTACAATCAGCAGCTGCGCTTTGGATGTTTTTTGAATAGGCTGACGCGCCTTTACATCGCAAACCTCGCCGGGGCAATACAGTACTTTCTCCTTATAAACCGCTGTATAAATTTTACAGGCCAGGCAAATCCCAAACGACGACTCGAAGAACAGGAATACCATACACAGCAGGCACACAATGCCGGTTATCGGGCTGAATGAATTGATGACCACCATAAAAATCAGCATGGTGAACGATAAAAACACGCCCACTATCCAGGCAAACTTCTTCTGTTTGGCGCCTACATATTCTGGTGTTTGTTTGCGGACTATCAGTCGCCCGACGA
>JAZJZL010000030.1:8227-8648 GCA_040389845.1 Bacteroidota bacterium
CCAGATCAAGTCACCCGAGCTTCGCGTCATTACTAATGATGGAGAAAACCTCGGACTGATAAATACCCGGATAAGAAAATCGGTAAAGAATAACGTGATGGCATATTTTGCCAGCACAAAATCGCCGGCGAGGATAATGCGCACATAAGCCGAAAATATTACCAGGAATAATATCCCAGCCGCGGCCCTTATTTCGCGTTCGTTTAAAACCGGGATTTCAAAGCCTTCAACGTGTTCCCCGAATTGTATTACTTTTTTCATGTTATTATGTGATTGTTTTTATTGTTGGATTGCCGGGATTGCGGAACCTGGCAGCCTGCTTCGCCCATTTGTCACCACTTATGATACGGGGGCCCGGCAATGCGCGCGGTGGCTTTTATTGAAATATTCATTAATGATAATCGGTTTTGTTATACAAGAG
>JAZJZL010000031.1:0-11116 GCA_040389845.1 Bacteroidota bacterium
ATACTGAACGCTTAAACGATCCACGTCTATTTTTTCAACAAAACCTTGTTTGTTGCGGGCCTCAGTTTCGTCAAGCTGTTGCTTAAGCTGTTTAACATTAGCCTCAAGCAGTTTAATTTGCTCAACGCTTACCAATACCTGGTAATAAGCCTTAGTGATACTTACCGATGTTTCAATCTTTGTACGGGCGTAGCTGCGCTGATACAGCTCGCGATAGGTCCTGCGCGCCTGTAGTCCGACAATATAATTCGGGTCGAATATCAACTGGCTTAAGGTTACGCCTACACTTGAGTTATACTTTTGTGTAAAATTTACAGGTTGTTCTGCCGGATTACCGGTAGGAATTTGAATTTTGTTACCGTTGCCATCCTTAACCCCTTCCTTTGCCAATACTCCGTACGTTAACGGGGTGATAAAATCCGGGAAAAGGACGGTGGGTGATTTCAGGTAATCCTGGAAGCTGGCAGAGCCACTAACTTGTGGTAAACCCTGGCCTATGGTTTCTTTAATATGGTACTCTGCACTTGTTACATCAAGGTTTGCGTTTATAACATCATGCTGATGCTCATAAGCATAATTTATACAATCCTGTATGGTAAAGTTGTATCGCTGGCTATCGGTCGCTGCCGTTTGCGAAAAGCCTTTGAGGGCAATTCCGCTTAGCAGGCACATTAGTATAAGTATATGTTTCATTGTATATGATTGTGTTTTTGTGTGATATTATTTGTGCTGATGTAAATTTCTGCCGTGTTAATGACAGCCCTATGTCAGCAGTATTTTTTTATTCTTCGTTTATATTTTTATACTGGTTTAGCAGCTTGTAGCCTTTAAGGGTACAAATGCCATAGTTAAAATGTTCTAAAAACTGTACCTGCACCTTCCACGGACTAAACTCAGCCATCGGGAAAACTGACGTATTAAAACCAAGCTCCACCTGGCTTACGCGCATACGGGCAATTATCTTTACGTCAATATCCGGACGAATGTAACCTTGCTTCTTACCTTTTGTCAAAAGTTCCTCCAAAGTGCGCACTATAACATCAGCTTTAAAGGTCTGAAACTCCGCCCATGCGTCGGGATGGTATTTCTGCATATCGTGGATGACGATCGGGTTTATCCTCGAGAAAATATCCTCAGAGCATTTCATCATATTAATCATCTCCTCCATCACGTTGCTTGATTTAGCGATGATAGCCTCCATAGTATCCTCGTCTTCCTTCAGCTTTTTCTTTACCAGCGCTATTACCAGTTCGTTTTTATCCTTAAAAAACTGGTAGATGGTTTTTTTCGACATACCCAGGTGTTTGGCTATATCATCCATCGTTACGCTCTTGATTCCTGCTGTTAAAAACAGGTCCTCGCCGCCTTGAATTATTCTATCTATTTGACTAATTGACATTACGAGTCAAAACTAAGGAAACATTTTTAGATTACAAAGTTTCCTAAAAATAATATGCTGATGCGCGATTTTTTGATGCGCGGATGACAAAACGATGTGCGGATTATTGATGTGCGAGTGTGCGGATGAAAAAATCAAGCGAACAATCTCAAATTATACGGCTCTATTCGCACATCCGCACATCTTCATATTCGCACATCAAAACACTATCTTTGCAAAAAATTTAAAGAACACATGACCCTTACTCCTCTTTCAGCAATCTCCCCTATCGACGGCCGTTATCGTAATGCTACAGCAGACCTTGCTGCTTACTTTTCTGAGTATGCGTTAATCAGGTATCGGGTGTTTGTTGAAATTGAATATTTCATAGCCTTATGCGAGCACCCGTTGCCACAGCTTTTGAATTTTGATAAAAATGTAGCAGAAAAGTTACGCACGATTTACAAAAACTTCAGCGAAGCCGATGCCGAAAGTATCAAGCAGATAGAAAAGATTACTAATCACGATGTCAAGGCGGTTGAGTACTTCATAAAAAAAGAATTTGACAAGCTTGGTTTACAAGACTTTAAAGAGTTCATTCATTTCGGATTGACTTCACAGGATATTAATAACACAGCTGTACCTTATTCATTTAAGGAAGCCTTAACTCATACGTACTACCCTGCTATAGAGGAATTGCTTGCGATATTAAAGAACTATGTAGCGGAATGGAACCAGGTGCCAATGCTGGCGCATACCCACGGTCAGCCGGCGTCCCCGAGTCGATTGGGTAAGGAGATTATGGTTTTTGTAGAGCGCATTGAGAACCAGCTTAGCTTATTAAAAGCTGTGCCCCACGCTGCCAAATTTGGCGGAGCTACCGGTAACTATAATGCACATAACGTGGGCTACCCGGAAATTGACTGGAAAGCATTCGGAAATCATTTTGTGAATGATATTCTGGGCCTCAGCCGCTCGCAGTTTACTACACAAATTGAACACTACGATAACTTTGCTGCGCAATGCGACGCCCTGAAACGCATCAACAATATCCTGATAGATTTAGACCGCGATATATGGACCTATATCTCGATGGGCTATTTCAAGCAGAAAATAAAGGAAGGCGAAATCGGTTCGTCAGCTATGCCGCATAAAGTAAACCCTATTGATTTTGAAAACTCTGAAGGCAACCTGGGTATTGCCAATGCGTTGTTCGAACATTTTGCTGCTAAGCTGCCAATATCAAGACTACAGCGCGATTTGACCGACTCAACTGTGCTTCGCAATATCGGCGTGCCGGTTGGGCATACGTTAATCGCTATAAAATCAACCATACGCGGGCTGAATAAGTTATTACTCAACGTCGATGCGCTGAACGCTCACCTCGAAGCCAACTGGGCAGTAGTAGCCGAAGCTATCCAAACTATTTTGCGCCGTGAGGGATATCCAAATCCTTACGAAGCTTTGAAGGAATTGACACGCACTAATACGCATGTTAACGCGCAGACAATTGCGGAATTTGTGGATGGATTAAGTGTAAGTGATGAAATAAAACAAGAGATAAAAAAAATCACACCACATAATTACACGGGGATTTAAGACGGAATATCAAACTTACGAAGTTTTGAAAACTTCGTAAGTTTCTTCCAATAAGCCTCGTCACACGTAAAACTTACAGTCACCCCCCCGTCATAACAATTTAACAGTTGTGTTTAAATCAAAAACCTGCTTAAATTTGCTTTATCAAGACTAATTGAAAATAAGATGAATATCAACGTATATACTGAAGCAACTCCCAACCCGGCTACAATGAAGTTCATTGTGAACAAGTTGCTCATAAACGGCAGCGTGGATTACGCTACAAAAGAGAGCGCCGAAAGCTCGCCATTTGCAAAAGAGCTATATAAGTTCTCATTTGTTAATGGTGTTTTCTTTGCCAGCAACTTTGTTACCGTTACCAAATTTGATGGTGACAGCTGGGATGATATCATGCCTATATTAAAAGAGTTTGTTAAAGGTGCTGTTGAGGCTGAGCTAAAGGTACAAGACGAAGAACAGGCTGAGGCCGGCGATTTTGAAGGCACCGACACAGAAGTTAAAATACAGCAGATATTACATGATTACGTTCGACCAGCTGTTGAGCAGGATGGCGGAGCTATTACCTATAAATCTTTCGATGAAGGAATAGTGACTGTCGAGCTTCGCGGTTCATGCAGCGGCTGTCCATCATCTACCGTAACACTTAAAGCGGGCATTGAGAATTTGCTGAAACGCATGGTTCCTGAAGTTACAGAGGTTGTATCTGAAGCTTTATAGGGATTTCACCGATTTTGAAAAGATTTCACAGATATAATTTGAAAGCTGGATTTAGGTTCGGCTTTTTTGTTTATGGGGATTTCACCGATTTGAAAATGATTTCACCGATTGATTTTTTTTGATTACGAACGAACTTGCCAAAATCATTCCTCATCGGTAATAAAAGTAGCAAACTACGACTGGCTGCAATTGGTCAAGTCACTCAATAATCGGTGAAATCATTTTCAAATCGGTGAAATCGAAAAAAATAATGAAATCCTACTTAAAATAAGCCTGGATCGTATCCAGCAGTTCCTGTGTTATTTTGCCGTTTGTTGCCAGTAATTCACGGGAATTTAATACTTCATCGCCGCCGCTAAAGTTAACTACCTGTCCGCCGGCCTGACGAACGATGACTATACCCGCTGCTATATCCCATGGGTTCAGGTTATATTCATAAAAGGCATCAAAACGGCCGCAAGCTGTGTAAGCTAAATCAACAGCGGCAGAACCAAGACGTCGCAGACCATGGCAGCTTTTCATCAGCTCGGTAAATAAATTGATATATGCCGGTTGCTTGCTGAAATCGTAATATGGGAAACCCGTAGCCAAAAGGCTTTTGCTTATTGTTGGTGAATTGCTCGTTTTTATTATTTCACCATTTAGATAAGCCGGAGAGTCTTTCCAGGCGTAAAAACATTCGTCCGCGTTTACTTCATACACAACGCCAAGTACCAATTCATCGTCTTCCTGCAAAGCAATGCTCACCGAATAAACCGGCAGACCGTGAATGAAATTAGTAGTCCCGTCCAGCGGGTCGATTATCCAATTATACTTCTCCCCGACCTTGTTAATCGTTTTCTCTTCTGTAATAAAGCCTGCGCCGGGTATAACATCGGTTAATGCTTTTACAATGATTTGCTCAGCAGTTTTATCTACATAGGACACCAGGTCATTAAGGCCTTTGATTTCTATTTTATCGGGTGTAAAGGTGCGGCGCTGTTCCCTGATGAAGCTGCCGGCATCCTTTGCTATTTCTATTACTTTGTTAATTATCGCTTCCAATTCCATACGAGGTAAAGGTCACAAATTTAAGCGAATAAACAGCTACGAATTTCACGAATCCTGGTGATCCAAGGCATGAGTTGACAACAAATCAAAATTCGTGTAATTCGAATTAATTCGTAACAATCAATGCAGATCAACTTATTTCTGTTCGCGGAGTGCAAGGCTAAATGAAAAGGCTTTATGAATAAAGTAGCTTGCAAAAAACAAGCTTAAGGCTGCCAGTGGACGCGCTACCGGCGGGTACATCTGCAAACCTTGAGTGAAAATCTTTAAAATAACCAGGTTTGCGAAAAAACCGATAAACGCAACAGATACGAACCTAAAAAACTGTTTATATGGCGAAGATTTAGATTCAGCGAAGACAAAGTACTTAGTGATTAAAAAGTTAACTACCACGCCCATAAAAAAGGATAATGCCAATGAAAGCGTGGAGTTCCGTACCGTAAGCGAAAACACATTATAAGTCTTCTGCACGAGTAAATTATGATAAAATAAGTAGAACGCAATTACATCCACCAAAAAGCCAAATCCCGCAGAAACTACAAACCTGATAATTTGGTTATCGAGTAAATTATTACCGGTTTTTATTTCAGGCATGGGCAGGCAAAGTCTGTTTTGATTTCCGGGCCACAACTATTAAAGCTATGCCGCCAATTACCATGAATGTAGATATCATTTCAGCCTGGGTAAAGCTGAAACCCGCCACCTGATACAATGTATTTACCCGAATTAATTCTATAAAAAATCGCTCAACACCTGCCAGTATCATATATATGCCGAACATTACGCCGGGTAATTTTATCTTGTCGCGGATGCGCCAAAGAAAAAAGAACAGGAGAATGCAAATGATAGACTCATAAAATGAAGTTGGGTAAACCGGTAAACGCAACTCATGGTTGTATTTGCCTATATAACCCGGTATAATATCCCCCTCGTTATTTACATTATGCGGAAACTTAAATTTCCACATCCAATCTGGTATCCAGCTTAGCAAATGTGGTTTTGGCTGCAGGTTATATTTACCCCAGTCACCGTCGCCCGACATCTGGCAGCCTATACGGCCCACACCATAAGCGAGCATCATGCCCGGCCCACCGATATCAAGCATATTAAACAGCTTGATGCCATTTTTATTTGCGATGTACAATACTGCAGCGCCACCACAAATAAGGCCGCCATAAAAGGTCAGGCCCTCAAAACCTATCAGCATACCCACAGGGTCCCTCATAAACTGATCCCAGTTTTCAAGCGCATTGAATATCTTGGCGCCTGCAAAACCAAAAACAGCGGCCCATAGTAAAATACTCCCCAGCAACTCAGATGGATGAACGGTAACCTCTTCAGTTCTTGGCTGGGGGAGCCTTTGTTTTTTATTTTCGTAGTAAGCCCAGTATGCAAACAACACCGCCCCGATAATGCCACCGAGCCAGTTACCGCGCGATGATAAAAGGAATTCCTGGGTATTATCAACCATCTTACTGAAGTTCAGCGCTGCATCAACCAGCTTATAACCCAGTATAAAACCAAATAATCCGTTCCCGAAAAGTTCAATATTAGTTAGAGGCTTACCAATGGTAACTGTCTTGCGGAAAGAATGTATATAGCCTAGTTTTTCTTTGCGATCGAATTCCTTTCCAAACGCCCAGTACCCGGCGATAAAAGCTATCGCAACAAAAAAACCAAATGTCTGAATGATTTGAAAAAAAGGTATTTCGAGCCCGGTAAGGTATTTAATCAGGTAAAATAAATTTGGAAACATCAGTTTAAATTTGGAGCCAAGATAGGGTTTAATGCACTAATATTTCATCGAACTCGGTAATTTCCACATCACCATCCGGCGATATTTTTGTTAAATGCGCGGTTTTCAGCTCATTGATCAGCAACGGGTCATAGGGCGTCCGAACCTTTACATAATTACGGGTAAACCCATGCATAAAGCCATCTTTTATATCGCCTTCAAATAATACCTCGTCGGTATTACCCAGCTGGCTTTCGTAAAATGCGCGGCGCTTTTTATCGGATAAAATATGCAGCATCTTGCTCCGTTCGGCCCGTGTTGAACCGGGAACAACTCCGCTCATTTCGTTGGCCAATGTATTCTCCCTTTCAGAATAGGTGAATACGTGGAGATAAGAAATATTAAGCTCGTTTAAAAAGTTATAAGTATCGATAAAATCTTCCCGCGTCTCGCCGGGAAAGCCTACAATCACATCCACGCCAATACAGCAATCAGGCATCAATTCTTTTATTTTAGCTACACGGCTGGCATATAGCTCACGCTTATAACGGCGGCGCATCAGCCCTAATATCTTATTGGAACCGGATTGAAGCGGAATATGAAAATGAGGAACAAACCGTTTTGATTGCGCTACAAATTCAATTATCTCATCACTCAATAAATTAGGCTCGATTGAGGAAATACGAAAACGATTAATACCCTCAACCTCGTCCAACGCCTTAACCAGGTCAAAGAACTTGTCCTCTCGACTTCCTCCACGTATACCGAAATCACCAAGATTAACGCCGGTCAGCACAATTTCCTTTACACCTGATGCAGCAATCTCTTTAGCTTGTTCAATCACATGCTCAATAGTATCACTACGGCTATTGCCGCGCGCCAACGGGATAGTGCAGAAAGAACATGAATAATCGCAGCCGTCCTGTACCTTTAAAAATGTGCGGGTGCGGTCGCCGATAGAAAAACCAGGAATAAAATCCTTTGCTTCGGATACCGGTTGGTTATAAACCAGCGTCTTCGGCTGTTTGGTTAAATCTGTTATATAATCTACTATCAGGAACTTTTCAGCAGCTCCTAAAACCATATCAACACCGGGTATTTCCGAAATTTCTTTTGGTTTTAGCTGGGCGTAGCATCCTACTATAGTAACATAAGCGTTAGGTGATATTTTCAGCGCCTCTTTAACTACCTTTTTGCATTTTTTATCGGCATTATCAGTAACCGAACAGGTATTGATAACAAAAACATCAGGCGTATCGGTAAACTCAACCGTACTGAAGCCCGCATTATTAAATAACCGGCCGATGGACGAAGTTTCCGAATAGTTAAGCTTACAGCCTAAGGTATAAAACGCTACTTTTTTGTTCATTTTAAAAACGCGCAAAGATACTCATTTTAACGCTATTTCTTTATTTCACTTTCCAGGAATATATTATCCTTTTCGAAATTACTTTGAAACCAGCTTTTAGCAAAAATAGCTTGATTAATCCAGAATGACCGGAGGGTATTACGTTTTGTATTATGGTAACTATTTACCCCACCTGAAACTTTCATTAGCCAGGCCAATAAGGTCTATTACACGATCGACCACGGTCATTGCTAACTCTTCAACAGTTTTTGGTTTGCTATAATAAGATGGTATCGCCGGGCAAATAATCCCGCCGGCTTCCGTTACCGTCTCCATATTGCGGATATGGATAAGGTTTAACGGCATATCCCGGGCAACCAATATCAATTTACGGCGTTCTTTTAAAATCACATCGGCGGCACGAATAACCAGGTCATCAGAAGTACCTGAAGCTATCCGGCCCAATGTCCCCATTGAGCAAGGAATAATTACCATGGTATCAAACTTTGCAGATCCAGAAGCAAAGGGCGCCATGAAATCTGTTTTGGGGTATATTTTGAATGGCAATTTCTGATAATCATCGTTATCCAGCTCAAACTTCCAAACATCCTTCGCATTGTCAGACATAACGACGGCGACTTCTTCAATCTGTTCGCTCAGCTGCTGAAGTTTTTTAAAAAGGAGGCTGGCATATATAGCCCCGCTGGCACCGGTTATTGCAACAACTATCTTCTTCTTCATTTTTTTCTCCGTGTCCTCTGTGCATTCTCTATATCTCCGCGGTTAAATATTGGCCGCATACATCGCAACAGCATCAAAATTCAAGGCACAAAAAAGGGTCGAATACAAGTACTCGACCCTACATCTACCTATGAAAAACATGCCCTTTGAGAGGGCATTACAAAAGTAGTAACAAATTTTTTAATTTTTAAATAATTTTTTAAAATAAATTTAACCTGCCTTTGGAAAGTTTTTTTCTATCAGTGTTTGTATGATACCGTCAACTAATCCCACTGTAGGGACATATATATTTTTAATATTTGCCCATTTCATCACGGTGATATAAATTTCGCATGCAGGTATAATTACATCGGCGCGATCCTGGTTTAAACCCAACACATTTATCCTGTCCTTTAGAGAAAACGACGTGAGGTAACTGTAAAGCGACTTTAATTTACCGAATGCTAAAGGATTTTTGTCCTTTTCCTCCGATAACCGATAGAGCTTGTTAATATTACCACCGGTGCCAATACCCGAGATTACCTTAAACTGCCTGGTGTTATCGCGGACAAAATCTTTCATATCGCTCCAGGTTTCTTCATCGTCCTGGTTATCCAGCATACGGATAGTGCCGATGTTAAAAGATTTTGAGGCCCACATCTCGCCATTTGAAAAGAAAGACAATTCGGTACTGCCTCCGCCTACATCTATATATAAATAGTTTTTGTTTTTATCGATGGCCTGGTCGGCGTGGCTCGCGTAAATCATACCGGCTTCTTTTTGGCCGGGAATTATTTCAATGTCGATTCCTGCGTTTGTCTTAATTTGATTCGCTATTTCTTCGCCATTTTTTGCTTCGCGCATAGCAGACGTGGCAAGAGCCGTGTAATCAGCTACTTTATAAACTTCCATTAGCTTACTGAAAGCTTCCATAGTTTTTACCAGGTCGGCAGATTTTTTCTCAGACAATTGATGGTCAAGGAAAGCATCATCGCCCAGGCGCAACGGCACCCTTACCAGCGTATTTTTTTTGAATGAAACTGAACCATTATTTTCAATAATGTCAGCAATAAGCAACCTCACGGCGTTTGAACCAATATCTATAGCGGCGTATCTCAATTTTTATTTTATTTTATGTTTCAGGAAATCATATATATCAATCTGCGCCCGGTGCCGAAGCTCAGAGCGCGTTTTGTGGTACTTATTGGTGTTACTGGAGTTTATCTCGCGCGATTTGGTATTATCTTCGAGTTGAAGGTTGATGATTTCGCGTATCTCTTTTTTCAAATCTTCATCATATATCGGAAAGCCCACTTCAACGCGGGTATCGATATTACGGGTCATAAAATCGGCAGAGGTAAGGTAAATCAATTCATTACCACCGTTGCAATACACGTGAACGCGTGCATGCTCCAGGTATTTGTCTACAATGCTTAGCACCTCGATGTTTTCACTATAGCCTTTCACCCCTGCTATCAGGCAACACATGCCGCGAATAATCAATTTAATTTGCACGCCTGCATTGCTGGCCTGGTAAAGTTTATTTATCAGTTGCTCATCGGCCAGGCTATTCATTTTTAATATCATGTAGGCCTGCTTACTGGCCTTAGCATTCTTTATTTCGTTGTCAATCAACTTATATATTGCCGGACGGGCATCGATGGGCGATACGATTAAATTCTTCAAGCCTTTAGGCAGGATATTCTTAGCCAACGCCCTGAATATGATAACCAAATCACCGGTTATTTTTTTGTTTGCGGTAAGTAAGGTATGATCAGCATACAATCGGGCTGTCTTTTCATTAAAGTTGCCGGTAGATAAACATGCATAATAGGCCGGTTTTTCTTTTTCCATGCGCATTACCAGGCAAATCTTCGAGTGCACTTTATAACCGTCGATGCCGTAGAGTACATTTACGCCTTCTTCCTCCAGGCGGCGGCTCCAGGATATATTATTCTGTTCGTCAAAACGCGCCCTTAGCTCCACCAAACAGGTTACTTTTTTACCATTCTTGGCCGCGCTCATCAGCGCGTGCATAATGCGCGAATTTTCGGCAAGGCGGTAAACGGCAATGTTTATTTCTTTAACTTTTGGATCGATAGCGGCCTCTCGCAAGAAGTGGATAACATAATCATACGACTGGTAAGGTGTACTGATCAAGTAGTCCTTTTTCGCAATCATGCCCATCAGGCTTTTGCCGAATGATAAACCATCAACCGGTAATGGCACGGTACGCTCGTACTCCAGTTCAGGCCGGCCAACGTTAGGGAATGCAATAAAATTCTTGAAGTTATGGTAGCGTGCGCCGGGTATCAAACTTTCGCCGTGAAGGCCCATTTTGTTAACCAGGTATTTTAGCATATCCAGCGGCATCTCCGAATCATACAATAAACGCATCGGCTTGCCTTTTTTTCGTTTTTGCAGACTTTTCGATAATGAATCAATAAATTTCTCACTTAACTCCTTGTCGAGGTCAAGCTCGGCATCGCGGGTAAGCTGTATAGAGTATGCTTCTACAGAGTCGTGCTCGAAAATGAAGAAGATATCTTCGAGGCTATACCTGATGATA
>JAZJZL010000032.1:0-19121 GCA_040389845.1 Bacteroidota bacterium
CCGGAAAATGCCGAAAATCCTTTAAAAGAGTAGGCCAAAACAAAATCACCTATCAAAATGAAAAACATCACCAAACACAACCCCTTTGGCTCGTAGTGAATTAGGCATTATGCCATCTTGTAAATCATCATCTATCATTTTTAACCTTTAAATAATATATCATGCCAAATCTCGCATTTCATATAGAAGTACTTAACCAGGTAATAGAAAAACGTGCCGCCGCCGGCGACGCAATGGCCGTTAAGCTAAAAAATCCGGCAAACGCTAAACTTAAAGAGTTTGCTGTATTGGGCGCAATGGGTCCGGATATGCTGCAATACATGCCCATCGGTAAAGACCTTGCTACTTTTCTGTCGAATTTTATACCATCGGCAACATCGGGTACCGTTTTAACGGATGCCCAGATTGCGACTGCCACCGCTCAAATCCAGACAGCCATGTCGAACTTGTTTACCACAGACCCAACAATGGCTTTCGAACTTTATTTTAACCCGCTTGGCGCTATTTATTCGGTGCTGTTTAACGGCCTGGTTATACCCGTTTGGCCGGTGCTCGATAAAGCTACCGACCTTTTCAATTTACTATCAGCACTGGTAGCCGACCATAGCAACGTAGAGGTATTGGAAAACCTGCCGACTATACTCGACCAGCTACCCGGCGTACTCGACATGTCAAAAGGGCTTAAAGGCCTGCCGTCTGCCATACAACTCATGCAGGTGGTAATCGGCGGCATACTTACGTTAGGACCATGGATGGAAATGAACCAAGGCTTCCCTGCACCTGATAATATCACCCTCGACCGGCGCTACGAATACCTCCGTTGGCACAAAACCGGCAAGTTTGCCGGGGAGTTGCAGAAAAACGCAACAAGCGATAACCAGAAAGCCTATGTATTCGGCTGGTTAAGCCACCTGTCAACTTCGGTAACTGCAGAGGCGTTTGTCAATAATATAGTTGGCGGCCCCTATCGTACGCACTGGTGGAGAAACCGCCTTGCCGGTAACTTTGTGGATTCGTGGACTTTCGGGTTCTTCGAGCAATCGCCAAACCCGACGATGGCTGGCGACAACCCTACCCCTGTTTATTTCGATACGATTGCAGGCAGCGGCTGGCCTGCCCTTTGTAATGGTGGTAACCTGCAGGATAAATTTAACGTGGGTGGCCTTGATAAAGCGCCTGCCGACGATGTACCTGCCGCTTTGAAAGCTGTAGCCAGCGGTGACCTCGGCACCATGCCAAGCCAATTCCCGACGGAAATAAACGACCTGTTTACAACCACTTTTAATACGATATATCCTACAAATCAACCAATCGTAGGTCTTGGCGTACCGGCCTTTGACGGGGATACCCTGCCAAAAGCCTACGTTGGTGCTTATGCGGTTTATTGGTTCATGACCTCGGGCCGCGGCGCATTGGGCAGCAATGTGGTTGGGCCGGGCACCGGTCAACCGGAACCGGACTGGATTAAGAACGGCACCTCGCCATCTTCGCCATCACAGGCCGGCGTTAATGTAGGTGCGGCTATTTGTGCTTTCCTGCTGGCGATATTCGGTGCCCTGCTAATTTTAGGAGGCGACTTACCTGATGGCCTTGCAGCTTTAGGCGCAGCTTTAGAGCAACCAATTATCGATTGGGATACCGTTGCCAATGAATTGTTTTGGCTAAGGAAAACATTGATAGATGCAGAAAATACATTACAGGACGCGCTCGTAATGGCCGGCCTGGCTTATCCGCCACCGGTTATGCTGGGTGCCCAGACCAATATTATGGGTGTAGATACCACCCTTCCTGCTACCGACCTTACGCCTCCGCTCGACCCGGATGTTTCGCCTGTGCCAAATGTTACCGGCGTCGCGCTGTGCAAAACCAACAGCCTCACCGGCGATGGCAGCGCGACCTTCGGTAAAGCGCGCTACCCGCATCAGCTGGATAAAACTAATACGCTTGGTGCATTCGCCGACCTAAATTTCTCGGTTTACCCGCGACAGGTGCCATTGGAAGAACCTACAGCAGATAACCTGATAGCGCCGAACATCTATCCAAACAAAATATTAAACGGCTTTGGATTGAAGAACGGCGGCATGTTAGCAGCAGGGCCGTACCCAACAAGCGATAAGTTTTTTGGGGATGCAGTATCGAATGCCGACCAGGTTATAGGTGGTGACTTAGCCAAACTACCTAATTACAACCTCGACGGCGACCGTGGCTACGGCTGGCATGACTGGGACCCGAAGGCTGGTTCCAACCCTGCTAATCCACCGGTTTTGGATGTGCAGGAGGCTTAATTTTAGTCGAAAGTCAAAAGAAGTTTAGGAATACACAGATTTAACAAAGGAAAAATACATCATGGAAAATATAAATGAAGTAACTGAAAGAAAGAAAAACCCGGCGGATAACGGCAGAGGCGATGGCGATAAACGTTTCCACGCCCCACAGATACCCGTAATTAACTTTAACCGCGAAAAAGGCAGAGTGCATTACACGCCGTGGGTAACCGTGCGGGCTAACTATGCCGATTTCGGCGACAGGCCGCTTGCACCCGGTACCGTTTTCTGGGAATCGCCGGATGTTTGGGTGCAAAGCTCGGCAGGTATTAACCAGCCAGTGCCGAATGAAGACAACACGGTATTTGCCCGCATAAGCAATTATGGGCAACAAAATGCCTCGGGTGTTATGGTGAAGTTTTGGTGGGCCGACCCATCGATGGCGATAACAGAAAGCTCGGCAAATCCTATCGGCACCGCCTTTGTGGATGTTCCTGCGGGATGGACGGTAAACGTGCAATGCCCTACCCCGTGGGTACCGACTGTAGTAAACGGCGGCCATGAGTGCCTGATAGTGGAAGCCTTTATTCCAAGCTTCGACCCGCTTACTGCACCGATGGACCCGATGGACGACCGCCATGTAGGCCAGAAGAACGAGCAGCTCATCCTGCTAAAAAAAGGCGAATCGTTCATAACAAGAGTAAAGGCGATAAATATTACCGATAAAGCCCGTGAGCTGCGTTTTGATGTGCAGCACCTGCATCAAACCGAAATGCACCCGCTGTTAGCACTCCGCGCCGCGAACCTGCCCAGCATCATCACCCCTTCGCCTGCCAACCTACAAGTGGGGCTTGGGTTTAAAGATGAGCCGTCGACCTTTATAGAGCCGGCTGTGCTTTTTGTGGAAAGGCTGCTGCTACGTGGATTGAAGGTAATTGAAGGCTGGCTGGAAAGCGCCTTAGAGCACAGCCATGCAAGCCATACCGCAGATTTTGAACCATGGGAAAGCCGAACGTTGGAGATAAGCGGCAAAGTGCCAAATGATGCCGAAGCCGGACAAACGTTTTTGTTCAGGGCTACGCAGCGCATCGGCAATATGGTAACCGGCGGTTATACCGTGCACGTGCTAGTAGTTGATTAAGTTTTAGTTTAATAGTTAGTTGGAAAGACATGGGTGACCGCGATGGTTGCCCGTGTTTTTTTGTGGTAGGGATGGAAGGTTATTTGTCGTGATGTCCCCTTAAGGAATAAATGTTAATCAAATCGTCCGTGACTGTATAAACATTCGATGCTCATAATTGATACGACGCGACCATTTTCCTGACAGGTCATATTTCAAAGGTTCCGGTTTTCCAATTCCGTCATAAGGATGCTCTTTCATATCCTTAAACAGTTCTTGTATTTTCTTCTGGACGGCTTTATTTCCGGACTTTCTCCAATATTCTAAGTCATCTTTAGCGTCCTTGAATAAAACTATTTCCATAGATTATCCACATCGACAATTAATCCCTCTTCTCCTTCGTTTTTTGCTTTTTCTCCAGCCAGAATCTTCGCAACAAACTCTGGATTATAGGGAGAACCTTTATCTGTTTCAAAAGCCACTTTTAATGCTTTTGCAATCGCTTTCAAAGCTGCTGATTGCTCTTTGCTGGTTGGGTGCATTATCAATGTTTCCATATTAACAAAATTAAGAATTTTATCATCAAATTAAATGACCTCCTTGTCAGTATATTTGAGAGAATGAAACCTATTGCTTTAATCAGCTTAATGATCTTTTGCGTGCTCACCGCCTGTCATAAATCCGCCCCTGAAATCCCCTGGGAAAATTTCGACCGGTATCATATCGACGAAAAGCTTAGCGAAAAAGGCCCTTATAATAATTACCGCCTAACATTCTGGAAAGCCGACAGCGGTACTTACCGGGCGGAAGTGCTGGCAGATTTTGCGGCCCGGTATGGATGGAAGCTTAATCAAGCAGAGAAAATGGATAAAGGCTTTGTGTTGATAGTGAACCAAATATACCGCAGGATATTTAAAAAGAAGGACGAGACACTGCCTCGTTGGTTTAATGACAGCTGTTATGTATATCACTTTGTACCACCCATTCCTTCGGCAGATAAACGTACAAAAACAGCCTACGATGTATTTGTGAGCCCCGACAAAAGTCAAATCTGTGTTTATAATGTGCTTTGGTAAGGCTTCCTGATATCGGAACAACATTGTGCGCATCTCACCTTTTCCATCGCCCTAATCCCCATATTATCAATTTCATAATTTAATTGGTTAATTTGCGCCGGAAATTATCATAAACTAAAATGCGATATTCAAAAATTACTTATTTGCTAAGCGGAGTGGGATTATTACTCACCGCCGCAACTGCATCGGCACAAACCGACACCCCTAAATATAATCATAACGACTTATTCGGCCCTATTACGTGGCCTGTTACCGGCGATGGCACACGCGCTGCAAGCGGTCAGCCCGGTGAGCATTACTGGCAAAACCGTGCTGATTACGTTATCAAGGCATCATTAAACGAAACGCCGCAAGATACTACCATCACCGGCGAAGTGGAGATTACCTACACCAATAACAGCCCGGATATGCTGGACCACCTGTGGCTGCAGCTAGACCAGAATATATTTAAACCCGACTCACGCGGCGGAGCTACTTCTGTCGTTGGCGACCGTTTCGACGTTCGCGGCTTTAGTCGCGGCGGTTATCATATCGAGTCGGTTTCGGTTAGCTACAAAGGCGACACCTATACTACAGAACCGGTAATTACCGATGCCCGCATGCAGGTGCGGCTAAACAAACCGATGGAAGGCAAAGGCGAAAAGATAAAATTGAAAATCAACTACAGCTTTGCTATCCCGTTTAAGGGTGCTGACCGCATGGGCCGCAAGAAATTTAAAGCTGGTTATGTGTACGAAATTGCCGAATGGTACCCGCGCATGTGCGTTTATGACGATGTAGAAGGCTGGAACACACTGCCATATATGGGCCTCGGCGAGTTCTATTGCGAATACGGTGATTTCGACTACTACATCACTGCCCCTGCAAATATGACTGTAGTGGGTTCCGGCGATTTGGAGAACCCATCGCAGGTATTGAGCGATGTGCAGCAAAAACGTTACGACGAAATGCGCAAGAGCGACAAAACCACGGCTATCATCACTGCCGATGAGGTTGGTCAGCCTGCAACGCATCCGTTTAAAGGTTCGTTAACCTGGCACTTCAAAATGCAGAATACCCGCGACGTTGCCTGGGCTGCATCAAAGGCTTTTATCTGGGATGGCGCCAAAGTTAATCTTCCTTCCGGCCGCAAATGTATTGCACAAAGCGCCTACCCTGCCGAAAGTGCCGGTGTACACGGGTGGAGCCGCTCGACCGAGTACCTGAAGGCCAGTATGGAAATTTATTCTGCGAAGTATTTTGAATATCCGTGGAATTCTGCAGTAAACGTAGCAGGTGTAGCACTGGGCATGGAATATCCAGGCGCAATTTTCTGTTTAGATGATTTAAAAGATGGCAACCTGTTTGGCGATATTACGCACGAAATCGGTCACAACTGGTTCCCGATGATAGTAGGCTCAAACGAGCGTAAATACATGTGGATGGACGAAGGCTTTAACACCTTCATCAACCAATACTCAACCGAGAAATTCAATAACGGCGAGTATTTTGACGCCAAGGCACGTCCTTCAGGCCGCATTGCCAACTTTATGAAAGGCCCCCGCGACCCGCTGATGACCCCTCCTGAAGCAATGGGCTTAAATGATTACGGTCAGTATTATAACAAAACGTCCTTAGGGCTGGATATGCTGCGCAACGTAGTGTTAGGTCCCGACCGTTTTGATTATGCCTTTAACTACTATATTAAGCACTGGGCATTTAAACACCCGCTGCCTTATGATTTCTTCCGTGCCATGAACGATGCCTCGGGCGAAGATTTAAACTGGTTCTTTAAGCCATGGTTCTTTACTACCTGGAAAATTGACCAGGCTATTGAAGCCGTAAAATACGTGAAAGACAATGCCGCCAACGGTGCGCTTATCACCTTAGTAAATAAAGAAAAAATGGCCATGCCTGTCGACCTGAAGATAACCCAGGCCAACGGCAAAAGCGAAACCATCCACCTGCCCGTAAACATCTGGCAGCGCAACGGCACCTGGACATTCGTTTACCCTTCAACATCAGCCATCCAGTCGATAGAAATTGACCCGGATAAGCAATTACCGGATGTGGAGAGAAGGAACAATGTGTGGCCGGTGAAATAAACTCGGAAGTCGGAAGTTCGATTTCGGAATTTTTTAATTGAGATATTTAAGACCTGCTTTGAAAGAGGCGGGTCTTTTTTTGGCCGTCTCCCCGCATCTTGTTGGTGTTATCACCAACAAGATGCGGAGGTGTGCACAATCGCTACTTTTACCTGTGAGCCGCAAGCAATTCCTCACCCTGGGCATCCGTAACTTTGTTGGTGATAACACCACAGGTGTTCGGAAGATTATAAATAACCGTTTTTGTCATTCTGAACGCAGTGAAGAATCTTTACGAAGCTACAGGTGAAGGATTGACAGGTCGCACGCATACCTGTCCGCCGCCAATATCGCTCTTTTAAGATTCTTCGCTCGCGCTCCAGAATGACAAAAAATAATCTTCCGAACAGTGATGGTGATAACACCAACAAAGGCGTTGGACAACCAAAAGCACCACGCATCCTGTAATCCCAAAAATCCAATAAATCTTAGTTGTCTTCGCTATGATGCCTTCTCTTCTTTTTCTTTTTGTGCGATGTTTCTTCGGTGTGCTTTTTGGTCTTTTTTGAGGTGGTTTCCTTTTTTGTTGAATTGTCGGATTTGGCGGGCTGGGTTGTAGCCGCCATGGTGGATTTTTTGTCGGTCGAATCTTTGCTGAGTTGCTTTATGGTGAACTCGTTGTTGCGCAGGCCGTATTCAAACTGGCGTTTCGCACCTGTTGGTTTGGCGGCTTTGGTATTGCCATCATAAATCGGGAACTCGCGAATCAGCTTGCCTTCTTTTATATAAAAGTTGTCATCGCCACGGTAGCCAGCTTTCTGCGATTTGGTGAGCTTGGGAAAGTCGAGCTTGTGGGCGTTGGTGCCGCTGAACTCGAATGCGTAGATATTGGTGTAGTTGATGGTATCGCGACCTTTGGCTTGTATCAGTATTTCGGGGTTGCCGTCAAGGTCCATGTCGGAGTTGTAGGCATCTATAATGTCGCCGTCCAAATCGCCGGTGGTGGTAGTAAACTTTACGGCCGATGAGTCGGAATGAAGAATTGCAAACGCGCCTGCTGTTTTTGCGCCACGGCCCCAGCTTACCACATCGTAATCCTGCCCCGGCGATACCTCCACCAGTTTATGAAAACGGAAGGGCGGCGTTAGTACGGGCTTAGCCGGTGCGGCAGGCACGGTGGTTTGTGGCTTTGAATCATCACTGCAGGCGGCAAGCAGCGTAATGCAGCTTAACGCCAGCAGGTAAAGGCTTTGTTTGCAATTCATAAGAACTTTTAATTATACATAGTTTCCGGGGTCAGCTCGGCCTTAGGCTTATCCGGTGTGGTAATAAACAATTTTAAATTACCATTGCTTGCAGCGTCGAAAAATTTTATAGTGATGTTATGATATCCCTTTTGCAGCGGCACGCTACCGCCAACGTCATACAACGAGTGCTTGCCATCGTTATCCACAACGGGCTGACCGTCAATCAACAGGGCCGAGCCATTGGCCGATGAAGTTGAAAAACTATAAACGCCGTCATTATCAATACGGATTAAACCGCTATATATTACGCCGTAGCCCTTTAAATTTTTCTTAATGGCCGATGTGCTGAAGGTTGTAGTGCTGCCGCTATCGATGGCAACAGCCTTATCCAGGTCCTTCACGCTGTTAAATTCGCCGGTGTAAACCTTGTATTTGAGGCCCTTGTTGATGTTGTTGCCCTGCACTGCGGCAAGCGGCTGCTTGTTGTACATAACTGCACGCGTAACCTGGCTGCGCTTGCCCGATTGTGTTATCACGATGGTTTTCAGCTCGCGGTATTGGTCGGGTGGCACGTTGTAGGTCATAGGGTGGGTGTATTCCATATCGGTTTCACGCGGGGTGTAGCCGTCAATGGTATAATACACTTTGGCACCTTCAACCGGGCTTTTTAAGTCGACGGTTAGCTGACTGCCAAACATGGTGGTATCTTTTGTGCCGATAGCTTCAGGCACGCGGTAATTAAACCCTGCCATCTCCAGCCATCCCAGGTGACCGGGCAGGCGTACATCAGCAAAATCGCTATAGTTTTTACTGGCAAGCGGCGTCCACGACAATTCGGCCAGCGCCAGTATGCGCGGGAGTATCATGTATTCAACTTTCTTTTCTGTGGGGATGTATTCTGTCCAAAGGTTAGCCTGAACGCCAATGATGTATTTTTGCTCCTCAGGGCTTAGTTCAGCAGGAGTTGGATTATAGCGGTAGATGCGGCTCAGCGGGTCATATCCGCCAATGCTCACCGGCTCCAGGTTTGATTTTCCCTGCTGCTGGTCGATGTATAAACCACCACTGCCGGGAGTCATCACCACGTTATGGTGCTGTTTTGCAGCCGCTATACCGCCCTGCTCGCCACGCCAGCTCATTACCGTAGCGTTGGGCGAAAGGCCGCCTTCCAGTATCTCGTCCCAACCTATCATGCTGCGGCCTTTGGAGTTGATGTAGGTCTCCATCCGTTTGATAAAATAGCTTTGCAGCTTATCTTCTTTTGATGATTCCTTGTCGTCAACCAAACCCAGCTTTTTAATCAGTTCCTGGCAAAATTTCGATGCTTTCCAGGCATCCTTAGGCACCTCATCCCCACCCACATGAATATATTTGCCAGGGAACAGGGCCATCACTTCGGTCAGCACGTCTTGTATAAAGGCAAAAGTTTTGTCTGATGGCTCATAAATATTTTTAAATACGCCCCATGTTTCGGCTACCTTATAGGTAGTGAGCGACGGGTCGCAGCTAAATTCAGGATAGGCAGCTAATACAGCTTCCGAGTGACCCGGCATTTCAATTTCGGGTACGATGTTGATATAGCGGTCGGCAGCATATTTAACCACGTCCTTTACCTGCTCCTGGGTGTAGAAGCCGCCATAAGGTGTATTGTCAAATTGCTGTGGCGTACGGTCGTGGTAATTACCGATAACCGTTTGCGCCCGCTGACTGCTGATTTGGGTCAACTTCGGATATTTTTTTATTTCGATGCGCCAGCCCTGGTCGTCTGTTAAGTGCCAGTGAAAGTTATTGAGCTTGTAAGCTGCCATCAGGTCGATATATTTTTTAACAAACTCCACCGAAAAGAAATGACGGCTTACATCCAGCATCAATCCACGGTAGCCGAAGCGCGGGTAATCCTGTATCTCGCCGCAAGGTATTTTGGCCGTAGCAGCCATGTTTAAGGGCAATAGCTGAATGAGCGACTGTGCGCCGTAAAACAGCCCTGCGCCTTTACCTGTAATGGTAATTTTAGTTGGGGTGATGGTTAGCGTATAACCTTCGGCAGGCAGGCTTTCCGCCCCTTTTGATGTCATTACGATGCTGTTAGGCACAGCGCCTGTATTGGGTTTCAGCTTTACATGCAATTTGGCCTCGTTCAGTAAAAAGCCTTTTAAAAACAATACGGCTTTGTTGTTGATACTATCGGCCAGTATTACGGTTTCCTGGCTTAATACAAACTGTCCATCGCCTTTTTTAACAGAAACCGGGGCCGGGATAATACCCATGTTCGGGCCGCCATCCTGCGCGTTAACAATTCCTGAAAAACAGGCCATGGCAATGCACAGCGACATCAAAATCTTTTTTAGCATTTCGGTAAATTTATGGTTTGGCTATTAAGCCGGTGAAGATAGCAGATTTTGGAAAAAAACTATCCCGCTGCGTTTAATAATATACACATTTTAATAAAAAAGCCACTCTGTGTAAACAGAATGGCTTTGTATTATTCCTTAGCGGCTGGTGCGGCTGCCTCAGCAGCTTTTGCCTTTGCAACGTTGTGCGGACGGGTTTTTCCGTACGAGCCGATTGCTATTTTTCCTTTGCGTGTTTTTTTATCGCCTTTTCCCATGATAGTAGAGTTTAATTATGATTTTATCAATATTACGATTAAAACTACGGCATTGAAAGGATTGTTTTATTTAATTCACTTTACTGCAAAAAGATAAGGGATTAGCTATCGCCTTTAACCTTTAACCTCTCTTCTAATAATTGGCCGCCTTTGTCCAAACCTTGCAGCACCTTCCGGCCGGACGGACAACAAAAGACCCGCCTTGAAACAAAGCAGGTCTTAATATTTTTACCTTTTAGCTTTCGCCTTTAAGCTTTCACCTCCCTTCAGGCTGTCACCATGTGTTGCTTACCGGCAAGATAACGCTCCGCATCAATGGCAGCCATACAGCCACTACCCGCAGCGGTTACTGCCTGGCGATAGATATGGTCCTGCGCATCGCCACAGCAAAATACGCCCTCAACATTGGTTATGCTTGAACCCGGAACAGTTTTAATATATCCGGTTTCATCCATGTGCAGCCAGCCTCTAAATATTTCGGTATTGGGATGATGGCCTATAGCAACAAAGAAGCCCGACACAGGCAAAACAGTTTCTTCGTTAGTAACGTTATTGATAACCTTCACGGCATTCACGCTCTGCCCATCGCCCAATATTTCTACGGTTTCGCTATTGTAAAGTATCTCGATATTAGGGGTATTCAGCACGCGGTGCATCATCGCTTTTGACGCGCGGAACTCATCGCGGCGGACAATCATAGTTACCTTTCGGCAAAGTTTTGCAAGATAAGTAGCCTCCTCGGCAGCGGTATCTCCTGCTCCTACTATGGCAACATCTTCGCCTTTAAAAAAGAAGCCATCGCAGGTAGCACAAGCCGAAACACCAAAGCCGCTGTATTTCTGCTCCGAATCCAAACCCAGCCATTTTGCAGAGGCGCCGGTAGACACGATTACTGTATCAGCGGTGATGGTTTTGTTTTCATCAACCACAACCTTATGCGGCAGAGTTGAAAAATCCACCGAGCTTACATAGCCAAAGCGGATATCAGTACCCAAACGCTCAGCCTGCTTGCGGAAGTTTTCCATCATTTCGGGACCCATTATGCCATCAGGGTAACCGGGATAGTTTTCAACATCAGTAGTTTGAGTAAGCTGCCCGCCTGCCAGCAAACCGGTGTACATAACCGGCTTTAAATCAGCACGAGAAGCATAAATAGCTGCAGTATAACCTGCGGGACCAGAGCCTATGATAAGGCATTTTACATGTTCAATATCCTGCGACATTTGTGTTTTAAAATTGAAGTACAAAGATAATCAAAAAAGGGAGGTTATCGGTCAGGCAGCTGTAAAGAGTTAACCAGGCTTATGCACAATTACACTATTCAAGATCTTCCTGAACAGCCTGAAAATTCTTACTCCTCGTTTGAAAAGTCATACCATTACCTACATCTTTCGATAGGCTTAAAGAATAAAACTTGTCCGGGCGTTTATAAAAACTGGTTACGTTAAAGGTTAACGTGTAGGTCATTTCTTCCGGTCTCCCCTCTCTTGTTTGAGGGATTACATGAGGCAGGTTGCTAAGCGCGCTCATCACAACGACGCGTACCTTCGGGGGGAAAGTAGAAATAAGCACCGGAGATTTAACTTCCCCGTTTACGCCAATAATCGCCCTCACCTTAATTTCTTTCGGTAAAGTGTCTAATTTTTTCATTTCAGCAAGAAAATATTTAGTTACATCTTCAGAGCCATGCGCTGCCTCGAGGTGGATAATCTCACCAGTTTGCTTGTCTTTGGTAAAGGTGCATGTTATAACCGGTGTTCGTAGTGTGTCATAACCATAATGATTCCAGGCTCCATCCCGAAGCCCGTCAACATAATTCCCGTCCTCTATTACATAATCATTGTGATATTTGCTGAATTTTTGGTAGCGGCCGTTAAGCTTATCGTCCTTATAAGTATAACTGCATTTTTTCATACCTCTTTTTTCAAATTCCGTCCATACCCCGGTTTTTACCCCGTTCAGGAAGAAGCCAACCTCAGCCACAAAAGTATTGGTATCAGTATGCAGTATACCTATAAACTGCTTGTCTATCTTTTTCTTTTCATAATACAAAAACTTTCCGTTCGGTATGGTAAGCGCCATATCTTTAAATTCGCCTTTTAGCAATATCGTATCGCGTAAATCATATTTCTGCACGCTATAATCCGAATCCGATAATTTCCGCACCAATAAATAGGCCGCTGCTTTCTTTGGGCCGTCAAGAAACTTACCATCCCTATCAATATACAATTTATTAACCTGCCCTGTAACATGCATGGCCAAAAGCAAACAAACGACCAGCGGTAAAAAGAACTTCATACAATTCTATTTATTAACGATTAGTAGATTTATTACTATTTATTTTCCCGTATTCGCCTTAAACACCCTCAAAACATTCCCACCTAATATCTTGTCGATATCTTTTTCACTATAGCCCAGTTTCAGCAATTCAGCGGTTACCTTCGGATAATCGGCAACGCTATCCAGCCCGAGGGGGTAGGATTCGGCACCGTCGAAATCCGAGCCGATGCCTACATGGTCTACCCCTATCAGCTTTGCGATGTAATCGATATGTTTAATGAGCAGGCTCAACGGCGGGCGTATCTTGTCCGATTCGCTTTTATAGATGGCATTTAAGCGGATATTTGCCAAATCGCCATCGTGGTAAACTTGTGTCAGGGAGTCCAGTTCACGTTTGTGTTTATGCAAGAATGCCGACACTTTCGGGGTATAGGTGCTATCCACAAAGCCGCTGTAAAAGTTCACACAAACCACTCCCCCGTTTTTGGCGAGGGCTTTTAGCTGCGCGTCTTTCATATTGCGGCGGTTAGGGTCGAGTGCATAAGCGCAGCTATGTGAAGCGATAACCGGCTTAGTACTGGTGGCGATTACATCATAAAAGGTACGCTCACCAACATGGGATACATCTACCATCACCCCCAAGTCATTTAGACGCTTTACGATTTGTTTGCCATAATCGCTCAAACCCAAATGCTTGAAAGAATCTTTTTTGGTGACTTCATCCCTCGCCGATGTTGCCCACGAGGTGCTGTTATTCCATGTAAGCGTCAGGTAGTTCATGCCGCGCTTGGCCAGGCTGTCGATGTAATCCATGCGGTCTTCTATCATGTGGCCACCCTCTACGCCTATCATGGCAGCCATTTTCTGCTGCTTAACTGCATCCTGCAACTCTTTGGCATTATGTACCAGTGTAATCTTGCCGGGGTTGCGGGCTATCAAAGCATACAGCGAGTCGACTTCTCGGTTAGCCATGGCGAAAGCTTTGCCCTTGCCATATTCTTCGCCGCACCAGATGGAAAATATCTGGCCATCCAACCCTCCCTCTTTCGCTCTTACTAAATCGAAATTGCCTGTACTTTGCAGTTTCCCGGCATCCAGTTTGGTAATTAATACGTTGGAAAGGATATCATTATGGGTATCGATAAGGATGGCTTTTTGGTGTATTTGGGTGGGCGTTTGGGCGTAGGATGCCGAAGCGAGCAGCGCTAATATTGGCAATAGCATTTTTTTCATGGGTGGTAAGATAGGAATATTATATACTTTTAAAAAGTTCATCAACACTTATAAAGTATTTACCCTTACCGGATTTCAACTCCTCCATAGCTGCTTTTGTGTAAGAATTGGGAATATAGACGACCGGCCTTTCTTTACCATATTTTTTCTCTGAAACTGCTGTTTTAATATTATCTGAATTGATTTTTTTCATAACATGTGATTGTGGTCAGACCTAAGTTTCGGAACTAAGTCTTGTTGTATTTATTTAAAACCCCTGAAATTGCATCGTAAAAAAATATACCACCACGCCCAATATTAGCAACACGCCGACTGAGGCCACTATTGGCCAGGTGAGCATGCTACCCCAATCATCAATTATAAAATGCTCGATGTCGGCAGTATCATAAACAACTTTTACTTTATCGCCGACCTCATAAGCAGGGGGATTACTGCCCATTTTATAGGTCTTTGATGCCCATTCCTTTTCAGTGGTTACGAAACGAATAATCGGATAATTCATTTTCCCTGGCTCTGATTCCCGGTTATAAACAAGTTCAGTATAGAGCTCAAATACAATTCCTTCAACCTTTACGCCATTTGCCAGCAGTTTGGTGCGCTCGTTCATTTTGGCAAAGCCCCAAACCGCCAGGAAAGCGCCGCCGGGTAGCATAATCAGTTCATCGTAGTTTACATTCATGCTTTATTTGTGATTACACCGATTAGAGAATGATTGCACCGATTACACTGATTTTAAAATGAATATCAGATTTAATTTTCAAATCATCAAATCAGCTCATGTTCAAATTTAACTCATCCGCACATCAATTGGCCGTTCATTGTCACGGAGAACGGTCTCTTCCGGACGGACGGCCACCACCACACCTTTAATCGATGTTCTATTCATTCGCATATCCGCACATCAAAAATCGGCAAATCCACTATGTTTGTATCACCCCCACATTAAACGCCCGTTCAATTGGAGCATGGTTGGCAGCTTCAATACCCATGGATATTACCTTGCGGGTTTCCAGCGGGTCTATAATACCGTCCACCCAAAGCCGGGCAGCGGCGTAATACGGCGTGGTTTGGGTGTTGTAGCGTTCGGTGGTTTCTTTCAACAGCTGGGCTTCTTTTTCCTGGTTTACTTCTTCGCCTTTGGCTTTCAGGCCTGCGGCTTGAATCTGAACCAATGTCTTGGCTGCTGACGCTCCACCCATTACAGCTATTTTGGCTGTGGGCCAGGCGTAGATGAGGCGTGGGTCATAAGCCTTGCCGCACATGGCATAATTACCTGCGCCGTAGGAATTGCCCACCACAATAGTAATTTTAGGCACAACGGAGTTTGCTACAGCGTTCACCATCTTGGCACCATCCTTTATAATGCCGCCATGCTCCGCGCGGCTGCCTACCATAAAGCCGGTAACATCCTGCAGAAAAACCAATGGTATTTTCTTTTGGTTGCAGTTCATAATAAAGCGCGTAGCCTTATCTGCCGAATCAGAATAAATTACGCCCCCGAACTGCATCTCTCCTTTTTTCGATTTAAGTACTTTACGCTGGTTGGCCACAATACCCACCGCCCAGCCATCCACGCGTCCCAGTCCGCAGATTATGGATTGCCCAAACCCGGTTTTATATTCCTCAAATTCCGAATTATCTACCAGGCGGAGGATAATCTCGTGCATATCATAAGCCCCTTCGCGGCTGATGGGCAAAATACCGTAAATGTCTTGTTGCTTTAATTTTGGTTCGATAGGCTTTATCCGGTCAAAACCGGCCTTGGTATAATCGCCGGTCATGCTCATGATATTGCGGATGGAATCAAGCGCGGCCTTATCGTTGGGCTGTTTATAATCGGTAACGCCTGATATTTCGCATTGCGTGGTTGCACCGCCCAGGGTTTCGTTATCCACATCCTCACCAATGGCCGACTTTACCAGGTATGAGCCGGCCAAAAAAACAGAGCCCGTACCTTCTACAATCATCGCCTCATCGCTCATAATAGGCAGGTATGCGCCACCTGCCACACACGAGCCCATAATAGCGGCAATTTGGATGATACCCATGCTGCTCATCATAGCATTGTTACGGAATATACGCCCAAAATGCTCCTTATCCGGGAATATCTCATCCTGCATCGGCAGGTAAACGCCTGCGGAATCGACCAAATAAATAATCGGCAGGCGGTTTTCCATGGCTATTTCCTGCGCGCGCAGGTTCTTCTTGGCAGTTATCGGGAACCAGGCACCGGCTTTTACAGTAGCATCATTTGCCACCACCACACACTGCCTGCCCGACACATAGCCAATCCCACATACCACGCCACCTGAAGGGCAGCCGCCATGCTCGGCGTACATGCCATCGGCTACAAAGGCACCGACTTCCAGCCAGGGTTTGTCTTTATCCAGCAAATAGTCAATACGCTCGCGCGCCAGCATTTTGCCTTTTTCTTTTTGTTTAGCGGCCGCTTTTTCGCCGCCGCCCTGGTACACTTTTCTCAGGCGCGTGTTCAGCTCATAAACCAGCTGCTTGTTGATATCTTCGTTTTTATTGAAATCGAGATCCATAATTGGTTTTGCGGATAATAGGATTGTCGGCAAAGTTGGCTCAAAAAAGGCGCAATTACCATAGGCTGATAAAAAAATGATAGTCCAACATATTGTTGACGGTACACCAGGTGACTATCTTGAACCCTCAAGCTCCAAATGTAGACGCGCAAACTGCCTTTTGCCCATATCGAAAATTGCCTCAAAAACGGGCTAAATGCCTTTTGCCCATAACGAAAAATAACCTAAAAACGGGCAAACCGCCTTTTGCCCATAACGAAAATCACCCCAAAAACGGGCAAAAACCATTATGCCCATTCAGTCTAAAAACGCAGTAAATTCATCGGAATAAAGCTTTCTGACCGGTTTCCAGACAAAAATTCGGCATTTTAAAGAACTTTTCTGCTGTAAATTTACTATGCTATAAATTTTTCTTTTTGCGAAGACACAGGGAGTTGCGGAACAGTCGCCTTGTCGACAGGGGATGGCTTGGTAATTCATACAAATATACAAAATAAGGCGCTCATTTTCGAACGTTTAATAATCTATAAAACCCACCCGCAGCAAAATAATACAATTCCAATTTGTAACGTTTTCAGTATTAAATTTTGATTTGATGGAATTATATTACTTTAGTAAAATTTTTAATCCTATAAATTAATGCAGGAAACCGCTACAGCAGCCCCGGTAAAAAAATCCAGATTCCCCAAAGCCGTACCGTATATTATTGGTAATGAAGCCGCAGAACGCTTCAGCTTTTACGGGATGCGTTCCGTACTCAGCCTCTTTTTGGTAAAACAATTTTTTAACCCTACCGACAATGCCGCGTTAACGGACCAGGCTAACGCTCATGCCAATAAGTTACACCACCTGTTTGTAATGGTAGCATATGCATTACCATTTGTAGGCGGCATGATTGCCGACTGGTATACCGGTAAATACAAACTCATCTTGTATGTATCGATCGTTTACTGTATTGGGCATTTAATGTTAGCCACATTTGACGGTGGCCTAACCGGTTTTGAATTTGGTTTGTTGGTGGTTGCCATTGGCGCAGGTGGTATTAAATCGTGCGTATCGGCTAATGTGGGCGACCAGTTTGATGCTAGCAACCAGGATTTGCTTTCAAAAGTTTACGGCTGGTTCTATTTCAGTATCAATGCCGGCTCCATGATTTCAACCGTCGCTATTCCATGGACTTATGATCACTTCGGCCCTAAATGGGCTTTCGGTATTCCCGGGCTCCTGATGGCTTTGGCTACCATCATATTTTTTTCCGGTCGCAAAATGTACGTAAAGGTGCCACCGCAGGGCGTTAACCGCAATAACCTGGTATTTATCACCTGGTATGCATTGACCCACGCCAGCCAAAAAAAACCAGGCCAGAAGCTGCTTGACGTAGCTAAAGGCCCATTTGACCCCGAGCGTGTTGAAGGCGTTAAAGCTGTGTACCGGGTTATGTCGGTATTCTTTTTTGCGCTGGCATTTTGGGCCGTTTGGGATCAGTGCTTGTCTGAATGGACGCTTTATGCCGAAAAAATGGATCGTGTTATCAACCTGGGATTTACTAAGGTTACTATTTTTCCCGGCCAGCTGTCAACATTTAATACCGTATTCCTGCTGCTGTTCATACCCCTGTTTAACTATGTAATATATCCATGGTTTGATAAAATCGGGATAAAAACCACTCCGCTGCGCCGTTTGGGAACCGGTTTAGTTTTAACAGCGCTATCATTTATAGTAATCGGTCTTACACATACCAGTATCGAGAGTGGCGCACATCCGTCAATTTGGTGGCAGGTGTTTGCTTTTGTGTTGCTTTCAGCTGCCGAAGTATTGGTTTCTATTACTGGTTTGGAATATGCTTATACGCATTCACCAAAATCAATGAAGAGCACCATGACAGGTATCTGGTTCCTGGTGGTATCATTTGGTAATTTAATTACCGCCCTGGTTAATGGCCTTATTGAAGGTGGCGGCTGGTGGGCCAAAAACCTTAAAGGGGCAAACTACGAATGGTTTTTCGTCGCATTTATCTGCGTATTTATTGTGGCTTTCCTTATTATTTCGCCACGGCTAAACGAACGCAATTATATAACCGACCCGGTTATAGATGCCGAAGTAGCCGCGAATGCCGAAAAATTATAAATCGCCTGGTATAAAAGATATAAGCCGGCCCGTCGTTGATACGATGGGCCTTTTTATTTACACCGATTTACAAAACAATAACAGCTATTTTTCATTTACAAAATCATTAAATGCATAGTAAATACATAATCCTTTATTATATTATATTTGCAACATCAGCTTAAATCAAATTTAAATGCGGATTAAATACTTCGTCTACCTCTTATTCTTCGCCTTTCTTGCCTTTTCAGTACAGGTAAAGGCGCAGGACGTATCTCTCTCCAATATCCAGAATATCAAAGTAGCCTCTTTAACCGATGACCAAATAACTGCAGCATGGAAAAAGCTACAGGATTCAGGCATATCCGAGGCAGACGCCTATAAACTGCTGATACAAAAAGGCATGCCCGAAGCTGAAGTTGATGCATTTAAGAATCGCGTAACTCTGCTGGGCCTGGATAAAAAAACTGGCGTAAAAGCCGGAAAATCTACCGAGAAAAAGAAAATAGATTTTTCGCGCGATGAAAATGATACGGTAGTAACCCCCACGGCCGCAAAAACTGCGCCGCCCCTTG
>JAZJZL010000032.1:19131-32848 GCA_040389845.1 Bacteroidota bacterium
TTAAATTCGAACCTAACTTTTCAGTGGCTACTCCTAAGGGCTATGTTTTAGGCCCCGGCGACGAGTTAATAGTATTGATAACCGGCCTTAACGAGAGCAGTGTACGCAGTAAAATCAGTCCCGAAGGCAATGTACAGATACCCTATGCGGGAATAGTTTACGTTAACGGATTTACTATAGAACAGGCAACAAACCTTATCAGGACTAAAATGGCCAAGGTATATCCTTCCCTCAATTCTGGGCAGAGCCAGTTAGCTGTTAACTTAGGTAATACACGTAGCATCAAAATTACGATAGTGGGCGAGGTCAAAACACCTGGCTCCTATACGCTATCTTCACTGTCTACCTTGTTTAATGCTTTATACAACTCAGGCGGACCTAATCAGAATGGGTCTTTAAGGAATATCGAGCTGGTAAGAAACAACAAGGTTTATAAGACTGTAGATTTTTACGACTTTCTTCAAAACGGCGTGTTGGCCGGTAATATTCGTTTAGAAGATCAGGATGTTATCCATATCCCTGTATATAAAAAGCATGTCGGCATTAGCGGCGAAGTTAAACGCCCGGCAATTTATGAGTTGAAAGACAATGAACAACTTGAAGACCTTATAAAATATGCAGGAGGCTTTACCGATATTGCTTACAAAGGCGTTGCAAAGGTGGACCAGGTGAACGTGCTGGAACGGGAGGTAAAAGATGTGCCTGCCAACCTATTTACCAACTACGTACCGCATAATGGCGATATGGTACAAATAGGCGCCATCACGGAGCGTTATACCAATCGCATCGTGCTGGAAGGTGCCGTTTATCGGCCGGGAGTATATGAGCTTAGCGCTGGCCTTACCTTAAGCGCCCTGTTAAAATCCGCACAGGGATTAAAACCGGAAGCCTATATGGACCGCGGCTACATTAAACGCACTATGCCCGATTTGGAGAAGCAGATGATTTCGTTTAAGCCCGTTGATGTGATTGCCGGCAAAGGCGACATACCGCTGTTGCGCGAGGACACGGTGGTTATATTTAATCGCGATGTGTTTACGTCAAGCCCTAAAGTTACCATTGATGGATTTGTGCGCAAACCGCAGGTAATTACCTACCGCAAAGGTATGACGCTGGCTGACATCGTGGCAACTGCGGGGGGATTTCCCGATGAGGCTGCTGAGCATCATATCGAAATATCACGAATAATCAAAAACGAGTCGGACAGTGTAGCTAATCAACAGGTTAACACATTTGTAGTTAATATGAATAACCCCGATGCCGGTAAAGATGTGGTATTGCAGCCTATGGATTTCATTTATGTGCCGAGGCTGGTAAATTACCGCTCGTTAGGTAATGTAAGCGTTCAGGGTGAGGTTGTTTTCCCGGGCGATTACGCTGTTCAGAAACGTGATGAAAGCGCGCTCGACTTCCTGAACCGCGCAGGAGGCGTTACTCCTCTTGGCTCGTTGGAAAATGCACAGGTTTACCGTAAAGGTATACGCGTAAATGTAGACCTTACGAGCAAAACTAATGGTAAAAAGGCATCTGTTGATATGATACTGATGCCTGGCGACAGCGTTTATGTACCGCGGGTTATCTCTTATGTTGAGGTATCCGGCTCGGTAAATAATCCGCAATATATCAGCTACAATGGGCATAGCTTTAAATATTACATCAATGCCGCGGGTGGTACAACGCAAAACGCAAGGCTTAAAGGCGCTTATATCAAGTATGCCGACGGCTTGAACCAGCCGGTAAAGCACTTCCTGTTTTTCAGGGATTATCCGGAAGTAAAACCGGGCAGCAAGATTATCGTACCTGAAAAAACCGCCGATTCGCGTATTAAAATTGGTATTGGCGATGTAGGCGCAATAGCAACTGCATTAACTGCCATAGTTAGTATTATCGCCATTCTACATAAATAAAAATGAGTCAGCAGACCCCGTCATACCCACACGAGCCAGAGTTTTCATTCAAAAAGCTGTTTGACGACCGCGCAGGCGATGTGGCTTATATATTTAAATTTAAAAAGGCCCTTGCGTTAATTTTAATTATCGGTGGATTGTTAGGCGCGCTTACTGCCTGGCTTTGGACGCCTAGTTATACCGCAAGGCTGACGTTTGTTGTCGACGATTCCAAATCATCATCTACCGGCGGATTATCTGCGCTGGCAGGACAATTTGGTTTTAATTTAGACGGTATTGGCGGCGCCAGCGGCGTACTGGCCGGCGATAACGTAGAAGAACTGCTGAAAAGCCATAAACTGATCAAGAAAACGCTTGTTACGGCTTACGACAGCACCCAAACCCTGGCCGACCGTTATGCTGCTATAAACAAGCTTGACAAAAAGTGGATAAAATACAGTCCTGACGGAAAGATTACGCGCTTTCCGCTTAATGGAAAGAATAACAACCGCCTGCAGGATAGCTTGCTGCACGAAATGACCATACTGATTTTAGGCGGCGAGTTCGGCATTTCAAAAACCGATAAAAAGCTAAGTTTTTTTGAAGTGAATGCTACTATGAAGGACGAGAAGCTTGCATTTTTGTTTTGTAACCGCATGATAAAACAAGCCACTGACTTCTTCATCAGCACCAAAACAAAAAGACTGAGAGATAATGTGGAGCGCCTGCAGCAGCGTGCAGATAGTATAGGCGCTTTATTAAACAAAAGAACTTATGCACTATCGTCGGCAAACCAAAGTTTGCTTGATGTTAACCCGGCTTACACGCAAGCTAATGCTAATGTTGACATAAAAGAGCGCGATAAAATTGTGCTCAGCACCGTTTTCTCCGAAACGGTAAAAAGTCTGGAATCGAGCAAGACTATGCTTGCGCAGGAAACACCAACTGTGCAGATTGTTGACGAGCCCGAGTATCCTTTAAAGAAAAACCGCCTGAAATATTCTATTGCTATTCTTGGCGGTTTTATTATATCGGGTATACTATTCAGCTTTTACATACTGCTTACGCGTAAAAAACGAGAAGCTAGAACCGGTAAGTAACACCTATCAGTGCATGCAGGTTAAAAGAATCGTTATGCGGAATATAATATTGCGACGGATTGTAGTCTTTTAATACCCATTCATAGTTTAATGATTTAACTCCCTCAAGCGTGGCGTTAAATATCAAATTTTTATAGGTCCAATCGCCTTGCAAAGCCACAGCAAAGTCTACCCAATTGCGGCTGTTGCCATTAATATCAGGATAGAATTTCTGTGAGAAATCAAGATTGTGTTCATAGCGCTCAAATCTTATACCGAGCGTTTTCAATCCCGATACCCAGCTTAACCCTGCGGATTGCAAGTTGCCGCCGCTTCCGGTACCAGCGCCCATAATCTGGCCTACATTGGTCTCGCCATAGGTAATTTGGCTATGAACGTACCAGCCGCCAGCTGTTCTGACTAACCTGTCAACAGTCTGCGATAATTGTGTTATTTCAGCGCTGAACAACAAATGCTGGTCAGCATTTGCCAGCGGCATCATTTTTCTCAGCCCGAATATATAGGCGCGGGAATGTTCAGGCGACCCGATAAAATCGCGAAAATTATAGGAATTATCATTTAAGCCGTATTCAAAATAAACTTCGGCTTGTGCTTTCGGAAATAGCCACCTGGCGTATAGCGATGTTTGCTGATCACGTGGGATAGGGTCGCCATCGTTGGTAGCTTGTTTTTGATATGGGAAAAAGAAGGGGACATATTCGCTCAGCGTATTAACGTCTTTGCGATAAGCGTCAAACGTCCTTATCAATCCCAAAGTAAGCCCCGGCACCCATCTTATCTGGTAGGTAATATTCACCCCCGTAAAATAACGCCAGTCGTCCCGTTTTTGAGCGTACAATTCTGTTCCGTTTGACAATTTATGCGTAATCAGCGGCGTAAAACCGGAACCATCCAGCCTGCCTGCTATTACCTCACCCTCAAACGCCCCTACTGGCGTCCTTATAGGGCGGGTTGTATTTAAGGTAATATGCTTAAATCCGGGTGCATTATTGCCCATGATAATAGAGTTCCGTATGCCGGGGCCCCACCACATGCTTTCGTTAGAAAGACCAATGGATATAGGGTCAAACGTTAACCTGATACTGCTTTCTCCCAAAAACGCTTTAGTATATGAACCAGTCCCAAAACGTTCCGGCTGGTCTATGTAATTATAGAAGTTATAATAATTCTTAAGGTCCGTATCGTTGTGACCTGTTGCAAAGCCGTTAAACGATGGATTTGCCGCATAAACAAACTGCGGCATTAATTGTACGCTCAAGGGCCCGTATTTTAAGAATATGCCACCAGTAGCCATTGTCTGGTAGCCTTTGGCCGGTATCATCGGGCCATCATTCCAACCATACGGGTTATGAGAATTAAACTGCTGAACCAGGCTTAGTGGCAGTATCTGAAACTTACCGGCACCGTTGGCAAACGAAACCGGGCCCATGTACGACCAATTGTCGCCTTTTAAAGTAGTGTCCGGGTCAAAGGCATCGTGTACTTTAAACGCGGTTGCAGGAAACATTGGGCGAACAGTAAATGATACGCTGGAATCTAATTTACCCAGTAATTGCTGCCTGCGATAGTAATCCTCCAAAGCAGGCGTACCTACCGGAAGTGATTGCGCCTTTACCGTACTTTTCAAAAAGAAAGTAAAAGCTGATATGAAACTTAGTATGTAAAATGTCTTTCTCATTGTAGCTGTAACGGTTAAAACCTGTATGAAACACCTGCCTGAAGTTGTACGTTAACCGCATTGGCTCCGTTGGTAAAATACGCGCCTCCGGGCAACTGTTTCAGGTACCATTGATAATTTAATGATTTCACGGCAGCAAGTTTCGCATTAAATATAAAATGACCGTAATCCCATTCGCCATTAGCTGCTACGCTTAAATCAACCCAGTGCCTCCTGAAATCGTAACTATCATAATAGGCATAGTAATAAAAGTCGTCGTTATGAATATACCGTTCAAACTGAAGGCCGAGGCGCTTTAATCCTTTTACCCAGCTTAACTCCAATGATTGCAGGTTACCGCCGGGGCCAATACCTGCGCCAAGCGCCTCGCCATAATTGGTATAACCCGACCGTATGCCGGTGCTTGTATACCATTCATTCCCCGCCTTAATTTTATCTACATTGGTCTCCGCCATTTGGGTTACCTCTACGCCAATCAAAAGGTTTTCATTCCTCGCAGCATTAAAAGTCACCATTTTTCTCAATCCAAAAATATAGGCACGTGATTGATTTGGCGACAATAATGCCTGTGTCAGATCGCCTGTGTAATTGTTGTGGCCCCACTCAAAATATATCTCGGCTTTTTCCTGCGTCCACAGCCAGCGCATAAATAAGGCGCTTCGCTCATCTTGTTTGTTAATTGCCTCGTTAGGCGCATCGGTATTTTTTATCGGCGCAAACAATGGTAATATGCTCTTTAAACCGTTAAGGTCTTTACCGTAGGTTTGCGAGCTTTGGTCAAAGCCAAGGAATAACCCCGGTATCCATTTAGGCTGCCAGGTTAATACTATACCGGCCAGGTAACGCCAGTCGGTAGGTTTTGGCACATACAAATCAGTCCCGAAATAATAATGGTCAGGTTCAAGGGGCCCAAAACCGGAGTTGTTCAGCTTACCCCCTATCAGCTGTCCTTCAAATGAGCCGATAGGCGTTTGGATAGGCTTTATAGTATTTAGCGTAATATGCATAAAGCCGGGCGCGGTGTTGCTCATTAAAAGCGAGTTACGAATGCCCGGACCCCACCAAAGATTTTCTGTAGACAAGCCGAGCGACATAGAGCCATAGTTAACCCTGATGCTGCTTTGTCCGGGCCGGAACCTGTTATATGAGCCGGTACCAAAACGGGCCGGCAAGTCAATGTTATTGTATATATCGTAATACCTGGCAAAAATCACATCGTAATGATTTTTATTAAACGTCTCAAAATCGGAATTTGCCGCCATCAGCAATTCCGGTCTGAACTGTATTGTCAATATGCCGTACTTTATGTGTACGCCGCCGCTCAGTACTGTCTGCAATCCCTTTGCAGGAATCATAATTCCGTCATTCCAACCGTAAGGATGGTCTGAGTTAAATTGCGTTTGAAGGGTAACGGGCAAAAAATTCACGGCAATATTGGTGCCGCCGTCAACTTTCCACAAACGGTGGGGGCCAAGTCCTTGCGGGCTGGTGGTACTATCGGGGTAAAATACGTTTGCCGATTTATTAATGATACCCGGAAAAATAGGCCTGACGGTGAATGAGACATTTGAATCTGCAGTCCCCATCAGCTGCGATCGGCGATAATAATCCTCAAGTCCCTGTGTGCCCACAGGTAATGTTTGTGCTTTCGCCGCAAATTGTACAAAGGCTGCTAACGCACATATAAACGAAAGTTTCAAAATCTTCATAGGGTAGATGCTTTTACAGTAATGTTATCTATCGACCAGCTTTCGTCACATTTAGGGGTAAGCGTGTTGGTTTGTACCAATTTATCTAAACACTGTAATTTCAGCGTGCTTTCGGAATGTTTAAAGGTTTTTACAATTTTATACAGGGTTGTACCATGGGTGCTGAAAGACCAGGCGCATAAACCAGGCAAATCAGTGCGGGAACTTCCTACTTTAGGGTTGTAATAATTATTGGGATAATTTAATGGATACGATTGCGGCGAGCAAAACTGCCCTGGCCCGCAGTCTGCATTTGAGAATGTGGTGTTGATATAGGTGCTGCCATCCACCAGCATGGTCCACATATCCGGGCCGTCAGGAGCGGCTTTGTTTCCATCCCAACTGTCATGTATATACAAATCAAAGGAAATGGTGACCAAATCGTGCCCGGGCAGGTTTTTAAGCGATAAAATAAAACCACCGTTATTGTAATTTCCAAGTACGGTGCTCTTATTAAAAGTCATGGTAACGCCGTCAGTAATATTTGTCAGGTCGTTCGTTTCAAAATCATTGTTGTAAACTACTACAACATTGCTAACGTTTTTATGGCACGACAAAATAAAAAGAAGCGGAACTATAAAAAGTAGTTTCTTGCTCATATGGTAGTGTTAGGTATGAGGTCTAATTCCTCAAAAATCGAATTTTTGCTTTTAAACTCGCTTACCATCTGCTTCATCAACATTACCACTTTTTGATTATTGTTATTCTGAGCCTGCAATACCAAATCGTGCACCTGCTTTTCAACATCAGTAAACTTATACTCCCGCACCTTTCCAATCATGATTTTTTCGTGATGGGTTGGCATGGTATTTTCATTATCATTCAGTAATTCTTCAAATAACTTCTCGCCGGGCCTTAGTCCGGTATACTCAATCTTAATATCGTGGTTGGGCGTTAAACCCGCCAGCCGGATCATCGTCTTCGCCAGATCGACAATTCTTACCGATTTGCCCATATCGAAAATAAAAATCTCTCCGCCTTTACCCATGCACCCAGCCTCAAGCACTAACCGGCAAGCCTCGGGGATAGTCATAAAATAACGGGTTATTTCGGGATGGGTTACTGTTACCGGTCCGCCTTTTTCAATCTGCTCTCTAAACCGGGGTATAACCGAACCGTTTGAACCCAAAACATTCCCGAAACGGGTTGTAATAAAACGGGCTGTGGCTTTGCTGTTATTTAAATGGCTTAAGCCATTGGTGAATTCCTGCCGGGTGTTGCTATGAATATAATTATTTAACGACTGCACGTAAATTTCGGCGATCCTTTTCGACGCCCCCATTACGTTTGTAGGGTTTACAGCCTTATCTGTCGAAATCATTACAAATTTCTTTACATCATATTGTACAGAAAGATCGGCTATAGTTTTTGTGCCCAGCACGTTGGTTTTTATCGCCTCGGCGGCGTTATCTTCCATCATGGGTACGTGCTTGTAAGCTGCAGCATGGTACACGTAGTGGGGCTTATACGTTTCGAAGAGATGCTGCATTCTTTTTACATCTTTTACGTCTCCTATAAACGCGTGAAAGTTGGTTTCAGTATGCCTGCACTCTATTTCAAGGTATAAGTGGTGCAGGGCAGTTTCAGACTGATCGCACATGATAATAAGGCCTGCCTGCATTTTTAACAGTTGCCTTACAATCTCGCTCCCGATTGAGCCCGCTGCCCCCGTTATTAATATCCGCTTACCTTTTAATTCAGACTGAATAGCGGCGATATCTATATGGATCGGCTTCCGGTTCAGCAAATCTTCAATATTTATTTTCTGGATTTGCATTGACTGTTTATTACCGCTCGGCCAGATATCATGGGAAGGTATATGCAACACCTTAACGCTATTTTCGAGGCAGGTATCAATAATACTATTTCTCGCTTCATCCGGTATAGTGTAAGCAGCGAAAATAATTTCATCCAGTTCATGTTCGGCAATTAAAAAAGGCAGGTTTGCTGCATCCAAAATTTTTATACCGTCAATTGATTTGCCTACTTTTCTCTGGTCATCATCAACAAAAGCTATCACACTTTTATTAACCTTATTATCATGGTCGAAAATTCTTTTAGCGGCCACTCCGGCTTCTCCTGCTCCGTAGATAACAACCCGCTTTTTATCTAGCCTAAGGTTTTTAATATATACAAAAAAATATTTTATCACCACCCTGTAGATAACCATCAGTAAAAAGCAGGCCAGGCAACTGATAATAAGTACAGAGTTTGATATGAATATTGGCTTGGTAAGTGCAAGCGACACAATATTCATTAACAGGAATGAACAATGAATTATGACTACCGACAGCAATATGCGGAACGAGTCTTGTGCGCTGGTGTACCTTATAATGCCGGTGTATGTTTTAACGGCAAGGAATACTACCGTACTTAATATAATGATAATTAGTGAATTACGGCTAAATTCTGTAAGATTTACGCTGGAAAAATCAAGGTTATGTTTAATAAAATAGCCCAGGGATAACGAAACAAAACAAATAGACAAATCGAGCAGGAAGATAATCCAACGTGGTACTATATTTATTTGACCAAAGGAGGTAGAAGTATTCATAATAAGTAGCGCAATTATAAAATACTGTATAATTCATCTTTATAATTTACAATAGCCTGCCGGTTTCAATCAACAATACTTTTGTAATTAAGGTTTCCGCAAAAGTAATAATCTAATATTGGATTTCGATATTTATTAAAACAAACGATATCTGAGCTTTCGGCAGCATTCTGTGGTTGCAATAGTTACGCTTAATTTTCATTTAATAAATTGATAATAAAAAAGTATTAATTTTAACAAATTATCAATTTTACAACTTTTAAATATGACGACATTTACATTAACGCAAAAATTTTAAGAAATTTTAAATTAAAACTCAAATTCGGTAATTTCGTACTCGCACCATTTTATAAACGGCATTACTTACGATGGATCAAGCTGAAACGAACCGGGGGCTTTACAGGCCGGAATTTGAACACGACTCGTGCGGTACGGGTTTTATAACCAACATAAACGGGCATAAAAGTCATAAAATAATTGACGACGCGCTTTCTATGCTCGAGCATATGGAACACCGCGGCGCCTGCGGCTGCGACCCCGAAAGCGGCGACGGAGCAGGTGTATTGATACAAATTCCGCATGAATTTTTTATGGAAGAATGCTCCGACCAGGAGATAAGCCTTCCTGAAGCAGGCGCTTACGGCGTGGGCATGATATTTTTTCCGAAAGAATCAGCGCTGAAAAAGGCATGCAAAACAATAATTGATAATGCTGTAGAAAAGCTGGGCCTGCATAGCTTAGGTTACCGCAAGGTGAATGTAGATTCATCGGTAATTGGTGAAACAGCGCGTAAAGCGGAGCCTTCTGTTGAGCAGATTTTTGTCCAAAGGCCGCACAATATTAACAACACCGAGGACTTTGAACGCAAGCTATATATATTAAGGCGTTACATTAACAAAACGGTAACAGAAAATATACCAACTGCGGCAGAGCATTTTTACTTTACCTCACTATCATGCAAAACCATTATTTACAAAGGCCAGGTAACCACTTACCAGCTGCGTAAATATTTTAAGGATTTAACCGACCCGCGCATTGCGTCTGGCCTGGCCATGATACACTCGCGGTTCTCAACCAATACATTCCCATCGTGGAAACTGGCTCAGCCTTTCCGGTTGATTGCACACAATGGTGAAATTAACACGCTTACCGGTAACTTAAACTGGTTTTACTCTGGTGTGAAATCGCTGGCGTCGTCATACTTTACCGGCGAGGAGATGGAGATGTTGTTGCCGGTTATCGATAACAACCAATCAGATTCGGCATGTCTTGATAATATCATCGAAATATTACAGCATACCGGGCGCTCACTGCCGCATGTAATGATGATGCTTATCCCAGAAGCATGGGATGGCAACGAGCAAATGGACCCGATAAAGAAAGCATTCTATGAATTCCATGCCACCTTAATGGAACCATGGGATGGGCCCGCTGCTATCAGTTTTACAGATGGAAAGGTGGTTGGCGCACTGCTTGACAGAAATGGCTTGCGTCCGCTCCGTTTTGCCATCACCAGTGATGGTCGCGTAATAGCAGCCTCAGAAGCAGGTGTTTTGAATATCGACGAAAGCCTTATCATACGCAAAGGCCGCTTACAGCCGGGCAAAATGTTGCTGATTGATACCGAGCAGGGCAAAATAATTACGGATGATGAAATTAAGCACCAGATAGCTTCCCGTCAGCCTTATGGCCGTTGGCTGGAAAATTATAAGATTGAACTTGGGCAATTAGGCGAGCCGCGTTTGGCATTCGCAAGTTTGACCGACGATTCGGTTTACCGTTACCAGCAGGTATTCGGCTATACCCGCGAGGATATAGAGAGCATCATCAAACCAATGGCTGTTGACGGCAAAGAACCAATAGGCTCAATGGGTACCGATGTGCCGCTTGCGATACTATCTGATAAGCCGCAGCATATTACAAGCTACTTTAAGCAGTTCTTCGCCCAGGTAACCAACCCTCCTATCGACCCGATACGCGAGCGTTTGGTGATGAGTTTATCCACATTCATCGGCAACAACGGTAACCTGCTCGACGAGGACAAAATGCACTGCCATTGCGTGGTATTGCAGCACCCGATATTAAAAAATCACCAGCTTGAAAAGCTGCGCAGTATAGATACCGGCATGTTTCATGCTAAAACGCTGCAAACTTATTATAATGCAGACGGTAACCCCGGCTCACTGGAAAAAGGTTTAGCAAGACTTTGCCGCTACGCCGAAGATTCTGTGGACGATGGTTTCGAAGTACTGATTCTATCAGACCGCGCCATCGATTCAGAGCACGCGCCGATACCATCCTTACTGGCGGTTTCTGCGGTGCATCACCACCTCATCCGTACCGGCCGCCGCGGCGCTGTTGGATTAGTTGTTGAAACCGGCGATACCTGGGAAGTACACCACTTTGCCTGCTTACTGGCATTCGGTGCGACGGCTATCAATCCATACCTGGCCTTGAGCACTATAAAGACGCTCAAAAATAACGGCAGCCTTGAAACCAATCTCGACATAAAGGCCCTGCAAAAAAACTACGTAAAATCAGTTAACGATGGCCTGTTAAAGATATTCTCTAAAATGGGTATCTCAACCCTGCAATCCTACCATGGTTCACAGGTATTCGAGATATTGGGCATCAATCAAACCGTTGTAGATAAATACTTTACCGGCGCAGTTACCCGTATCGGTGGCTTAGGCCTTGACGAATTGGCCCGCGAATCGCTTTGCAAGCATAAGATAGGCTTCGGTGGTTCAAAAGCCGGCGCTCATTTGTTGCCTGAAGGCGGCATTTACCAATGGAAGCGCCGTGGCGAACAGCACTTGTTTAACCCGACAACAGTTCACCTGTTGCAGCATGCTACCCGCAGCAACGATTTCAATGTTTATAAAAACTACGCCAAAGAAATAAACGAACAAAGCGAAAAGCATTTCACCATCCGCGGCCTGTTGGATTTTGCGCACCACCGTGAGCCAATAACCCTTGATGAGGTTGAACCGGCCGAAAACATCATGAAACGCTTTGCCACAGGTGCAATGTCCTTTGGCTCTATATCGCACGAGGCGCACAGCACCATGGCCATTGCCATGAACCGCATTGGCGGCAAAAGCAATACCGGCGAGGGCGGCGAGGACGAAATACGTTACGAGCCGTTGCCAAACGGCGATTCAATGCGCTCGGCTATCAAACAGGTGGCATCAGCACGTTTCGGTGTTACCTCAAATTATTTGACTAACGCTGATGAGCTGCAAATAAAAATGGCACAGGGTGCTAAGCCCGGCGAGGGCGGTCAGCTTCCCGGCCACAAGGTGGACGACTGGATTGCAAAAACCCGTCACTCTACTCCCGGCGTAGGCCTGATTTCTCCCCCGCCGCACCACGATATTTATTCTATCGAGGATTTAGCCCAGCTGATATTCGACCTTAAAAATGCTAACAGAGCAGCACGTATCAACGTAAAATTGGTATCGAAAGCTGGCGTCGGCACTATAGCCGCAGGTGTTGCCAAAGCGCATGCAGATGTTATCCTGGTTGCAGGTTATGACGGCGGTACAGGCGCATCACCCATCAGCTCGATAAAACACGCTGGTTTGCCATGGGAACTTGGTTTAGCAGAAGCACACCAAACCCTGGTACGCAACAAACTGCGCAGCCGCGTTGTACTGCAAACCGATGGCCAGCTAAAAACCGGACGTGATTTGGCTATCGCTACCTTAATGGGGGCTGAAGAATGGGGGGTTGCTACTGCAGCCCTGGTTGCCGGCGGCTGTATCATGATGCGTAAATGTCACCTGAACACCTGCCCTGTAGGTGTTGCCACGCAGGACCCGGAATTAAGGAAATTATTCTCGGGTAAACCGGAGCATGTTGTAAACCTGTTCAGATTTATGGCAGAGGAGCTGCGCGAGATAATGGCCGAGCTTGGTTTCCGTACCATAAACGAAATGGTTGGCCGCGTACAATTCCTAAAGGTAAAAGACGGCATCCAAAATTGGAAAGCACAAACTGTCGACCTCTCAGGAATCCTTCACCCGGTTAATACCGCTAAAGGTTCTACACTTTACAATAGTGAAAAGCAGGACCATGGCATGGATGCTATACTCGACTGGAAGCTGCTTGAGGCAGCACAACCTGCGCTGGCCGATAAAACTCCTGTATTTGCCACCTTCGATGTAAAGAACGTGGATCGTACTATAGGTACCCTGCTATCGAACGAGATATCAAAAATTTACGGCTCAGCCGGATTGCCGGATAATACCATCAACTTTAAGTTTAAAGGTTCGGCAGGTCAAAGCTTTGGCGCATTCAATACCAAGGGTGTTTCGTTCGAGCTGGAAGGCGAAGCTAACGACTATGTAGGCAAAGGCTTGTCAGGAGCACAGCTGGCTATCTATCCTTCAGAAAAAGCAACCTTCACACCTGAAGAAAATATCATTATCGGCAATGTGGCCTTATATGGCGCTACATCCGGCGAAGTATTTATCCGCGGTATGGCCGGCGAGCGCTTTGCCGTGCGTAACTCGGGTGCAACAACAGTTGTTGAAGGCATAGGCGACCACGGCTGTGAATACATGACCGGCGGCCGCGCACTGATACTTGGCGAAACAGGCCGCAACTTTGCAGCCGGTATGAGCGGAGGTATCGCATGGGTATATAACCCTAACAACACCTTCGCCGACAACTGCAATACCGAGATGGTTGACCTTGATCCGCTATCGCAGCAGGACGAGGAGCAAATAAAAGGATTGCTACACAAA